>NZ_JBFTEF010000001.1:0-900992 GCF_041023745.1 Massilia sp. X63
CGCCAAGCATGACCGTCCGCAACTGCTCAATGGCATTGCCGAGGCCGACGAGATGTTCCTGCTGGAGTCGCAAAAAGGCGCGAAAAAGCTGGACCGCCCGGCGCGCAAGCGCGGCGGACGCGCCGGCAAGCGCGGGATTTCGCGCGAGCTCGACTGCATCCTGGTGGCGCGCGACCGCGGCGGGCAAACCATCGATGCCGTGGTCGGACGCGGCGCGCTGACGGCGGCGCACCTGGCGCGCCACCTGCTGCCCAGGCTCGACCGGCAAGTACTCCTGGTCAGCGACGGGCACGCCGCTTACCGGGCCTTCGCCCGCCAGCACGGCATTGCGCACCAGGCGGTCGACCTGCGCGCCGGGGTACGGGTACGCCGAAGCGCCGCCGGCGCGATCCACGTCCAGAATGTGAACGCCTACCACAGCCGCTTTCGCCAGTGGTTGAGCCGCTTTCGCGGCGTGGCCTCGCGCTACCTGTCCAACTACCTGGGCTGGCACTGGGCGCTCGACGGTAACCGGATCACCTCTGCCGCGCAATTGTTACGCATTGCGATCGGGATCATCCATAGTCAACGATGACAGCGCCATAAAAATGCACGCCAGGCAATATAAGCTGTGCGACAATCGGCCCATGTCCACCCCTTCGCATACCGGATTCGACGCTGGCGATGGCGGGATGCGCATGTGCATCCGCCGCCACGACTGGAGCCAGACCCCGCTCGGGCCGCCCGGACAATGGCCGCCATCCCTGCGCACGGCGGTCGAGATGATGCTGCACTCGGCCTTTCCGATGTTCCTGGCATGGGGCCCGGACCTGACCTTCCTCTATAACGACGCCTACGCGCCGCTGCTCGGCCAGAAGCACGGGCGCGCGCTGGGCGAACGTTTCTGCGAGCTGTGGGCCGAAGTCTGGACGGACATGGTGCCGCTGATCGACCGCGCCCTGTCGGGCAAGCAGGTCTACTTCGAGGACATGCCGATGACGGTGAACCGGCGCGGCTATCCGGAGCGCGCCACCTTCACCTTCTCGCATGCGCCCCTGATCGGCGACGACGGCCAGGTGGCCGGCCTGTTCTGCACCGTGATGGAAACCACGCGCCGGGTCGCGTCCGAGCGCCGCGCCGCCTTCGAGCTCACCGTCTCGGACGCGCTGCGGCCGCTGGCCTCGAGCGAGGAGGTGATCGCCACCGCCTGTGCGCTGCTGGGCGGCGAGCTGCACGCCGGCCGGGTGGTGTATGCCGAAATGGTCGAGGCGAGCGGACGCTTCTCGGTGCCCCACTGGTGGGCGCGCGACGGCCGCGCCCGCGCGCGGCTGAACCTCAAGCCCGACTTCCGGCTCGACGAATTCGGGCCCGCCGTCGGCGCCGCCCTGCGCGCCGGCGACGTGGTGCGCATCCACGACAGCGCGCACGACGTGCGCACCCTGGGCTACCGCAGCGCCTACGTGGCCGACGGGATCGGGGCGATGCTGGTGGTGCCGCTGGTGAAACTGGGCCGCCTGACGGCCTGCCTGGGAATCGACTGCCCGCTGGCGCGCCACTGGAGCGAGGACGACGTGCAGCTGGCGCGCGACGTCGCCGAGCGCACCTGGGCCGCGGCCGAGACCGCGCGCGCCCAGGCCGAGCTGCGCGCCGAGCGCGACCGCAGCCGGCACATTTTCGACACCATCGCCGAGGGCTTCGCCGTGTTCGACGCGAACTGGAACATCGTCGAGATGAACGCCGAGGGCCTGCGCCTGTGCCGGGCCACGGCGCAGGAGATCGTCGGCCGTAACCACTGGGAAGTGTTCCCGCACACGGTCGACATGGATGCCGGCCGCATGTACCGCGAGGTGATGCGCACCCGGGTCGCGTCGGCCGCCGTCTATTCGCACACCTTCCCCGACGGCGAGCGCGTCTGGACCGAGGTGCGCGCCTACCCGATGCAGGACGGCAGCATCGCTTCCTTTTTCCGCGACATCACCGACCGCAAGCTGGCCGAGGAAAGGCTGATGGAGGCCGACCGCCGCAAGGACGAGTTCCTGGCCATGCTGGCGCACGAACTGCGCAACCCGCTGGCGCCGATCAGCGCCGCCGCCGAGCTGCTGCGCATCGGCACCCTCGACGAAGCGCGGGTGCGCCAGAGCAGCAACATCATCGGGCGCCAGGTGCGTCACATGACGCGCCTGGTGGATGACCTGCTGGACGTCTCGCGGGTCACGCGCGGCCTGATCACGCTGGAACGCGCCCCGGTCGCCATGCGTGCGGTGGTGCAGGAGGCGGTGGAGCAGGTGCGCCCGGCGATCGACGCGCGGCGCCAGGCCTTGTCGCTGCACCTGCCGCCCTCATGGGCGCAGGTGGAAGGCGACAAGGCGCGCCTGGTGCAGGTGGTGGCCAATGTGCTGGGCAACGCCACCAAGTACACGTCCGACGCCGGCGCCATCGACCTGCGCGCCGAGGTGCGCGCCGGCGGCGGCAAGCACGCGCTGGTCATCGGCGTGCGCGACCAGGGCATCGGCATGGACCGCGAACTCACCAAGCGCGTGTTCGACCTGTTCACCCAGGCCGAGCGCTCGTCCGACCGCTCGCAGGGCGGGCTGGGGCTGGGCCTGGCGCTGGTGCGCAACCTGGTCGAGCTGCACGGCGGCACGGTCGGCTGCTCGAGCCCGGGCCCGGGCAAGGGCAGCACCTTCGTCATCACCCTGCCGCTGGCGCAGGGCGCCGCGCCGGCGCAGCCGCCCGAGTCGGCCGCAGCGGCCGGGGCGGCCGGGGCGGCCGGGCTGGCCGAGCCGGCCGCTGCCGCGGTACGGGCCGCGGCGCTGAAGATCCTGGTGGTGGACGACAACGTGGATGCGGCCGAGACCCTCGGCCTGCTGCTGGCGGCCTGCGGCCACGAGGTGGTGGTCGAGCACGAACCCGTGCGGGCGCTGGAACGCGCGCGCAGCGTGGCGCCGGACGTCTGCCTGCTCGACATCGGCCTGCCCGGCATGGACGGCCGCGAACTGGCGCGGCGCCTGCGCGCCCAGCCCGAAACCGCCGCCGCGGTGCTGGTGGCCGTCACCGGCTACGGGCAGCAGCAGGACCGCGACCAGGCTTTCGCGGCCGGCTTCCAGCACCACCTGGTCAAGCCGGTCGACATCGACGCGCTGGAGCGCCTGCTGGAGGGCGTCGGCGCGGCTGCCGGCCTGGCTGCTGGTGCCGCCTGACAACAGGGCCGTATCGGGAAAGCGGCGGATCGGGTATCGTTCGTTCTACTGCCAGACCCGAGCATGCAATGGATACACTTTCTGCCAAGGCGACACGCGCCGATATTCTTTACGGTCCACAACAGCCTGAATTGTTGCGCGATGAAATCCTGGCCGACCTGCTCGAAGCGAGCGCGCGACGCGCCCCCGACCAGCCAGCCCTGATCGAAGGCGCGCGCCGGCTGAGCTACCGCGAGCTGGACGAACTGGCCGGGCTGGCGGCGTCGCGCCTGCTGGAGGCTGGCATCCAGGCCGGCGACATCGTCGGCCTCTGGATGCCACGCGGGATCGACCTGCTGGTCATGCAGGCGGCCATTGCCAAGACCGGCGCCGCCTGGCTGCCGGTCGATGAAGACACCCCGTTCGAGCGCTTGCTGGTCTGCATGGAAGACGCCGGGGCGCCCGCCCTGGTCAGCAGCGAGGCGATGGCGGCGCGCATGCAGCCGATGGCGCGGCCGGTGCACCTGGCCGAGCGCCTGCTGGCGCCGCCGGCCCCCGGCTATACGCCGCTGCAACGCGGGCGCGTGGCCAACTCGGCGCCGGCCTACGTGATCTATACCTCCGGCTCGACCGGCAAGCCCAAGGGCATCGTGATCAGCCAGCGCAGCATCTGTCATTTCCTGCGCAGCGAAAACGCGGTGCTCGGCGTACGGGCGCAGGATCGTGTCTACCAGGGCTTCTCGGTGGCCTTCGACATGTCGTTCGAAGAGATCTGGATATCCTACCTGGTCGGCGCCACGCTCTGGCTCGGTCCGCGCGATGCCGCGGGCGATCCGGAGGTGCTGCCGCAGCTGCTGGCCGAGAACGGCGTCACGGTGCTGCATGCGGTGCCGACCCTGCTGGCCCTGTTCGCCCACGACGTGCCGGGCCTGCGCATCATCAACCTGGGCGGCGAGATGTGCCCGGAATCGGTCGTGGAACGCTTCTCCCGTCCGGGGCGGACCATGTTCAATACCTACGGCCCGACCGAAGCCACGGTGTCGGCCAGCCTGGCCCGGCTCGAGCCCGGGCGCGCGATCACGATCGGCACCCCCTTGCCCAACTACGGGATGCTGGTGATCGCGGCGGGCGCGGACGACGGCCGCCTGGAACTGCTGCCGCGCGGCCAGACCGGGGAACTGTGCCTGACCGGGCCGGGCCTGTCGGCCGGCTACCTCGGCCGGCCCGACTTGACGGCCGAGAAATTCGTCGCCAATCCCTGGGCCGGCGGCGCCGACGACGCGCGGCTCTACCGCACCGGCGACCTGGCGCGCATCGAGGCGGATGGGCAGGTGGTGTGCCTCGGCCGCACCGACGACCAGGTGAAGATTCGCGGCTTCCGCGTGGAGCTGGGCGAGATCGAAGCGGTGCTGGCGCAGCAGCCCGGGGTCGGCACCACGGCGGTGCTGCTGCGCCGCGACGAGGGTGTCGATCGCCTGGTCGCCTACCTGGTCGCGAGCGCCGGCGCCGGCATGCCGGAGTCGGCCGCCTTGCGCCAGGCCCTGGCCGCGCGCATGCCGCCCTATATGGTGCCGGGCCGCTTCGTGGTCCTGGACGAGATGCCGCGCCTGGTCTCCGGCAAGATCGACCGCAAGGCCCTCAAGGCGCGGCCCTTGCCGCTGCCGCCCGCCGCCGCGCCGGGCGAGGCCGACCATCCCGACACGCCCGGCGAGGAAGCGCTGTTCGCGGCGCTGGCGCAGCTGTTCCCGGGACAGCCCTTGCGCCGCGAGCTGGATTTCTTTTCCGACATCGGCGGCCACTCGCTGTTTGCGGCGCGCCTGGCCACCGCCCTGCGGGCCGACCCGCGCTTTGCCGCGGTCACGGTGCGCGACATCTACCAGAACCGCCGGCTGGGCGCGATCGCGGCCAGCCTCGACCAGGCAGTGGCCGCCGCCCCGGCCGAAGCCGACTGGGCGCCGGCGCCGGCGGCGCGGCGCTGGCTGTGCGGCCTGGCCCAGCTGGCGGTGTTGCCGCTGCTGGTCGTGCTGAACATGGTGCAGTGGCTGGCGCCGTTCTTCACCTATCACTTCCTGACCGGCGACCCGGGCGATTCGGTGGCGCGCGCCATTGCCGCCGCTGCCGGCATGTTCCTGCTGGTGACCTTTCTGGGCTTCGTGGTCGCGGCCGGCGTCAAGCGCCTGGTGGCCGGACGCCTTGAACCCGGGTCCTACCCCCTGTGGGGAGGGACGTATTTCCGTTGGTGGCTGGCGGACCGGGTGGTGGCGGCGGCGCCCGCCTACCTGCTGGCCGGTTCCTCGCTGTATCCGTGGTGGCTGCGCCTGCTGGGCGCAAGCATCGGCAGCGATGTCGTGATCGGCTCGCTCACCGTGCGCGTGCCCGAGCTGCTCGACGTCGGCGACGGCGCCAGCATCGGCAACGCGGTCAACTTCGAGAACGCGCGGGTCGAGCGCGGCCGCCTGCTGCTGGGGCGCATCGCGGTCGGCGCGGGCGCCACCGTGTCGTCCTACGCGCTTATGGAAGGCAACACCGGGATCGGCCCGGGCGCCCGCCTGGAAGGGCAGTCGGCCCTGGGCGACGGCGCCGCGGTGCCGGCCGGGCGCGCATGGGGCGGTTCTCCGGCGCGCGAGGTCGGGGCGGTCGACGCCGCCGAACTGTCGCCGCGTCCGCTGGCCGGCCCGGCGCGCCTGCTCGGCGAAGGCATCTTCTTCGTCGCGGGCATCATGCTGGTCGCGACCCTGTTCTTCATGCCGGTATTCCCGAGCTTCGCGCTGATCGACTGGTTCGACGAACGCGGGATCGGGCTGCTGGCGCAGGAAGGATCGGCCTACGGCCAGCTGGCCCGCTATTTCCTGCTGGCGCTGCCGGCAAGCGCGGTGCTGGTGCTGCTGACGGTGCTGGTGTCGGCCGCGGTGCGCTGGACCTTCCTGCCGCGCATCCGTCCCGGACGCTGGGCGGTGCACAGCAATACTTATTGCCGCAAGTGGCTGGTCAGCCATATTCAGGAATCCAGCCTGAACGTCCTGCACGGCATCTACGCCACGGTGTTCGCGCCGGCCTGGTATCGCCTGCTGGGCGCCAGGGTAGGGCGCGACGCCGAGATCTCGACCGCGCTCGGCGTGGTGCCCGACATGCTCACCCTGGGCGACGAAACCTTCATTGCCGACGCGGTAATGCTGGGCGACGAGCGGATCGAAGGCGGCTGGATGACGATGGCGCCCACCGTGGTGGCGCATCGCAGCTTCGTCGGCAACGGCAGCTACATCCCCGACGGCACCGTGCTGCCCGAAGGGGTGCTGGTCGGCGTGCACACGCATGCGCCGCCGAACGGGCGCATGGCGCCCGGCGATACCTGGCTGGGCTCGCCGGCGCTGCACCTGCCCGCGCGCGAGCAGGGCGCCGGCTACCCCGAGCACCTGACCTACCGGCCTTCGCCGCTGCGCCGCCTGTGCCGCGCGGCGATCGAAGCCTTCCGCATCGCCGCGCCGCATGCGCTGGTGATCGCGGTCGGGTATACCGTCGTGCTCGACCTGATGCCGGTGGCGGCCGTCGGGCGCTGGGGCGAGGTGGTGGTCGACCTGGCGCTGATCGGACTGGCCTACGGCATCGGCAGCTACCTGTTCGTGCTTGCCCTGAAATGGCTGCTGATAGGACGCTACCGCCGGCGCGCGGCGCCGATGTGGACGCCGTTCGTCTGGCTGTCCGAAGCGGTCACCAACCTGTTCGAAGGCATCGCGGTGCCGAACTTCCTGCGCTACCTGCGCGGCACGCCCTGGCTGCCGCCGGCGTTCGCGCTGCTCGGCTGCCGGATCGGACGCGGCGTCTATCTCGACACCACCGACATCACCGAGTTCGATTGCGTCACGATCGGCGACCACAGCGAACTGAATGCGCTGTCCTGTCCCCAGACCCACCTGTTCGAGGACCGCGTCATGAAGATCGACCAGGTCCACATCGGCAGCAAGGTCTATGTCGGCCCGCGCGCGGCGATCCTGTACAGTGCCCGGGTGGGCGATAACGCCCGCCTCGGCCCGCTGACCCTGGTCATGAAGGGGGAGCACATTCCGTCCGCTTCCAGCTGGCAAGGCTTGCCGGCGGCGCCGCGGCAGCGATGAGCGCCGCGTCCGGGATCGGATGGGGCGGCGGCCGTGGCGCGGCGCCGGACGAGCACGGGGCGCTGCTGGTGGGCGTGGCCGGGCCGGAACGGCACGAACGCGCGGCGGCGCGGCTGGCGATCCGCGCGCTGCTGCGCGAGGAACTCGGCGCCTGGAGCGGCCTCGCGCCCGACCGGATCGCCCTGCATGGCGGCGCCGGTGCGCCGCCCTACGCGCTGCTGCAGCGGGCCGAGGGGGTGCTGCATGTCGGCCTGTCGATCAGCCATGAAGGCCGGTTCTCGGTCGCGGCCTGGCGTCCGCACGGAGCGGTCGGGGTCGACCTGACGCCCATCGTGGCGCTGCCGGACTGCCTGGACCTGGCGCGCGACTACCTGGGACCGGAAGCGGCCGCCGCGCTGGCGGCGCGGCCACCTGCCCGCCGGCCGGCCGCCTTCGCGCAGGCCTGGAGCGCGCACGAAGCCAGCCTCAAATGCCTCGGGATCGGCTTGGTGGAGTGGGATGCGGAGATCGCGCGGCGGGTGGCAGGCTGCCGGCGCCGGCCCTTGGCGGCGCCGCCCGGCCACGCCGGCTGCCTGGCCGTCCCGCCCGCGCCGGATCAGCGCATCTGGGTGTAGTTCACCGGCACGAAGCGGTAGCCCTTGCCTTCGCTACGCAGGTAGCCCAGGCCCGGGAACTGCAGGTGGGCGCCGCCGATCATGGTGCCGCTCCTGGCCGCGGCGTCGAATTCCTTCTTGCGGGTGGCTGCGGCCGCCTTCTGGTCGCTGTCGAACTGGATCGTCACCGCCGGGTTCTCCATCTGCACCGCGGCCACGTGGATCAGGTCGCCGATCACGAGCAGCTTCTGGCCGCCGCTTTCCACCAGGTAGCTGGTGTGGCCCGGGGTGTGGCCGCCGGTCGGGTTGGCGCGGATGCCCGGCGCCAGCTCGGCGCTGCCTTCGAAGGGCTTGAAGCGGCCCGCCTTCACGTAGGGGCCGAGGGCGGCCTGGGCGCTCTTGAACGTGTCCTTGTCCTTGGCCTTGTCCATGTTTTCCTGGCTCAGCCAGTGGTCCGACTCCAGCTTGTTGGCGCGCACGATCGCCTTGCCGAAGACGGCGGCCGAATCCTTCACCAGGCCGCCGGCGTGGTCGCCGTGGAAGTGGGTGAGGTAGATCTCGTCGACCTGGTCCGGCGTGTAGCCGGCCGCCTTCATGTTGGCCACCAGCTTGCCCAGGGTCGGGCCGAAGAAGGCGCCGGCGCCGGTATCGATCAGGATCAGCTTGTTGCCGGTGTTGATCAGGTAGGCGTTGTCCGAGGTTTCCAGCATGGGTTTGAGGTGGGCCTTGGCCAGGGTGGCCTGGGTCTTCCTGGCGTCCTGGGCCAGCAGCTGGTCGACCGGCAGGTCCACCGTGCCGTCCGACAGCGGGGTGACTTCATACTGGCCCAGCATCATGCGCGACCAGCCGGGCGCCTGGGTCTTGGCCATCGGCGCGGCGGCCAGGGCAGGGGCGGCGACGCACAGGGCCAGCGCCGCGGCGGCCAGGGTGGACAGGGTTCGTTGTTGGATGGTGTTCATCGCGGATCCTCGTTGTTGGGTTGCTGCGGCGGGTCCACCGCAGGGCGTTGCATATCCTACATGATTGCATAATGGAATGCTTGCGCAGGGTGGGGAATCACGCGTTGTCGCAAGCTGTGGTGTAATGGCGGGTTCCATTTGTGCAAATCAAATCCATGTTCTCGACGTTTCTTGCAAGGCTGCGTCGCCTGCGCCCGGCCGGACCCACATCCTTCACCCGCCAGGTGCCTGCCGCCCTCGGCGCGCTGGTCGCGCTGCTGACCACCGCCCTGGTCAGCCGCGCCGCGCTGGGCGCCGCCGCCGTCCATTCCTTACCCTTCCTGATCGCCCCGATGGCCGCCTCGGCCGTGCTGCTGTTCTGCCTGCCCGCCGCGCCGCTGGCCCAGCCCTGGCCTGTCATCGGCGGCAACATCGTGTCGGCGCTGGTCGGCGTGGCCTGCGCCCAGGTGGCCGATCCGCTGGTGGCGGCGCCACTGGCGGGCGGCCTGGCGATCGCCGCGATGGCCTCCATGCGCTGCCTGCATCCGCCCGGCGGCGCGGTGGCGGTCACCGCCGTGATGGGCGGGGCGGCGGTGCACAATGCCGGTTTCTGGTTCGTGCTGGCGCCGGTGGGCCTGAATTCGGTGCTGATGGTGCTCGGCGCGGTGGTCTGGAACAAGCTGTCGGGGCACCGTTATCCGCACCTGCAGCCGGCCGCCCGTCCGCCCGAGGAGAAGGCCGGCTTTGCCCGCGAAGACCTGGATGCGGCCCTGGAAAACTACGGCGAGACGCTTGACGTCAGCCGCGACGACCTGGCCTCGATCCTGGCGGATACCGAAGAACGCGCGGCCGCGCGCCGCGCCGGCATGAGCACGTGCGGCGCGCTGGCGCACCCGGTGCCGGCCCTGCTCGCGCCCGACATGCCGCTGTCGGCGGCGCGCGCGTTGCTGCTGCGCCACGACGTGCCGGCGCTGCCGGTGGTGGATGCGGACGGGCGCGCGCTCGGCGTGCTCAGCATGGCGTCGCTGGTGGCGGTGGGCGGCAACGCCAGCCGCCCGCTGCCGGCGCGCGCCAAGCGGGCCACGGCCCTGCTGTTCGGGCGCGACGCGGTGCCGACCGTGGCCGGGCTGGTGGAAGACGATTTCGTCGCGGTCAAGCGCGAGGCGCCGGTGTCGACGCTGCTGGCGCGCTTTCGCAACGGGGCGCAGCAGGTGTTCGTGGTGGACGGGGACGGGCGGCTGGTGGGGATGGTGCGGCCGGGGGACTTGCTGGCGGGACTGGATGGGGAAAAGCTCGAGGCTGCTTGAGGCTGCCTGAGGCGGCCGGGCAGCTCAGGCTTGCGCCGAGCGCGTGGGCAGGAAACCTGCCCACCCTATAAAAGCGATGTGCGTAGGGTGGCCGGCTTGCCGGCCGCGCGTCCAGGCGGCCGTGCCGATGCCGAACGAGCGGATCAGTTGGCGTCCGCCCCGCAGCACTTCTTGTACTTCTTGCCGCTGCCGCAAGGGCAGTCGTCGTTGCGGCCGACCTTCGGCTCCTCGCGCTTGATGGTCTCGACCGCGCCCTTGCGCAGCGGCAGCCAGTAGCGGTAGATGGCCGGGATGTTGGCTTCGATCTGCAGCGCCAGCTGGTGCGCCTTGCGCGGGTCCTCGACTTCCTGCAGCTCGGACTCCTCGATCTCGTCGGCGCCGAGCAGGTAGATCGGGCGCATCAGTTCGGCCACTTCGGAATCCCAGACCTGCTCCCAGGAGCCCGGGCGCAGCTCCATGCCTTCCCAGAAGCCCCAGCACCAGGCCTCGGCGTCGATCAGGGCCTCGCCGTCGATCTCGTGCTCGCAGAACAGCGGCTCGAATTCCTTGGGCGCGGCCTCGAAGGTGATCAGGACTTCGTTCATGAAGCGCATGATCAGGTTGACGATGCGCTGTTCTTCCTTGGGGTTCTTCCAGTTCGGCGCCTGCTTGCCGTCCTCGCCCCAGACGCGCGGCAGCCACTCGGCCGGCATGATGGTTTCCGGGCCGATCGCGATCGCGGTCAGGTAGCCGTGCAGGGTGTCCATCGTCATCGCGTCCTCGGGGGAGCGGTCGGACAGCAGGAACTGGTCGAGTTCGTCGAATTCTTTGTCGCTGAGGGGTTCGTCGAGATGCATGGTGCGCTTGTTGCCTTGTTCTTTCGTTGGAAGCCGCCAGTGTAACGCCTGCGGGGGCGAAGAGCATAGAAAAGCTGCGCGGAGCGTACAATGCGTGCATGGAATATCCGTCTACTGAAGCAAGCAACGGGGAGAATGCGCAGCCCCATCCGTTCGCCCGGCTCGATCCGCAAACCGTGCTGGAGGCCGTCGAGAGCGTCGGCCTGTATGGCGACGGCCGCCTGCTGGCGCTGAACAGCTACGAGAACCGGGTCTACCAGGTTGGCCTGGAAGAAGGCGCGCCGGTGGTCGTCAAGTTCTACCGCCCCGAACGCTGGAGCGAGGTCGCCATCCTCGAGGAGCACGCCTTCGTGGCCGAACTGGCCGAGCGCGAAATCCCCGTGGTGCCCGCCACCGTCATCGACGGCCGCAGCCTGCACGACTTCGCCGGCTACCGCTTCGCGGTATTCCCGCGCCGCGGCGGCCGCGCGCCCGAGCTGGGCGATCCGGCTACGCTCGAATGGATCGGGCGCTTCATCGGCCGCATCCATGCGGTCGGCGCCCTGCGGCCGTTCGCGCACCGGCCCGAACTCAACCTGCAGAGCTTCGGGCGCGATCCCTTCGACTACCTGCGCAGCCACGGCTTCGTGCCGCCGGAGCTGGCCGCCACCTGGGCCAGCGTGGTCGAGCAGGCGCTGGCCGGCGTGGCGCGCTGCTACGAGCGCGCCGGCGAACTGCCGCTGCTGCGCCTGCACGGCGATTGCCATGGCGGCAACGTGCTGTGGACGCCCGACGGCCCGCACTTCGTCGATTTCGACGACAGCCGCATGGGGCCGGCGGTACAGGACCTGTGGATGCTGCTGTCGGGCGAGCGCCAGGAGATGGTGGGGCAGATGGCCGACGTGCTGGCCGGCTACGAGGACTTTTGCGAGTTCCACCCGCGCCAGCTGTACCTGGTCGAGGCCCTGCGCACCCTGCGCCTGATCCATTATTCTGCCTGGCTGGCGATGCGCTGGGACGACCCGGCCTTCCCGGCGGCTTTCCCCTGGTTCAACACCCAGCGCTACTGGCAAGACCGAATCCTCGAGCTGCGCGAACAGGTGGCGCTGATGGACGAGCCGCCGCTGTGGCCCGTATGACCGGAATTGGCGGGTATTCCCCGTCCAGTTCCGCGTGACGCGTCCGCACGCTTTGCCGGATAATCGGCGGGACGCCGCCTGCCTTCGAGAACACCATGGAACCCATCAAGCCCGAGCACGACAACGACGATAGCGATTTCACGATCGACCTTTCCCAGGCGGGAAGCGTGCTGCCGCAGGAAGCACCGGCGGCGCCAGCGGCGCCGGCCGGCCGCGGCCCCATGGAAATGCGCGACATCCACGAAGCCATCGCCCGGGTCGAGGCCGAAGCCAAGGCCAAGGTCGCCGCCGAGAGCCGCGCCCACGCCGAGGCGCGCGCCCGTTCGCTGGCCGAGGAGCGCGCCGCCATGGATGCGGCCGCCACCGCCGCCGCGCTGGCCAGCGCCCAGGCCTCCGAAGAAGCGATTGCCGCCAACCGCGAACGCATGGAGTCGCTGCGCGCCGCCGCCCAGGCCTCGAACGAGCGCCTGGAAGCGATCCGCCAGGAAACCGCCGAACTGCGCGCCCGCGTGCAGCAGGAGACCGAAACCCGCATGGCGCTCGAGTCGCGCGCCCGTCTCGACGAAGAAGCGCGGCGCCGCGCCACGGCCCAGGTGGAGGCCCAGGCCGAGATGGCGGCCCAGGCCGCGCGCGCGGCCGAGGAATTGCTGGCGCAGACCGAGCAGGCGCGCCTGCAGGCGGCCGAGCGCATGGCGGCGGTGGAAGCGGCCAAGGAAGAAGTGCTGCACAACGCCAGCGCCGACGCGCGCGTGGCGATCCTGGCGCGCGAGCGCGAGCGCGCCGAACGCGCCGCCCGCCAGACGGCCGAGAAGCTGGCCGAGGCCGAGGCCGAAGCCCTGGAACTGACCCAGCAGCGCGAGCGCGCCGACCAGGTGGCGCTGGCCGCCAGCTTCGCGCGCGCCGCGGCCGAGGCCCGGGCGCTGGAAGAAGCGCGCGCGCTGGCCCACATCGAGCAGGAACGCGAGGCGATCGCGCTGGCGCAGGCCGAGTCCGAGCGGGTCGCGGCCCAGTCGCTGCGCCTGCGCCTGCAGACCGAAAAAGAGCTGCGCGACGCCGCCACCCACCGCGAGCGCCTGGAACAGATGGCCGCCGCCGGCGCCGCGGCGCGGCGCGAGGCCGAAACCCGGATCCTGGCGGCGACCGAGGGCCGGATCGAGGCCGACCGCAAGCTGCGCGAGGTGGCCGAGGAACGCGCCCACGCCGAAGAAGAAGCCAGCCGGCAGGTCGCGCTGCGCCTGGACGCCGAGGCCGTCGCCGCCGAGCAGGCGCGCGCGCGCGCCGCCAGTGACGAAGCGGCGGCCGAGGCGGCGCGGCGCGAGGCCGCCGAGCAGGAACGCCAGCGCGCGCTGGCGGACGAACGCGCCGCCCTGGCGGCGCAGGCGGCCGAGGCCAGGGCCCACGAAAATGCGCTGGAAGAGGCGGCGCTGGCGGCGTTGCGCCGCCAGGCCGAGGCGCAGCAGGAAGCGGCGGAAGCCGCGCGCCTGCGCGCCGAGCAGGCCGAGGGCCTGGCCGAGGCCGAACGCATCCGCGCCGCCGCCGAACAGGCGGCGCTGGCGCGCGAGCACGAACGCCTGCAGGCCGAGCGCGAGCTGGCCCAGGCTGCCGAAGCCCGCGCCCAGGCGGCGCAGGCCGCGGCGGCGCAGCTGCGCGAGCAGGCCGAGGCCGAACGCCGTGCCGAAAGCGCCCAGCAAGCCGCCCTGGAAGCGCAGCGCGCCCAGGCCCGCGCCGCCATCGAGGAAGCCGAACATGCCGAGGCCGCCGCCGCGGCCCAGCAGGCGCAGGCCCGGCGCGCCGCCGAACTGGCGCAGGCGCAGGCCGAGCGCGCCGCGCTGGCGCAGCGCCAGCAGGCCTTGCAGGATGCGGCCATCGCGGACGAGCGGGCGGCTGCCGAGGCGGCGCGCGAATCGCTGGCCCTGGTCGAGCGCAAGCTGGCCGCGCAGCGCCTGCAGGCGGCAGCCGACGCCCGCGCCAACGAAGCCGCCGGCGCACGGCTGGCCTCGGAGCAGGCGGCCGCCCAGGCGGCCCAGGCGCGCGCCGCGGCCGAGGAAGAGCAGGCCAGGCTGGCGCGCGAGCGCGAGCTGGCGGAACAGGCCGCGCTGCAGGCGGCGGTCGAGAAGCGCGAGGCCCAGCGCGCGCTGCTGGAGCACGCCCAGCGCCACGCCGAGATGCAGCGCAAGGCGGCCGAGGCCACTCGGCGCATGGCCGAGGCACGCCGCGAACTGGCCGAGCTGGAGGCCCGGCGCCACGAAGAGCAGGGCGGCGAACTGGCGGCCCTGGACAGCGCCATCGGCGAACGCAGGGCCGAGGCCGAGCACCGGGTGGCGTCGGTGAACATCACGCGGGAAGTGCTGGGACGCTTCAAGAGCACGCCGCCGGCCTCGGCCGCGCAGGCGGCGACCAGGCTGGCGGACGTGATCCTGAATCAGCGCAAGAGCGAGCCGGAGTGAGACTCGGGGCAGTGGCGCGCCAGGAAATCGGATGCGCTTAGTGATATGCCTCGCATATCAATAAGCATTATTCAATACACGGCGCGTATTACTGCGCAGGCGCCTCGCTCGGCGCCACCGGGTTGACCGGTCCGGTATGCGCCTTGGTGGCGAAGTATTCGGTCTCGCCGAAGCACGAGGTCGGAATCCCCACGTGCTGCTGGTAGGAGATCTGCACCCGCTGTCCCATCGCATTCTGCAACTGGCGCACCACGGCGTCGTCGCGCACGGTGAAGGCGAAGCGTTCCGGGATCGCGCCCGGCATGCTCGACAGCAGGATTTCGCCTTCCCAGGTCTTGCACAGCCAGCCCTTCTTGGAGAATTTCTGCAGGTAGCCGGCGCGCTCGCCTTCCGAATACGACCAGGTGAGGGTGAACCAGGTGTACAGCGCGAACAGCACCACGATGGCGGCGATGGCGGACAGGAGGATGGCGGTGGCGCGTTTCGGCATGGTCTTGTTTCGGTCGGTTGTCAGGATGGCAGGATGGCAGCCGCGCCCATTCTGCCACGGCTGGACAATTTAGCAAAATGTCCCGCTCAGCCCACCCGTTCCCCGGCGGCGTGCCCGGCGTGTTCCATGCGCCGCCGGTAGCGCACCGAGGACCACAGCGACACCAGGATGAAGGCCAGCCCCGACAGCCCGGTGAACCATTCGGGGATGTGGTAGTGGACGCTGGCGAACATGATCAGGGCCAGGATGCCGATCGCGTAGTGCGCGCCGTGCTCCAGGTAGACGAATTCGTCCAGCGTGCCCTTGTAGACCAGGAACACCGTCATCGAACGCACGAACATGGCGCCGATCGCCAGGCCCAGCATGATGATGACGACGTCGTTGGTGATGGCAAAGGCGCCGATCACGCCGTCGAAGCTGAACGAGGCGTCCAGCACCTCTAGGTAGAGGAAGCCGCCGATGCTGCCCTGGGCGATCATCTTGCCCACCGTCGGGTCTTCCTCTTCGCTCTCGAGCAGGCCGCTGAGCCATTGCACGCCGATATAGATCAGCACCCCGGTGACGCCTGCAATCAGCACCGGCAGCTTGCGGTGCTCCGGCATCAGGACCATGGCGCCGAACACCGCCGACAGGGTCAGCAGGACGGCCAGGCCCTCGGTGCCGTACTTGCCGACCTTTTCCTCGAGCCAGCCGAGCCAGTGCAGTTCTTTTTCTTCGTCGAACAGGAAGTTCAGGAACACCAGCATCAGGAAGGCGCCGCCGAAGGCCGCCACCTCGGCGTGCTTCTCGGTGAGGTGGCGCGAGTATTCGTTCGGATTGTCGATCGCCATGTGCCAGACCTCGACCAGGCCGAGGCCGGTCGCCGCCGACACGATGACGAGCGGGAACAGCAGGCGCATGCCGAACACCGCCACCAGGATGCCGACCGTGAGGAAGAGCTTGCGCCAGAACTCGTTCCAGCCGCGCAGGACCGAGGCGTTGACGACCGCGTTGTCGAAGGACAGCGAGACTTCCAGTACGCCGAGCACGGCCGTGATCCAGAGCGCCTGCCACAGTCCCGGGAATCCGCGGTGCTCGTAGCCCCACCAACCCGCCAGGGCCATCAGGATGACCGTGACCCCAATCGACAACCGGAAATGCCGCATACCGCCCCCTTGCTGTGTTGTTTGTATTGTTAAGTGAGAAGAATTTTACCGTCCCGGGTGCTGCAACGGCGCTACGGATGTTTCTGATCCCTATCGGTATTTGTATCGATGATAGCTTGCTTCTGAGATAATTCCGCGCTGCATGGCCTCACCCACCGGCCTGGCGCCTGCCCGCGCCGCGCTGCGCGGTTTGATTGAATGACGTTCGCACCTGGATTTTCGACATGGATCTCGCATACCTCGTAACACCCGTACTGACCTGGATGGTCGTCGGTCCGATCAAGTTCTTGATTACCAGTGTGCGCCAGCGCCGTTGGGCGTTCAACCTGGTCGGCAACGGCGGCTTCCCCAGCAACCACAGTTCGGTAGTCACCAGCATGGCCACCCTGATCGCCCTGCGCGAGGGCATCGGGCACCCGGCCTTCGGGGTGGCGGTGACCCTGGCCTTCATCGTCATGATCGACGCCAACAGCCTGCGCCAGCACGTGGGGCGCCAGGCGGCGGCGATCAACCGGCTGGCCACCGAGACCGTGGGCCACGTGGTGCTGCGCGAGCGCATGGGCCACACCCTGGTGGAGATCGGCGGCGGCATCCTCACCGGCATCGGCATGGGCTTCCTGATCCACGCCGTGTTCGGGGCCGGCGTGTAAACACCCTGCACGGTGCGCAGGCGGCGCTGCCGGACGTCCGCCTGTCCACCGTCTGTCCGGAATCGGGCACATTTCAGTCCGCCTGGAATGCAACTCATCGCCGAATACCGCATTTCATCCCTCGATTTCCGCAGTACACAGCGTCCTCGCTTGAAGTTGGCAGGGCACTACCCGATACTGCGCGCTGGCTGTCCATATCCGTATATTTACAAGAACAACCACTGAGTCCATTCTCTGGAGAACCACAATGCTGCGCAAATCACTACTCGTCCTTGCTATCGCCTCGGCGCTCGTCGCCTGCAGCAAGGAGTCCAAGGAACCCGCCAAACCGGGTCAGGAAACAGCCCAGGCCGGCGCCAAGGGCGGTCCCCAGGACAAGCGTCCGGCGCAGCTGAAGGTGGCATCGGAAGACGTGCTGACCATCCAGAGCGATACCCTGAGCAGCGGCCCGGTGGTCACCGGCTCGATCCAGCCGGAGCGCAAGGCCGACCTGCGCGCCGAAGTCTCGGCCGTGGTCCTGCAGGTCCTGAAAGAGAACGGCGAGCCGGTCAAGCGCGGCGATGTGCTGGTGCGCCTGGATGAAACCGCGATCCGCGACACCGTCGCCTCCAGCGACGAAGCCGTGCGCGCCGCCAGCCAGGCCCTGGACCAGGCCAACCGCCAGCTCGAGCGCATGAAGACCCTGCGCGCGTCCGGCATGACGTCGGCCGTGGGCCTGGACGAAGCCGAAGTGCGCCGCAACAGCGCCCAGAGCGAGCTGTCGGCCGCCCGTTCGCGCTCCGCCACCGCGCGCCAGCAGCTGTCGCGCACCGTGGTCCGTGCCCCGTTCGACGGCATCGTCTCCGAGCGCAAGGTCTCGGCCGGCGACACCGCGACCATCGGCAAGGAACTGGTCAAGGTCATCGACCCGAACAGCATGCGCTTCCAGGCCCGTGTCTCGGCCGACGAGATCGCCAACGTGAAGCTCGGCCAGAAGGTCAATTTCCGCGTCAACGGCTACGGCGAGCAGCAGTTCGCCGGCATCGTCAAGCGCATCGACCCGGCCGCCAACGCCATCACCCGCCAGGTCGAGGTGGTGATCGAGTTCGCCGACAAGGCCCAGCCGAAGGTGGCCGGCCTGTATGCCGAAGGCCGCATCGACGCCAAGAGCACGAGCGCCCTGATGCTGCCGGAAGCCGCCCTGGTCAAGGCCGGCGACAGCGCCTATACCTGGCGCATCAAGGACAAGACCCTTAACAAGGTGCCGCTGGTGGTCGGCGCGCGCGATCCGCGCACCGGCAACGTCGAGATCAAGCAGGGCCTGGCGGCCGGCGACATCGTGCTGCGCTCCCCGACCTCGAACCTGAAGGAAGGCCAGAAGGTCGAGATGCCGAGCGCACTGGTGGCCAGCGCAGCCGGCCCAGCGCCGCTGCAGGGCAAGTAAGGCAATCAGGGAAACAAGGAAAATAACAAATGTTCCTCTCTAATTTTAGTGTCAAGCGGCCGGTCGCGACCGTCGTCATGATCGTGGCGATGATGTTGATCGGCCTGCTCGCCCTGTCCAAGCTCAAGGTCAACCAGAACCCGGACGTCGAACGTCCGGCCTTGTCGGTCAACATCCCGTATCCGGGCGCCTCGCCCGAGACCGTCGAGCGCGAGATCACCAACCGCCTGGAAAAGCAGCTGCTGGCGATCCAGGGCGTGAACGAGATCACCTCCAACTCGTACGAAGGCGGCGTGTCGATCTTCATGGACTTCAATTTCGGCCGCAACGTCATCGAAGCCTCGGACGATGTGCGCAACGCGATCGCCGCGGTGCGCTACAAGCTGCCGGTCGAGATGCGCGAGCCGGTGCTGCGCCGCTGGGACATCAACGCCCAGCCGGTGATGCAGCTCTCGCTGTCCTCCAGCTCGCAGTCGCACGCCGACATCTCGCGTTACGCCGAGGACGTGCTGGCAGACAAGTTCCGCGCCATCCCGGGCGTCTCGACCGTGAACGTGAACGGCGCCCTGCGCCGCGAGCTGTCGGTCCTGCTGCGCGCCGAGAAACTGCGTGAATACAATGTTTCGGTGTCGGAAGTCACCAACGCCCTGCGCACCCAGAACACCAACGCCCCGGTGGGCAAGCTGCGTAGCGAGCTGGACGAGAAGGGCATCCGCCTGGTCGGCCGCATCGAGCGTCCGGAAGACTTCTCGCAGATCGTGGTCAAGCGCAACGGCGACCAGATCGTGCGCCTGAACCAGGTGGCCGAGATCAAGGATGGCTTTGCCGACATCAACAGCCTGTCGGTCCGCAGCGGCAAGCCGAACGTCGGCCTGCAGATCGCCCGCTCGCCCGACGCCTCGACCGTCTCGCTGGCCAAGAAGGTGCACGAGGTCGTCAAGGAAGTCAGCAAGGAACTGCCGCAAGGCACCAAGGTCGAAGTCGTGCAGGACGGCGGCGAAGACGCCCAGAGCAGCCTGAACAACGTAATCGAAGCCCTGGTGTTGGGCGCGATCCTGACCATCTTCGTGGTCTACGCCTTCCTGAATTCCTGGCGTTCGACCCTGATCACCGCGTTGGCGCTGCCGACCTCGGTGCTGGCCGCCTTCATCGCGGTCTGGCTGTGCGGCTTCACGCTGAACTTCATGACCCTGCTGGGCCTGTCGCTGGCGATCGGCGTGCTGATCGACGATGCGATCGTGGTGCGCGAAAACATCGTGCGTCACATGGAAATGGGCTCGGACCGCCGTACCGCCGCGCTCGAAGGCACGGCCGAGATCGGCCTGGCCGTGGCCGCGACCACCTTCTCGATCATGGCCGTGTTCGTGCCGGTGGCCTTCATGCCGGGCATTTCGGGCGAATGGTTCCGCCCCTTCGCCCTGACCGTGACCTGCTCGGTGATCGTGTCGCTGCTGATCTCGTTCACGCTCGACCCGATGCTGTCGGCCTACTGGGGCGACCCGCCTGACCACGCGCATGCGCCGAAGAAGGGCCTGAGCCGTGTGCTGCAACGCTTCAACACCTGGTTCGACCACCAGGCCGACCGTTATGGCCGCGTGATCGCCTGGGCGCTGCACCATCGCAAGTGGATGGGTGCGATCGCCGTCGCCAGCTTCATCGGCGCCATCACCCTGCATCATTTCTTCGGCGGCTCGAGCTTCATGCCGAAATCGGACTTCGGCACTATCATGGTCGAGATCCGCACCCCGGCCTCGTCGAGCCTCGAATATTCGCGCCGCAAGGTCGAAGCGGCCGCCGAGATCGCCCGTTCGATCCCGGAAACCGAGGATACCAACAGCTACGTCGACCTGAGCGGCGGCCGCGTCTATGTCGATATCGGCAAGCGCAGCAAGCGCAAGCGCAGCGGCACCGAGATCGGCACCGAACTGCGCGCCAAGATCGCTCCGCTGGTGGGCGCCGAGTACACCGTCATCGACGACCTGGGCGGCGGCGGCAAGCCGGTCCAGATCGAATTCACCGGTCCGGATTCGCGCAAGCTGATGGAACTGACCTCGGCCTACATGGAGAAGCTGCGCCAGGTGCCGGGCGCGGTCGACGTGACCCTGTCGGAGCAGGATCCGAAGAACGAGCTGCAGATCGTGCTCGACCGCGGCCTGGCCAACGCCATGGGCATCTCGGTCAATGACGCCGCCCAGGCCCTGCGCGTGGCCTTCGCCGGCATCGAGGTGGGCGACTGGGTCGACCCGACCAGCGAGACCCGCGACGTCGCCGTGCGCCTGCATCCGGACGACCGCGTCAATACCGACAGCATCGAGCGCCTGCCGATCGCGGTGGCCGGCACCGGCATGATGGTGCCGCTCGAGCAGATCGCCACCATTACCATGGGCAAGGGCCCGGCCGGCATCCGCCACAAGGACGGCGAACGCCTGATCACCGTGTCGGCCAACGCCCAGGGCCGTTCGGCCGGCGAAGTGACCGCCGACGCCATGAAGCTGGCCAAGAGCTTCGACTTCCCGCCGGGTTACGGCCTGTCGCTGGGCGGCCAGGGCCAGGACCAGCAGGAACTGTTCGGCCAGATGCTCATCGCGCTGTTCTCGGGTATTTTGCTGATGTACCTGATCCTGGTGATGCAGTTCGGTTCCTTCACGGCGCCGCTGGGCGTGATGCTGTCGCTGCCGCTGTCCCTGATCGGCGTGGTGCTGGCCCTGATCCTGACCAAGAACACGCTCAACCTGATGAGCATGATCGGCGTGCTGATGCTGATGGGCCTGGTGGCGAAGAATGCGATCCTGCTGATCGACGCCGCCCGCGCCCTGGAGAAGGAAGGCATGGACCGCGAAGAGGCGCTGATGCAGGCCGGCCGCAAGCGCCTGCGTCCGATCCTGATGACCACCTTCGCCCTGATCGCAGGTATGTTCCCGGTGGCGATGGCCTTCGGCGACGCCGGCCAGTTCTACCAGCCGCTGGCCATCGCGATCATCGGCGGCGTGATCACCTCGACGCTGCTGACCCTGCTGGTCGTGCCGACCTTCTACGACAGCATCGAGATCGCCCGCGACCGCATGTTCGCCAAGTTCGGCCGCCGCGCCCAGCGCTACAACGCGGCCCTGGCCTTCCTGGTGACCTTGGTGGAGGCGATCCTGACCTTGGTCTTCGTGCGCCTGGTGTTCCGCGTCATCCTGCGCATCGGCCGCCTGGTAAGCGGCCGCGGCCGCGGCACGCCGCAACCGGCCTGAGCCTGGCCGGCATCCGCCGGCAACAGCGCGCCCGCAGTGCGCAGCGCAAGAGCCAGCCTTCGGGCTGGCTTTTTTTGGGTCTCTGGCAGGAAAGAGCAGGGAGGCGAGACGCGAAAAGAGCAGGGGTCAGGTCTGACATTCGGACACGAACTCGACCATTACGCTGTCGTATTGCTCAGCTCGTGTCTAAATGTCAGACCTGACCCCCCCCGTATTTTTACGAAACGGCCCAGCCAGCCCGGCCGGGCTGGTCCATCGCCGCTGTGGAGACGACAGCAAAAGGCCAGGCTTGCGCCTGGCCCGGAAGGAGCGGCGCCCGCACTGCAGGCGCCATTCCTTGTTCGGCAGGTGTTGAATCAGCCGCCGCTGCTCGGCGGGGTGGTGCCGGTGGTGCCCGAGGTACCCGAAGTGCCGGTGCCGGTGGTACCGGTCGTGCCGGTCGTGCCGGTGGTGCCGGTGGTCCCGGTGCCGGTGGTGCCGGTGGTGCCGGTGCCCATGTCGCCGGTGGTGCCGGTAGTGCCGGTGGTGCCGGTGCCGGTTGCGCCGGTGCCGGTGGTGTCACCGGTGGTGCCGGTCGTGCCGGTGCCGGTTGCGCCGGTGCCGGTGTCGCCGGTGGTGCCGGTTGCGCCCGAGGTGCTGCTCGGCGCGGTGGCCGAGGTGTCCGGGGTGGTGGTCGTGGTGTCGGTCGCCGGCTCGTTCTTGCGGCAGGCGCCCAGCAGGGAGGCCAACACGGCAGCAGTCAGCAGGATTTTTGGTGCTTGAGTCAGTGCTTTCATTGTTTAAACTCCTCGTTCACGTCTATCTTGTGCCGCAGTGCCCAGGTGAGGCCTTGGACGGGCTGCGGCGCCAGGTTGGGTCCTCTGAGGGTTCGGGAACCCAGCAGTGGAACCATCAGGGAACCGACGCAATACGCGGCCCCGGTCAGTGCACGAATCCGACTGAAAAAACATTGGCAGCCAGTTGGACCGCACACTGTCGTACATGTTTCCGCGCTACGCTGCGGAATTGCTACGGATTGCAGGAAATCGGGCGTTGTGGATGCCCATTCACCAAGCCACCGGCGTTTGCCGGAGGGTGCTCGTGTCGCCGGCATGCTGGCCCGCGATCTGTTCCAACAGCGCGGGTATCTCGTGTGATATTTCCCGCGCCAGGTATCCCAAGGTGCCCATCCGTTCGGCCAGGCGTTCGCCGGCACGCGCATGCAGCGCCACGCCCCAGCAGGTGGCCTGGTCCAGCGGCGCACCGCGCGCGACCAGGCCGGCAATGATTCCGGCAAGCACGTCTCCGGATCCGGAGATCGCCAGGCCCACATTGCCGCCCTCGTGCTGGTACAACGTTCCATCGGGCGTTGCGATGACAGTGCGCGCGCCTTTTAACGCCACCACCGCATTCCAGTTGCGCGCGGTGTCGAGCGCGCAAGGATCGGGCGCGGCATTGATGTCGTCCTTGGGGATGCCGGTCAGGTGCGCCATCTCGCCCGCATGCGGCGTGAGGATGACCGGGCGCTCGAAGCGCCAGGGCATGCCTTGCGGCCAGTTCTCAGGCGGGTGCAGCAGGGCGCCCATGGCGCAGGCGTCCAGCACCACGCGGGTATCGGCCGCCTCGAAGCGCGGCAGCAGTGCGTGCACCAGCGCGGCGGTGGCTGCTTCGTCCCGCATGCCCGGGCCGATCAGGACCGCGTCGACGCGCTCGGCGAGCGGATCGAGGCAGGCCACGGCGTCCAGGCTGAAGCCGGCGCTCGGGTGTTCGAGCAGGCCGATGACGCGCGCCTCGGGCATGGCCAGCGCCACCAGCTGGGCCACGCTCTGTCCGGTGGCGATGGTGAGCTTGCCCGCGCCCGCCCGCAGGCAGGCAGTGGCGGCCAGGATGACGGCGCCAGGCATCTCGCAGGAGCCGCCCAGCACCAGCACGTGGCCGCGGATTTCCTTGTCGCCTTCGACGGCCGGCATCGGCACCGGCCAGCTGCGCAGCAGGGCTGTGTCGACGTCATGCACGGCGGTGGGGCTGGAGGGCATGTCGATGCGTGATTCCATGGGATGGGCTCATGCCTTCGGTGCGGCAGGCAGGTCCTTGCTGGCGGTGACGGGCGTGCCGCTCGCTTCGAGCGGCGCGACGAAGTTGACCAGGCGCAGGGCCAGGTGGCCGCCCTTGCCGAGCTCGGGATCGTATTCGTAGGAGGTGACCGAGCAGTTCGGCACGTCGCCGGCGCGGTCGAAGTCGAGGATGGTCTTTTCGTCGAGGCGCTCGAACAGGTAGCGGAAGCAATTGACCGTGACCTGGTGCGCGACGATCAGCACGCGCTCGCGGCAGTACTCGCGGTTGAGCGTGTCGATCACGCTGCGCAGGCGCAGGATGACGTCGCACCAGCTCTCGCCGCCGGGCGGGCGGAAGTAGAACTTGCCGACGTGCTGGCGCTGTTCGTACAGCTCGGGATGGTGGTGCGCGATGCCGTAGGTGGTGAGGCGGTCGAGGATGCCGAATTCCTTCTCGCGCAGGCGCTCGTCGGACTCGACCACCATCCGGCTGCGGTGCGCCGGATCGAGGCGCTCCATCAGGATGTTGGCGGTCTGAATGGCGCGCACGTAGGGCGAGTGCAGGACCACGGTGGGCTGCTGCTCCGGCGGCAGGGATGCGAACCAGGAGCCGAGCGCCTGCGACTGGCGTTCGCCCAGCTCGGACAGGAGCACGTCGACGTCGCGGTGGGCGATGTCGATGCGGTGCCCGGCGGCGGCTTCGGCCAGGTCGCGCGCGACGTTGCCGGCGCTCTGTCCGTGCCTGACCAGCCAGATCTCCTGCGGCCACTTCTGTTCCATTACCAGCCCGTCTTCGATATTGACATGACGTCATCATAGACGGATTCTACGGGCGCAAAGCGCACGATTGCAGGCCTTCCGCACCGGCTTGCCGTAGCGTCGGAAGGCGCTTACAAGGGCTGTTTGTCAGGCATTAAAAAGCGCAATTCGTCCTGCCGGACGGAGCAGGTCGTCTCGTCAGACGACGCAGGCGGTTTCCTCAAACCGCGCAGGTCGTCTCGTCAGACGACCTGCTCCTCGCTATCCAGATTGATGTCCGCATCGCTATCAAACACGCGCAGGTCGGTCTGGCCGAGGATGCGGCTGGTCAGGGTGCCGGCGGTGATGGAGCCGCTCACGTTGAGGGCGGTGCGGCCCATGTCGATCAGGGGTTCCACCGAGATCAGGAGGCCGGCCAGCGCCACCGGCAGGTCCATCGCCGACAGCACGATCAGCGCCGCGAAGGTGGCGCCGCCGCCGACGCCGGCTACGCCGATCGAGCCGAAGGCGATGATCGCCAGCAGCGGCAGCAGGAAGCCGGCCGTGAATGGATCGATGCCGACGGTCGGCGCGATCATCACCGCCAGCATGGCCGGGTAGATGCCGGCGCAGCCGTTCTGGCCCATGGTGGCGCCGAAGGAGGCGGCGAAGTTGGCGATGCCTTCGGGCGTGCCCAGGCGCGCGGTCTGGGTCGCGACGCTCATCGGGATCGAGCCCGCGCTGGTGCGCGAGGTGAAGGCGAAGGCCAGCACCGGGAAGATCTTAGCCACGTAGCGCAGCGGGTTCAGGCCGCTGCCCGCGACCAGCACCAGGTGCACCAGGAACATCAGCGCCAGCGCGCAGTAGGAGGCGGCGACGAAGCTGGCCAGGCTGAGGATGTCCTGCAGGCTCGACCCGGCCACCATCTTGGTCATCAGGGCGAACACGCCGAAGGGCGTCAGGCGCAGCACCAGGGTCACCATGCGCATCACGATCACGTGGGCGACGTGGACGAAGCCGCTGAAGGACTCGAACACCTCGGGCTTCTTGCCGGCGATGCCGGTGGCCGAGATGCCGATGAAGATCGAGAACACCACCACCGCGATGGTCGAGGTGTTGCGCGCCCCGGTCATGTCGAGGAAGGGGTTGGCAGGGATAAAGGAGAGCAGCATGCCCGGCAGCGAGATCTCCTGCGCCGCTGCCAGCTTGCCCTGCAGGTATTCGCCGCGCGCCAGCTCGGCGCTGGAGGCGGTGAGGCCGACCGCGCTCAGGCCGAACAGCTTGGCCATCAGGATGCCGATCGCGGCCGCCACGATGGTGGTCGCGAGCAGGATGCCGATCGTCAAGGTGCTGATGCTGCCGAGCGAGGCCGCGTTGCGCAGCTTGAGGATGGCCTGCACGATCGAAACCATGATCAGGGGAATGATGATCATCTGCAGCAGCTTCACGTAGCCGCTGCCGATCACGTCCAGCCAGGCATTGGTGGCGGCCACGTCGGGCGAGGCGGCGCCGTAGACGGCCTGCAGGGCCGCGCCCAGCAGCACGCCGAGGCCGAGGCCGGTGAACACGCGCTTGGTAAAGGAAACATGGTTCGCCTGCAGGCGATAGAGCAGCACGCACACGACCAGCGCAAGGCTCAGGTTGATCAGGACGGGGAAGTTCATCAGAGTCTTTCAAAGCAGCTAATGCGCTGCGGAAATCATTTGCACCATTCTATAGGCAAACTGACATGAATGCCGGACCCATGGACAGGTATTGGCGCCAGGTGAGGCGAGGGATTGCTGTGTTCTAGGCAATTCCTGTGGTAAGTGTGCGACGAAGCAACATGATCCAGGCTCGTGGAGCGCGCAATATGCACACGAGGTAATTTTTGTTTCTATAATTCAATAACCGTCTTCTCCACCACGTCCATCATGCTAAAAAACCTCACCATCAAGACCCGTCTCATCCTGGTCATTAGTTTTCTCGCAGCCGAGCTGGTGATCGGCGCCGTTATTGGCCTGGTCAACCTGAATACCGCCAACGCCGAACTGCGCAACTTGCACGACAATCGGGTCGTCTCGGTCAACGAACTCGGGCGTGTGCTGCAACTGATCACCGCAAACCAGTTGCTGGTCGCCACATCGACCGATGTGGCTGACCCTGGCAAGCGCAGCGCACTGATGGACAAGGTGGATGCCAATATTGCGGCAGTCAATGCTGCCTGGAAATCCTATGCGGCAACCAGCCAGACGCCCGAAGAGGCGGAAATTGCGGGCAAGTTCGTTGAGGCCCGCAAGCTGTTCCTGACCAAGGCCTTGCTGCCCGCGGTCGCGGCCGTGCGCGCCGGCGACAACGCGCTGGCCAACGAGCTGGTCGAGAACGAGATGCCGCGCTTGTTCCAGCCTGTAAACGAGCTCGGCGGCAGGCTGGTCGATCTGCAGCAGGCGATCGTCAAGGCAGAGTACGAGGACTCGCAGTCGACCTACGAAACCGTGCGCCTGGTCTGCCTGGCCGGCCTCGCCTTCGGCCTGCTGATGGCGGCCGTGGTCGGCTGGATGCTGGTGCGCGCGATCGTTCGCCCGCTCGAGCGCGCCGTGCAGATCGCCGGCGCGGTGGCGGCGGGCGACCTGACCCAGAAGATCGAGGTCGATTCGCAGGACGAGACCGGCCGCCTGCTGCAGGCGCTGAAAGACATGAACGCGGCCCTGGTGCAGATCGTCAGCCGCGTGCGCGGCGGCACCGACACCATCGCTACCGCCTCGGGCCAGATCGCGGCCGGCAACCTCGACCTGTCGAGCCGCACCGAGCAGCAGGCCGGCTCGCTCGAAGAAACCGCCTCGTCGATGGAAGAGCTGACCTCGACCGTCAAGCAGAACGCCGACAACGCGCGCCAGGCAAACGCGCTGGCGGCGTCGGCCCAGCAGGTGGCGGGCAAGGGCGGCGAAGTGGTGGAACAGGTGGTGCGCACCATGGGCGCGATCAACGGCTCGGCCACGCGCATCGTCGACATCATCTCGGTGATCGACGGCATTGCCTTCCAGACCAATATCCTGGCGCTGAACGCGGCGGTCGAAGCGGCCCGCGCCGGCGAGCAGGGACGCGGTTTCGCGGTGGTGGCGGGCGAAGTGCGCAGCCTGGCGCAGCGTAGCGCCGCGGCGGCCAAGGAGATCAAGACCCTGATCGACGACTCGGTGCAGAAGGTGCACCACGGCTCCGAGCTGGTCGACCAGGCCGGCGCGACGATGGCGGAAATCGTCCAGAGCGTCGGCCGCGTGACCGACATCATGGCCGAGATCACGGCCGCCAGCCAGGAGCAGACCGCCGGCATCGAGCAGATCAACAGTGCGGTCTTGCAGATGGACCAGGTCACGCAGCAGAACGCCGCGCTGGTCGAGCAGGCCTCGGCGGCGGCGCAGTCGCTGCAGGAAGAAGCCGCCGCGCTGGCGCGGGCGGTCGGCACCTTCAAGCTCGACGCGCAGGCAAGCTCGGCAGCAGCAGCGCAGCCGGCAAGGCAGGCGGCAAGGCAGGCGCCGGCCGCGGCCGCAGGTCCGGCCAAGGCGCCGGCGCGCATCGCAGCCAAGCCGGTCGCGCCGAAGCCGGCCGGCAAGCCGGCCAAGGCCCGGGCGGAAGCGACCGAAGGCTGGGAAGAGTTCTAGGCGCGCGCAGGGCAGCCCCGGGTGGGCGCCCAAAAGACAAGGCAGCGCGCCGGACGGCCGCTGCCTTTTTTCATGGGGCGGCGCGAAGCGCCGCAGGCTTACTCGAGGACGATGACGAGCGCCGCCAGGCCGAGGCACAGGCCGATGGCGACGCCGACGCGGGCGCGCAGGCGGCGGCTGTTCGCCACGATGGACTTGGCAAAGCTGCGCTTCGGCGCGCTCGGGTTGCTGCGGTCGACCGTGGCCGGATGGATGCTCGGGTGCGAATGTTCGGTATTCATGGTGGTTTCCTTTTGCCGTCTCCACCGGAGACCGGCTTTTGTTGTGGATGGTGTCTCGTTCGTAGCGGATGCTGGCAGGCGGGCGGCGCCGAACACGCGCCGTGCCTGCCGCTTAGGCAAGCCGGACAGTGCGCTGCAGGCCGGGGCAGGAGAAGGGGAGCAGATCGGCAGGCTGCATGGCCGGCGCCAGGCCCGTGCAGGATCCGGCGCGGGCGTCCAGGGGACGCGCGCCGGAAATGGCCGGGTGAGTGGTGGTCGACATGCAGTGCCGGTAACGCTTCAACTCAGGAATCCAGTCCGCAATGCGAGCCGTGCCGGCAGGCGCATCGGATGTTGTTTATTTTACATGTATGCTCAAGTAATTCAAGAGCACACACAATTGCTTACGATTTCAAGGGCTTTCCTTGAAACAACAATATCCGGCGATGCGCATGCGCTGTCAAGCAATTACGGTAGGGCGTCGGTTGAAACCAACACGCAGCGCCGGGTATTGTCGGACTCATATGACCGGGCGAGACCGGCACAAGTTCGGCACATGATGCAAATTTAAGTGGCAGGCAGTAAATGTTGAATCATGTCGTGGCGCGTGCCGCCGAAGACACCCTGGCGGCGCTGCCGGTCTTTCGGGAGGGGGGCATAGTCACTCCGACAGATTGCCGGGGCACCCGCCACGCCCTACGATGTGTGAGTCCAAATATTTTTCGGAAACATGTCATCCTCACGCAGCGGGACCGCTTCTCCCGGTTTTACCAGCACTGGATTCGTCGCTGTCGACGCCGGAGCCCGTCCGTTCTACCTGATGGCATCGGGCTTTGCGATTGTCGCCGGCCTGTCCTGGATGGGCGTGGGGCCGGGATGGATGAGGCATCAGCGGATCGATGCGCCCTGGTTGGCGCATGAGGCGATCTTCGGCGTGCTGGCGGCGCTGTTCATCGGTTTTCTCTACCGTGCCGCGCAAAATTGGACGAGACGGGATCCTGCGCGCGGCATGTGGCTGGTATTCATTGCCGGCGTCTGGCTGGCCGGACGCGGCGCCATGCTCATGGCGCCCGATGCGGTGCTCGCTGCCGTCGATTGCGCCTTCCTGTTGTTCGCGCCCTTGCCCTTGTACAGCGTTCTCAAGCGCGCGCGAATGCCGAAGCACGTGGTGCTGGTCGACTTGCTCTGCTTGTTGTCGCTGCTGAATGTGCTCTACCATGCCGCCGCGCTGGGCATGTCGCCGCTCGGCCCCGGCAAATTCGTCGAGGCAGCCGCGATCGTCAGCCTCGTGCTGGCAATCCTGTGCGTGCGCCATGCTGGAGCGGACAGGAAAGCTGCCGCAGCGGGCACCCCCTCGAGCGCCGACCTTTCCTGATCCGTCGGCGCAGGCCCTGGCTCAGGCCAGCAATGCCACGTGTTGCATCTGCACCCAGACCTGCCGGCCCGGCCGGATACCGCACTCCTGCAGGAAGCGGGCCTTGACGCGCGCCAGGAAGGGTGTCGGCCCGACCCGCAGCTGCACCAGCACCTCATCCATGGCGTCGTTCGCGGCAGCCACCGCCGTGACCTCGGCGGGCAGCGCATCGGCCTTGCCGGAGGCCGCCGGATCGGCCAGCGACAGGCCGATGTCGCGCGCATCGATGCGGCAACGCAGCCGGCTGCCGAGCGCCTCGGCGCGGCGCGCGACGGTAAGCGTGCCTCCCGGAAAGCTCAGCGAGGACAGCTCGCCGCTTTCGTGCCGGGTCAGCACGGCGTCGAAGACGGCGCCGATCTCCGGGCCGACATGCGGCGGCAGGTCGACCCGCGCCAGGGTTTCGCCCAGGGGGCCGCTGGCCAGTACTTTTCCTTCGTCGAGCAGCACCAGGTGGTCGGCCAGTCGCGCCACTTCGTCCGGCGCATGGCTCACGTACACGATCGGCATGGCCAGTTCGTCGCGCAGCCGCTCCAGGTAGGGCAGGATCTCGCGCTTGCGCCTGAAGTCGAGGGCGGCCAGGGGCTCGTCCATCAGCAGGATGCGTGGCGAGGCCAGCAAGGCGCGGGCAATGGCCACCCGCTGGCGTTCGCCGCCGGACAGGCGCGCCGGACGCTGGTCCAGCAGCGCCGCGATGCCGAGCAGCTCGGCAATGTCCGCCGGCGCGAAGCGGCGCGCGTGCTGCGGCACTCGCTTGAAGCCGAACTCGAGGTTGCCGCGCACCGTCAGGTGATCGAACAGGCTGGCTTCCTGGAACACATAGCCGAGCGCCCGCTGGTGGGGCGGGACGAACAGCTTGCGCGCGTCGTCCTGCCAGACCTCGTCGCCGAAGGACACGCGCGCGCCGGCGATCCGGTCGAGGCCGGCGATCACGCGCAGGCAGGTGCTCTTGCCGGATCCGGAATGCCCGAACAGGGCGCTGATCCCGGCCTGCGGCAAGGCAAGGTCGATGTCGAGCGCAAAGCCGTCCGGTTCGGCCGCTGCGCTGGCGCGCAGCGCCACATTGAACTGTAGCCGTAAACCTGTCATGTGCGCGGATTCCGAATCGATTGGGGATACAAGGTGTAAAGGGCGAACAAGACCACGAAGCTGAACACGAGCATGCCTCCCGCCAGCCAGTGGGCTTGCGTGTAGGCCATCGCTTCCACATGGTCGTAGATCTGGACCGAGACGACCCGCGTCTCGTTCGGGATATTTCCGCCAATCATGAGCACGACGCCGAATTCGCCGACCGTATGGGCAAAGCCGAGGACCGCCGCGGACAGGAATCCCGGCCGCGCCAGCGGCACCGCCACGGTCCAGAAACTGTCCCAGGGACTTGCGCGCAGCGTCGCCGCCACTTCGAGGGGGCGCCTGCCGATCGCGTCGAAGGCATTCTGCAGCGGTTGTACCGCGAAGGGCAGCGAGTACAGGACCGAGGCCAGCACCAGGCCCTCGAAGGTAAACGGCTTGATGCCGATCCCGAGCGCCGCGCCGAGGCGGCCCAGCGGGCCTTCCGGCCCCAGCGCAAGCAGGAGGTAGAAGCCGAGCACGGTCGGCGGCAGGACGATGGGCAGCGCAACCAGGGCGCCGACCACGGGTTTCAGGCGCGAGCGGGTGCGCGCCAGCCACCATGCCAGCGGCGTGGCAAGCAGCAGCAACAGGAGGGTGACCAGCGTCGCCAGTTTCACGGTCAGCCAGACCGCGGCGAAATCGCCGGCAAACGGATCGATGTCGTCCATGCGCGCTTACTCGTAGCCGTAGAAGCGGATGATGCGGCGCGCCTCGTCGGAGCGCAGGTAGGCCGCCAGCTCCCGGGCTGCCGGGTTGGCGGCGCCCTTGGCAAGCACCACCGCGTCCTGGCGGATCGGCGCATGCAGGCTGGACGGCACCACCCACGCCGATCCGCCGATCAATGCGCCGCCGCGGTACACCTCGGACATGGCCACGAAGCCGAGGGCGGCGTTGCCGGTCTTCACGAACTGATAGGTCTGGGCGATGTTCTCGCCCTGGACTAGCCTGTTTTTCACGCCATCGAGCAGGCGGAGTTTCTTGAGCACCTCGAGGGCGGCTGCGCCGTAGGGCGCGGTCCTGGGGTTGGCAACGGCCAGGTGGGCGTAGCCGCCATTGCCGAGCACCGCTCCCCTGGCATCGACCAACGCGGCCTGCGCCGACCACAGCACCAGCCGGCCGGTGGCGTAGCTGAAGGCGCTGCCGGGCAGCGCCAGGCCTTCCGCGACCAGCCTGGCGGGCGTCGCCGCGTCGGCCGACAGCAGCAGCTCGTACGGCGCGCCATGCTTCACCTGTGCATAGAATTTGCCGGTCGCGCCGAAGGCAAGGATGGTCTTGTGACCACTCTTCTTCTCGAAGGCCATGGCGATCTTCTGCATGGGCGCGGCGAAATTCGAGGCCACCGCCACGTGCACCTCGGCGGCATGGGTGGAGCAGGCGGCGCCGCTTGACGCCAGTGTCACGAGCAGGGATGCAAGAAAACGCTTCATCGAACTCAGGAGACGGAAAGTCAGGTCAAGCCTGGGCGGCTGCCTGCCACTTGGCCAGGCCGGCTTCGTCGGAGGCCCGTGCCGCCACCCAGTGCGCGCCATGCGCCGTCATTTCCTTTTTCCAGAACGGGGCCCGGGTCTTGAGGTAGTCCATCACGAACTCGCAGGCGGCAAATGCCTCGCGGCGGTGGCGGCCTGCCACTGCCGCCAGCACGATCTGGTCGCAGCCGCGCAAGGCGCCGATCCGGTGGACGATCAGGATGTCGGAGACCGGCCAACGCCTGCCGGCTTCGCGGGCAATGGCTTCCAGTGCCGTCTCCGTCATGCCCGGATAGTGTTCGAGTTCCATCTGCGAGACGGCGCCGGCGCCGTTCATCTCGCGCACCGTGCCGACGAAGGCCACCACGGCGCCGATGTCGCCGCGGCCGGCGCGCAGGGCGGCGATCTCGGTGGAGAGCTCGAAGTCCTCTTGCTGGACGCGTACGCGCATGCTAGCCCCCCGTCACGGGCGGGAACAAGGCCAGCTCGGCGCCATCGCGCACCGGGCTGTCGAGGCTGCCCATGGTCTGGTCGACCGCGACCCGGAAAGCGCCGGCGTCGGACAGGGCCTCGGCCCAGGCGCCGCCGCGCGCGCGCAGGGCGTGCACCACATCCCCGGCAGTGCGGGTCGTGTCGGGCAGCGTCAGCTTGTCGGAGGAGACCCCGAGGGTCTCGCGCAGGCTGGCGAAGAGTCGCAGTGTGATGTGCATGATAGTTGGATGCGGGCGGATGGGTTGCTTGGAGGTGTTGCCGACATTCTAGGCAGATCGCCGCCGCAAGGCTGTCGGCATGACGGCTTACGCCGGCCTAGTCATTCCGGCGTAGGCGCCCGGCTGAATGGTCGAGTTCGTCCGAAAACACGGCATGCGACAATATCCGGCATCACTGTGGCCGAGTCCGAGGCCGAGTCCAGGCACGAGAGGTCACCATGGCATTTTCCACCCATCCGGCGCTTCCCGCGCTTCTCCCGCAGACCGAGCAACTATGGTCGCTGCTGGCCGCGCGCCGCAATACATCGCTGCGCCGCTTGCTGGCGCCCGGTCCCGACGAGGCCAGCCTGCAGCGCATCTGCGAGGCGGCGGGGCATGCGCCCGATCATGCGAAGCAGCGCTCGTGGCGCCTGGTCCTGATTCCGGCGCATAAGCGCCACGCACTGGGCGATGCCTTCGTGGACGCGCTCGTGCAGCGCGAGCCGGCCGCCGACGAAGCCGCGCGCAAGGCGGCCCATGCCAAGGCCTTCCACGCGCCCTGCCTGCTGGTCGCGGTGCTGCGTGGCGACCCGGCGCCGGCGGAGGTGCCGGTGGCGGAACGCCTGGTGGCGCTGGGATGCGCGGTGCAGAACATGCTGACCGCGGCGCAGGCCCTCGGCATTGCCAGCGGCCTGGCCAGCGGCGCCGCGCTGGCCGCTCCCGGCATGCGCCGCCTGCTGGGACTGGAAGAGGGCGAGCAGGCCGTGTGCTTCGTCGGCTTCGGCAGCGCCGAGCGGGTCAAGGAAGAGCGCCCGCGCCCGCAGCCGGCGCACTACCTGACCGTGCTGTGAATCCCCGCTTGGCGGCGGGCTAAGCGCCGCCGCAGGAGCCGCAGCAGCCCCCCGAGCGGGCGGCGCGCGGCTGCAGGGGGAAACCCGAGCGCGAAATGCTGGTGTCGATTTCCTGCGGCGAGGTCAGGCCGTCGTCGTACTGCAGGTCGACCCGGCTGCTGCCTGCGGCCAGCTCGACGGCGCGGATGCCCGGCATGCTGCGCAGTACGCCAAGCATCTTGTCGATGCCGGCATGATCGAGGACGGCGTTCAGTTGTAGAGAGTGTTCCATCTTGGCTCCTTGGGGATCGGTATCGGTCTCTTCATCGTAGCCGCGTCATGCGCGGACTTCCTTGAAGCAGTTCAGGTTTTTTCGCATTCCCGCTCCTGCGCTCCTGTCATCAACCGCAGCTGCCGATGTAATGGCATTCGCTGCAACGGGCGCAGCCGTCGACCTTCTGCAAGGCGCGCGCGCCGCATTCGGGGCATTTCTCGGCCGGGCGCGCGGCCACCGCGACCGCACCGGCAGGCGCCGTCCGCACCTGCAGGCCTGCGGCCGCGCTGCTGCGCAGCCTTAGCAAGCGGTCGAGCTCCATGACCGGCACCTGGTTGCCGTAGGCGTCCAGGAAGCCGCGCCCGATCAGGATCCGCTGCAGCATGAAGGCAATCGCGGCCACTTCCGAGTCGTGGTAGACCGGCACCTGGACGCCGTCCTCGCGGGTGAGGTGGCCGCAGCGCACCGGCCCCTTTTCCCAGACCACCTCGCGCATGTCGCCCAGCGCCTTCGCGATCGAGCTGCCGGCGCGCGCGGCCATCGACAGCAGGCGCATGGTCGAGGTGATCCATTGCTGGCCGTCGCTGCGCTGGTTGGCCGGCATGAAGAACTCGAAGGGGCGTTCGATGCTCACCGCGCGTCCATCGAGCATGCCGTCGACCCGGATGAAGCTGATGGTGAGGTAGACCGCCTTCTTGCCCTCCTGGGTGCTGTACTCGACCTTGGCCGTCACGGACTCGAGCTCGCCGATCGGACGGCTCTCGAAGCGCCGGCGCAGCGGATCGGTGTCGGCGGAGCAGGGCGCCGGGGCAGCCGGGGCGGGAGTGGACCCGGACGGCGCCGGTGCCACGCTCAGGACGCTGCCGGTGACGCTGTTCGGCCGGTAGGTGGCCAGGCCCTTGAGCCCGGCCCGCCAGGCTTCGGTGTACAGGTCCTTGAACCCGTCGTAGGGATAGTCGGCCGGCACGTTGACGGTCTTGGAGATCGCGGTGTCGATATACGGTTGCACCGCCTCCATCATGCGCAGGTGGTCGTGCGCGGACATCTCCAGGGCGGTCACGAACTGTGGCGGCAGGGAGCCGTCGCCGACCGCGTGGCCCAGGTGCCGGTAAAGGCGCCAGGCGTGATCCGCGACCTCGTAGCTGCGGGTGCTGTCGTCCGGCATGCGCTTCTTGCGGTGGTACACCCACGAGAACGCCGGCTCGATGCCGTTCGAGGCATTGTCGGCGAAGGCCAGCGTGATCGTTCCGGTCGGCGCGATCGACAGCAGGTGCGAGTTGCGGATGCCATGCAGGGCGATTTCGTCGCGCAGGGCTTCGGGCAGGCGCTGCACGAACTGTCCGTCCAGGTAGCGCTGCGCATCGAACAGCGGGAACGGTCCCTTCTCGCGCGCCAGCGCGATCGACGCGGCATAGGCGGCGTCGCGCAGTTCGCAGGCGATGCGGGTGGCCATGGCGCGTCCTTCCTCGCTGTCATAGCGTATCCCGAGCATGACCAGCGCGCTGCCCAGGCCCATGAAGCCCAGGCCCACGCGGCGCTTGTCGCGGCCTTCGGCGGCCTGCTGCGGCAGCGGCCACTGGGTCGCGTCGAGCGCCAGGTCGAGCATGCGCACGCCGATCGCGGCGACCTCGCGCATGGTGTCGAAGTCGAAGCGCGCCTCGGCGCTGAACGGGTGGCGCACATACCGGGTCAGGTTCAGCGAACCGAGGTCGCAGCATCCGTAGGGCGGCAAGGGCTGCTCGCCGCAGGGATTGGTGGCGGCCAGCCGTTCGAGGTAGTACAGGTTGTTTTCCGCGTTCATGCGGTCGATGAACAGCACCCCGGGCTCGGCATGATCGTAGGTCGAGCGCATGACCTGGTCCCACAGCGCGCGGGCACGCACCCGCCGGTAGGCCCACAGGCCGTCGTCGCGCAGGCAGGCGCCGCCGGCCACGGCGTCCGGTCCCGGTTCGGCCTGGTGCCGCAATTCGAACTCGGCGTCGGCCAGCACCGCCGCCATGAATTCGTCGCTCACGCCGACCGACAGGTTGAAGTTGCTGAAGGCGCCGCCATCCTTGGCGGCGATGAAGCGCTCGATATCGGGGTGGTCGACGCGCAGCACCCCCATCTGGGCGCCGCGCCGCGCGCCGGCCGACTCGACCGTGCGGCAGGAGGCGTCGAACACTTCCATGTACGAGACCGGCCCGGAAGCCCGCGACCGGGTGCCGCGCACCACACTGCCTGCCGGGCGGATCGGGCTGAAGTCGTAGCCGACGCCGCCGCCGCGCCGCATGGTTTCGGCCGCTTCCGCCACCGCCGTGTAAATGCCGGGCAGGCCGTCATGGCTGCCGGTGATCGAGTCGCCCACCGGCTGCACGAAGCAGTTCATCAGGGTCGCCTTGATGCCCAGGCCGGCGGCCGAGTTGATGCGGCCGGCCGGGACGAAGCCCTGTTCCTGGGCCCACAGGAAGCGCTGTTCCATCTTCTCGCGCAAGGCCTCGGCCTCGTGGCCTGCCAGGGCGCGCGCAACGCGCGCGCGCACCTCGTCGATACTGGTCTCGCTTCCTTTGGCGTACTTCTCGCGCAGCACGTCGACCGACACCTCCTGGGGGGGCATGGTCGCTGCGAACATCTGGTCATTAGCGTTCATGGTTCTCGCGATAGTGGGATCCGGAGGGGATCCGCTTGGTTGATTTGCAACGCCATCCACTATCCGCGCAAAGCCGGGATACCGCCTTAAACTGGTTCAAGAAAGGGCCGAAGCGCTGGGCACCGGCGCATCCGGCGCAGCCGCTTCCGGCACGCGCTGCAGCAACCCGGCTTGCGCGGCCACGCGCGCCACCATCGCTTCGGCCTGCTCGGGGTCGAAACCGGCGTGGTAGCGCTTCTTCACGCCGTGCTCGCCGAGTTGCCAGTGCATGTCGGGCTCGACGCCGTGGCGCGCCAGGCAGCTCCGGGCGCAGACCAGCGGGCAGCCGTCGATCACCGCCACCGGCCGGCCGGACTTGGCCAGCTTGACCAGGGAGGGCACGTCGCCGCCGACCCCGGCGATGCAGGACATCTCGGCCACGCCGAGGCGGTCCAGCGCCAGGGCGACGTGGTTGGCCATCTGTGCCGCGCTCGAGCAGCCCGAGCACGAGTACACCAGCGGAAGGCTTGCGCGGTCCTTAGCCATGGGACGCTCCCTGCCGCGCGGCGCGGCGCGCACCCGGGCGGCGCGGCAACAGGCCGTCCAGCGAGAACAGCGGCTGCTCGATCGCGTCCAGGGTGTTCTTGACCAGCAGGCCCAGTTCCGTGTCGCCTTCCATGACCAGCCGGCGGCTGAAGAACAGCGTATCCGGATCTTCCTTGCGCGCTGCCAGCAGGGCGAAGTCGCGCAGGCTGGCGCTGATGCTCAGGTCGGCGTCGCCGGAGCGCCTGGCGGCGGCGAAGGCGCGGCCGCCCCAGACGAAGTCGAAGGCGATGCCCGCATCCAGCGCGCGCAGGCGCAGGCGCTTGCCGGCCAGGCCGGCGCGCACGTCGTCCGGCAAGTGCCGGACCAGGAGCCGGTTGAGCGCCGCCGCGAACAGGCAGGAACCCGGATACGCGGGCAGCAGCGACAGCAGGCGCCCCACGGGCGCCGGCAGGTGTTGTGGTGAATGGTACATGATTGTCCTCGTGATGGCGGCCGCGTTCATGCGGCCTGTTTGTCCAGTCCGGGCCGGCCGTGCCAGTAGCCGTCGCAGGCCGCCGCCGGCATCAGCGGCGCCATCTGCCGGGCCGCCTCGGCGCCGTCCAGGCGGCCGTGCAGTGCGGCGTGCGCCAGGTCGACGATGGCGCGCATGTGCGCCGCCTGGGGACTGAGGCGCACCACGTCCACGCCCATGGCGCGCATGGCGTCGAACTGGTCGACCAGGTTGTAGACCAGGGCCGATTGGGTCTGGATGCCGTTCAGGACCAGGAAGGGCTGCTTCTCGCGGGTTTCCATGAGCAGGCCGTCGGGATGGTCGATGCAGCTGAAGCGGCAGTCGTCCTTGGGGAGATTGCGGTGGCGCGCGGTGAAGCAGCGCGCCGAGAATGCCAGCGGCAGGCGGCCGTAGGCGAATACTTCGGTCTGCAATGCCGGCGGTTTCTCGTCGAGCAGGGCCGCCAGCCCGCCGCGCGACATCTCCAGCGGCATGACCCAGCGGGTGGCGCCGGCATTGGCCAGGATCGCCAGCGACTGCGCGCTGTAGAGATTCAGGTGGGGCCCGGCCACGAAGGGCAGGCCGTCCATGCAATGGACCGCGCCGAAGTCGTTGGCCTCGACCAGGTGGCGGCCGTTGGCGACGATCCGGCGCAGGGTGCCGAGGTCGGGGCTCGACTCGATCAGCACCTGGGTCGACAGCACCACCTGCTTGCCTGCCGCTTCCAGCATGGCGGCCAGCGCCAGCCAGTCGGCCAGGCGCAGTTCGTGGCGGCGCGAGCAGACGGTTTCGCCGAGATAGACGATGTCGACCGGCGCTGCCGCCATGGTGTCGTAGAACGCGAGCACGGTGTCGCGCGGCCAGTAGTACTGGATGGGACCGAGGGAAATTTTCATGGGAGGCTCCGGATCCGTTATTTCCATGGGCGGTGATAGGCGCCCAGGGTGTGCTGCTGGCCCTCCGCTACCTTGTCGAGTTCGGCCATCCAGGCCGGCCTTACCGAATAGCGCTGCCGTTCGGCGCTGCACAGGTCGATGGCCTGGCGCCAGACCCGCGTCACCTGCGCGACGTAGGCGGGACTGCGCTGGCGCCCCTCGATCTTGATGGCGCGCGCGCCCAGATTGATCAGCTTCGGCAGGATCTCCAGGGTATTCAGGCTGGTCGGCTCCTCGACCGCGTAATAGGTGTCGCCGTCGACCTCGAAGCGACCCTTGCACAGGGTCGGGTAGCCGGCATGCTCGGAGGCGTCGTAGCGGTCGATCAGCACCTCGTTCAAGCGCGCCTCGAGGCCGGCCGGGGTGCGCTGCCAGCGCACCGCCTTGGCCGGCGAGCACACCCCATGGGTGTTGGGCGACTCGCCGGTCGCATAGGACGACAACTGGCAGCGCCCCTCCACCATGACGCACAGGCTGCCGAAGCCGAATACCTCGATCTCGACCGGCGTGTTGCCGATCACCTGCTCGACCTGGGCCAGCGAGAGCACGCGCGGCAGCACCGCGCGCGCGATGCCGAAATGGCGGTGGTAGAAGTTGATCGCTTCGGCGTTGGTGGCCGAGCCCTGGACCGACAGGTGCAGGCGCAGTTCGGGGTGCACGCGCGCGGCATATTCCATCAGGCCCGGATCGGCCAGGATGACGGCGTCGATGCCGGCCAGGGCGGCGCGGTCGATGGCCTGGCGCCAGACGTCCCAGGCGCCGGGCTGCGGATAGGTGTTCAGGGCCAGGAAGACCTTGCGGCCGCGCCGGTGGGCATACGCGATGCCGTCGGCGATGGCGGCGTCGCCGAAGTTCAGGCCGGCGAAATTGCGGGCGTTGGTGGCGTCGCGAAAGCCGAGGTAGACGCAGTCGGCGCCGTTGTCGACGGCGGCCTTGAGGGCGGGGAGGCTGCCTGCAGGGCAGACGAGTTCGACCGGCGCGCGCGTCGCTGCGGCGCGGCTCTCATCGGATAGGGTACGTGACATGGATAGCGGGACGGTAATGCCGGCCGGAGGCCGTGCTGTCGATCGTTGCCGGCATGCGCCGGCGCTGCGGGAAAACCTCGGTTCTCCCGTGCCACGACTATAGCGAGGGCATGCCGCGCCCGCCTTAAACTGGTTTAAGGACGGCGCAGGAATCCTGCTAGAAGAAGCGCACCGGCAGCCCGTCCGGATCGAAGGCCGCGAAGCGCTCGATGGCGCCGCGGTGCACGGCATCGATCATCATCTTCAGGGCCCGCTCGACGTCCTGGCCGGTGGGCGGCTGGCCGTCGCGCCCGGGCAGGGCCGCCACGAACACCATGTCCCAGGGCTGGCCGGTCTGGCGCGACTCCTCGGCCAGGGCCGCGAAGCTGGCCAGTTCGGCGGCCGACTTGTCGACGCACATCACGGGCGTCAAGGCGCCGCCCCGGCCGGCATCGAAGCGCTTTTTCTGGCCGGGCGAATGCGTTTGCGGCAGCTCGGCGGCGGCGAACACGAACAGCAGTTGCTGCGGTTCGTCCTGGGCGCCGGCGGCGGCAAGGAAATCGGAGAAGTCGTTGAGTTGCATGATAGGGGATCGAAGAAAAAGGTCAGTCTGCCACGGTGGGCCGGATCAGTGCGCGAGATAGCGTCCGGGGCGGTGGTTGATGGCCAGGGTCAGGTTGAGCACGGCGGTGCCCGCCAAGGACAGCAGCCAGGCCGATGGCCTGAGCAGTGCGAGCGATGCCAGCAGGATCAGCGCGTCGATCGCGAGCTGCACCAGGCCGGCGCGCCAGCCGAAGCGTTCCTGCAGCCAGATGCAGAAGATGTTGAAGCCGCCCAGGCTGGCGCGGTGGCGGAACAGCATCAACAGGCCCACCCCGACCAGGATGCCGCCCATCAGGGCGGCGTAGAGAGGGTGCACCCGGCCCAGCTGCAGCAGGCCCGGCAACAGCTCGGTGCCGAGCGAAAACAGCAGCACCGCGCCCAGGGTCTTGAGGGTGAAACGCCAGCCCAGCTTGCGCAGGGCGAAGGCATAGAAGGGCAGGCTCAGGACAAAGAAGATCTTGCCGAAGCCGATGCCGGTCGCGTAGTGGAGCAGCAGGCACAGTCCGGCGACGCCGCCGGTGACCAGGCCGGCGCTGTTCATCAGGGTGACGCCGAGCGACACCAGCATGGCGCCGCCGACCAGGGCCTGCAGGTCGTCCAGCACCGAGTGCGGGACCGAGTGCGGCCCGCCCGGTTCGGCGATGGATTGTCCGGCGCCGCCCATGGCCCTACTGCACCAGCGGCGTGTCGGCGCCTTCCAGGCTCACGCCGGCGATCTCGGCCCGTCCCACCAGCAGTTGCAGGTACTGGTGCACGCCGCGCTGCCAGGCGGCGGTGCTCAGGTAGTCGGCGATCTGGCCGTGTACCGCCTCGAAGGGCAGCAGGCGGCCGTCGACCCGGCGCTGCACCTGGACGATGTGCAGGCCGAAGCGGGTTTCCAGCAGGCGCTCGGCCAGCTGGCCTTCGCCGAGGCGGAACAGGAGCTTGTCGAACTCGGGCACGCACTGGCCGCGCGAGAGCTGGCCCAGGCTGCCGCCGACCGCGCCGGACGGGCAGTTCGAGTACTGGCGCGCCAGTTCGTCGAAGCGCTCGGGCGCGGCGCGCAAGGCTTCCAGCACCGACTCGGCGGTGGCGCGCACCAGTTCCAGCGGCACGCTGGACGTGACCTGGAACAGGATGTGGCGCGCCTCGACCATCTCGCCGTTGGTGAAGCGCTGCGGATGGTTGCGGTAGTACTGGGCGCAGGCGGCTTCGTCGGCCTGCGGCACCCGTACTTCGCACGCCAGCAGGGCTTCGACGCGCGCATCGTCGTCCTCGCCCTGGATGCCGAGGCGCGCTGCTTCCTGCAGCAGCAGGGTGCGCAGCACCACTTCGTGTACCGCTTCCTTGAGCGGATTGGCCGCGCCCTGATGATGCGGCAGTTCGCGTTCGATGACGCTGTCGTCGATGTCGACGCCGTTGACGGAAAGTCCCATGATGTCTCCTTTAGCCTTCTTAGCGCGGGCGGACCAGCTGGAAGGCGCGGCCCAGGTAGGTCACGGCGCCGAAGCCGCTCCACACGTGCACCAGGCGGGTGAACGGGAAGATGACGAACAGCGACATGCCCATGAACAGGTGCAGCTTGAACACCAGCGGCGCATCGACGATGAAGCCGGCGGCGTCGCCGCGGAAGGTGACGATGTGCTGGGCCCAGGTCATCAGGAGCACCATCATGTGGCCGTCCATGTGGCCCGCCGACACGAAGATCGAGCTCAGGCCCAGCAGCAAGGTAGCGAGGATCCACAGCAGGACGATCTTGTCCTTGAAGGTGGTGGCGCGGCGCAGGCGGTCGTTGGCGATGCGGCGCGCCAGCAGCAGCAGGATGCCGACCAGGCACAGGGTGCCCATGACGCCGCCGGCGACCATGGCGAACAGTTGCTTGGCGCCGTGCGGCACGCCCAGGCTGTCCCAGACCCAGACCGGAGTCAGCAGGCCGACGGCGTGGCCGCCCAACAGGCCGATGATGCCGATGTGGAACAGGGGGCTGCCCCAGCGCAGGCTGCCGCGGTGCAGCACCTGGGTGGACTCGGACTTCCAGGTGTACTGTTCGCGGTCGAAGCGGATCAGGCTGCCGAGCAGGAAGATCGCCAGCGCGATGTAGGGATAGATCCCGAAGGTGAATTGGTGCAGGTAGTTCATGATGGTCTCCTGGGCATTCCGGCGGTCAGGCGGCGGCGCGCGCCTGGCGGTGGGTGCCTTGCGGGTAAAAGTTGATCGGTTGCGTGCCGTTCGCGGCCGGCTTGAGCAGGGGCTCGACGCCGTCCGCGCCTGGGCCGAAGGTTTCCAGGGCCTCGTCCATGTCCTTGATCGGCGGCTCCGAGAGCTCCTCGGCCTGGACCGGCGACAGGCTTTCGAGCACGTCGAACACGCCCGCGTACACGCTGCCGTTGGCATCGAGCTTGCGGCCGATGTGGGCCAGCACGTGGACGGCGTCGCCCAGCAGGCGCGCGGCGGCCTCGTCGCTATCCAGCTGCGACAGGAATTCCAGGAACAGCGGCACGTAGTCGGGCAGCTCGTCCGGGCACATCTCCAGCCCGTGCTTCTTGTACTCTTCCATCAGGTCGACCATGGCCTGGCCGCGGTCGCGCGACTCGCCATGGATGTGCTCGAACAGGTGCAGCGAGTGGGTCGGCGTGCGGTCGAAGGTCTGCACGTATTCCTGCTGCAGCGTGATCATGTCGTTCTCGGCCAGGTGGGCCAGCAGCGAGGCCACGCGGGCGCGCATCGGCACCGGCAGGCCGGCTTCGAGCTCGGGCAGGGCGGCGACCAGCTCCGGCTCGGGGTAGGTCAGCAGCGCCGACAGGATTTGGTAGTGTTGCATGTCGATTCCTCATTTTCCTTGGCCCGCCCCCGGGGCCGGGGGCGGCGGTTGGGATGCATCTAGCGCCTCAGGCGCCTTCCATCTCTTTCTTCTTGCGCGACTTCGGCATCGAGACGAAGTGCACCGAGCCCTGTTTCTTCTTGCCGAACAGGGAGGCGTCGCTGACGCCGTCCGAGCAGCCGTTGCCGAAGGAGAAGCCGCAGGAACCCTTTTCGTTGAAGCTGTCCTCGGCCATCTCCTTGTGGCTGCTCGGGATCACGAAGCGGTCCTCGTAGTTCGCGATCGCCATGATGTGGTACATGTCCTCGACCACGGCCTTGCTCAGGCCGGTCTGCTTCAGCACGGCGAGGTTCTCGACGCCGTCGACCGACTTGCTGCGCATGTAGGCGCGCATCGCCAGCATGCGGTCCAGCGCATGGACCACCGGCGCTTCCTTGCCCGCGGTGAGCAGGTTGGCGAGGTAGCGCACCGGGATGCGCAGGCTCTGCGTATCCGGGATGATGCCGTTCATGCCCATCTTGCCGCTTTCGGCCGCAGCCTGGATCGGCGACAGCGGCGGGATGTACCACACCATCGGCAGCGTGCGGTATTCCGGATGCAGCGGGAAGGCGATCTTCCACTCGACCGCCATCTTGTACACCGGCGAGCGCTTGGCCGATTCGAGCCACGAATCCGGGATGCCCTGGCGGCGCGCTTCCTCGATGACCTTCGGATCATGCGGGTCGAGGAACAGGTCGAGCTGGGCTTCGTACAGGTCCTGCTCGTCGGCGACCGAGGCGGCGGCCTCGATCTTGTCGGCGTCGTACAGCAGCACGCCCAGGTAGCGGATCCGGCCCACGCAGGTTTCCGAGCACACGGTCGGCTGGCCGGCTTCGATGCGCGGGTAGCAGAAGGTGCACTTCTCGGCCTTGCCCGACGACCAGTTGTAGTAGATCTTCTTGTACGGGCAGCCCGAGATGCACATGCGCCAGCCGCGGCACTTGTCCTGGTCGATCAGCACGATGCCGTCGTCTTCGCGCTTGTACACCGAGCCGGACGGGCAGGAGGCGACGCAGGCCGGGTTCAGGCAGTGCTCGCACAGGCGCGGCAGGTACATCATGAAGGTGTTCTCGAAGGTCGAGTACATCTCTTTCTGCACGTTGTCGAACAGCTTGTCCTTGCTGCGCTTGGCGAACTCGCCGCCCAGGTCGTCTTCCCAGTTCGGGCCCCATTCGATCTTGTCCATCTTCTTGCCGGTCAGGACCGATACCGGACGGGCGGTCGGCGGCGTCTCCGACAGCGGCGCGTTCTGCAGGCGCTCGTAGTCGTAGGTGAAGGGCTCGTAGTACTCGTCGATGGCCGGCAGGTTCGGGTTGGCGAAAATGTTGGCCAGGATCTTCAGGCGCGAGCCCTGGCGCGGTTCGATCTTGCCGGAAGCGGTACGTTTCCAGCCGCCGTTCCACTTGTCCTGGTTTTCCCATTCCTTCGGGTAGCCGATGCCCGGCTTGGTCTCGACGTTGTTGAACCAGGCGTACTCGACGCCGTCGCGGCTGGTCCAGACGTTCTTGCAGGTCACCGAACAGGTGTGGCAGCCGATGCACTTGTCCAGGTTCAGGACCATGCCGATTTGTGCTCTGATTTTCATTTCAATTCCTCATTCATCCTGGCGCGTATCCTGGCGCGTTATGCATTCTTCGGTGCCGGCGTCAATGCCAGCGCAGGTTCCCGTTCCTCTTTCGGCGCCTTCGGCTGCGCCGCCGGTTTGCCGGCCTGGGGACGCGGGCCGCGCGTGATCTCGTCGCTGTTCGGACGTGATTCGTCGCGTGCGCCTTCCATCCACTCCACGTCGCGCATCTTGCGCACCACCACGAATTCGTCGCGGTTCGAGCCGACCGTGCCGTAGTAGTTGAAGCCGTACGACAGCTGGGCATAGCCGCCGATCATGTGGGTCGGCTTGGTCACGGCGCGGGTCACCGAGTTGTGGATGCCGCCGCGTTTCTTCGACATCTCCGCGCCCGGCACGTTGACGATCTTTTCCTGGGCGTGGTACATCAGCGTCATGCCTTCGGGGACGCGCTGGCTGACCACCGCGCGGGCGGTGAGCGTGCCGTTCACGTTGAACACCTCGATCCAGTCGTTGTCCTCGATGCCGGCGGCTTTCGCGTCGGTTTCCGACAGCCACACGTGCGGTCCGCCGCGCGACAGCGTCAGCATGCGCAGATTGTCCGAGTAGGTCGAGTGGATGCCCCACTTCTGGTGCGGCGTGATGAAGTTCAGCGCCAGCTCCTTGTTGCCGTTCGGGCGACGGTTCATGATCGCCTCGGTGGTCTTGGTGTTGATCGCCGCCTTGTACACGCACAGTCCCTCGCCGAAGTCGCGCATCCAGAGGTGGTCCTGGAAGAACTGCTGGCGGCCGGTCAGGGTGCGGAACGGAATCAGCTCGTGCACGTTGGTGTAGCAGGCGTTGTAGCTGACCTCTTCGCTCTCCAGGCCCGACCAGGTCGGCGAGGAGATGATCTTGCGCGGCTGGGCCTGCACGTCACGGAAGCGGATGCTGTCGTGTTCGCGCGGCTTGGCCAGGTGGGTGTGGTCGCGTCCGGTGATCTTGGACAGCGCATCCCAGGCCTTCACGGCCACGTGACCGTTGGTTTCGGGCGCCAGCGTGAGGATCATCTCGGCCGCGTCGATCGCGGTGTCCAGGCGCGGCTGGCCCTGCGACACGCCTTCTTCCTGGACGGTGCGGTTGATGCCGCGCAGGGTCTCGACTTCGTGCCCGGTCTTCCAGCCGATGCCCTTGCCGCCGTTGCCGGCCTTCTCGAGCAGCGGTCCCACCGAGGTGAACTTCTTGTGGATTTCGCGGTAGTTGCGCTCCACGACCGTCATGGCGGGCATGGTCTTGCCGGGGACCGGCTCGCACTCGCCAAGACGCCAGTCCTTCGGATCGAAGGGTTGGCCCAGTTCGCCCGGGGTGTCGTGCATCAGCGGGGTGAGCACGAGGTCCTTGCGGGTGCCGAGGTGGGCGCCGCCGATCTCCGAGAACTTGGCCGCGATGCCCTTGTAGATTTCCCAGTCCGACTTCGATTCCCACAGCGGCTGCACGGCTTCCGACAGCGGGTGGATGAACGGGTGCATGTCGGAGGTGTTCAGGTCGTCCTTTTCGTACCAGGTCGCGGTCGGCAGCACGATGTCGCCGTACAGGCAGGTGGTCGACATGCGGAAGTCGAGCACCACCAGCAGGTCGAGCTTGCCTTCGGCGGCCGGACGCACCTTGACGTCGCGCGGCTTGATGCAGTCGGTCTCGTCGCTCAGCAAGGCGTTCTGGGTGCCGAGCAGGTACTTCAGGAAGTACTCGTGGCCCTTGCCCGAGCTGCCCAGGATGTTCGAACGCCACACGAACATATTGCGCGGGAAGTTGGCCGGATTGTCCGGGTCGTCGCACGAGAAATTCAGCTTGCCGGCCTTGATCTGCTCGACCGCGTACTGGGCCGGATCCTTGCCTGCCGCTTCGGCGGCGCGCGTCACCTCGAGCGGATTGGTCTCGAGCTGCGGCGCCGACGGCAGCCAGCCCATGCGCTCGGCCTTGGCGTTGTAGTCGATCAGGGCCATCTCTTCCATCTTGCCGTCGGCGGTCGGGCACAGGATCTCCGAGGTGTGCAGCTTCTCGTGGCGCCACTGGCTGGTGTGGGCGTAGAAGAACGAGGTCGAGTTCATCTGGCGCGACGGACGGTTCCAGTCCAGCGCGAAGGCCAGCGGGGTCCAGCCGGTCTGCGGGCGCAGCTTTTCCTGGCCCACGTAGTGGGACCAGCCGCCGCCGCTCTGGCCGATGCAGCCGCACATCATCAGCATGTTGATGATGCCGCGGTAGGTCATGTCCATGTGGTACCAGTGGTTCAGCGCCGCGCCGACGATGACCATCGACTTGCCGCGGGTGCGGTCGGCGTTGTCGGCGAACTCGCGCGCCACGGTGATCACGTCCTGCGCCTTGACGCCGGTGTGCTTGACCTGCCAGGCCGGGGTGTAGGGAACGTCGTCGTCATAGCCCTTGGCCGCGTTCGGGCAGATGCCGCGGTCGACGCCATAGTTGGCCATCGACAGGTCGAACACGGTCGTGACCATGGCTTCGCTGCCGTCGGCCAGGGTGATCTTCTTGATCGGCACGTTGCGCAGCAGCAGGTCGTCGGCATCCTTGCCGCCGAAGTAGGGGAAGCCGACCGGCACGATGCCGTCGTTGGCGTCGATCAGCGACAGCTGCGGATCGATCGGGTTGCGGGTCGAGCCTTCCTTCTGCTCGAGGTTCCACTTGCCGGCCTCGCCCCAGCGGAAACCGATCGAGCCGCTCGGGGCGACGATCTTGCCGGTGGTCTGGTCGAGCACCAGGGTCTTCCATTCCGGGTTGTTGGTTTCGTTCAGCTTGTCGGCCAGGTGCGAGGCGCGCAGGAAGTAGTCCGGCACCAGGGTGCCGTCGCGTTCCTTGAGCATCACCAGCATCGGGAAGTCGGTGTACTGCTTGGCGTACTCGGTGAAATACGCCGATTTTCCGGTCGCGTGGTATTCCTTCATGATGACGTGGCCCATGGCCATCGCCAGCGCGGCGTCGGTGCCCTGCTTGGGGGCCAGCCAGATGTCGCCGAACTTGGCCATTTCGCCGAAGTCGGACGACACGGCCACGGTCTTGGTGCCCTTGTAGCGCACCTCGGTGTAGAAGTGGGCGTCCGGGGTACGGGTCATCGGCACGTTCGAGCCCCACACCATCAGGTAGGTCGAGTTGTACCAGTCGGCCGATTCCGGCACGTCGGTCTGCTCGCCCCACACCTGCGGGCTGGCCGGCGGCAGGTCGCAGTACCAGTCGTAGAAGCTCATGGCCACGCCGCCGATCAGGCTCAGGTAGCGGGTGCCGGCGGCATAGCTGACCATCGACATGGCGGGAATCGGCGAGAAGCCGATGATGCGGTCCGGGCCGTACTTGTCGATCGTGTGGGCGTTGGCGGCGGCGATCATCTCGTTGACTTCGTCCCACTTGGCGCGCACGAAGCCACCCTGGCCGCGGATCGACTTGTAGCTGGCGGAGCGCTCCGGATCCTGGGTGATCCACTCCCATGCGGCGATCGGGTCGCGGGTGACGCGCGCTTCGCGCCACATCTGCATCAGGCGGCCGCGCACCATCGGGTGCTTGACGCGCTGCGCCGAATAGACGTACCACGAGTAGCTGGCGCCGCGCGGGCAGCCGCGCGGCTCATGGTTCGGCAGGTCCGGGCGGGTACGCGGATAGTCGGTCTGCTGGGTTTCCCAGGTGATCAGGCCGTTCTTGACATACACCTTCCAGCTGCAGGAGCCGGTGCAGTTCACGCCGTGGGTCGAACGCACGATCTTGTCGTGCTGCCAGCGCTGGCGGTAGGCGTTTTCCCAGGTGCGGTCCTCGTTGACCACCTCACCGTGGCCGTTCGAGAACGTTTGCTTGGCTTTGCCGAAAAATTTCAGTCGGTCCAGAAAGTGACTCATGGTTTCTCCATCGTCGCGCCGGCGGCGCGCTTCGCTAATGTGATTTCACTGTCGCCAGTCTACGGAGCGGCTCGTCCATTGAGTATTCGTAAGAAGTCGGTCCGGCGCCGGATTAGGGACTAGGGCGTCTACACCTTTCGGACTAGCCCCGCATCGGTCCGAAAGCACGAAGGCCGCTGCCTGAAGCCTCAGGCAGCGGCCTTCGCCGCAGCGCGCAGGCCGGGCCGGCGCGCCACTCCTGCCGATCGTGCGATCAGCAGGGCATTTCCGCGCCCTTGCGCGAGTAGAACCACCAGGTCACGGCGATGCAGCTCATGTAGAAGCCGATGAAGCACCACAGGGCGGCGTCGGCGCTGCCGGTCAGGGCGATCGAGGTGCCGTAGCTCTTCGGGATGAAGAAGGCGCCGTAGGCGGCGATGGCCGAGGTGAACCCGAGCACGGCGGCAGCTTCCTTGTTGGCGCTGGCGACGGCCTGGGTCTGCACGGCTTCCGGCTGGCCGGCGCAAGCGCGCTGGTGCAGGGTCAGGAAGATCACCGGGATCATCCGGAAGGTCGAGGCGTTGCCCACGCCGGTGCAGGCGAACAGCACCAGGAACATGCCGAAGAAGCCGCCGAAGTTGCCGGGATTGCCGGCGCCGGGCAGGAAGTGCAGCACGCCGAGCACGGCGCCGATCATGGCGACGAAGGTCCAGACGGTCACGCGGGCGCCGCCCAGCTTGTCCGAGACCCAGCCGCCGGCCACGCGCGACAGGGCGCTGACCAGGGGGCCGACGAAGGCGTACTGCAGCGGATTCACGTCCGGGAACAGGGTGCTGGTGAGCAGCGGGAAGGCTGCCGAGTAACCGATGAAGGAACCGAAGGTGCCGATGTACAGCCAGCACATCAGCCAGTTGTGCTTGCGCTTGAAGATCACGGCCTGTTCCGAGAACGAGGCCTTGGCCGAGGCCAGGTCGTTCATGCCGAACCATGCGGCCAGCGAGCTCAGGAGAATGAAGGGCACCCAGATGAAACCGGCGTTCTGCAGCCAGACCTGCTTGGTCTGGGCGGCCCCTTCCACCACCTTGTTCCAGGTCTGCGGCTCGCCGCCGAACACGGCCGCGGTGATCACCAGCGGCACCACGAACTGCACCGCCGACACGCCCAGGTTGCCCAGGCCGGCGTTCATGCCGAGGGCGTAGCCCTTCTGCGCCTTCGGGAAGAAGAAGCTGATGTTGGACATCGACGAGGCGAAGTTACCGCCGCCAAAGCCGCACAGCAGGGACAGCACCAGCATGGTCGGGTAGCTGGTGCTCGGGTCCTGGACGGCGAAACCGATGCCCAGCGCCGGGATCATCAGCGAGGCGGTCGAGATCGCGGTCCATTTGCGGCCGCCGAAGATCGGCACCATGAACGAGTAGAAGATGCGCAGGGTCGCGCCGGACAGGCCCGGCACCGCGGCCAGCCAGAACAGCTGGTTGGTGCTGTACTTGAAGCCGATGGCCGGCAGGTTGACGACGACGACGCTCCAGACCATCCAGACCGCGAAGGCCAGCATCAGGGCCGGGATCGAGATCCAGAGGTTGCGGCTGGCGGTGGCCTTGCCGCGGTTTTGCCAGAATGCGGGGACCTCGGGCTCCCAGGTCGATATCAGGTAGCTGCTCACAATGTTCTCCTGTGTGCGTTGTAATTAGTTGAAGGAATGGTTGGTGGAATCAGGCTGCCTTGCGTACCGGTGCGGCCGGCGCCCTGGGCGCAGTGGCCGCCGGCTCGGTACGCTCGGGCTTGAACGAGAAGTGCATCCAGACCAGCGAGACGCACACGGTGCCGTAGAGCAGCATGAACGAGCTCGAGCGGATGCCGGTCAGGTCGACGATGGCGCCGAACAGGATCGGCAGGATGAAGCCGCCCAGGCCGCCGGCCAGGCCGACCACGCCCGAGACCGCGCCGATGTTGTCGCTGAAGTCGTCGGCAATGAAGCGGAACACCGAGGCCTTGCCGATCGCCATCGCCACGCCGACCACGAACAGCAGGGCGGTGAAGGCGATCGGGCCGAGGCCGATCTGCATGTCCATCACGCCCTCGACGGTCTTGACGCTCATGGTGGTCTGCGGGTAGGACAGGATGAAGAAGCACACCCAGCAGACCCACATCACCCACCAGGTGACCTTGTAGGCGCCGTACTTGTCCGAGATCCAGCCGCCCAGCGCGCGCAGCACGCCGCCCGGCAGCGAGAAGCAGGCGGCCAGCAGGGCGGCCAGCTTCAGGTCGAAGCCGTATTCGCCGACGTAGTACTTGGTCATCCACAGGGCCAGGGCCACGTAGCCGCCGAACACGACCGAGTAATACTGGCAGTAGCGCCATACCCGCGGGTCCTTCAGCACGCGCATCTGCTGTGCGAAGGACTCGCCGGACGGCGTCTTGTGCGCCGGGTCCGAATACGAGAAGAACCAGAACAGCAGGGCGGTGGCGATCATCGCCCCGGCATACACCTTGGGTAGGTACTCCCAGCCGGCGGCGGCGATGATGGCCGGGGCGACGAACTTGGTCAGGGCCGAGCCCGAATTGCCGGCGCCGAACACGCCCATGGCGAAGCCGCGCCGTTCCTTGTCGAACCAGCGGGCCACATAGGGCGTGCCGACCGAGAACGAGCCGCCGGCCAGGCCGACGAACAGGCCCAGCACCAGGAAGTGCCAGTAGGCGGTCGCGTAGCTGATCAGGTAGATCGGCAGCGCGCAGGCCAGCATCAGGATGAAGAAGACGATGCGGCCGCCGAAGCGGTCGGTCCAGATGCCGAGCGGGACGCGCACCAGCGCGCCGCTCAGGACCGGGGTGGCGATCAAGAGGCCGAACTCGGTTTCGTTCAGGCCCAGCTTGGCCTTGATGGGAATGCCCAGGACGGCGAACATCATCCATATGGCAAAGCAGATCGTGAATGCAAAGGTACTGCTGACGAGGACCGCGAGCGGTCTCTTATCGGTGCTCATGTTTTTCTCCTGAAACGCACTTTTCGATAGTTCGAAGCGTACGTGGAAGCGGCATGCCCAACTATTGGCCGGAGGGCGATATTCATTTGGGCAAGAGAGCTAGGGCGGCTAGTCACAAAGACCTAGCAGCCCACGCGGGGGAGCGCGTCGGGATTCGTCCACCTTGAGCCGGCGCGACCGTGTAGGATGGCGACATTTCCACGAAGCCCAGCCTGACGCCATGCAGAATCCATTGAGCCTAGAGCAACTGAGCAGCATTATCGATATCGCCGAGAACGCCGTCGTCTGCACCGACGAGGCGCAGCGCATCGTGTTCTTCAACCAGGGCGCGCAACGGGTGTTCGGCTGGGCCGCCGAGGAGGTGGTCGGGCAAAGCCTGGAGCTCCTGATTCCCGTGCGTTTCCGCCCGGGACACGGCGAGCGCGTCGCCGGCTTTCGCCATGGAGAGCGGCCGGCGCGGCGGATGGGCGAACGCGGCACCATCTATGCGGTCCGCAAGGACGGCAGCGAGTTCCCGGCCGAGGCCACGATCTCGAAATCCGAGGCGGACGGGCGCGTCATCCTGACCGCGATCCTGCAGGACATCTCGGAGCGCAAGGCCTACGAGCGCGAACTGGAAGCGGCCAAGGACAGGGCGGAGGCCGCGATGCAGGCCAAGAGCATGTTCCTGGCGAATATGAGCCATGAAATCCGCACGCCGCTGAACGCCGTCATCGGCATGACCAGCCTGCTCCTGCACACCGACATCAACGAGGAACAGCGCGATTACACGGAAACCATCCGTTCCAGCAGCGAAGCGCTGCTCTCGATTATCAACGACCTGCTCGACTATTCGAAACTGGAGGTAGGGCGGCTCGACCTCGAGCGCCATGCCTTCGAAGTGCGGCGCTGCGTCGAGGACGCGCTCGACCTGCTGGCGCCGGCCGCCAGCGAAAAGAACCTCGACCTGGCCTACATGCTGGAGCCGGGGGTGCCGGCGACGATCCTGGCCGACGCCACCCGCCTGCGGCAGATCCTGGTGAACCTGCTGTCGAATGCGATCAAGTTCACCCACCATGGCGAAGTCGTGGTCACGGTGTCGTCCGTCGCGCGCGAGGGCGGCGCCTGCCGGCTTGCCTTTGCCGTGCGCGATACCGGGATCGGCATTCCGGCGCACCGCCTCGAGGACGTCTTCAGTTCGTTCACCCAGGTCGACGCCTCCACCACGCGCAAGTACGGCGGCACCGGACTGGGATTGACGATCAGCCGGCGCCTGGCCGAGATGATGGGCGGCGACCTGAGCGTGGAGAGCGAAGTGGGGCGCGGCTCGACCTTTACCTTTGCCATCGAAGCCGAGGCCTTCGACGAGCAGCTGGCCGAGAACGTGCTGCGCGACCGCGCCACGCACGTGCGCGGCCGGCGCATCCTGATCGTCGACGACAACGCGACCAACCGGCGCATCCTCATGAAACAGACATTGCTTTGGGGAATGGAGCCGCTGGCGGCGGCCTCCAGCGTCGAGGCGGTCGACCTGGTGCGCGACGGGCATCCGTTCGACGTCGCCATCCTCGACATGCAGATGCCCGACATGGACGGCGCCCGCCTGGCGCTCGAGTTGCGCAAGCACCGCGACCGCAAGGCGCTGCCGCTTGTGCTGCTGACCTCGGTCGGCCAGCGCCCGCGCGCCGATGCCGATGCCGACGCCATGGGGGCGTTCTCGGCCTGGCTCAACAAGCCGATCAAGCCGGCCGCCCTGCTCGAGGCCTTGCAGCAGGTACTCGGCGAACGCGGCGGCCGCGCGGAGCGGGCGGCGCCGGCGCCGACGCTGGCGCCGCGGGCCGGCGCGGAAGTGGACATCCTGGTCGCGGAGGACAATACGATCAACCAGAAGGTCATCAAGCAGTTGCTGCGCCACCTCGGCTACCGGGGCGACGTGGTGGCCAACGGCCTGGAAGCGCTCGAGGCGCTGGAACGCCAGGAGTATCCGGTGATCCTGATGGACATGCAGATGCCGGAGATGGACGGCCTGGAAGCGACGCGCCGGCTGCGCCAGCGCTTCCGCGGCGCCAACGCGCCCTACATCATCGCGATGACGGCCAACGCCATGCCGGGCGACCGCGAACGCTGCCTGGACGCGGGAATGAACGACTACGTGCCCAAGCCGATCGAGCTCGAGGTGCTGGACGGGGCGCTGGCGGCGGCGGTCGAGCACGTGACGGCGCGCCGGCGCGACGGCGCGGTCATCAAAGCCTCACGGATCGACCAGTTGCGCGCGATCGACGACGGCGCCTCGCTGCTCGATGAAGTGATCGGCTCCTTCGTCGGCGAGGTGCCCCAGCTGCTGGACAAGCTGGCGCATGCGGTCGAGACGCGCGACGGTGCGCTGCTCGCGTCGACCGCGCATTACTTGCAGTCGAGCATAGACTTTGTCGGCGCCAACCGCATGCGGGTGCCATGCATCAATCTCGAGCTGATGGGCAAGGGCGAGCATTTCGAGGAAGTCGGCGCGCAGCTCGGGGAGCTCAGGCGCGCCTATGAGGAGGCGAGTGCGGCATTGCTGGCGCTGTCCGGCCGGTAGCTGAGGCCGTGGCCCGGCAGGGCGCTCAGGACGGGCGCTCGGAATGGCCGTTCAGTCCCTGCTCGACGGCGAACACCGCGGCCTGCACCCGGCTCGACAGGCCGAGTTTCTTGAGGATGTTCTGGACGTGGATCTTGACCGTGCTTTCGGCCAGGTCGAGCACGCGGGCAATCAGCTTGTTGCTTTCGCCGCGCGCCAGGCAGGCCAGGATCTCGCGTTCGCGCGGCGTGAGCTTGTCGAGCTCGGACGGCGGGGCCGGGGCCCTGGGTTCGCGCTGTTTCTGCAGCTGCGCCATCAGCTTGCCGGTCATGGATTCGGCCAGCACCGACTCGCCGGCGGCGGCGCGCTCGATCGCGCGCACCAGGTAGTCGGCGTCGATGTTCTTGATCAGGTAGCCGCGCGCTCCGCCCTGGAGTGCGGTAGCGAGGTCTTCGGCCTCTTCGGACACGGTCAGCATGATCACGACGGCCTCGGGCCAGCCCTGCAGGATCAATTGCAGCGTTTCGACGCCGGACATGCCCGGCATGTGCAGGTCGAGCAGGATGACGTCGGGCTTGAACTGCATCGCGCGCTTGACCCCGTCGACGCCGTCGGACGCCTCGCCGACCACGGCGAAACGAGGGTTGCGCTGGAGTAAAGAACGCACCCCGCTGCGGAACAGGGGATGGTCGTCGACCAGCAGGACTTGAATTGGCTCGCTTGATTCGGCCATGCAATTACTCCAATTTTAGTCAGGCAAGCCGGCGCTGCGCACTCGGCACGTGCAGGCTGACAGTGGTTCCGGCGCCAGGCCTGGATTCGATGGCCAGGTCGGCGTGGATATGCCGGGCCCGTTCGTGCATGATGTGCAGGCCCACGTGCTCACCGGCTGCATCGGATGCCAAGGATGAGTCGAATCCGACGCCATTATCGCTGATCGAGAGCGAAAAGTCTTGGCCGTCCCGGACACGCACCAGCACGCTGTCGGCGCGGGCGTGCTTGCGGATGTTCGACAGGGCTTCCTGCACGATGAACAGGATCTGCAATTGCTCCTGGCGCGCGAATGGCGGTCCGCCGCTGCCTTCGGCGACGAAGCTGGCCTCGTGCCCGGTCTGGTCGCGGAACTTGCGCACCGCCTTGCGCAAGGCGCCGTTCAGGTCCTCTTCTTCCAGGCGGCTGCGGAAGTTCTGCAGCAGTTCGCGCACGTCCTCGTAGCTTTCCTTGACGCCGGCACGCAGCGCCGGCACGATCTCGGCCGCCTCCTGCTGCTGGCCGTTGCGCAGCGATGCCTCCAGCATCTGCACCTGCAGGTTGAGGAAATTCAAGCCCTGGGCGATGCTGTCGTGCAAGCCACGGGCGACCATGTTGCGCTCTTCCGAAATCGCCATCTCGCGTTCGCGGGCGGCCAGGCGGATGTTCTCGATCGCCGTGCCCAGCAGCCGTCCGAGGGTGTCGAGCAGGGCGGTGCCATGCGCGTCGAAGTGTCGTTCGCTGCGGAAATGCAGGCTGAACACGCCCAGGTGCTGGTCTTGCGCGAAGATCTGGAACACCGACACGGTGACGAAGCCGTCCGCCGCGCACTGGGAGACGGCGGGCGAGGTGGGCAGCGGCGGCATGCTCCCCAGCCAGTGCACCACCGCTTCCTTGCGTTGCGCGGCCTCGCCGCACAGGCAGTCGCCGACCGGCATGCAGCGCTCGGCTTCGGCCATCGCCTCGGACAAGCCTTGCTGGACCACCAGGTGCACCTTGTCGCTGCCGCTGTCGACCAGCCGCACGGAGCCGGCGTCGGCGCCGAAATAGCGGACGATCCGCTCCAGGAAGCCTTCGCACATCGGCTCCAGCGGCTGGCGCCGTTGCAGGAAGGCGGCGCTGTCGTAGAGCAGCGCCAGTTCGCGGTTCTGTTCTTCCAGCGCGGCGGTCTTGTCGCGGACCTTGCGTTCCAGCTCGCCGTAGAACTGCTGCAGGCGGTCGGCCATCTGGTTGAAGCCGGCCGCCAGCTGGCCGAATTCGTCCTTGCCGTCGACGTCCAGGCGCACGCCGAACTCGGTATCGGCCATGCTGCGCAGGCCGGCATGCAGGCGTTCGACCGGGGCGACGATCAGACTGAACATCATGTAGACCAGCACCACCGTGCCGCCCACCGCCAGCGCCATCAAGGCCAGCTGCGACGAGCGCAGCCAGAACGTGCGCACCTCGTTATCGCGTTCGATCAGTTGCACGACTTCGTCGATCCTGGCGACGTAGGCATCGGTCCCGGCCAGGAAACGGCGCAGGGCCGTGACCCGGTCGGCGCCCTGCGCGGCGAGCACCTGCTGGGCCAGCGGGCGCATGTCGCGGTGCCAGCGCTGCGCCAGCAGGTCGAAGCTGGTGCGCACGGCTGCCGTCGGGGGCAGCCCGAGCGGGCGCTGCGGGTCGCCGCGTGCGATCAGCACCAGGGTGGAATCGATCAGTGCGATCTGGCGGCGCGCGGCCTGGTCGAAGCCGGCCCCCGGCGTATGGACGTCGCGCCCGAGCAGCATCGCCAGGCGGTATTCGTGCCTGCGCAGGCTGCCGGTCTCGTTGATCGCCGCACCGGCGCCTTCGAGTTGCCAGGACAGCCACAGGGTGGCGCCGATCGCGGCCAGGGCCAGCAGCAGGAAGCCCACCAGCGCGCCGGCGATCCGGGTGGACAGGCGCAGCCGGACCGGGATCGGCGGGTAGTCGGGCATGATGGGGCTCGCGCTTGCGTTGGTGCTTGCGCTCATGCCGCGGCGGCGAGCGGCTCGACCAGGTTCAGGAACTCTTGCTTGCGCGGGGAGTAGGCCAGCAGCGAACCGGTCGCGATGTCGAAATACCAAGCGTGCAGGGCGAGCTTGCCGGCTTCCACGCGGCGCTTGATCCAGGGATAGGTCATGAGGTTATCCAGCGAGTGCAGGATGCTGGCCAGTTCGGCCGCGCGGCAACGGCTGTCCTCGTGCTTGTGCGACAGCTCGCGCAAGACTTCCTGGCGTACCGGTTCGGCGATGCGCATCCAGCGCGCCACGAAATCGGTTTCCTCGGTGACCCGGGCCTGCGACATCAGGGCGCGGATGCCGCCGCAGCGGGCATGGCCGAGCACGATGATGCGCGAGACCTCCAGGCCGCAGACGGCGAACTCGATGGCGGAACTGACGCCGGGCGGCGCGTCGGGCGTGCAGGGCGGCACCAGGTTGGCGATATTGCGCACCACGAACATGTCGCCCGGATCGCTGCCGGTGAGCAGGGCCGGGTCGACCCGCGAGTCGCAGCAGCCGATCACCAGCGTGCCCGGATGCTGCCCGCTGCGCAGGCTGTCCAGGGCGGTCGGCTCGCTCAGGTACTGCTGCTGGAAGCGGCCGAAGCCGCGGATGAATTTCTCGATGTCCTGCATGTCAGCCTCCGGTCTGGGCCATGAAGCGGATGATCTTCTCGGGCCGCTCGGTGAATTCGTGTTTCTGGGGCTTGAGTTCGATGGCCGCGCGGATCGCCGCCTCGAGTTCGGCGTCGCTGGCGCCGCCGCGCAGCAGCGGGCGGAACTCGAACTTCTGTTCCTGGCCCAGGCACAGGTACAGGGTGCCGTCCACGGCCAGCCTGACCCGGTTGCAGGTGGCGCAGAAGTGCTGCGACATCGGCGTGATGAACCCGATGCTGGTGCGGCCGTCGCGGGTGGCAAGGTAGCGCGCCGGCCCGCCGCCCAGTTCGACGGCCTGGGGTACCAGGTCGTAGCGCTCCTGCAGGCGGGCGCGGATCGGCTGCAGGTCGAGATACGAGGTGTTGCGGCCGGTGGCGCCCATCGGCATCACTTCGATCAGGCGCAGCACGAAGCCGTGTTCGATGCAGAATTCCGCCATCCGATCGATTTCGCCTTCGTTCACGCCACGCATGGCCACCATGTTGATCTTGATCGGCTCGAAGCCCGCTTCCTTGCCGGCCATGATGCCGTCCATGATCTGGGTGTGGCTGTCGCGCCCGGTGATCGCCTGCATGCAGGCACGGTCGAGCGTGTCGAGGCTGACGTTGATGCGGCTGACGCCGGCCGCGCGCAGTGCGCCCGCATGGCGTCGCAACTGGGTGGCGTTGGTCGACATCGACAGGTCGTCGATGCCGTCGATGGCGGAGATGCGCGCGGCCAGATCGCTGACGTGGCGGCGCAGCAAGGGCTCGCCGCCGGTGAGGCGCACGCGGCGCGTGCCGAGGCGGGCAAAGGCGCCCAGCAGGCGCTCGATCTCGTCGAAGCTGAGCCAGTCGGCGGGTTCTTCGAAACCCTTGAATCCGGTCGGGATGCAATAGGTGCAACGCAGGTCGCAGCGATCCGTCACCGACAGGCGCAGGTACTCGATCGTTCGACCAAATCGGTCTTGCAACATGCAATGCTCCAGTCATCATGAATGCCCTCATTGTATGGGGCTTGGGCAGGCGCGACAGTCGGCATGACGGAGGAAGGGAAGTAGTCACTTCGGCCTATTCGCAGACCGGGGTGGGGTCGATAGACTGCCGATATTGCACAAGGGCAATAGGTCTTGCCCGGTCCCGGCGCCCCTCCCGAGGCGCGCCCCAATCACAGAACACTTAATCATCGTGAAACTCTCCAACCTGAAAATCGCCACCCGCCTGGGCGCCGGCTTCGGCCTGGTCCTGCTGCTGCTCGTGCTGGTGCTGTCGATCGGCATGCAAGGCTTTCATGCGATCGGCAATTCCACCGCCACCCTCATCGACGAGGACCTGGTGAAGGCCGACGCCGCCACGACCATCGATACCTTGACCCGCGCCAATGCGCGCCGTACGCTCGAACTGTTCCTGGTGACCGGCGCGGACGAGCGCGCCCGGATCCGCGACCGGATCGCCGCCAACAAGAACGACATCACGCAGGCACTGCAGACCCTGGAACGCCTGGTCACGAGCGAATCGGGCAAGGCGCTGCTGGCCGGCGTGGTCGAACGGCGGGTCGCCTACGTCGCTTCGTTCTCCGCGGTGAGCGCGATGATCGAATCGGGCCAGCGCGAGCAGGCCCAGCAACTGGTGATGCGCGAGACCATGCCGCGGCTGGACGCGCTGCAGGAGAGCGTCCAGGCGCTGAGCGCCCACCAGAAGCGGCGCGCCGGCGACAGTGGCAAGGCCGTGGCCGCCATGATTTCCTCCAGCGCCACCCAGATGCTGGTGCTGGGGCTGCTGGCGCTCGGCGCCGGCGCCGCGTTCGCGGTCTGGCTGGCGCGCTCGATCGTGCGGCCGCTGCGCACGGCGGTGCAGGTAGCGCAGGCGGTGGCCGGCGGCGACCTGACCAGCCGGATCGAGATCACGTCCAGCGACGAGCTCGGCGAACTGCTGCAGGCGCTCGAGACCATGAATGACAATCTCGGCAACATGGTCAACGAGGTGCGCCAGGGCACGGATACGATCGCCACCGCCTCGAGCCAGATCGCCAGCGGAAACCTCGACCTGGCCGCGCGCACCGAAATGCAGGCCAGTTCGCTGCAACAGACCGCGTCGTCGATGGAAGAACTCACCGGGACCGTGCAGCAGAACGCGGCCAATGTCCGCCAGGCCAGCGCGCTGGCGAATTCGACCTCGCGGATCACGGCCGAGGGCAGCGATGCGGTGGCCTGTGTCGGCGCGACCATGTCGTCGATCAGCGAGAGCGCGCGGCGCATCGAAGACATCACCGGTATCATCGACGGCATCGCGTTCCAGACCAATATCCTGGCCCTGAATGCGGCAGTCGAGGCGGCGCGGGCGGGCGAGCAGGGCAAGGGCTTCGCGGTCGTGGCTTCCGAGGTGCGCAACCTGGCCCAGCGCTCCGCGGCGGCGGCGAAGGAAATCAAGGTCCTGATCGGCGATTCGGTCGAGAAGATTTCCGACGGAACGCGCCTGACCGGCCAGGCGGCCGACACCATGCGCCAGGTCCTGAGCAGCGTGCAGCGCGTGACCGACCTGATGGCGGACATCAGCGCGGCCAGCGATGAACAGCGCAGCGGCATCGAACAGGTCAACCAGGCCGTGACCCAGATGGACGCGGCCACCCAGCAGAACGCCGCGCTGGTCGAGCAGGCCGCCGCGGCCGCACAGTCGATGCAGGACCAGGCCGGCGCCCTGACCCGCACGGTCCACATGTTCCGGCTTGCCGAGCCCGCGGCGGACGGACGAGCGACCGCCGCTACGCGCAGGCCGGCCGGCGTGCGCGAGCGGCTTGCCGCCGGCGGTTCCCGGCTCCTCCAGCTGGGCAACACCAAGGCCGAGGAGCTGGCATGGACGCGCTCCTGAAAGGTGGGGGCGCGGCATCGGCAGTGCCTGGCGCGGGCGCCCAGTCGGCCCTGTGGCGCAACAACGTGCGCTTCGCGGGCGCGGGCGACCGGACCATCGTCTTCGCCCACGGCTTCGGTTGCGACCAGGCGGTCTGGCGCTGGGTTGCACCCGCTTTCGAGTCGGATCACCTGACGGTGTGCTTCGATCACGTCGGCGCCGGCGGGTCCGATCCGGCTTCCTACTGCCCCGGAAAATATGCCTCGCTGGACGGCTACGTCCAGGATCTGATCGAGCTCTGCGAGCAAGCGCAACTGCGCGACATCGTCTACGTGGGCCACTCGGTCAGCGCCATGATCGGGATCCTGGCGGCGATCCGCGCGCCGGCCCTGTTCGACCGGCTGGTGCTGATCGGGCCGTCGCCGCGCTTCCTCAACGACGAGGGCTATGTGGGCGGCTTCGAGCGCAGCGCCATGGACGAGCTGCTCGGCGCCCTCGAGGACAACTTCGTCACCTGGTCGGCCAGCATGGCGCCGCTGATCATGAACAATCCAGCGCGTCCGGAACTGGGACGGGCGCTGGCCAACACCTTCTGCCGCCTGCATCCCACGGTGGCGAAGCAGTTCGCGCGCGTGACTTTCCTGAACGATTGCCGCGACGCCCTGCCGCTGGTGCGCACGCCATCGCTGATCCTGCAATGCAGCGACGACGCCATCGCACCGCTCGAGGTCGGGCGCTACCTGCACCAGAGAATCAGCGGCAGCGCGCTCAGGATCATGGCCGCGACCGGACACTGCCCGCACTTGAGCGCACCCGAGGAAACCATTGCGGCGATCCGCGCCTTTCTGTGACCGCGGCGGCCTGCCCCAGCCGACCAGTAAAAAGTCGGGCCTGGGCTCAGGCCAGCAGTTCGGCGAAGGGCAGGTAGGCAAGCGTGTCGCCGGGTGCGATGCGCTGGCCGGGCGGGCGCAGGGCCAGTCCGCTGCCCTGCACCGCAGAAGTCATGAGCGCCGATCCCTGGCCGCCGGACAGCACCAGATTGCCGGCTTCGTTGACCCGCACCCGCAGGAATTCGAGCCGTTCGTCGGGACGCTCGACGCTGAAGTCGGCCCGCATCGACAGCGGCCGCGGCAGCACGGCGCGCACCCCCTGCAGACGCAGCAGGAAGGGCCGTACCAACAGCAGGAAGGTCACGAAGCAGGCCACCGGGTTGCCCGGCAGGCCGATGAAGTGGGTGGCGCCGCCGGGCCGGCGCAGGGAGCCGAAGGCGAGCGGCTTGCCCGGCTTCATGGCGATCTTCCACAGGTCGAGGCTGCCTTCGGCGGCCACCGCCGGCTTCACGTGATCGGCATCGCCCACCGAGGCCCCGCCGCAGCTCAGCACCAGGTCGTGGCCGGCGGCCGCGTCGCGCAGCACGCTGCGGGTGGCGTCGAGACGGTCGGGGACGATGCCGAAGTCGTCGATTTCGCAACCGAGCGCGCACAGCATCGACCCGAGGGCGTAGCGGTTGGCGTTGTAGATCTGGCCGGGTCCCAGCGCTGCGCCCGGCATCACCAGTTCGTCGCCGGTGAACAGCATGGCCACGCGCAGCCGGCGCGTCACCGGCAGGCAGGCCAGTCCGTTCGATGCCGCGTAGGCCAGTTCGGGCGCGCGCAGGCGGGTGCCGGCTTCCAGCAGCGGGCCGCCGGCGCGGATGTCCTCGCCGATCCGGCGGATGTGCTCGCCGGGCGCGGGCTGCCGCTCGATGACGACGCTGCGGCCGTCGTCGGCGCCACGGCAGTATTCCTGCATGACGACGGCGTCGGCGCCGGCGGGAATGCCGGCGCCGGTGAAGATGCGGGCCGCGCTGCCCGGGGCCAGCGGGGCGGGGGCGTGTCCGGCGGCAATGCGCTGGCTGACCGGCAGCACGGCGCCGGCGCGGCACTCTGCGCTGCGCACGGCATAACCGTCCATGGCGGCGTTGTCGACGCGCGGCACGTCGATGGCGGCGTATTGGGTCGTCGCCAGCACACGGCCGGCCGCGCCCAGGGTAGCGATGGACTCGGTGTGGGTGACCGGATGGGCCCGGGCCAGGAGAAGGTCGAGTGCGTCCTGCACGCTCAGCATATGGGTACTCGTATGGCAGTTGATCGGAAACGTGTCGCCATCCCGCAGGGAAGGCCGCTGTATTGTCGGAAGGAAAGGGGGAGCCCGGCAATACGCCGGAATGACGATAAGCGCCATGCCGGCTGCTCTACCGCACCGGTCTGTCGGTACGACGGACTAGCCATCGTACGCACAAAGAACTACAGCCTTCGCGCGGGCAGAAGTCTATGATCTGGACCATTCCTATCGAGACACGACGACGCGTCCAGCCAGGCCGCCGGCCACCACCACACCATGCCACGACACCACATCGAACCGCGCCAGTTCCTCAAGCGCCTGCCCCTGTTTGCCGACCTGTCGGCCGAGCAGCTGGACGCCGTCGCGGCGGCCACCAGCGAGGTGCATGCCGCGCGCGGCCACGTCATCTTCAAGCGCGGCGATCCGTGCAACGGCTTTCACACGATCATCTATGGCAACGTCAAGCTGTGCTTCGTGTCGTCCCAGGGCGACGAGAAGGTGGTCGAACTGCTCGGCCCCAACCAGAGCTTCGGCGAGGCGCTGATGTTCATGGACCGCCCCTACATCGTCCAGGCGGAGGCCCTGACCGACTGCATGCTGCTGCACGTGCAGAAGCAGGCAATCTACGGCGAGATCGAGCGCAACCCGGCTTTTTCGCGGCGCATGTTGTCGGGCATGAGCCGCCGCCTGCACGGCCTGATCTCGGACGTCGAATCCTATTCGCTGCGTTCGGGCAGCCAGCGCATCGTCGGCTACCTGCTCAAGGACGACCCGGTGGCGGGGCAGGAAGTGACGCTCTCGGTGAGCAAGAAGATGATCGCTTCGCGCCTCAACCTCTCGCCCGAGTATTTTTCGCGCGTGCTGCACGACATGGCCGACCACGGCATGCTCGCCATCGACGGGCGCAGCATCACGATCCTCGACACCGAACGGCTGCGCGCCTACGAAGGCTGAGCGGCCGCATCCATCCAACACGGGAGCACCATCATGACACTGCTGCGCATCGAAGACCCGGCCGCCACCCGAGCGGGCGGCCCCTTGCGGAATCACCCCTTCCTGGCCCTGGGCTTTCGTCCGTTCTACCTGCTGGGCGCCGCCTTCGCCGGCGTGGCCGTTCCGGCCTGGACCGCCGCGACCCTGGGCTGGATCGCCTCGTCGCGCCTGAATCTCCTGTGGCACATGCACGAAATGCTGTTCGGCTTCGTGATCGCGATCGTGGTCGGCTTCCTGTATACGGCGGGCCGCAACTGGACCGGCCTGTGGACGCCGCGCGGCAGGCAGCTCGGCGCCCTCGTGGCCCTGTGGGTGGCCGGCCGCATTGCGATGCTCGCGCTGCCCCCGGTACCGGCAGCGGCGATCGACCTGGCCTTCCTGCCGCTGGCCACGCTCCCGCTGTACCGGGTGATCCGGCGCGCCGGCAACACGCGCAACCTGGTCATGGTGGTGGTGCTCGCCGTGCTGGCCCTGGCGAATGCCGCCTTCCATGCCAGTGTGCTCGGCTGGCTGGCGCTGTCGCCGATGCAGCCGCTGTATGCGGCGATCGTTGCCGTCGTCGTGATCGAATCGGTGCTGGGCGGACGGGTGATTCCGAACTTTACCGCCAACGCCGTGCGCGGCGTACGCACCACGACCGATCCGCGCCTGGAGAAGGCCAGCCTGGTCCTGACCGCGGCCACCGGCCTGGCCTGGGCCGTGCTGCCGCTGTCGCTGCCGCTTGGTTTGCTGGCGCTGGCGACGGCGGCGGTGCAGGCGGTGCGCATGGCCGGCTGGAAGCCGCTGTGCACCTTGCGCAATCCGCTGCTGTGGATCCTGCACCTGTCGTATGCCTGGATTCCGGTGGGCTTCGCGGTGCTGGCGCTGGCCTGCTTCGGCATGGCGCCGCTCAGTGCCGCGGTGCACCTGCTGGCGGTGGGGGGGATGGGCGGCCTGATCATCGGCATGATCACCCGCACCACGCTCGGCCATACCGGGCGCATGCTCAAGGCGGGAAGGGCGGAGACCGCGATGTACCTGCTGCTGCAGGCCGGCGTACTGGCGCGCCTGGCGGCGGCCCTCGGCGGCGCCGGATTGCGCGAATGGGGCCTGGTGCTGGCCGCCACCTGCTGGAGCCTGGCATTCGCGCTGTTCTGTGCCGTCTATGGTCCCTACCTGGCGCGGCCGCGCATCGACGGGCGCGAGGGCTGAGGGCCCGGCACCCGCGCACGGCATGCGCCGAAGGCTCCCGCTTGCATGCGGCCGCCGCGCCTTGCGCGGCCAACCATTTTTTCATTTTCCATGACTTCACATTCCTACTCTCTCCAGGCGCCGGGCGCCTGCGCGCCGGCTGTCCTGAATGCCGACCTGGTCGCGCGCATGAGCCGCCAGGGACCGCGCTACACGTCCTACCCGACGGCCGACCGTTTCGTGCCGGGCTTCGGCGGCGACGGCTACCGCAGCGCAGTCGACCGGCGCCGCGCGGCGCCGAGCCGTCCCCCCTTGTCGCTGTATGTCCACATCCCGTTCTGCCGCTCGCTGTGCTACTACTGCGCCTGCAACAAGATCATCACCAATGACCGCGACAAGGCCGCCGAATACCTCGGCTACCTGTTGCGCGAGATCGACATGCAGGCTGCCCTGTACGGCGGCATGAACCGGGTCGAGCAGCTGCATTTCGGCGGCGGCACCCCCACTTACCTGAGCGGCGCGCAGATGGACAGCTTGATGCGCCACCTGCGCGAGCGCTTCGACTTCGCTCCCGACAGCGAGGGCGAGTACGGGATCGAGATCGATCCGCGCACGGTCGACGCGGCGCGCATCGCCGAACTGCGCACCCAGGGCTTCAACCGCATCAGCCTCGGCGTGCAGGACTTCGATCCGGACGTGCAGCGCGCCGTCAACCGCATCCAGCCCGAGGCGCTGACGCTCGACGCCATCGCGGCGGCGCGCGCCCACGGGTTCCGCTCGGTCAGCATCGACCTGATCTACGGCCTGCCGAAACAGAGCGTGGCCTCGATGCAGCGCACGCTGGACAAGGTGGTGGCCGCCTCGCCCGACCGCATCTCGGTCTACAACTATGCGCACATGCCGGACCTGTTCAAGTCGCAGCGCCTGATCCGCGAGGAAGACATGCCCTCGGCCCAGACCAGGCTCGACCTGCTGGGCCTGTGCATCGGCCACCTCACGGCGCATGGCTACGTGTACATCGGCATGGACCATTTCGCCAAACCGGACGACGAGCTGGCGCTGGCCCAGCGGGACGGCAGGCTGCACCGCAACTTCCAGGGCTATTCGACCCATGCGGACGCCGACATGCTGTCCTGCGGCGTCTCGGCCATCAGCGCGGTCGCCAATGTCTACAGCCAGAACGAGAAGTCCCTTGGCCGCTATTACGCGGCGCTCGATCGCGGCGAACTGCCGGTGGCGCGCGGCATCGAGCTGAGTCCCGACGACCTGGTACGGCGCGACCTGATCCAGCGCCTGATGTGCGACTTCGATCTCGACATCCATGCCCTGGAAGACCGTCATGGCATCCTGTTCGACGTGTATTTCGCGCGCGAGCAGACCCGGATCGACGCGCTGGCGCAGGATGGTCTCATCACACGCGCCCCGGGCCGCCTGCAGGTGACCGACGAAGGACGCTTCCTGATCCGCAATGTCTGCATGGTGTTCGACCGCTACCTCGGCGCCGACACCGCGCTGCCCCTCCAGCGCATGCCGTATTCGCGCACGATCTGAGAAAGGCGGGTGAGGGCAGGGAGCACCGGCCTGCCTCGAATCTCGCGATGCAGGCCCCAGCCGGATTTTCTTGATCTGGACTATCTATAAGATGTAAATGGTTTGCATCATTTGCGACCGAGGCCTACGATACCGGACAGAAAAACGCAAAAGCGTTCTGTTCACTCTCACAAGGACAATCATGCAAGCCACAAAAAAACTCTGGACATGGCTGGCCGTCATCTGTGTGATCTCGTTTTCCGTACTCGCTTGGGTCGGCAGGGAGATCTACCTGGAGGCCCCGCCGATCCCCCTCACCGTGACCGATGCAAAAGGCCAGGTGCTCTACGAAGGACCGCAGATCCAGCACGGCCAGCAGGCCTGGCTGGCCGCCGGCGGACAACAGCTGGGCAGCGTGTGGGGCCATGGCAGCTACCTGGCGCCGGACTGGTCGGCCGACTGGCTGCACCGCGAGGCGCTGGCGCTGCAAGAGCTGCTGGCGCTGCGCGACTTCGGGCGTGCCTACGGCGATCTCGATGTGGGCCGGAAGGGCCAGGTCGATGCCGGCGTACGCGAGGAGCTGCGCAGGAATACCTATGATGCGCAGACGCGCGTCCTGGCGCTGTCGGACCTGCGTGCGCAAGCCGTGCGGCAGGTGGCGCGCCATTACGCCGGCCTGTTCGGCAGCGACAGCCGCTTCGACGCCCTGCGCGAGCAATATGCGATGAAGACCGGCTCGCTGCCACAGGAAGCCGACCGCGCCGCGCTGACCGGCTTCTTCTTCTGGTCGTCGTGGTCGGCCGCGACCGACCGTCCGGGCCAGCCCGGCCTGAGCTATACCAGCAACTGGCCGCACGAGCCGCTGGTCGGCAATACGCCGACCGCCGGCGCCGGTATCTGGTCGATCGCCAGCGTGATCCTGATGATCGGCGCGATTGCCGGGATGGTGTTCGTCCACGGCCGGCACAAGGAAGAGGACGATCCGGCGGCGCCGAAGAGCGACCCGCTGGCCTCGCTGCGCATGACGCCGTCGATGCGCGCCACCCGCAAGTATTTCTTCGTGGTGGTCGGGCTGATCCTGGCGCAGGTCGGCATGGGCGTCATCACCGCCCACTATGCGGTCGAGGGCACCAGCTTCTTCGGCCTGCCGATCGGCGACATCCTGCCGTTCACCGTCAGCCGCACCATCCACACCCAGTTCGCCGTGCTGTGGATCGCGACCGCGTGGCTGGCGACCGGCCTGTACATCGCGCCGGCCATCTCCGGACACGAGCCGAAGCACCAGAAGCTGGGCGTCAACGTGCTGTTCTATGCGCTGCTGTTCATCGTGGTCGGCTCCACCATCACCGGCTGGCTCGGCACCCTGCGCGCCGCCGGCACCGAGTACTCCTTCTGGATCGGCAACCAGGGCCTGGAGTTCACCAGCATGGGCCGGGTGTGGCAGGTGCTGTTGTTCATCGGCCTGCTGTTCTGGGCCTTCCTGCTCGGCCGCGGCCTGTGGCCGGCGCTGCGCAAGCCGTCCGAAAGCCGCGGCCTGATCGCCATGGTGTTCCTGGCGGCGCTGTGCATCGGCGGTTTCTACGCCACCTCGCTGACCTGGGGCCGCAGCACGCATTACTCGATGGTCGAATACTGGCGCTGGTGGCTGGTCCACCTGTGGGTGGAAGGTTTCTTCGAAGTGTTCGCGACGGCCGTGATCGCACTGCTGTTCGCCCGCCTCGGCCTGATCCGCGCCGCTTCCGCCAACAGCGCGATCGTGCTCGAGACCATCGTGTTCCTGTTCGGCGGCATCCTCGGCACCCTGCACCACCTGTATTTCACCGGCACCCCGACCTCGGTCATCGCGCTCGGCTCGATGTTCTCGGCGCTTGAAGTGGTGCCGTTGTCGCTGATCGGCATCGAAGCGTATCGCAACTACCAGCGCACCAAGGCCGCGCCCTGGGTTCGCAACTACAAGTGGGCGATCCTGTGCTTCATCGCCGTCGGCTTCTGGAACACGGTCGGCGCCGGCCTGCTCGGCTTCTCGATCAACACGCCGATCGCACTGTATTACATGCAGGGCCTGAACATGACCGCAGCGCATGGACATGCCGCGCTGTTCGGCGTCTACGGCATGCTCGGCATCGGCCTGATGCTGTTCTGCCTGCGCGGCCTGAGCGCCGGCATCGGCTGGTCCGATTCGCTGCTGCGTCCGACCTTCTGGCTGCTCAACATCGGCCTGGCGATGATGGTGTTCATGTCGCTGGTCCCGGCCGGCATCTACCAGGCTTATGCCAGCATCACCAAGGGCATGTGGTACGCCCGTTCGGCCGAAGTCGTCCACTCGGGCTTCATGGAGAACATGGTGTGGCTGCGGGTCCCGGGCGACATCGTGTTCGCCATCGGCATCCTGTTCCTCAGCCTGTTCGCCCTGCGCCTGATGCGCGCCAAGCGCGCGCCGCAGGCCGGCACCGGCGTGGTGGCGGCACAGGCCTGAACCATGCAATGCGGCCGCCACGGCGGCCGCGCATATCCACAAAGATCCACGAAAGGAGTTCGACATGCCACACGATTGTTCCGTCACCATGAGCCCGGGCCGCACCTATGTGTTCGACGCCAGGGGCGTCGACCGCCGCTTCCGCCATGCGGCCATCTTTGGCGCCTTGCATACCCTGTTGCCGGGCGAATCGATGAGGTTCTGCAACGATCACGATCCGGTTCCGCTGCTCAATGAAATCGAAGACGTGTTCGGCGAGCGGGTGAATGTCATCTACCACCGCCGTGCCGTCGGCGATGTGGTCATCGATTTCAAGTTGCGCGCCTGAGGGGCCGCCATGCGGCTGACCGAATTCACCGACCACGCCTTGCGCCTCCTGATGTACCTGGGCAGCTGCCACGGCCGCATGGCGACCATCGACGAGGTCGCCTGCCAGTACGGGATCTCGCGCAACCACCTGGCCAAGGTCGTCAACGAACTGGCGGCCGATGGCGTGATCGTGGCGGTCCGCGGACGCTGCGGCGGCATCCGGCTGGAGCGGGATCCGCGCGACATCCGCATGGGCGAGATCGTCCGCCGCACCGAACCGAATTTCCACATGGCGCAGTGCTTCGCCGGCGACACGGCCGCTTGCCCCTTCGGCGCGGCCTGCCGCCTGCGCCAGTCGCTTGCCCAGGCGACCGAGGCTTACCTTGCCGAGCTGAACCGGCTTAGCCTGGCCGACCTGCTGCCCGCGTCCGTTCCCGTCTCCCATACCAAGGAGTTTCTCTCATGAGCGCACCTGATGCCGCCCCGGTTTTTCTCGATGTGTCCGGCCTGTTGCCGCCCGAGCCGATGGAGCAGATCCTGGAAGCCCTGGCCTCGCTCGCGCCCGACATGGCCCTGCAGGTCCTGATCGACCGCGAACCTTTTCCCCTGTACCGGGTGCTCGAGCGCCATGCTTATCGCCACCGCTTGAGCACGCGCGACGACGGCAGGTTCGACCTGACCATCCAGAAACGACCATGCAGCGAACACTGAGCTATGGCGCGATGCCTTCGATCTGGGTGCCCTTGCCCTTTCTGCTGACGGCTCCGTGCTTTGTCTTCGCCGCCGCGCTCCTGCTGATGTGGCAGGGCGAGGCCGCACTGAGTTCGCGCTGGACGCCGGTTACGCTCGCGATGACGCACCTGCTGACCCTGGGCTTCCTGACGATGACCATCGTCGGGGCGCTGTTTCAGATTTTACCGGTGGTCGCCGGGGCCGCGGTCAAGCTGGCCGGCCCGGTGGCGCTGCTCGCCTGGAGCGGGCTGGCAGGGGGAACGGTGGTGCTGGCCGGCGCCCTTGGCCTCGGGCTCGGTCCCGGATTCTACGTGACGGCCGCCAGTCTGCTCGGCCTTGCCGGGCTGGTGGTCCTGGTCGCCGTCGGTGCCGCGATCTCGCAGCGGATCGTGCCGGCGGCCCGGCCCCTGGTGACCGGCGTGCGCCTGGCAATCTCCGGGCTGGCGGTGACCATGGGCCTGGGTGGGGCACTGGCCATGTACCTGGCCGGGCTCGGCACGCTGGACGTGCTGCTATTCATCGACGTGCACGCTTCCTGGGGCCTGGTCGGCTGGATCGTGGCCCTGACCGCCGCCGTCTCGTTCCAGGTGATCCCCATGTTCCAGGGCACGCCGGCCTACCCGCGGTGGCTGGAGCAGGGCATGCCCGTGCTGCTGTTCACGCTGCTGCTGGCCTGGAGCGCCGCCGCGTTGCGGCAGTTGCCCGGCCTGCAGCTGGCGGCAGAGATCGGCGTGGGAGCGCTGATGCTGAAGTACGTCGCGACCACCTTTCAGTTCTTCCGCCGGCGCAAGCGCAAGGCCGATGTCGGCACCTTCTACTGGTGCCTGGCCATGGCTTGCCTGGCGCTGGCGATCCTCGTGCATTTCCTCCCGCTCGCGCCCGACCAGCGCGCCCTGCTGACCGGAGTGCTGGTGATCGCCGGTTTCGGCATGTCGGCGGTGAACGGCATGCTCTACAAGATCGTGCCCTTCCTGGTCTGGTACCACCTGCAGTGCGATGCCCGCGCCGGCCGCGAGCGCGTGCCCGGCGTGAAGTCGATCGTGGACGAGGCCTCGGCCTTGCGCCAGTGGCGCTGGCATGCGGTCGCGCTTGGGCTGCTGCTCGCATCGACCCTGGCGCCCGCCATTCTCGCCAGGCCGGCCGGGCTGTTCATGACGCTGGCCATGTTCCTGCTGATCCGCGACCTTGGCGGGGCCCTGCGGCTCTTCCTGCGCCTGCGCCAGGCCTGAGCCGCCCCCGGCTCCTGTTTTCGACCTCTATCCTGTTCATTCATGCGTTCACTCCACGATGCCAAGCCGAAGCTGACCTTTTCCGGGATGTTTGCGCCGATCCGCCTGCTGCGGGTCCAGGCGCTGGGCACCGAACTGGCGTTCGACGCGGCCAGCCTGTGCGACGTGCTGGCCTTGGCGCCTGGGCATGCTCCAGTGCGCTTCGGCAGGGGGCTCGCGATGTCCTACGAGGGGCGCATCGTTCCGCTGGTCGACTTCCGTTCGCCTGCGGGCAAGGAAGGGGCGATGATGGGAAGCTGCGTGGTGGTCGCCAACGTCCAGCACAGCCGCTTCGCCATGCTGGTCGACTGCATCGGGGAATACGTCCATGTCGACTATGCCGCGATTCGCCCCCCGGAGCCGGCGCTGGCCGAGCGTTGCCCCTATCTGGAAGGATGCATCAGCTGCGCCGGGAGCGAGGTCTACCTGGTCGACCTGGAACGCCTGCTGGGGCCGGCAATCAGGACGCACCTGCACGGAGGAGGATGATGCGTCCGAGGCTGGGCGGCATGGCCGTCCGGCCCGGCGTCACGGCGCCGGCACGGGCGCGATCGCCGCAATCAGGTAGGCCAGCTCGCCGTCGTCACGCCGTCCGCTGGTGGTGCGGACCCTAACCTGCAGCACTGCGCCGCCGCAGCAGCTCAGGGCGGCGTCGAAGGCCGACGGCGTCTTGTACGATGCACTCTTTTTCAAGCGCGCGCCGCCGTCCGCGAACAGCTTCGACAATCCATCGCCCTGCAGGGCGGCCTCCGGATAGCCAAGCATTTCCGCCAGCGCGCCGTTCACGGAATCGCAGCCCAATTCGGCGTCGAACAAGGCCATGCCGTCGGAAGTCAGTTCGAACACGGCGCGAAAACGCGTTTGCTCGTCGCGCAAGGATTGCTCGACGCGTTTTCGCGCGGTGATGTTCATGCTGATGCCGACGAACTTGATGACGCGCCCATCGAATTCGCGCACCGGCGTGGCGCTGGAGTGGATCCAGCGGACCGCCGCGTCGGGCTGGATCAGGCGGAAATCGAATTCATGCGAGGTGCCGGACCGGATCGATTCCTCGTAGATCCGTTGCATCATGGCGATGTCGTCGGCGTGCACGTGCTTGTAGAAGTTCTCGTTGCTGTCGACGTGCCAGCCATAGACCGCTTCCACGTTCGACGAATACTTGACGTCGTCGGTGATGAGGTCCCATTCCCAGGTCACGATGCCGGCCCCTTCCTGCGCCAGCTTCATGCGCGCTTCGTTTGCCATGAGCTCGGCCGTATAGCGGCGCCGTACTTCGGTCAGCGGCAAGTCCACCAGCGTGGCGCTTTCCATTTCCTGCTGCGCCTGTTCGCCGTAGCGCAGCCAGATCCAGTTCACGCCGAGGAATCCGGCCAGCTTGCGCAACTTCTCGTAATCGATCTCCCCGCCCTTGGTCCACTTGTGCACCGCGGGGCGCGACACGCCCAGCACGTTCGCGACCGCCTGCAAGGTCAGGTTCTTATGCTCCAGCAGCTCCTTGAGGCGGAACGCAAAACTGTTTTCTGTCATAGCTCCAATCCGGATGGGGCAGCACGGTGCACTGCCGCCCGAAAGTATAGCTCAGCGCTCCACGGCAGCTTGCATTCTCGCCAAGCCTGGTCGCAGTGGCACCATCGTGGCCGGGAAAGTCCTGCATTTTCCTGCGCATCCTGCGCCGAAAAAAACTTCCAGATAGTGCTTGTGCACGCCATGCAATTTACATAGAATCGTTCGTAAACCCGCACTTTACCGTAAACCGTGGGTTTACAACACCCGCGAATTGGCGCTTGCCCCGGCCAGTCATGTGGGATAACAATCAATCCGTGCGCAAGCGCACAGGAGGAGACTTCATGAAAAACACCTCGCTTCGCAGCGATGGGTTCCTGACCGGCTGCACCATCGCTGCCGTGCTGGCAACCGTCGTCGCCCTGGCGCTATGGCCGGCCGAAACAGCCGCCACCGCCTCCCACCTCTTCGAATGGTCGACCCGCTCTTTCGGGGCATTGGTCCAGCTGCTCGCTTTCGGATGCGTGCTGGCCTGCCTGGGACTCGCGTTCAGCAAGTACGGCAACGTACGGCTGGGAGAAGACAAGCCGGAATATTCGACGCTGTCCTGGATCTTCATGTTCATTTGCGCAGGCATGGGCTCTTCCACCATGTACTGGGGCGTGATGGAATGGGTCTACTACTACCAGACGCCGGGGCTGAACATCGCCAGCGCCAGCCGCGACGCGCTGGAATACAGCATCAGCTATTCGTTCTTCCATTGGGGCTTGAGCGCCTGGGCCATTTACGCACTGCCATCGCTGGCCATGGCCTACCATTTCCATGTCCGCAAGAACAAGGGACTGAACCTGGCTGCCATCGTCGAAGCCGTGACCGGATTCCGGGCCTCCGGTCCGGTCGGCCGGCTGGTCGACCTGATCTTCCTGCTGACGATGTTCGGCGCGCTGACCGTCTCGATCGCCTTGACCGCATCGACCCTGACACGCGGCCTGGCCAGCCTGACCGGACTGCCCGATACCTTCACCATGCAGATCATCGTCATCATCGGCGTGTCGGTCCTGTTTTCGCTGAGCGCCTACGTCGGCATCGACGGCGGCATGCAGCGCCTCAGCCACATGGTCTGCTGGGGCGCCTTGCTGCTGGCGGCGGTCGTGTTCGTCATCGGCCCGACGCAGTTCGCCGCCAATAACATCGTGAACGGGCTCGGCCGGATGCTGCAGGACTACGTGCACATGAGCCTGTTTACCGACCCGACCGGGGAGGGCGGTTTCAGCCGCGGCTGGACGGTGTTCTACTGGCTGTGGTGGGTCTCCTACTCGCCGGGTGTCGCGATGTTCGTCGCGCGGGTCTCGAAGGGACGCAAGATCAAGGAAGTCATCGCGGCCCTCCTGCTGGGCGGCAGCGTCGGATGCTGGTTCTTCTTCGGCGCCCTCGAAAGCTACAGCATGCATCAGTTCATCTCGGGCGCGATCGACGTCCCTCGCATCCTGAAGGAACAGGGCGGCGAGGAGGCGGTGCAGATCCTGCTGCATTCCTTGCCGGCCGGCTCGGTCTTCCTGGCCGTGTACCTGGGCATCATGGTCGTGTTCCTGGCCGCCCACGTCGACGCCGTCGCCTACGCCGTCGCCGCGACCACCACCCGCAACCTGCGCGAGGGCGAAGACCCGACCCCCACCAGCCGGGTGTTCTGGTGCCTCATGCTGACGCTCGTGCCGCTGGCCATGCTCTTCATCAAGGCGTCGCTGGATACGATGAAGACCGCGGTGGTGCTCACGGCCATTCCCTTCCTGGCCATCCTCGCCGTGAAACTGTTCGGCCTGTTCCGCTGGCTGAAGCAGGATTACGGCGATACGCCGGCCCACCTGATCGAATCCAGCAGCGCCCCGCCGCCACAGGCAAGGGCCGCCTCGCCTGAGCGGCCCCCTGGCGCCAAGCAGGTCATCGTTGCAGAGTGAGCGCGGCAAGCACGGCCCCGATTTTCCCGATTTTTTTTGCCACCGAGTTAACCAGCGGTTAACCGTTAAATAAAAGGATACACATGAACGACATCACCAAGCTGCCGGCGGATTTCTGCGCCGATACCGAGAACGCCTGGACCCTGCCCGCGTCGTACTACACCGACGCGGCCGTCTACGAGCATGAAAAAGAAAAGATTTTTGCCCACAGCTGGATCTGCGTCGCGCACCGCAGCGAGCTGGCCGAGCCGAACGACTACGTCACCCGCGAGGTGATCGGCGAAAGCATCGTGGTCCTGCGCGACCGCGACGGCGTGCTGCGGGCTTTCTACAACGTGTGTCCGCACCGTGGCCACCAGCTGCTGACCGGCAGCGGCCGGGCGCGCAACGTGATCACCTGCCCCTACCATGCCTGGACTTTCAAGCTGGACGGCGAGCTGGCCCATGCCCGCAATTGCGAGAACGTGCCCAATTTCGACAAGGACAAGGCCAGCCTGGTCCCGGTGAAGGTCGAAGAGTACGCGGGCTTCATCTTCATCAACATGGACCTCGACGCCGGTACCGTGGAAGAGCAGCTCCCCGGCCTGGAAAGCCGCCTGCGCGCCGCCTGCCCGGTCATCGACCAGCTGCAGCTGGGCGCGCGCTTCGTCACCGAAACCGCGGCCAACTGGAAGAGCATCGTCGACAACTACATGGAGTGCTATCACTGCGGACCGGCGCACCCGGGCTTTTCCGACTCGGTCCAGGTCGACAAGTACACCCACACGCTGCACGGCAACTGGACGCTCCAGTTCGGGCTGGCCAAGTCCTCGGAAAAATCCTTCAAGCTCGACGAATCGATCAAGGATCCGAGCTTCAGCGGCTTCTGGGCGTGGCCGTGCACGATGTTCAACGTGCCGCCGGGCGCCAACTTCATGACCGTGATCTACGAATACCCCGTCAGTGCGGAAGTCACGCTGCAGCATTACGACATCTACTTCCTGAACAAGGAACTGACCGAGGAGCAGGCCAAGCTCGTCGAGTGGTACCGCAACGTGTTCCGTCCGGAAGACCTGAACCTGGTGGAAAGCGTGCAGCGCGGCCTGAAGTCGCGCGGCTATCGCGGCCAGGGCCGCATCATGGTCGACCGCGAGCGCAGCGGCATCAGCGAGCACGGCATCGTGCACTTCCACCGCAAGGTCGCGAAAGAGTACGGCGATGACTGAGCACGCGAATCTGAAGGGCCGCATCCGGCTCAACGACGAAACGCTGCTGCGCCAGCAGGCCTGCATCGGCGGCCGATGGACCGATGCCGCCGGCGGCGCGACGGTGCCGGTGTTCGATCCCGCAAGCGGCGGGCGCATCGGGACCGTCCCCTGCATGGGACGGGACGAGACGGTGGCCGCGATCGACGCCGCCCACGCGGCCCTGCCGGCATGGCGGGCACGCAGCGCCAAGGAGCGCGCGGCGCTGATGCGCAACTGGTTCGACCTGGTCCTGCAACACGAAGACGACCTGGCCGCCATCATGACCTGGGAGCAGGGCAAGCCGCTGCACGAGGCGCGCGCCGAAATCCGCTACGCCGCCTCGTTCATCGAATGGTTCGCCGAGGAAGGCAAGCGCGTGTACGGCGACGTGATCCCGTCGCCGTCCGGGGACAAGCGCTTGCTGGTGGTGCGCGAGCCGATCGGCGTGTGCGCCGCGATCACCCCATGGAATTTTCCCGCCGCGATGATCGCACGCAAGGCCGGTCCGGCCCTGGCGGCCGGTTGCACCATGGTCGTCAAGCCGGCCAACGAGACGCCGTTCAGCGCGCTGGCGCTGGCCGAGCTCGCGCTGCGGGCCGGCATTCCCGCCGGCGTGCTCAACGTCGTCACCGGCGATGCCGTCGCGATCGGCGGCCAGCTCACCGGCCATCCCTTGGTGCGCAAGCTGTCGTTCACCGGTTCCACCCCGGTCGGACGCCTCTTGATGCAGCAGTGCGCCGGCACCGTCAAGAAAGTCTCGCTCGAGCTGGGCGGCAACGCGCCCTTCATCGTGTTCGACGATGCCGACGTCGACGCCGCCGTCGAGGGCGCCCTGCAGGCCAAGTACCGCAACGCAGGCCAGACCTGCGTCTGCGTCAACCGCCTGTATGTGCACGATGCCGTCTACGAGCGCTTCGTGGCGCAGTTCTCGGCCAGGGTCGCGCAGCTCCGCGTCGGCAACGGCTTCGAACCCGGCAGCGAGATCGGTCCGCTCATCAACGGCAAGGCCACCGACAAGGTGTCCGAACTGGTGGCCGATGCGGTCGGCAAGGGCGCCCGCGTGGCGGTCGGCGGCGCCGCCCACGCGGCCGGACCGGGTTTCTATGCGCCCACCGTGCTCACCGAGGTCGTGCCCGGCATGCGCATCCTCGACGAAGAGGTGTTCGGACCCGTGTCGCCGATCGTCCGCTTCCGCTGCGAGGACGAGGTCGTCCGCATGGCCAACGACACCATCTACGGCCTCGCCGCCTATTTCTACAGCCGCGACATCGGCCGCGCCTGGCGCGTGGCCGAACAGCTCGAGTACGGCATGGTCGGCATCAATACCGGCCTGATCTCCAACGAGGTGGCGCCGTTCGGCGGGGTGAAGCAGTCCGGGCTCGGTCGCGAAGGTTCGCGCTACGGCATCGAAGACTATATGGAAATGAAATATCTCTGCATGGCCGTGTAGGCGCAGCTGAGGTTTGAAGAGATCGTACCAATGGAAAATTCATATCAGACCATCCCGGTCAGGGTTGCGCGCGTCGATGCCGTCACTCCGCTGATCAAGCGCTTTACCCTGGTCGCCGCCGACGGCGCCAGGCTGCCGCCCTTTACCGGAGGCAGCCACGTCATCGTCCAGATGCGTGACGGCGCGCAGCGCTACGGCAATGCCTACTCCTTGCTGAGCTCTCCGGAGCAGCTGGAAAGCTACCAGATCGGGGTGCGCCGCGAGACGCCGTCGAAAGGCGGTTCCGCCTTCCTGCACGACCAGGTGAAGGAGGGCGACCTCCTCGCCATCACGCCTCCGAACAACCTGTTCGCGCTGTCGGAGCATGCCCAGCACCACGTGCTGATCGCGGGGGGCATCGGCATCACGCCCTTCATGTCGCAGATGCACGAGCTGCGCCGGCGCGGCGCCAGCCACGAACTGCACTACGCGTTCCGCGCGCCGGAGCACGGCGCGTTCAGCCAGGAGATCGCGGAGCTGGCCCGGGATTCCTCCGGTACGGTGCGCTGCTACGTCGACAGCCTGGGCCAGCAGCTGGACCTGGCCGCGCTGATGGCGGGCCTGGCCGACGGTGCGCATGTGTACGTCTGCGGCCCGGCCGGGCTGATCGAGGCGGTACGCGCCGCGGCAAGCGGCGCCGGCCTTGCGCCGGAACGCGTGCACTGGGAACAGTTTGCGGCGTCCGCTTCCGCGCACGACGGCGCCTTTACCGTCGTGCTGGCGAAGTCCGGCAAGGTGGTGGAGGTCGGGGCCGGGGAATCGATCCTCAAGGCGATCGAGCGCGACAGCACCGTCCAGGTGGAATGCCTGTGCCGCGAAGGCGTATGCGGCACCTGCGAGACCCGGATCCTCGAGGGCGAAGCCGAACACCTCGACCAGTACCTCAGCAATGCCGAACAGGCCGCGCAGAAGACCATGATGATCTGCGTGTCGCGCGCCAGGACCGGAAAGCTGGTGCTGGACCTGTAATTTTCCAGAACAACACAAGACAAGCGACCGGTCCGGCCATGCCGGCCGAGTCGCCATGGAGGAGATAGTGATGAAAGATCCAGGAACGTGGAAGGGCGCCGCCGCGGGGGCCTTGCTCGCCACCGGCATGCTGGTGGCGCTGCCGGCGTCCGCCGATCCGGCTGTGACGATGTATGGCGTGATCAGCAGCGCGCTCAGGTACACATCGGATATCGACGGCCGGCACAATGATCAAACCGAAGTGACCGCCAGCGGCATCGGCGGCAGCCGCCTGGGCATCAAGGGCGCCGAAGACCTGGGCGGCGGCAACCAGGCCATCTTCCAGCTCGAGAGCGGTTTCGGCACGGACAGCGGCAAGCCCGAGTACGGCATCCTGTTCGGCAGGCAGGCCTACGTGGGCCTGGCCGGGTCCTGGGGCAGCCTGACCGTCGGGCGCCAGTACCACGCCGTCAACAACGTCGGCTGGACCTTCAATCCGCTCGACCAGGGCTGGGGCAACTACTGGTCCGATCCGTTCTACTCGGGTGGCGACATCTTCATGCAGGGCTACCGGATCGACAACAGCGTGGTCTACAAGCACACGCGCGGTCCGCTCAGCGTGCAATTCGACTACGGGGCTGGGGAGCAGCCCGGCGGCGGCGCCGGGCGCGGCGCGACCTTCGGCGGCGGCATCCTGTACCAGCGCGACGGCCTGGCGCTCGGCCTCGCCTACGACCGGCGCCGCGCGGCCGCCGAGGGCGGCAACACCGTGGGCAACTACGCCGTCGGCGCGTCCTATGCCTTCGGCAAGGCGACTGCCTACGCTGGGCGCCTGGGGCGCCAGGAAAGCGCCGGCGACGCCCGTTTTTCCCTGTCCTTCGTCGGGCTGGGCTACCAGCTCACGCCCGCCTTGCATCTCTCTGGCGCCTACTACCGCTACGGCCAGAACGCCGGCGTGACGACGCAATTCCAGCCGACCCCGCTCCGGCTGGGCAGCGGCCACGCCGACGTGTTCGCGATGGTGGCCGACTATGCGCTGTCCAAGCGCACCAGCCTGTTCTTCGAGGCCGACGTGAACGACGGTCACGACGGTGCGGTCGGGCGCGAGACCGAATACTGGGGCAGCGGTCCCGTCACCGATGTCGCGCATGCCAGGCGCACCGGCGTCATGCTCGGAATCCGGCATCAGTTCTGACTGGCGCCGGCTCGACTCTTTTCATTTGAAAGCAAACAATCATGAAGAAACACAATATCGCAGTCATCGCCGGCGACGGCATCGGCAACGAAGTCATGCCCGAAGGCCTGCGCGTGCTGCAGGCCGCCGCCGGCAAGTTCGGGCTCGACATCGGGTTCACGACGATGGACTGGGCCAACTGCCAGTACTACCTGCAGCATGGCCAGATGATGCCGGACGACTGGCGCCAGCAGCTCGAAGGCTTCGACGCCATCTACTTCGGCGCCGCCGGCATGCCGGACCTGGTGCCCGACCACATCTCGCTGTGGGGCTCGCTGCTCAAGTTCCGCCGCGAGTTCGACCAGTACGTCAACCTGCGTCCGGTGCGCCTGATGCCCGGCGTGCCTTGCCCGCTGGCCAACAAGCAGCCCGGCGACATCGACTTCTACGTGGTGCGCGAAAACACCGAAGGCGAATATTCGTCCGTGGGCGGAAAGATGTTCGAAGGCACCGAGCGCGAATTCGTGGTGCAGGATGCGATCTTCAGCCGCCAGGGCACCGACCGCATCCTGAAGTACGCCTTCGAGCTGGCGCAGAGCCGCCCGAAGAAGCACCTGACCTCGGCCACCAAGTCGAACGGCATCTCGATCAGCATGCCCTACTGGGACCAGCGGGTCGAGGCGATGGCGCCCTCGTATGCCGACGTCAAGTGGGACAAGTACCATATCGACATCCTGTGCGCCCGCTTCGTGCTGTCGCCCGAGCGCTTCGACGTGGTGGTGGCGTCCAACCTGTTCGGTGACATCCTGTCCGACCTCGGCCCGGCCTGCACCGGTACCATCGGCATTGCGCCATCCGCGAACCTGAACCCGGAGCGCAGCTTCCCCTCGCTGTTCGAACCGGTGCACGGTTCCGCGCCCGATATCTTCGGCAAGAACATCGCCAATCCGATCGGCATGATCTGGTCCGGCGCGATGATGCTGGAATTCCTCGGCAACGGCGATGCGCGCTACCAGGCGGCCAACGCGGCCATCATGAAAGCCATCGAGACGGTGCTGGCGCAGGGGCCGACCACACGCGACCTGGGCGGCACGGCCAGCACGACCGAGGTGGGAGAGGCGATCGCAGCACTGATTTAAGACCCGCAGGCGCTCGTGGCGCCGACCGTTGCACAAGGTCGGCGCCAGGTGCGCTCGACCGGCGCGGTCAGGCTGGAACTGCAATGCAAAAAGCCCACGCACCGAAATGCGTGGGCTTTTTACGTATTCGTGGTAGGCCGTGCTGGGCTCGAACCAGCGACCAACGGATTAAAAGTCCGCTGCTCTACCAACTGAGCTAACGACCCGAAGAAGCAAGATTATAGGGGGCGCCGCGCTCGCTGTCAAATACTGCCCGGCAGGGCGGCGCGCCGAAAGATCATTTCAGCGAAGCCAGGCGATCCTTGGCCGTCCTGGCGGCGCTCGACTCCGGATACTTCGACACCAGCTGCTGCAGCGCCTTCTTGGCGTTCTTGCTGTCCTTCAGCAGGGCGTAGCTGCTGCCGATGTTCAGCATGGCGTCCGGCACCTTGGGGCTGCCGGCGTAGGTCGTGGTGACGACTTCCTGGGCCGCGATCGCCTTCTTGTAGTCGCCCAATGCGAAATAGGCGTTGCCCAGCCAATACTGGGCGTTGGCGGCGTAGGCCGATTCCGGGAAGCGGCGCACGAAATCCTGCAGGGCCGCGCTCGCGCCCTTGTAGTCGCCGGTCTGGAACAGGGCGGTCGCGTTGTCGTAGGCGGTTTTCTCGGCCGGCAGCACCGAGGCGCTCTGGCCGTCGACGGTTTCCTGCTGCGGCTCGAGCTTCTTGATGCGCGAGTCGAGGTCGGCGTACAGCTGCTTCTGGCCTTCCTGGGCGCGGGCGATCTGGTTGGCCAGCACTTCGATCTGGCCGCGCAGGCGCGCGATTTCCTGCATGGTCTGCTCGTGCTGGTTCAGCATGTCGAGCTGGACGGTCTTGTCCGACTTGGTCTCGATGCGGGCGTTCAGGTCGCGGGCAATGGCATCGACCTTGGCGCGCAGGTCGAGGATGGCCTTGCGCGCTTCGTCGTCGTCGAGCAGGCCGGCTTGCGCCTGCAGCGGCAGCCAGGCCGCCAGGATCAGGCAGGCAAGACGGGACGGGGACAATTTGATCATGTCAGTTCTTTCCGGTTGCAGAGTAAAAACGGGGCGGATGCAGTCTGCACTGCTGTCCGCCCCGTTGTCAATCAGCCGAGTCTTAAAACCTGTCGGCGTGATCGTGAAGGATTACTGGTAGACGATGTCGGCGCGGCGGTTCTGGGCCCAGGCTTCTTCGTTGCTGCCCATGGCCTTCGGCTTTTCTTCGCCCAGCGAGACGGCTTCCATCTGGCCGTCCGACACGCCCAGGGCGGCCATCGCACGACGGACGGCTTCGGCACGCTTCTGGCCCAGGGCCAGGTTGTACTCGGTGCCGCCGCGTTCGTCGGTGTTGCCCTGGATCAGGACCTTACGGCCGGTGTTCTTGGTCAGGTATGCCGAGTGGTTGGCAACCACCGGCTTGCCGTCTTCGCGCACGACGAAGCTGTCGTAGTCGAAGTAGACGCTGCGGTTGGCCAGCACGCCTTTCGGATCGTTCAGCGGATCGACGTTGCCGGTTTCCACCGGGCGGATGACGCGCTCAGGCTCGGCCTGGGCCACCGGTGCCGGGGTCGGGGTCTTTTCGACGACCGGGGTTTCCTGCAGCTTGGTCGACGAGCAGGCGGTCAGCAGGACAGCCGAAGCGATGAGGGCCAATTTCTGGAAGTTGCGCATGGTTTTTCTCCTTGTCTATTAAAGTTTTACTGCTATTTACTTCATGAAGGGACCCCAGCTGGGCTCCCGAATGTTTCCCGCATTGGTGCTCAAGCGCTGCTTGACCCGTCCATCTACCGAGACCACGGCCAGCGAGGCACGCCCGCCGCCCTTGATCGCATACATGATGTACTTGCCATTCGGCGAAAAACTCGGTTCGGTGGCCCCATCGGCCAGGCGCAGCTCCTGGCCGCTGGCCAGGTCCATCGCATAAAGGGAGAAATTGCCGTTGCGCTGGGAAATCCAGGCGAGGGTCTTGCCGTCAGGCGACACGCGCGGGCTGATGTTGTAGTTGCCGTTGAAGGTCACGCGGGTGGCATTGCCGCCCGCGGCGCTCATCTTGTAGATCTGCGGGCCGCCGCTGCGGTCGCTCATGAAGTAAATGGTCTGGCCGTCCGCCGAGAACTGCGGCTCGCTGTCGATCGCCGGGTTGTTGGTCAGGCGGCGATGGCCGCTGCCGTCCGCACCGACGGTGTAGATTTCGGTATTGCCGTCCTTCGACAGAGCCACGGCCAGCAGGTCGCCGCTCGGCGACCAGGCCGGCGCCGAGTTGTTGCCCTTGACGTTGGAGATCACGTTGCGCTTGCCGGTGCGCAGGTCCTGCAGGTAGACCACCGGCTTGCGGTCTTCCAGCGAGACGTAGGCGACCTTGGTGCCGTCTGGCGACCAGGCCGGCGAGATGATCGACTCGCGGCCGAAGGCGGCCACGATTTCGTTCTCGCCGTCGGCGTCGGCCACCACCAGGGCGTGCTGCTTGCCGGTGTCCTTGACGTAGGCGATGCGGGTCGAGAAGATGCCGCGCACGCCGGTCAGCTTTTCGTAGACGTCGTCGGCGATGCGGTGCGCCTGCAGGCGGGTGAACTGCGGCTGCACTTCGCCGCCCAGCTGCGAGATCGGCGCGCCCTTGACGGTGTCGTGCAGCTTGTAGCGGATCGCGAAGCGGCCGTCCGGTTGCTTGCTGACGCTGCCCACCACCAGGGCGTCGGCGCCCTTGGCCCGGAACGCGGCCAGGTCGACGTTGGCGCTGTCGCTGATGGTCTGGCCGGCGTCGATCACCTTGAACACGCCGCTGCGCTCGAGGTCGGCGCGGATGATGTCGGACACGTCGGCGGGGGCGATGCCTTCGTCGGCGAAGGCGGCCACCGCAACCGGGATCTGGTTGCTGCCGACACCGGCGATCTCGACCTTGATCTGGGCCTGGGCGAATTGTGCTGTGCTGGTGCCCATCAGCAGGGTCGCGCTAAACAGCAGGTAGTGGAGTTTTTTCATCATCTGTTCCTGAAACTGGTCAGTCGTAGTCTTTCATCGAGAAGTTGACGTCGAGCGTGCGTTCCACCGTCCCGTCCTTTTTCTTGGGAAGCGGCGATGCTTTTTTGATACCATTTTCCACTGCTCTGTCAAACTCGGGCACACCGCTGCTTTTCACCAGGCGCACCGACATGATTTCGCCGGTCGGCAGCTGCTCGACCTTGAACACCGCCTTCGGATTGCCCGGCATCGTGGTGCTGCCGCCGTAGGCGGTGGCGCTCTTGATGGCGGCGGTGATCGCGGCGACGTAGCCGGCATCGGCCTTCGGCGCGGTCGACTTCGCGGCCGAGCCGCTCGTGCCCATGGCGCCGGAAATGCGCTTGAGCTCGTCCTGCGCGATCTTCGCGAGCTTGGCGGCCTCGGCCTTTTCCTTGGCAGCTTTCTCCTTCGCGGCCTTCTCGGCAGCGAGCTTATCGGCTTTCTTCTTCTCGTCGGCTTTCTTCTTGTCGTCCGCTTCCTTCTTGGCGAGCTCTTTCTTCTCGCGCTCGGCTTCCTCGCGCTCCTTCTTCTTCTGTTCGGCGAGCTCCTGCTTGCGCTGCTCTTCCTTGCGCTTTTGCTCGAGCTCCTTCTTTTCGGCCAGTTCGCGCTTTTCCTGTTCCTTGCGCTCTTTCTCGCGCTGCAGGTTGATGTCCGGCGGCGGCGTCGGGGCAGGGCGCTCCACCGGCGGCGGCTCGACCGGACGCGGCGGCGGCGCGGGCTCGGGTTCCGGCTGCGGCTCGACCTTCGGCGGCGGTGGCGGCGGCAGTTCGGGCGCGGCGGCGCTCTGCACCGACATGTCCCACACTTCGGCCTCGACCGCAACCGGTTCGTTGCTCTGCCAGCTGATGCCGAACCACAGGAAACCGAGCAGGACGGCGTGCACGGCCACTGCCAGCAGGAAAGCAGGCAGGCGGCTCGGTTCTGGCGGCACGCGGTAGGGCGCGCCGGCGGCGGCAGGCTTCATTGCTGACATCTGTTCGTCATTTGGTCGCGAGACCCACCCGGTTGATACCCATCTTCTTCGCTTCGGAGATCAGCTGGATCACATCGTCGTATTTGCTGTCGCGGTCGCCCTCGATCAGGACCGGATAGTCCGGATGCTCTTCGTGCAGGGCGCGCAGGCGCTCGAGCAGGGCGGTGCGGTCGGCCACGTCTTCCGGCGCGATCTTCTGCTTGCCGCCGACACCGATCGACAGCCGGTTGTCGGACTGGACCGAGACCCGGATATAGGTATCCGGCGGCAAGCTGGTCTTCTCGGCGCTGGGCAAATTGACGACGCTCGGCACCTCGTTGGCCGGCACCGCCATGAAGATGATGAGCAGCACCAGCATCACGTCGATGTAGGGCACGACGTTGATCTCGGACTTGAATTTGCGCTTGCGTCCGCCGCGCATGCTGCTGCTGGAAAAGGCCATCCTCGTTCTCCCCGGTCAGCGCGCCTGGCGCTGCAGGATGTTCGAGAATTCCTCGACGAAGCTCTCGAAGCGGATGGCCAGGCGGTCGATGTCGTGGGTGAAGCGGTTGTACGCCACCACCGCAGGAATCGCCGCGAACAGGCCGATCGCAGTGGCGATCAGCGCTTCGGCGATGCCGGGGGCGACGATCGCCAGCGTTGCCTGCTGGACGCTGGCCAGGCCGCGGAAGGCGTTCATGATGCCCCATACGGTGCCGAGCAGGCCGATGTAGGGCGAGACCGAACCGACCGAGGCCAGGAAGTTCAGGTGAGTGTCGAGGGCGTCGAGTTCGCGCTGGAAGGCGGCGCGCATGGCGCGGCGCGAACCGTCCAGCACCGGGCCCATGTCGTTGGCGTCGCGGGCGGCCTGCTTGCCCTTGATGAATTCGCCCATGCCGGCTTCGAAGATGCGGGCCAGCGGACCGCTCTGGTCACGCTGTGCGCTGGCGCTCTGGTGCAGGGTGTGCAGGTTGCCGCCGGCCCAGAAGCTGCGCTCGAAATGCTCGGTCTGGCCGCGCGCCGCGCGCAGGGCGAACACCTTGCGGAAGATATAGGTCCAGCTCACCACCGAGAGGATCAGCAACAGGGCCATGATCAGCTGCACCAGGATGTGGGCATTGCTGATCAGGTGAATGAAAGAGAGGTCTTGGGTCGCGGTCATCGGGTCTGGATGTGTTGTCTGATTTTCAGTATTTATGCGGCGCGCATTTTAACAGCAGCATGGTCGGGGAGCGCACGCGGGCGCATGGTGGCGGTATCGACGCAGCCGACCTTGACGCTGGCGCTGGTCAGCAGCACATCGCCTTTCCACGCCTGCTGGGCGAACTGGACCGACGCGCGGCCGAGCTTTTCGACCGTCGTGCGAATGGTCAGCACATCGTCCAGGCGCGCCGGCGCATGGTAGTCGAGGGAAGCGCTCTTCACGACAAAGGCGGCGCCGTCGGTGTCCAGCAATTCCTGCTGGCCGACGCCGGTCGCACGCAGCCATTCGGTGCGCGCACGTTCGAAGAACTTCAGGTAATTGGCGTAAAACACGATGCCACCGGCGTCGGTATCTTCGTAATAGACCCTGACTGTCCAGTCAAAAGCTAAAGGCATTTCCCCTGCCATTAAATGAAAATAGGAAACATTTTACGCGATTTTTCTCCTCCTTATGTACGCTGACGAACGTAAGGAGGGAATCGGTTCGGGCGTGCCTTTACTAAAAGCAGTGTTGATGCGCAGTAGTAGACGTGAAACATAGCCGAAAGGCCAATTACTGTAACACTTTCTCACAATTGCTGAGTGCTCGATACATGAGGGCAACAAAGTGTCGAGGCGGACAGCCTTGCGGCCGCATCCGGGAATCAGCTGCGCTTGATGGAAAAAGGCGAGAAGCCCTGGCAGGTCGGCATCAGTTCGATGCTGTTGACGTTGACGTGCGGCGGCAGGGTGGCGATCCAGTAGGCGGTGTTCGCGATGTCCTCGGCCGTGAGCGGCACCGTGCCTTCGTACACCTTGGCGGCGGCCGCATCGTCGCCCTTGAAGCGCACGTTGGAGAATTCGGTGCCGCCGCACAGGCCCGGCGCCAGGTTGGTGGCGCGCACCCCGGTGCCGACCAGGTCGGCGCGCAGGTTCAAGGTGAATTGCTCGACGAAGGCCTTGGTGGCGCCGTAGACGTTGCCGCCCGGGTAGGGGTAGTGGCCCGCCACCGAGCCGAGGTTGATCACCAGGCCGCTGCCGCGCGCCACCATGCCCGGCAGTACGGCGCGGGTCATGGTCACCAGGCCCTGGCAGTTGGTGGCGATCATGGTGTCCCAGTCTTCCAGCGGCACTTCGTGCGCCGGCTTGGTGTTCAGCGCCAGCCCGGCATTGTTGATGAGCACGTCGATGTCGCGCCAGCCTTCCGGCAGTCCGGCCAGCGCGGCCTCGATCGAGGCGCGGCTGGTAACGTCCAGCGTGACCGGCAGGGCAGCTTCGCCCAGTTCGCTTGCCAGTTCGGCGATACGCTCGGTGCGGCGCGCGGCCAGGATCGCGCGGTGGCCGTTGCGGACGAAAATGCGCGCCATCGCGGCGCCGAAGCCGGCCGAAGCGCCGGTGATGAAGACGATCATGGTGGGTCCTGGAGAGCAGAGGAGCTGAAAATTGTAGCCGAAATGGCTACCAGCCTGCTGGCGCCGCATTGCGCGCCCGGGAGCTTGCAAAGCAGACAGCACTTTTCTTGCCCTAAGGGGCCCGGATCACATACAATCTTCTCAATTTACGTCTCACGTAACTGGCGAAACACCGTGCGCTGCGCTCCTTTGCCGCGCCCGGCAAAGGTGGACACCCACCGGGGAACGTGAGATGCCATTCGCCGTTCGCCTGGGCAGCCACCAACGGTACGTGTCGTATCGCGGGCTGCCTGTGCGCCTGCCGGTCCCGCCACTTACGCGCTGCCCGTTGCCTGGTATTTCTCTCGATTGGAGTTTTACATGTTTGCCAAAGATCATACGCTCGCCAATATCGACCCGGAACTGTGGGATGCCATCCAGAAGGAAAACGTTCGCCAGCAAGATCACATCGAACTGATCGCTTCGGAGAACTACACCTCGCCGGCGGTGATGGAAGCGCAGGGTTCGCAACTGACCAACAAGTACGCCGAAGGTTACCCGGGCAAGCGCTACTACGGCGGCTGCGAATACGTCGACGTCGCCGAGCAGCTGGCGATCGACCGCCTGAAGCAGCTGTTCGGCGCGGAAGCCGCCAACGTGCAGCCGAACTCGGGCTCGCAGGCCAACCAGGGCGTGTTCTTCGCCATGCTGAAACCTGGCGACACCATCATGGGCATGTCGCTGGCCGAAGGCGGCCACCTGACCCACGGCATGGCCCTGAACATGTCCGGCAAATGGTTCAACGTCGTTTCCTACGGCCTGACCGAGCAGGAAGACATCGATTACGAGGCCATGGAACGCCTGGCGCGCGAGCACAAGCCGAAGATGATCATCGCCGGCGCGTCCGCTTTCGCGCTGCGCATCGACTTCGAGCGCTTCGCAAAAATCGCCAAGGAAGTCGGCGCCTACTTCATGGTCGACATGGCCCACTACGCCGGCCTGATCGCCGCCGGCGAATACCCGAACCCGGTGCCGCACGCCGACTTCGTCACCTCGACCACGCACAAGTCGCTGCGCGGCCCGCGCGGCGGCATCATCCTGATGAAGGCCGAATACGAGAAGCAGATCAATTCCGCGATCTTCCCGGGCATCCAGGGCGGTCCGCTGATGCACGTGATCGCCGGCAAGGCAGTCGCCTTCAAGGAAGCGCTGTCGCCCGAGTTCAAGGAATACCAGAAGCAGGTGGTCAAGAACGCCGCCGCGCTGGCCAACACCCTGACCGAGCGCGGCCTGCGCATCGTGTCGGGCCGCACCGAGTCGCACGTGATGCTGGTCGATCTGCGTTCGAAAGGCCTCACCGGCAAGGAAGCCGAAGCGGTCCTCGGCCAGGCCCACATGACCTGCAACAAGAACGGCATCCCGAACGACCCGCAGAAGCCCTTCGTCACCTCGGGCATCCGCCTGGGCAGCCCGGCCTTCACCACCCGCGGCTTCAAGGAAGAAGACGCGGTCAAGGTGGGCCACCTGATCGCCGACGTGCTGGACAACCCGCACGACGCCGCGACCATCGAGCGCGTCAAGGCGGAAGTGAAGCAGCTGACCGACAAGTACCCGGTCTACGCCAAGTAAGAAGCAACCCTGGGCCGCGCAGCGCATGTTCTTGTGCGGCCCATTTTGAAGCATCCGGCGCCATGAAATGTCCGTTCTGCCAGCACGAAGATACCCAGGTCCTCGACACCCGCGTGTCCGAGGAGGGGGACGCCATCCGGCGGCGCCGGCGCTGCGCGAAGTGCGACAAGCGCTTCACCACCTACGAGCGCATCGAACTGTCGATGCCGATCATCGTCAAGAAGAACGGCAGCCGCACCGAATTCTCGTCGAACAAGCTGCGCGACAGCCTGATGCTGGCGCTGAGGAAGCGCCCGGTCGCGGCCGAAGCCATCGACACCGCGGTCGCCACCATCGAAGAAAAGCTTCTCACCAGCGGCCGGCGCGAGGTCGACACCGGCTATGTCGGCGAACTGGTGATGCAGGAACTCAAGCGGCTCGACAAGATCGCCTACATCCGCTTCGCCTCCGTCTACAAGAACTTCGAGGACTTGGCCGAGTTCCAGGAAGCGCTGGCCGAAGTGGGCCACCCGCGCAAGTAATTTTCTCTAAGTAAGTCCCGCAGGCCTGCGCCCATCGCGCCGTCCCACGATCCCAGCAGTTCCCCGGACACGATTGCGCCAGCTCACGGCTCGCCTTTGCTCGCCTGATAACTTCGCAGCTCGCAGGTGGCGGTCCGTATCGGGGCGCCGCCCGATTCTCGATGCCGACAGGGGAGGAATATGGTGCGCAAGCGAGTGCAGGCAGGCTGGCACGGATTCACATTGGTCGAAGTGCTGGTCGCGCTGTTCGTGCTGGCCGTCGGCATCGTCGGGGCGGGCGCCACGCAGCTGAGCGCCGAGCGCACCCGCCAGCAATCGGCGCTGATGTCCGAGGCGGCCCAGCTGGCGGCCGCACTGGGCGCGCGCATGCAGGTCAATCCCGCGGTCGCCGGCTTGCCCGACGGCGCCAATCCCTATCTGGCCTTCGCCTACGATGCTGCAGAGGGCGCGCCCGCGTCCGACGCGCACTGCTTCGGCAGCGCCGGCTGCTCGCCGTCCCAACTGGCCGAGTTCGACCTGCACGAGATCCGCCAGGCTGTCCACGCGCACTTCCCGCGCGGCCGCATCGCCGTGTGCCGCGACGGCGCGCCCTGGGACGGCGGCGCCAGGCGCTATCGCTGGCATTGCGACGGCGCTGCCGGCGCGCTGCCGGTCGTCAAGCTGGGCTGGCAGGGCACCGGCGACGCCCCCGGCTATGTCGGGGTGATCCGATGAGTATCCCTATGCTGCGCCAGCGCGGCATGACGATCGCCGCGCTGCTGGTCGCGATGACGATCGGCCTGGGCGTGCTGCTGGCCGCCGCCAGCCTGTTCATCTGGGCCAACCGCGCTTTCGCCTCGCAGGCGGAAACGGCGGCGATGGACGAGGCCGGACGCTACGCGCTGGAAGCGATCGCCCGTGCGGTCAGGCAGTCCGCCGCAGCCGACTGGGAGGGTAACGGCGGCGGCCCCGATCCGGCGGCGCCTGCGCGCCTGGCCGGCCTCGATGCGCACAGCGTCAGCAAGGCCGGCTTCGGAATCGACGGCGCCAGCGGCGCGAACGCCGTCAACGGCAGCGACGTGCTGGCGGTGCGCTTTCCGGGCACCGGCGCGCCGCCCAACGGCGACGGCACCACGCTCGACTGCGCCGGCTTCAGCGTGCACCGCAACGAAGAGGGCTGGAGCATCTTCTACGTGGCCCGCAATGCGCAGGGCGAGTCCGAGCTGCGCTGCAAGTACCGCGGCGCCGGCGCCTGGTCGGCCGACGCCGTGGTGGGCGCGGTCGACGGCTTCCAGGTGTTGTATGGGCTCGACGGCGACGCCGACGGCGCGCCCGAGCGCTACGTGAACGCCACCGCGCTGGCCGAGCTGGATGCCGCGCTGGCGCTGGCCGGCGCCAGCGCGGCCGAGCGCGAAGCCGACCTGCGCCGGCGCACGCACTGGAAGCAGGTGGCGAGCGTGCGGGTGGCGCTGCTGCTGCACGGACCGGCCAGCAGCCTGGCCGGCGCACGCGATGCCGTCTACGACCTGTTCGGGGGCGACTACGGCGCGCTGGCGGGCGGCGACGATGCCGGCACGCGCCTGGGCGAAGACGCCTTGTCGGGCGCGGATGCGCCGCGCTACCGCAAGGTGTTCGGCACCACGATCGCGCTGCCGGCGCGCAGCCGCTGAGGGCCAGCATGAAGACCCCGACCCGGCAGTCAAGGCCACCGGCGCGGCAGTGCGGCGTCGCGCTGCTGGCCGCTCTGCTGCTGATGCTGGCGGTGCTGGCGACCAGCATCGCCGGCGCGCGCACGGCCACCAGCGGCGCCCGTGCCGCGGGCCATGAGCGCGACCGGCTGCTGGCCCTGAGCGGCGCCATGGCGGCGCTGGTGGATGCCGAGCACGACATCGAGGGCGGGGCCGACCCGGCCTCGGCGCGCGCCGCGGCGCTGGCCGGCGCCACCGCGGACGCATTCGCCGCCGGCTGCCATGGCGGCGCACCCTACGAGGGCCTGTGTGCGCATGCGCTGGACGCCGGCGACATCTTCGTCGCACTGGCGGACGAAGCAGGGCCGGCGGTCGCGCTCGGGACTTTCACCGGCACCCGCATCCCGACAGGAGAATCTGCGCTCGCAGCCAGTGCGCCGCGCTATCTCATCGAACGCATGCCGGCCGCGCAGGGAAGCCTGCTGTACCGGGTGACCGCGCTCGGCTTCGGCAGCGTGGCGACCACCCAGGTGGCGGTGCAGGCCTATTACCGCAAGCTGCTCGCACCCGGCGCGGCCGGACCGGCCGGACCGGCCGAACCGTCCGGAGCGGCAAGCGCAGCGGCGCAATCCCCGGTCCCCGGGCTGGCGCCCGCGCCGGACACGCCGGGCGGGCCGGGCATGCGCGTCGGCTGGCGCGAAATCGGCAATTGGCACGAGGCGGTGGCGGCAGCGGCAGCGGGCGCGTCGGCAAAGGCGGAGCGGCAATGACGAGACAAGACGGATTCACCCTGGTCGAGATGCTGGTGGTGCTGGCGATCGTGGCCATCCTGGCGGCGGTGGCCTACCCGGGGTATGCGCGCCACGTGGTCAAGAGCCGCCGCGTCGAGGCCCAGCTGGCGCTGGTCGAGGCCATGCAGCGCCAGGAACAGTACCGCGCGCTGCACCATACCTACGCGGCATTCTCCGCCTCGGCCAGCGACGCGGACGGCGAGCAGTTTCGCTGGTGGGTCGGCGCGCGTCCCGAAGACAGCGCCTACGAGCTCGACGCCCAGGCCTGCGACGGCCAGGAGATCAGCCAGTGCATCGAACTGCGCGCCCGGCCGGGAACGCCGAAGGTCGACGCCCGCTTCAGCGATCCGGACTGCGGCACCCTCACGCTCGCCAGCACCGGCGCGCAGGGCGCCAGCGGCAGCGGCGCGCGCTGCTGGCCATGAGGGGGCGCCGATGAAGCGTCCGCGCTGCCGGGGCGCCACGCTGGCCGAGCTCGCCGTGGTGCTGGCGATCGCCTCCGTGGCCTATGCGGTCGCGGCGCCGGACCTGCATGCGCTGGTCGCCGGCCAGCAGCTGAAGGCCGCGTCCGGCGAACTGCTGGACGCCATCGCGGCCACCCGGGCCCAGGCCATCGCGCGGGGAGAGCAGGTCAAGCTGGCGCCGCGCGACCCGCTTGGGGCCGATTGGACCCAGGGCTGGACCGTCTTCATCGACCGCGACGGCGACCGCCAGCCGGGCGCGCCAGACGAGCTGCTGGCCGTGCACGGTCCGCTGCCGCCGGGCCTGCGGGTCGACTTTTCCTTCACCCAGTCTGCGCCGCCGCAGTACATCGCCTACAATGGCGCCGGGCGCAGCTGCAGCGACACCAACAGCAGCGCGGCGCGGCTCGGCACGCTCTCGCTGTTCCACGGCGGGCAGGTCCGCCGTATTAAAATCAACATGCTCGGGCGTGTGCGGATCTGCAATCCGGCGCGCGACAATGGCTGCGACGGCCCGGGGGCGCCGCAGTAAGCACCTCGACAGCGGAACGAAACACTTTGGCAAACGACAGAGCACAGATTCTCGACGACACCGACGGCATGGCGCTGGCCCTGGCCTGGGCCGCGAAAGGCATGTACATCACGGCGCCGAATCCGCGTATCGGCTGCGTGATCGTGTGCGACGGCCGCGTGATCGGCGCCGGCCACACCCAGCCCGCCGGACAGGCCCATGCCGAGATCCAGGCGCTGCGCGACGCGGCGCAACGCGGCCATGACGTGCGCGGCGCCACCGCCTACGTAACGCTGGAGCCGTGCAGCCACCATGGGCGCACGCCGCCCTGCTCGAATGCGCTGGTGCAGGCCGGACTGGGGCGCGTGGTGGCGGCCATGACCGACCCGAATCCGCTGGTGGCGGGCCGCGGCCTGGCCCAGCTGGAGGCGGCGGGCATCGCGGTCAGCGCGGGCCTGCTGGCCGACCAGGCCCATGAGCTGAACATCGGCTTCTTCTCGCGCATGCGGCGCGGCCTGCCCTGGGTGCGCCTGAAGGTGGCCGCCAGCCTGGACGGCGCCAGCGCGCTGGCAAGCGGCGAGAGCCAGTGGATCACCGGGCCGGACGCCCGTGCCGACGGCCATGCCTGGCGTGCCCGCGCCCAGGCCATCGTCACCGGCATCGGCACCGTCAAGGCCGACGATCCGCAACTGACGGTGCGCGGTATCGACACGCCATTGCCGCCGCGGCGCGTGATCGTCGACAGCCGCCTCGAGATCGACCTTGGGGCGCGCATCCTGCAGGGCGAGCCGTGCTGGGTCGTGGCCGCCGCAGAGCAGCCGGAGAAAGCGGCGGCGCTGCGCGCGGCCGGCCATGAAGTCATCATGCTGGCCAACCCGCAAGGCAAGGTCGACCTGCCGGCGCTGATGCGCGAACTCGGCCGGCGCGAGATCAACGAAGTGCACGTCGAAGCCGGGTCGAAACTGAACGCATCGATGCTGCGCGAGGGCTGCGTCGACGAACTGCTGGTCTACCTGGCGCCCAGCCTGATCGGACCGGGGCAGGGCATGTTCGCGCTGCCGCCGCTGGCGCGCCTGGCCGACCAGCACCGCCTGCGCTTCCACGACCTGGCGCGGGTCGGCGAGGACATCCGCATCCTGGCCCGCTTTGCGCCCACGCATACTGAAATCACTACCTAGGAATAAATTCACATGTTTACTGGAATCGTCGCCGCAGTCGGCAATATCACGTCGGTCAAGCCGCTCGAAGGCGGCAGTTTTGCGGGCGTGCGCCTCGACATCGACGCCGGCCCGCTGCCCCTGGCGGACGTCGCGCTGGGCGACTCGATCGCCATCAACGGCGCCTGCATGACCGTGGTGGCCAAGACCGACAAGAGCTTCACCGTGGACGTCTCGCGCGAGAGCCTGAACAAGACCGCCGGGCTGGAAACTCCGGGCGAGGTCAACCTGGAAAAGGCGCTGACCCTGGCCGAACGCCTGGGCGGCCACCTGGTGTCCGGGCACGTGGACGGGCTGGGCGTGGTGCACAGCTTCGAGCCGGTCGGGGAGTCGCGCGAGCTGGTGATCGACGCGCCGTGGGAACTGGCCAAGTTCCTGGCCTATAAAGGTTCGGTGGTGGTCAACGGCGTGTCGCTGACCGTGAACCGGGTCGAGGATCTCGCCGTGGCAGGCGCCAAGGTCTGCCGCTTCTCGATCAACCTGATTCCGCACACGATCGAGGTCACGACCCTGAAGCACCTGCGGGCCGGTTCGAAGGTGAACCTGGAGATCGACCTGATTGCGCGCTACGTGGAGCGGATGTTGTCCGCGCAAAAATAATTGCCAGGGTGGCCGGCTCGGCCGGCCGCGCATTGCGCCTGAACCGGAGTAGCCACACTTGCCGCAGGAGTGGACCCGCGGTCGGCGAAGCGTGGTCCAGTCCACTGCACTGGACCACGCCTACGAGATCAACCGCCCGACGCGGTGTGTTTGCTGCTGGATGCCGCCACGGCGGTCGCCGCCGGCGCCTCTGGATTGAGCACCACCTGCACGTAGTTCTGCGCGTTGAAGTAGCGCCGCGCCGCCGTGCGGATGTCCTCGGCCGACAGCGCCTGCACCTGTTGTTCCACCTGCAGGATCGAGCCCGGGTCCGTCCCTTCGCTCAGCGCCGTCTGCAGGTGCCCCAGCCAGTAGCCGTTCTCGCGCAGCGAGCGGCGGTGGTTCTGGATCCAGTTGCTCTTGACCTTGTCCAGGTCGGCCGCGGCCGGCCCGTCCTGCTGCAGCTTCTCGATCTCGGCGAAGGTCGCGGCGATCACCTTGTCCACGTTTTCCGGCCCGGTGGGCAGGGTTACGCCGATCGAATAGTTCCCGTAGGGGATCTTGCTCAGTACGCCAGAAGCGCCGCCGCCGTAGATCAGGGACATTTTCTCGCGCAGCACGTCGATGATGCGCAGGTTGACCACCTCGAGCAGGGCCGACAGGCGCAGCTGTTCGGCTTCGCTGAACTCGGCCGCGCCGGTGAAGCTCAGCGAGATCGTGCTCTTCGGCTCGGTGCCGCTGCGCACCTCGCGCTTGACCACGCCCTGCGCCGGGCGCAGGCCGACGTCGCGGTAGGCCACGGTGAGCTCGGGCGTCGGCAGGCTGCCGAGGTAGGTCGCCAGCAGCGGCTTGATGGCGGCCGCATCGAAACTGCCCACCAGGATGAAGGTCAGGTCGCGGGCGGAGGAGAAGCGCTGGCGGAAGATCTCGATGCTGCGGTCGAGGTCGATCTGCTCGTATTCTTCGGCCTTCAGGGTGCGCGGCGCCCTCGGGTGGTTGTTGTACAGCGCGGACATGACCGCGTCGCCGAAGCGCGCGCCCGGCTGGGCGGTCTGGTTGCGCGCCAGTTCGGCCTGCTTGCCGACGTAGGAGCGGAACAGGTCCTCGTCGCGCCGCACGCCGTTGAACTTCAGCCAGGTCAGCTGCAGCATGGTCTCGATGTCGGTGGCGCCGGACGCGCCCACCACCACGTCGGTGTAGTTGGCCAGGCCGACGTTCACCTGCGCCGCCTTGCCGGCCAGGATCTTGCGCATGTCGAGCGGGGTGAAGTCTTGCACGCCCATGCTGGCCACGATGGCGTTGGCGAAGCGCGCGTTCAGGATGTCCTGGTCGCCGAACAGGCTCTGGCCGCCGAAGCGCGCGGCGCTCATCATCACCTGGTCGTTGCGGAAGTCGGTCGGCTTGAGGATCACCTTGACGCCGTTCGACAGCGTCAGGTGGGTCAGGCCGAGCGCCTTGTCGTGCGATTCGGCCACGATGCTGCCGGGCTTGGGCGGGCGCTCCATCAGGCGCGCCGCCACCGCCTTCTCGTCGTGCGGCTGCAGGTCGGCGCGCTGGGCCGCGGCCACGGCCGCCAGCAGCTGTTGGCCCTGCGGCGTCTCCGGGCGGCTCACGCCCGTGTACAGCACCAGCTTGCCGGAATCGGCGGGGATGGTGCGGCGCGCATAGGCGTTCAGTTCGTCGAGCGTGATGCCGGGCACCAGTTCCTTGACGTAGCGGTATTCGGTGTCGATGCCGGGAATCGCTTCCTGCTGCAGGAAATTGCGGATGTACTCGGCGGCATAGGTGCCCGAATCGCTCTTGGCGCGCTCGTTCCAGGCCTGTTCGTAGGTGCGCATCAGGTTCTTCTTGACCCGCTCGAGTTCGCCCGCACCGAAGCCGAAGCGGCGTGCGCGCTCGTTTTCGGCGACCAGGGCGGTGAGGGCGGCTTCGGCGCCGCGCGGTCCCAGCGCGGCCGAGGCATTGTAGGAGCGGTAGCGCGGGGTCAGCTTGCCGAGCGAGCTGCTGGCGCCCATGAAAGGCGGCTCGGGCAGTTGCGCCAGTTCCTGCAGGCGCTGGTTGAGCATGGCCGAGAACAGGCTTTGCACGAGGTCGTCGCGGTAGGCGCGGATGGTGCCGGCTTCGTGCACCGGCTGCACCGGGTAGCGGATCAGCACCGCGTTGCCGGTCGCTTCGGGGTCGGTCACCACCAGGGCCTCGGTGGCCTGGCGCGCCGGGATCTCGGCATAGGGGCGCGGACGCGCCGGCTTCGGGTTTTCCAGGTGCGCGAAATGCTGCTTGACGAGTTTTTCGGCCTGGGCCGGGTCGATGTCGCCGACCACCACCACCGCCATCAGGTCGGGACGGTACCAGTCGCGGTAGAAGCGCTGCAGGGCGTCGGGCTTGAAGTTGCGCAGCACCTCTTCGGTGCCGATCGGCAGGCGCTCGGCATACCTGGAGCCGTTGAAGATCGCCGGCATGATCTGCTTGCCCATGCGGTCCGAGGCGCCCTTGCCGAGGCGTAGCTCTTCGAGCACGATGCCGCGTTCCTTGTCGATGGCCTCCGGGGCCAGGTCGAGGCCGTGGGCCCAGTCTTCGAGCACCTGGAAGGCCCTGGACACGTGTTGCGGGTTATCGGTCGGGATTGGCAGGATGTAGACGGTCTCGTCGAAGGAGGTGTAGGCGTTCAGGTCGGCGCCGAAGCCGACGCCGATCGACTGCAGGTAGGAGACCAGCTCATGCTTGCGGAAGTTGGTGGAGCCATTGAAGGCCATGTGCTCGACGAAGTGGGCCAGGCCGCGCTGGTCTTCGTCTTCGAGGATGGAGCCGGCCTTGACGACCAGGCGCAGCTCGAGCTTGCGTTCGGGGCGGGCGTTGCGCTGGATATAGTAGGTCAGGCCGTTGGCAAGCTTGCCGACCTTGACCTGCGGGCCGACCGGAATGGCGGCGTCCAGGCGCAGTGGCGCGAGGTTCCGGGGCGCAGCCTTCGCGCCGGCAAGCGCCGTGGCGGGCTTCGCGGCGGCATGCGGCGCGACCGCCAGCACCTGCGCGCACAGCAGCGCGGCCAAGCACAGGCCGCGCACGAAATTCTTGCTCATTCAGGATCCAATCATGAGGACGAGCATGCATTCTACCGCGCGCGCCGGGCGGCACTGTTGCGCTCTTGTATATGCATGTCAAAACTGCGGCATGTCAAAACTGCGGCATGTCAAAACTGCGGCATGTCAAATTGCGACGTGCCCCTTGGCCAGTATGCGGGCCATCTCGTGGGCCGGCACCGGGCGGCTGTACAGGTAGCCCTGCATTACGTCGCAGCCGATCAGGCCGAGGAAGTCGCGCTGGCCGACCGTTTCCACGCCTTCGGCCACGACCGACAGCGACAGGCCCTGGGCCAGCGCGATGGTGGCCTGGGCGATCGCCGCGCTGCGCTGCTCCACCGTGATGTTGCGGACAAAATTCTGGTCGATCTTCAGCTTGTCGAGCGGGAAGCGCGACAGGTAGCCGAGCGAGGAGTAGCCGGTGCCGAAATCGTCCAGCGACAAGGACACGCCCATTTCGCGCAGCTCGGCCATCTCGGCCTCGGCCACGGCGCTGTCGCCCAGCATCACGCTTTCGGTCAGCTCCACCTCCAGGTAGCGCGGCGCCAGGCCGCTCTCGAGCAGGGCCTTGCGCACGATCGCGCTCACCGAGCCGGCCTTGAACTGGGTGGCCGAGACGTTGACGGCCACCCGCACCGGCGGCAGGCCGGCGTTTTGCCAGGCCTTGTTCTGGAAGCAGGCCTGGCGGATCACCCACTCGCCGATCGGGTGGATCAGGCCGGTATCCTCGGCGAGCGGGATGAAGTCGCCCGGCGGCACCGCCCCGATCTCGGCGCTGCGCCAGCGCAGCAGGGCTTCCATCCCGACCACGGCGCCGTCGATGCGCGAGACCTGCGGCTGGTAGTGCAGGGCCAGCTCGTCGCGCTCGATGGCGCGCCGCAGGCGCGTCTCCAGCGCCAGCCAGCGCAGCGCCTGGGCGTTCATCTCGCCCTTGAAGAAGCGGAAGCCGTTGCGGCCGGCGTTCTTCATCTCGCTCAGCGCCGCGTCGGCCGCCTTGAGCAGGTCGCCGGGCGCGCTGCCGTCGCGCGGGAAGATGCTGATGCCGACGCTGCCGGTGACCACCACGTCGTGCCCGCCCACCGAATGCGGCTGGGCGATGGCGTCGATCAGGCGGCGCGCGGCCAGGATGATGTCCTCGGTGTCGCGGCAGCTGGTGAGCAGCAGGACGAACTCGTCGCCCGACAGGCGCGCCAGGGTATCGGTGGGGCCGGCGATGGCGCCGACCCGGCGCGCCACTTCGCGCAGCACGGCGTCGCCCGCCGCGTGCCCGAGGCTGTCGTTGATGCGCGAGAGGCGGTCGACGTTAAACAGCAGCAGCGCCAGTTGGCCGTCGCCCTGGCGCGCCGCCGCCATGGCCTGCTGCAGGCGGTCGTTGAACAGCGAGCGGTTCGGCAGCAGCGTGAGCGCGTCGTGGTTGGCCAGGAAGTCGAGCTGGTGGTGCGCCGCCTTCAGGGCCGACAGGTCGGTCGATACCGCCACGTAGGCGGTCAGCTTGCCGGCTTCGTCGCGCACCGCGCTGATGCTGGTGCGTGCCGGGTAGACCTCGCCGTTCTTGCGGCGGTTCCAGATCTCGCCGCGCCACTGGCCTTCGTGTTCCAGGCAGTGCCACATGTCGCGGTAGAAGCCGGCATCGTGCCGTCCCGAGCGCAGGATGCGCGGGGTTTCGTCGAGCACCTCGGATTCGCGAAAGCCCGTGATCTGCTCGAAGGCCGGATTGACCGCGACGATCCTGGCGTCGGCGTCGGTCATCATGATGCCTTCCTGGGTGCTGTCGAACACCTGGCGCGCCAGTTCGAGCCGGTGCTCGCTCTCGCGCAGGGCCTTGTCGGCGTCGGCGCGCGCCAGCGCTTCCAGCTGCAATTGGGCGGCGTGGCGCTGGACCACGTCGTACAGGTTCAGGTTTTCGTAGGCCACCGCCAGCTGGGCGGCCAGCGCCGTGGCCCAGCGCTCTTCCTCGTCGGTGAAGCTGGGGGCGCCGGGACGGCGCGCGCAGTACAGCCAGCCATGCGGGTGCTGCAGGTCGTGCACCCGCAGGCCGAGAAAGCTGCCCATGGCCGGATGGCAGGACGGCATGCCGCCCAGCAGCGGATCGCCCTCGGACAGGCGCAGCGGCGCGCGGGCGCGCAGCAGCATGCCGGGCAGCCGGCCTTCGTCCAGGGCGTGCGCGGCCAGCAGGGTGGGGTCGAGAACCCAGGTGTCGAGGTGGCGCACGCTGCGCTCGCCCCGGTCGAGCAGGCACAGGGCGGCAAAGTCGGCATGCAGCACGCGCCGCGCGGCGTCGAGGAAGGATGCGGCCAGGGTCTCGACGCGACGCTCGCCGATCAGGGCCAGGCACATGCGTTCCAGCTCGGCCAGGCGGGCGCCGAGGTCGAAAGGGAGGGCGCGCTCGGCTTCCCGGGGGGGCTCCGGCACCGCCGGCGGCGCGGCATCATGCAGCATGCCGAGCTCGGCCTGGATGGCGTCGAGGATCTGCTGCGGGTCGGCCGGCTTGGGCAGCACGGTGGCGACGCCGCAGCGCTCTGCCATCGCCCGCGTCTCGCGTTCCGCATACACGGCCGAAAAGAAGATCACGCGGACGCCGCGCAGGTCGGCGTCGCCGCGCAGTTGCTGCACCAGTTCGTAACCGTCCATCACCGGCATGAGCAGGTCGGTGATGACCAGGTCGGGGCGTTGCGCGCGCGCCAGCGCCAGCGCGCGGGCGCCGTCCTCGGCTTCCAGCAGCCGGTGCTCGGTAAAACCGAGCAGCGCCCGCAGGAAGGCGCGGTTGCTCGGCCGGTCGTCGACGATCAGGATCGTGGCCATTCAGTCCCGCCTTTCCGGGGAAAGGGGACAGCGACTGAACGAACGCGGAAGGACCGCCATGACAACTCCAGAAATTTGCCGGGAATCACTGGGCAAAAAACCCGATGACACGCCCGGGCGCGATATATTTATCATAATCGAGTCATGCGTGGGCACGCTAGGTTGTTGCGTGCAGGAAACTACAGCTTAGCAATTTTGTCTGAATCCATGCACACCCTGTGCATTTTGTTGCCTTGAGGCAACGGCGGTTGACGTCTTCGCAGCATTGTGCTGGGTGCGGATTCCTGCTTGGCTCAGCCGAAAGGCAAGCCGAAGGCGGTTGAACAGCGGTAAATCCTTTAAAATAGCGGATTACGCAAAATCCCCGTTTCAAGGAACCCGTATGTCTATCTCCAGCACCGAGGAAATCGTTGCCGAACTGCGCGCAGGGCGCATGGTTATTCTTGTCGACGAAGAAGACCGCGAGAACGAGGGCGACCTGGTGCTTGCCGCCGACTTCGTCACTCCGGAAGCGATCAACTTCATGATCCGCCATGCGCGCGGCCTGGTCTGCCTGACGCTGACCGAGGAGCGCTGCGACGAACTGGCGCTGCCGATGATGACCAGCAAGAACGGGACCTCCTTCGGCACCAACTTCACCGTGTCGATCGAGGCGGCCGAGGGCGTGACCACCGGCATTTCCGCAGCCGACCGCGCGCGCACCATCCAGGTGGCCGTGAACAAGGGTACGACCCCGGACGACCTGGTCCAGCCGGGCCACATCTTCCCGCTGCGTGCCCAGAAGGGCGGCGTCCTGATGCGCGCCGGCCATACCGAAGCCGGCTGCGACCTGACCGAGATGGCCGGCCTGACCCCGGCCTCGGTGATCTGCGAGATCATCAAGGAAGACGGCACTATGGCGCGCCTGCCGGACCTGATCGAATTCGCCCGCGAGCACAAGCTGAAGATCGGCACCATCGCCGACCTGATCCACTACCGCAGCCAGAACGAAAGCCTGGTCGAGCGCGTGGCCGAGCGCCAGCTGACCACCCCCTACGGCGAGTTCAAGCTGGTCGCCTACCGCGACAAGCCGAGCGGCGAGGCCCACCTGGCCCTGGTGCACGGCGAGCTGTCGCGCGACAAGGAGGCCCTGGTGCGCGTGCACCAGCCGGTCTCGATCCTGGACGTGCTCGGCAACTGCGCCTCGACCCACTCGTGGGACCTGGCCTCTGCCATGAAGACGGTGAAGGCGGGCGACTGCGGCGCCATCGTGCTGCTGAACTGCGGCGAGACCGCCGACCAGCTGTTCGCCCAGTTCGCACCGCGCGACACCGGCCCGCGCAGCAGCCGTGCGGCATCGATGGACCTGCGTACCTACGGCATCGGCGCCCAGATCCTGCGCAACCTCGGTGTCGGCAAGATGCAGTTGCTGGCCAACCCGCGCAAGATGCCGTCGATGACCGGTTTCGACCTGGAAGTCACCGGCTACCTGCCGCAGCCGGCCGCGTGACGGGTCCGGTACGACGTCCCGTGACGAAACCACACTAATATATACATACTACGGAAAAGAAGAGGCCAGCCATGACGGTACCAACCTATGAAAGCAACCTGGCGGGCGAAGGCCTGCGCATCGGCATCGTGCAAGCGCGATTCAACGCCGACATCGGCCACGGCCTGCTGTCGTCCTGCCTGGCCGAGCTGAAGCGCCTGGGCGTCGCCGACGAGGACATCCTCCACGTCACGGTCCCGGGTGCGCTGGAAGTGCCGCTGGCGCTGCAGAAGATGGCCGAGACCCAGCAGTTCGACGCGCTGGTCGCGCTGGGCGCGGTGATCCGCGGCGAGACCTACCACTTCGAACTGGTGTCGAACGAATCCGGCGCGGGCATCACCCGCATCGGCCTGGACTACGGCATGCCGATCGCCAACGCCATCCTCACCACCGAAAACGACGAGCAGGCCGAGGTCCGCATGGCCGAGAAGGGCGCCGACGCGGCCCGCGTCGCGGTCGAGATGTCGAACCTGCTGTTTGCCCTGGAAGAGCTGCAGGCTGAAGAAGAATAAGAGCGCCTGACAATTCCCCCATGGCGGCGTTGCATCGTCTCGCCGTACTGGCGTACTGTCTTCGACGATGCGCCTTGCCCTGAGGGATTGTCAAGCGCTCTAAAAATAAGGAAGGAAGAGAACCACATGACCGATAAAACCACGCACGCCAACCCGAGCAAGAACCGTACGCCGCGCCACCGCGCGCGCGAGTTCGCGCTGCAGGGCCTGTACCAATGGCTGCTGAACAATGAACCGGCCCGCACGGTCGCCACCAACATCCGCGGCGCGCACGGTTTCGACAAGGCCGACGGCGAGTTCTTCGGCGAACTGCTGAACGGCACCATCGCCACCTCGGTGGAACTGCGCGAAGCCATCGCGCCGCTGATCGACCGCGGCGTGACCGAGCTGTCGCCGATCGAACATGCGGTGCTGCTGCTGGGCGCCTACGAGCTGAAGAACCATCCGGAAATCCCCTACCGCGTCGTCATCAACGAGGCGGTCGAGCTGACCAAGTCGTTTGGCGGCATCGACGGCCACAAGTATGTCAACGGCGTGCTGGACAAGCTGGCCTCGAGCCTGCGCCCCGACGAAGTGGCGGCAGCCGCACGCCGCTGATCCGCCGGGCCGCCATCTAATCGATAGCGCCTCCTGAAAAGCCACCGTGGCAATGCCCGGTGGCTTTTGTCTTATTGGGCGCCGAGCGCCTTGCGAACTTCGGCGCATATCCGCTGTCTCGCATTGAGCAAGCCACCTATTCCGCGCGGTTGGCCGTCCTGTGTGCCGGCAGCCAATCCGCCACAGCGCTCGCTGCGCTGTTTTCACGCTGTTCGCCCGGTCGATGCAGCGCTACGGGAATCCACATACGGGCTCATCAGCGCGAGCCGGTACCGTCAATACAAGCCTGGGCCACGGCTGCCCGGGCCTGCTTCTTTTCTTCCGTTCGCCGTCACGGATGCCTGCGGCGGACCCACCGTCGCCGGGACCGACCCGGGAATCCGGGCGCTTCCGTGCAGGAGAATGCAATGGCAAACGACCATGTCGCACCGCGTCCGCGGCGCGCGATTCGTGGCGCAGCCGACGCGTCGCCGAAAACCACCCGTCCCGACTCGCCGTCCCGGCGCGCAGATCGGGAGCCGGCCAGCGTCGAAGAGCGCCTGAACAGGACGCTCGATGCCTTTCCGGACAAGATCGACCTGCAGAACTGGCAGTACCAGCCCAGCCTGCGCGCCTTGCCGGACGAGTTGATCAATTGCCAGCTGGTGCCTGCGATCCTCGACCAGAAGGCGGAAGGCGCCTGCACCGGTTTCGCCCTGGCGGCCGTCATGAATTTCCTGCTGGCCCAGGGCGGCATCGAGCGCACCGTCAGCCCGCGCATGCTCTACGAACTGGCGCGGCGCTACGATGAATGGCCGGGCGAGAACTATGCCGGCTCGTCGGCGCGGGGCGCGATGAAGGCATGGGAACGGCACGGCGTGTGCACCGAGGCGCAGTGGCCCGACGGCATGCATGGCGCCCACCACCTGGACCAGGCGCGCGCCGAGCATGCGATGAAGACGCCCGGCGGCGCCTATTACCGGGGCGATTTCAGGCAGGTCCGGCACGTGCATGCCGCGCTGAACGAGGTCGGCATCGCGTACGTCACGCTGATGGTCCATGCCGGCTGGGGCGAGCCGGGGCCGCACACCGTCACCGTGCGCGGCGGCGGCGGCGCGGGCGCCCGCAAGATGGTGCTGCCGGTGATCCAGCGCCAGGGCAGCGCCGACGCCATGCATGCGGTGGCGCTGATCGGCTACACGGGCCAGGGTTTCATCGTCCAGAATTCCTGGGGGCGGGGTTTGGGCCACAAGGGCTTCGCCCTGCTGCCCTATGAAGATGCCACGGTATACAAGCTGCTGAAGCAACCGGTCGACGGCCTGCCGGGAATCGTGGTGGCAGGCGAGAACGGCCCGCTGGGGGCGGTCTCGCGCAGCGATACGCATGGCGGCTTCGACAACGACCCGAGCACCATGAACTCGGTCCTGCGGCGCATCCTGGGCACGGACCCGGCCGTCCCGTTTACGCAACGCGACCTGCAGTTCTGAGTACGGGCTGCGTGCCGCAATGAAAAAGGCCACCGCGTGCGGTGGCCTCGTGAGGAGTGTGTGCTGTCTTACAGCGTCGCCAGCGCTTCCGAGGCGTGGCTCTCGGTCTTGCTCGGCGCGCTTGCCGGCGCCTCGGTCGGGGCAACGGCCGGCGACTGCTTGACGACGGTCGTTTCCGGCAGCGGACGCGGGTTCGTGGTGGGAACCTTCTGGCCTCGGGCAACCTGCTTGAGTTTCCGGTATTCGGCCAGCACCTTGGCGCCGTAGCCCGAATCGCTCTCCAGGTCGGCCGCGCCGACATAGGTCTTCAGGCCGCCTTCGACGGAACCGGTGCGCTTGACGTAATCTTTCAGGATCAGGGCGCCGACCTTGATGTTGGCGACCGGATTCAGGGCAGCCTGCTGGCCGCCGACTTCCGCGAACTTGTCGTGGTGGACCTTGGCCATGACCTGCATCAGGCCCTTGGCGCCCATCGGGCTCTCGGCGAAGGGATTCAGGCCCGATTCGATCGCCATCACCGCCAGGATCAGGAGCGGGTCGAGCTTGACCTCGTGCGCCGTCATGTAGGCGGTGGAAACCAGCATGTTGGCGGCGTCGCTGGCGACGCGGTAGCGCTTGCTCAGCCAGGAGGTGACCCATTGCTGCTGCTTGCTGTCGCCCAGGTGCTGCGTGGTGGCGGCGTGCGGGGCTTCGACGGCCTCGCTAACGTGCGCGACCACGGGCGCCGGGGCGGCAGGCGCCGCCGCAACGATTGCAGGCTGGGGATCCAGCACGTCCGAGACGCGTTTGGCGACGTCTTCGTTGGTGTAGAGCAGTGCCAGCATGGCAACTGCGGAAAGACCAAAAATGCTCAAGGTGTTGCGTGCGGTATTCAGTACACCGCGTGCCGCTTTGCTCACGGAAGACCACGTGACTGGCTGGCTGGCCATGGATTGCACGAGCCTTGCGCTCGTGATGAAACGATGGATCATCGAATTCCCCTTGTCGCGGCGAAAAGAAGCCTGTCACGGCGCTCGTAAGGAAGTCGCGCTGTGTTCAGCTTACTGATTGCCGTGCATCAGAAATATCGTAGGTCGCCGCGTCGCGGCCGACTAACGCCGTCATTGCCTTGCTACAGCTGGCTGCTTTGAAACCCGTGCGGGTAGAACCAGTGGCTCAACAACTGTCTCGGGGGAGTGGGCAGACGCCCAGTGAAAACACTCCTCAAAATGTCATGTGGGGCCCCGACCCCGTGAATGCATGAGAACAGCTAAAATCATGTCGGAACGACTGCCTGCCTCATCAAGTAGGACGGATTCTAGTGGCTCCTTTATACCAAGTCAACCCTAGCACGATCCGCTCTTATTACTTTTAGTTCTGATTGCCAAGCCGAAATTTTGAAAAGTCTTGCTAAATCAGCTACTTGGCATGGTGCCTTGAACCAGCTTCTACCGACGAGATAACGATCAAAACTTGATGAAATATTCAGATTTGCGGGACTTTATGGCGCAGCTCGACCGCATGGGCGAGCTCAAACATGTTGGCGTACCGGTGTCGCCCCACCTCGAAATGACGGAAATCTGCGACCGCACCCTGCGCGCCGAAGGTCCCGCGCTGCTGTTCGAGAAACCGACCGGGCACACTATTCCAGTGCTGGGCAACCTGTTCGGCACCCCGCGCCGGGTGGCGCTCGGCATGGGTGCGGACGATGTGAGCGAATTGCGCAAGATCGGCCACGTGCTGGCGCGCCTGAAGGAACCGGAGCCGCCCAAGGGCTTCAAGGACATCATGGGCCTGGGCTCGCTGGTCAAGGCCGTCTGGGACATGGCGCCCAAGGAAGTGAAGGGCGCCTCCTGCCAGGAAATCGTCTGGGAAGGGCAGGACGTCGACCTGGCGCGCCTGCCGATCCAGCACTGCTGGCCTGGCGACATCGCGCCCCTGATTACCTGGGGGCTGGTGATCACCAAGGGGCCGCACAAGAAGCGCCAGAACCTGGGCATCTACCGCCAGCAGGTGCTGGGCCGCAACAAGGTGATCATGCGCTGGCTGGCGCACCGCGGCGGCGCCCTCGACTTCCGCGAGCACGCGCTGGCCAATCCGGGCAAGCCATATCCGGTCGCGGTGGCGCTCGGCGCCGACCCGGCCACCATCCTGGGCGCGGTCACCCCGGTGCCGGACAGCCTGTCCGAGTACCAGTTCGCCGGCCTGCTGCGCGGCCAGCGTACCGCGCTCACGAAAGCCATCGGCAGCGAACTGCGGGTGCCGGCGTCAAGCGAGATCGTGCTGGAAGGGCACATCTACCCGGATGCCAACCACCCGTCCGGCTTCGAGCACGCGCTCGAAGGACCCTACGGCGACCACACCGGTTACTACAATGAGCAGGACAGCTTCCCGGTGTTCACGATCGACCGCATCACCATGCGGCGCGACCCGATCTACCACTCGACCTACACCGGCAAGCCGCCCGACGAACCGGCGGTGCTGGGCGTGGCCCTGAACGAGGTCTTCATCCCGCTGCTGCAGAAGCAGTTCAGCGAGATCACCGACTTCTACCTGCCGCCGGAAGGCTGCAGCTACCGGATGGCGGTGGTGCAGATGAAGAAGCAGTACGCTGGCCATGCCAAGCGCGTCATGTTCGGAGTCTGGAGCTTCCTGCGCCAGTTCATGTATACCAAGTTCATCGTCGTGGTCGACGAGGACGTCAACGTGCGCGACTGGAAGGAAGTGATCTGGGCCATCACGACCCGGGTCGATCCGATCCGCGACACGGTCATGGTCGACAACACCCCGATCGACTACCTCGACTTCGCTTCGCCGATCAGCGGCCTGGGCAGCAAGATGGGCATCGACGCCACCAACAAGTGGCCGGGCGAGACCAACCGCGAATGGGGCACCCCGATCGCGATGACGCCGGAAGTGAAGGCGCGCGTGGACGACATCTGGGGCCAGCTGGGCCTGTAGCGGCGCTGGTCCGGGGCGGCGCCCAGGCATTCGCCAGCCATGCCAAGATCCGGCCCCACAAATCCCGGGGCCGGGTTATAATGGTCGCTGGCGGGCCCCTGCGCATTGCGGCATGGTTTACCTGGTCAGGTCGGGAACGAAGCAGCCAAAGCCGTTCACCGCAAGTGCCGCAGATCAGGCTCGCCTCCTTCTCTTTTCCCCGTTTTACCCCTCCCTTTTCCTGTTTCTCGTCCATCCGGACGCTAACCACGTTCGTCGAATTTTGCGCGTGTGTTGCGTTTTCGATGCGCGAACCGGTGTTGTTCCGTTAATTCAATCAAATTTTCCTTGCGGAAATTGTTGAATCTGATTGAATGTCGTCTTTGAGCCTAACGAGACATCCCCATGGAACAGCACAGCGTAGACAGCGTATTGAAGGCCAGCCACCTGCGGGCCGACCGGCTCATGTGCGGGCTGCTGTGGTGCCTGTTCGCGCTGGCCCTGGCCCTGTCCGGCCTGTACGACACGCTGCGCTGGGCGCTGCTGGTAGGACTCCCGGCGGCGCTGGTCCCGACCGTGCTGACGCTGGTCGCCGGCGGCACCCGCTTGTCGCGCATGGCGGTGGCGGTGGCGATGATGGTGTTCTGCGCCCTGCACATCCACCAGGCGGCCGGGCGCACCGAGCTGCATTTCGGGATCTTCGTGCTGCTGGCCTTCCTGTTGTGCTACCGGGACTGGAGCGTGATCGTGATGGCGGCCGCCACGGTGGCGCTGCACCACCTGTCCTTCAATTACCTGCAGGAGCTCGGCTTCGGCGTGCGCTGCCTGAGCGAGGCCGGATTCGGCATGATACTGGTACATGCCGGCTATGTGGTGGCCGAGACCGCGGTCTTGTGCTTCCTGGCCCAGGTGCTGCGCCGCGACGCCCTGCAGTCGGCCGAGCTGCGCGTGAGCGTGGCCACGATGGCGGGCCGGGACGGCAGGATCGACCTGCGCGCCGCGGCACTGCCGGCCGCGAGCGGCAGCGGGCGCGCCCTGCGCGACGTGGTGCAGCTGCTGGAGGGGGCGATGGCCAGCGTCCAGCACAGCGTGCAGGCCACCAGCGCCACCTCGGTGCAGATCGCCGCCGGCAATGCCGAGCTGGCGACGCGCACCGGCGCGCAAGCCGAGTCGATCCGGGTCACCGTCCGCTCGATGGCCGAGCTCACCGCCACCGTCCGGCAGAATGCCGAGCGCGCCCTGGCCGCCAACGAGCTGGCAGGCAGTGCCTCCGCGGTTGCCGCGCAGGGCGGCGAGGTGGTGGCCAGGGCGGTGCAGCGGATGGCGTCGATCGACGCGTCCTCGCGCAAGATCGCCGACATCATCGCGGTGATCGACGGGATCGCCTTCCAGACCAATATCCTGGCGCTGAATGCGGCGGTCGAGGCGGCGCGGGCGGGCGAGCAGGGACGCGGCTTTGCCGTCGTGGCCGGCGAGGTGCGCAACCTGGCACAGCGCTCGGCGAGCGCGGCGCGCGAGATCAAGGCGCTGATCGGCGAGTCGGTCTCCGAGGTGGAGGCGGGCAGCGCGCTGGTGCGCCAGGCCGGCGCCACCATGGAGCAGGTGGTCGATAGCGTCCATCAGGTGTCCACCTTGATTGCCGGCATCAGTTCCGCCAGCCGCGCGCAGGCGGCCGGCATCGCGGCGGTCGACGAGGCGATCCGCGCGATGGATGCCTCCACCCGCGACAACGCCGGGCTGGTCGAGCAGGCCGCCGGCGCGGCCGGGGCGCTGGAGCAGCAGGCGCGCGAGCTGGCCGAGGTGGTGAGCGTGTTCCGCCTCGATGCCCGCCAGGCCCGCATCGCAGCCTGATGTTGTATCCGGGAACGCCGCGGAATGTTCGCGGCGCTCGCCAACTGCGGTAAAATCCCGGCATGTCCTATCAAGTCCTCGCCCGCAAATACCGTCCCAAGAACTTCGAAACGCTGGTCGGCCAGGAGCACGTCGTCCGTGCGCTGACCCACGCGTTGAAAACGGGCCGCCTGCACCATGCCTATCTGTTTACGGGCACGCGCGGGGTCGGCAAGACGACGCTGTCGCGCATCCTTGCCAAGTCGCTCAACTGCATCGGCCCGGACGGGCAGGGCGGCATCACCGCCGAGCCCTGCGGGCAGTGCGAAGCCTGCCGCGCCATCGACGCCGGCCGCTTCGTGGACTACATCGAGATGGATGCGGCCTCCAACCGCGGCGTGGACGAGATGGCCCAGCTGCTGGAACAGGCGGTGTATGCGCCGAGCAATGCGCGCTTCAAGGTCTACATGATCGACGAGGTGCACATGCTCACCAACCACGCGTTCAACGCGATGCTGAAAACGCTCGAGGAACCGCCGCCGCACGTGAAGTTCATCCTCGCGACCACCGATCCGCAGAAGATCCCGGTCACGGTGCTGTCGCGCTGCCTGCAGTTCAACCTCAAGCAGATGCCGCCGGGCCACATCGTGGGCCACCTGGAAAACATCCTCGGCCAGGAAGGCGTGGCCTTCGAACAGCCGGCCCTGCGCCTGCTGGCGCAAGGCGCGCACGGTTCGATGCGCGACGCGCTGTCGCTGACCGACCAGGCGATCGCCTATGCCGCCGGCCAGGTGACGCTGGAAGCGGTGCAGGGCATGCTGGGCGCGCTCGACCAGTCCTACCTGGTGCGCCTGCTGGACGCGTTGCTGGCGCAGGACGGCGCCGACCTGATGGCGGTGGCCGACGAAATGGCCAGCCGCAGCCTGTCCTACAACGGCGCGCTGCAAGACCTCGGCACCCTGCTGCACCGCATCGCGCTGGCCCAGTCAGTGCCCGCGGCGGTGCCGCAAGACCTGCCGGAACTGAACGACATCCTGCGCCTGGCCCAGGCCTTCGACCCGCAGGAAGTGCAGCTCTACTACCAGATCGCGGTGCACGGCCGTAACGAGATCGGCCTGGCGCCGGACGAGTACGCGGGCTTCACCATGACCCTGCTGCGCATGCTGGCCTTCCGTCCGGGGCAGGGCGGCGCCGAACTGCAGCCGGCCGCGCCGGCGGCAAGCGCGCCGGGCCATGCGCCGGCGGCGCGCGCCGCGGCGGTGGCCGCGGCCAGCCATGCGGCGGTGGCGCCGGCACGCCCGGCCCCGCCGGCCCAGGCGCAGCCCCAGGCGCCCGCGGCCCCGGCAGCGTCGGCGCCCGCCCCCGCCATGACCTCGGCGCGCGCCGCCATCAACGCAGCGCTCGAAGCGGCACGCGCGGCCTCCGGCCGCAGCGGCGGCGCAAAGCCGCGCCCGGAGGCGCCACCGGCAGCGCCCGCGGCCGCAGCAGCGCCATCGGCGCCGTCGGCGTCCGCTGCTGCACCGCCGGCCCGGCCGGCGGCGCCGGGTCCGTCGGCCGCCATGGGCGCCGCCCCGGCCGGACGTCCGGCGCCCGGCGGCACGCCGCCCTGGGAGCAGTCCGCAGCGCCGGCCGTCCAGGCGCCGCAGATGCAGGCCCAACAGCCGCAGGCACGCATGCAGGCAGCGCCAAGCGATGACGAGCCTCCCTCATGGGTCACCGAATTTTCCGACGATACCGCGGTCGCCGCCGATGCCCCGGCAGTGGTGACGACGCCCGCGCCGGCACAGATGCGGGCCCCGGCTGCGCCGCCGCACGCATATGTCGTCACGCCGGTCCCGAGCATCGGCTGGGACGGCAACTGGCCGGCCCTGGCCGCCAGCCTGCCGCTGCGCGGCGTGGCCCAGCAGCTGGCCCTGCAGACCGAACTGATCGAATGCGTGGCCCACGAACAGGCTGCGACCTTCCGCCTGCGCGTGCCGGTCGACACGCTGCGCGCCAGCGGCAACAGCGAGAAGCTTGCCGCCGCGCTGCAAGAACACTTCCCGCAGGTGCGCGTGACGCTCGACACCGAGATCGGCCCGACCTGGTACACCGCCGCCGCCGAAGCCAAGGCCGCACGCGAGGAGCGCCAGCGCCAGGCCGAAGCCCTGGTCGCCGCCGATCCTTTCGTGCAGGCGATGGAGCGGACCTTCGGCGCCTTCGTCGTGCCCGGTTCGGTGAAGCCGGCCGCAGCGGCCTGATCTCTTGCATCCATTGAATCACCCATACAGAACCTTTTGGAGAAACCGACCATGATGAAAAACCAGCTCGCAGGCCTGATGAAACAGGCGCAAGCCATGCAGGACAACATGAAGAAAGCGCAGGAGCAGCTGGCGCAGATCGAAGTCGAAGGCCAGTCGGGCGCCGGCCTGGTCAAGGTCGTGATGACCTGCAAGAACGACGTCAAGCGCGTCACCATCGACCCGTCGCTGCTGGGCGACGACCGCGACATGCTGGAAGACCTGGTCGCGGCCGCCTTCAACGACGCCGTCCGCAAGGCCGAAGCCACCGCCGCCGAGAAGATGAGCGGCCTGACCGCCGGCATGCCCCTGCCCCCGGGCTTCAAGATGCCGTTCTGACGGGAACCCACATGTCCCGATCGCTCGACTTCCTGACCGAGGCATTGCGGCGCCTGCCGGGCATCGGTCCGAAGTCGGCGCAACGCATGGCCTTCCACCTGCTGCAGCATGACCGCGAAGGCGCGGCCATGCTGTCGCGCGCGCTGTACCAGGCGGTGGACACGGTCCACCACTGCGCCATGTGCAATACCTTCGCCGACACCGAGGTGTGCGAGCTGTGCGCCGACGAGGCGCGCGAGCGCACGCTGCTGTGTGTCGTCGAAACCCCTGCCGACCAGATGATGATCGAGCAGACCATGACCTACAAGGGCCTGTACTTCGTGCTGATGGGGCGGCTCTCGCCGCTCGACGGCATCGGTCCGCGCGACCTGCATCTCGACAAGCTGGTGGCGCGCGCCACCGATGGCCTGGTCGATGAGGTCGTGCTTGCAACCAATTTCACCAACGAAGGCGAAGCCACCGCCCACTACATCAGCGAGATGCTCAAGGCGCGCGGCCTGAAGGTCAGCCGGCTGGCGCGCGGCGTGCCCGTCGGCGGCGAGCTCGAGTATGTCGACGCCGGCACGATAGCGCGCGCCATGCTGGATCGCCGCAGCGCATAATCCCCTGTAAAGACAACTGATGGCGGACGCCCGATCAGGGTTCCGCGGGTGCCTGTGCGTGCGCGCAAGCCTCGTCGGCGGACCGCTGTTGTGTTGATACTTTCAGCGGATCCCGAACCTATCTCAGTAGGAAGGAGGAAGCTGGGGGTGACGCATTCCCTGCTGGGATAGGTTCCTAAATGCATCTTGTCGACATCACGATGTTTTATGCCGCGGAAGGTGGCGGCGTCAGCACCTACCTGAATGCCAAGGCGCGCTGGCTGGCCCGCTACGGCTGGGCGCGGCATACCATCTGCAGCCCCAACGTCGACGACGAGGCGCCCGGCCTGTTGCGGGTGCCGGCGGTGACGCTGCCCGGCATCAACGGCTACCGCATGCCGGTGTCGGTATCCGCGGCGGCGCGGCGCCTGCGCGCGGCCCGCCCCGACCTGATCGAGGCGGGCGACGCCGGCCACTGCGCCTGGGCCGCGTTGCGCCTGCGCCAGCGGCTCGGCATCCCCGCCATCGCCTTCTACCATTCCGACTTGCCGCGCCTGGTGCAGAACCGCCTGGGCAGCACCATCTCGCAGGGCGCCTGCAAATACCTCGCGCACCTGTACCGCGAGTTCGACACCGTGCTGGCGCCGAGCCGCCTGATGGTGCACCAGCTGGCCGACATGGGCGTCACCCATGCGCTGCACCAGCCGCTCGGCATCGACAGCGAGATCTTCCATCCCAGCCGGCGGCGCGACAGCCTGCGGGCCGAACTCGGCCTGCCCAAAGACACGCGCCTGCTGGTGTATGCCGGCCGCTTTACCGCCGACAAGAAGCTGCCGGTCCTGATCGACGCCGTGCGCAGGCTCGGCAAGCCCTACCACCTGCTGCTGGTCGGGGGCGGCGATGCGCTGCCGCAGCATCCGCAGCTGAGCATCATGGCGTTCAAGCGCGACCAGTGCGAGCTGGCCGGCGTGCTGGCCAGCTGCGACCTGCTGGTGCATCCGGGCGACTGCGAAACCTTCGGCCTGATCGTGCTCGAGGCGATGGCCTGCGGGCTGCCGGTGGTGGGCACCAACGGCGGCGGCGTGGCCGAGCTGGTGGACGAGCAGACCGGCATCCTGGCGCGCCAGAACGACCCGGCCAGCCTGGCCGGCGCCATCGAAGCGATCTATGGGCGCGACCTGGTGCGCCTGAGCACGAATGCACGGCGCAAGGCGGCCGAACACTACGACTGGAGCCAGGTGTTCCCGCAGCTGATGCACCGCTACGGCAGCCTGCTCGCGGCACGCTCAGCTACGCAGCGTGCGCCGGAGCGGATCTGTGTCCAGGACTGAGGGCAGCGGCGCGCAGAACGGCGCCGATCGGCCGGCCGCTCCGTCATCCAGGGCCGTTGCGCAACCGGCCCTGTGCGTCTCGATCCACGACGTGGCCCCGGCCACCTGGGACGAATGCGCGCGCCTGGCCCAGGCTGTGCGCGAGGTGGCCGATATCCCGCTGACCTGGCTGGTGGTGCCCGAGTACCACCGGCGCGGCGGCGACCAGGCCCGCATGGAGTCCGGTCTCGAACGCGCGCTGGCGCGCGGCGACGAACTCGCGCTGCACGGCTTCACCCACCTCGATACCGCAGCGCCTGGCGCCGGCCTGGGCGAGCGCTTCCTGCGCGGAACCTATACGCATGAAGGTGAATTCGCGGCCCTGCCGGCCGAGGAGGCGGCGCGCCGCATCCAGCGCGGGCTGAACTGGTTCGCCGAGCGCCATTGGCCGGTGCACGGCTTCGTGCCGCCGGCATGGCTGATGGGCGAGGGGGCCTGGCAGGCGCTGCGCGCCTTCGATTTCGACTACACCACTACCTTCCGGCACTTTCACCTGCTGCAGGGTGGCGCCGGCGGCGAGGGGCGCGCTGGCGGCCGTGCCGTGCTGTCGCCATCGCTGGTCTATGCGGCGCGCAACCGCAGCGGCCGGCTCGCTTCTCCCTTGCTGGCCGACCTGCTGGCGCTGGCGCTGGCGCGGCGCCCGCTCATCCGGCTGAGCCTGCACCCGCCGGACCTGCGCCACCCGCGGCTGCTGCGCCATGCACAAGCGACGGTGGCGCGCCTGCTGGCGGCGCGCACGGCCCTGACCAAGGCCGCATTCGCACGCCGCCTGGTCGACACCGGCGATTACCAGTAAGGTCCCCAGTAGCCGCCGCGCCAGCGCGGGCCCCAGGCGCCATAGTACGAGGAACCGACCTGGCGCAGTTCCTCGCGCGTGCTGAGCTGCAGCACGCACTGGCGCCACTGGTCGCTGTCCTGCGCATAGCCGAGGCGCGAACACGCCGGACCGTAGATCGCCATCTGCTCGGCCATGTCCGCCTGCGCGCGCTCGGCCCGTTGCTGTGGCGTGGTGCACGCTGCGAGCGCCAATGTCATTCCCAACACCGCCAACTTTGCCATTTGCATGATGACCTCCTTTGTACGCCGTCCTGGCGTTGCACTTCCAGTATAGAACCGCAGGTGGGGATGCGTAGCGCGTAAATCAATCGTGCTTGACCCCGCTGCCCACCGGGAGACGGACAGAGCCGGGTCGCCCGGAAAGCCTGTTTTCTGGCAAGATACACCAAAAAATAAAGGGGGAGTCAACATGTGGCGGCGCCAATGGAAGACCTGGACCCTGCGCGGGCTGGCCGGACTGGCGGCGCTGTTGCTGCTGGCGCTCGGCGCCGGCTGGCTGTACCTGCGCGCCAGCCTGGCCCAGCTCGACGGCGAACGCCGCACGCCGGGCCTGCATGCCCCGGTGACGGTGGCGCGTGATGCGGCCGGCGTTCCGCTGATCAGCGGCGCCAACCGGCCTGACGTCGCCTATGCCACCGGCTTCGTTCACGCCCAGGAACGCTTCTTCCAGATGGATTTGCTGCGCCGCACCGCCGCCGGCGAGCTGGCCGAGCTGTTCGGCCCGCGCGCGCTGCCGCTTGACCGCGCGCGCCGGCTGCACCGCTTCCGGGCCCGCGCCCAGGCGGCGCTGGCGCGCCTGCCGGCAGCGGACCGGGCCCTGCTCGACCGTTACGTGGCCGGGGTCAACGACGGCCTGCAGGCGCTGCGCGCCAAACCGTTCGAATACGCGCTGACCGGCACCGAGGCGCGACCCTGGGACGCCGCCGACTCGCTGCTGGTGGTCTGGGCCATGTACATCGACCTGCAGAACAACCAGGAGCCGCGCGAACTGGCGCGCGGCTGGCTGCGCGCGCACAGCACGCCCGCGCAGCTGGCCTTCCTGCTGCCGGAAGCGAGCCGCTGGGACGCGACGCTCGATGCCGGCGCGGCCGCGGCGGCGCCCGGCGAGGCGCCGATCCCGGACCAGGCGCCGGCATGGTGGGGCCCGGCCGCCGGCCAGGCCGTGCAGCTCGCGGGCGCGGCCTTTGTCGATGGGGTCGGCAGCAACAACTACGCGCTCGCCGGCAGCCGCAGCGCCAGCGGCGCGGCCATCGTCGCCGACGACATGCACCTCGGCCTGCAGCTGCCCAACATCTGGTACCGCCTGGCGCTGCGCTTTCCCGATCCGAAGGGCGGGCAGCGGCGCCTGGCCGGCGTCAGCCTGCCGGGGGCGCCGCCGACCATCATCGTCGGCAGCAACGGCCAGGTGGCTTGGGCCTTCACCAACAGCTATGCCGACCTGGTCGACGTGGTGGCGCTCGGCCGCGATCCGGCGCGCCCGGGCCAGGTCCGCCTGCCTGGCGGCTGGGAGACCCCGGCCAGGCACGTCGAGCCGATCGCCGTGAAGGGCGCGCTGCCGGAACGCTTCGTGGTGCGCGAGACTTCGCTCGGCCCGATCCGTGAAAGCGGCGGGCGCGAGTACGCGGTGCACTGGATCGCCCACGACCCGGCCGCGGTGAACTTCAACCACATGAAGCTGGAGACGGCTGCCAATGTGGAGCAGGCGCTGGCGATCGCCGCCATCGACGGCATCCCGGCGCAGAATTTCGTGGCCGGCGACGCGGCAGGCAACATCGGCTGGACCATCGCCGGCCCGCTGCCCCAGCGCACCACGCCGATGCTGGCCACCACCTTCCCGCTGGAAGAGGGTGCGCCGACCTGGAGCGCGCTGCTGGCGCCGCAAGCCTATCCGCGCGTGGTGAATCCGGCCGGCGGCCAGATCACCACCGCCAACAGCCGCCAGCTGATGGGCGAGGGCGCCGCCCTGATCGGCGACGGCGGCTTCGACCTTGGCGCGCGCAACCACCAGCTGGCGCAAGGCCTGCGCGCGCTCGGCGCCGGGGTCGATGTGCGCCGGGCCGCCGGCGCCGCGCTCGACGACCGCGCCCTGTTCGTGGCCGGCTGGCGCGCGCGCCTGCTGGCGGCGCTCGACCCGAAGGCGCTGGCGGGCCATCCGCAGCGCGCCGAGTTCCGGCGCCTGCTGGAAACCAGCTGGGACGGCCGCGCCAGCGTCGGCTCGGTCGGCTACCGGCTGGCGCGCAACAGCATGTGGGCGCTGAACGGGCTGCTGTTCGGGCGTGCCAACCAGGCGCTCGGGGCGCTCGAGCCGAAGGCGACGCTGGCCAGCGCCACCAGCCGCTGGCCCGAGGTGCTGGCGCGCCTGCTCGACGCCCGCCCGGCCGGCTGGCTGCCGCCGGGCTACGCCGACTGGCGCGCGCTCGAACTGGACGCCGTCGACCGCGTGATCGCCGACCTGACCCGCGATGGCCGGCCGCTCGCGCAGGCCACCTGGGGCCGCCGCAACGTGGCCGCGATCGCGCATCCGATCAGCATCGCGGTGCCGGCGCTGGCGCCGGTGCTGGGAGCGCCGGCGGACCAGCTGCCCGGGGACGCCAACATGCCGCGCGTGGCCGGACCGAAGTTCGGGCAGTCCGAGCGCATGGCGGTGTCGCCCGGGCGCGAGGAAGAGGGGCTGTACAACATGCCGGGCGGGCAGAGCGGGCATCCGCTGTCGCCCTTCTTCCTGGCCGGGCACGCGCAGTGGGTAAAGGCGCAGCCGGTGCCCTTGTTGCCGGGACCGGCGGCGCACAGCCTGCGCTTCGTGCCCTGACTACTTGGCGGGCAGCAGCAGCGGCGCCAGCAGCATGCCGGTAATGTCTTCCGCACTCGACGGATGGCCCAGGAAGTAGCCCTGCACCATGTCGCACCCGTACTGCTCGAGCAGCAGCAGCTGTTCGCCGGTCTCGACCCCCTCGGCCACCACCACCATCTTGAGTCCGTGCGCCATCGCGATGATGGCGCGCGTGATGGTGGCGTTCTCCGAATCCTGCGGCAGGCCGTTGATGAAGCTGCGGTCGATCTTCAGTGCGCGCACGTCGAAGCGCTTGAGATAGTTCATCGACGAGTAGCCGGTGCCGAAGTCGTCGATCGACAGGTAGACCCCGATGCCGCGCAGCTGCTCCAGCGTGACCATGGTGGCGCGCGCGTCGTCCATCAGCGTGCCTTCGGTCAGCTCCAGCTCCAGCAGGCGCGGCTCGAGGCCGGCGTCGAGCAGGGCCGAGTGCACCATCTGCGACAGGTTCTCGTCCTTGAACTGCTTGGCCGACAGGTTCACCGCCATGCGCACCATGCGCTGGGCGTGGCGCTGCCAGGCCCTGGCCTGGCGGCAGGCGGTGCGCAGCACCCATTCGCCGATCGGCACGATCAGGCCGGTCTCCTCGGCCAGCGGGATGAATTCGGTCGGCGGCACCAGTCCGCGCTCCGGATGGCGCCAGCGCACCAGCGCCTCGACCCCGACGATCTCGGAAGTGCGCACGTCGCGCTGCGGCTGGTAGACCAGGTACAGCTCGTCGTTCTGCAGCGCCTTGCGCAGCCCCACCTCGAGCTTCACATGGCTCATGATCTGCATCGTCAGCGAAGAGCTGTACAGCTTGGCGTTGTTCTTGCCGCAGTTCTTGGCGTGGTACATCGCGGTGTCGGCGAACTTGAGCAGCGAGCCGCAATCGTCGCCGTCCTCGGGGAACAGCGAGATGCCGATGCTGGCGGTCACGAAGATCTCGTTGCCCTCGATCAGGAAGGGCCGCCGCATCGCCTCCTTGACGCGGGTAGCGACGTTGAGCGCGTGCTCGACCCGTTCGAGGTCGGGAATCAGGATGGTGAATTCGTCGCCTCCCAGGCGCGCCAGGTTGCTGGTGTGGTCGGCCCCGCTTTTGCCTGGATGGCCGGCCGGTGCGCTGCCCGAGCCGTCCCCGCGCGATACCAGGTCGCTCGGGCGGGTGGTCTCGCGCAAGCGTTCGGACACCATCTTGAGCAGCATGTCGCCGGCATTGTGGCCGAGCGTGTCGTTGATGCGCTTGAAGGCGTCGAGGTCCATGAACAGCACCGCGAACTTCTTGTTGCCGACCTTGGAGCGCTGCAGCTCGCGCTCGAGCGTCTCCAGGAAGGCCTGGCGGTTCGGGATGCCGGTCAGGCTGTCGCAGTAGGCGAGGCGCCTGATCTGCTCCTCGGCGCGCTTGCGCTCGCTGATGTCGCGCACCAGGCCCAGCACCTGCGAGGCGCCGGTGGCCACCAGCCGCGCCTCGAAATGCTGCGCCTCGCCGCAGGTCTCCAGCTCGTACTCGACCGAGCGCACCTGCTGGGTGGCCAGCACCGCGCGCATCTGTTCCAGCATGCGCGCCGCGATCTCGGGCGGCAGCACGTCGGTGATGTGCTTGCCCACACACGGCTGCGGCTGGCGCAGCGCGGCGCGGCCGCGGGACGAGCGCTCGCGGCCCGGCCTCTCGTGGCCCGGCCTCTCGTGGCCCGGCTCGTAGTCCAGGTAGAAGCCGTCGCGGTCGAGGCGGAAGAAGGTGTCCGGGATGGCGGCCAGCACTGCGCGGTTCTGGGCGTCGGCGATGCGCAGGCGGGCGATGGCGTCGCTGGCGCGCAGCACGTACAGCACGCGGTGGCCGAGGATCGGCCAGTTGATCGGCTTGGACACGAAGTCGGTGGCGCCGGCTTCGTAGGCGCGCGTCACCGCTTCCAGGTCGTCGCCGCCGGTGACCATCACGATCGGCACGCCGGCGCCGTCGCCGGACCTGGCGGCTTCCGCGCGGCGGATCGCTTCGCAGGCCGCGAAGCCGTCCATGCGCGGCATCTCCACGTCCATCAGGATCAGGTCGGGCGAGCGGCTGGCGGCCAGTTCGACCGCCAGCGCGCCGTCGGCCGCGTCGATCGCGTCCAGCCCGACCTGGGCCAGCATCTCGAGCATCAGCAGGCGCATCACCGGGTCGTCGTCGGCGACCAGGACCGTTCCGCGCTTAGGTAGAGAAGAAGGCATTTCAGGTTTCCTTTTCAAGCAGGGCGTGGAGCGAATGGCGCACGGTCTGGAATTCGTGTTCCATGTCGGTGAGGATGCGGTCGGCGCCGGCGACCGTGTCGGCGCGCCCGAGCTGTTCGAGTTCCTTGCACAGCGTCGCCAGGCGGGCCGCGCCGATGTTGGCGCTGGCCGATTTCAGGCCGTGGGCGACGCGCCGTACGCTGCTCGCATCCATGCCGTCGACCGCCTCGCGCAGCGTGGCAAGGTGGCGCGGCGTGTCGCCGACGTAGGCGGCAATCACTTTCTGCACCAGCGCGTCGCCGCCATTGCGGCTGAGCGCGCGGATGTTGTCGAGCGCGACCCGGTTGACGGCCTCGCGCTGGATCACTTCGACCGTTTCCACGGGCAGGCGCGGCGGCGCGCGCAGCGGGCCGTCGTCGTGGTGGCTGCTGGCCGCCAGCGGCACCCCGACCCAGCGCCCGATCACGGCGGCCAGCTGCTGTTGGGTAAAGGGCTTGGACAGGTAGTCGTCCATGCCCGCGGCCAGGCAGGATTCGCGGTCGCCCTGCAGGGCGTTGGCGGTGATCGCGATGACCGGCAGGGTGCGTGCGCGGCCGGCTTCGCGCTCGTGGCGGCGGATCGCGGCGGTGGCCGCGAAGCCGTCCATCACCGGCATCTGGCAGTCCATCAGCACCGCGTCGAAGCTGCCGGTGCGCACCGCCTGCAGGGCTTCCTGGCCGTTGCGCGCGCAATGCGCTTCGATGCCCAGGCTTTCCAGCATCGCCTTGGCGACTTCGACATTGACCGGGTTATCCTCGGCCAGCAGCACGCGGCGGATCCGGGCGCGCGGCGCCGGACGGCCGGGTCCGGCGGCCGAGGCGGGCGCTGGAGATGCCCCGGTGCCGTCGCATCCGGCAGGGGCGGGCCGCTGTTGGGCGGACGCGACCGGGGCTGCGCCGGCGGCGGCCGCCGGCGCGTGCAGGCGCGCCGCACAGGCGGCCAGGCAGGCGTACAGGTCGGCCGCGCGCGCCGGCTTGACCAGCTGGTAGGCCACGCCGGCAGTGCGCCGCTGCACCGGGTCGGCCGCCAGCCGCTCGGGGCTGAGCAGCACCAAGTGGGTGGCGCGCCCGCCGGCATCGGCCTTGATCGAGGCCGCCAGCGCCAGGCCGCTGGTGTGGGTCAGTTCCATGTCGATCACGGCCGCGTCGTAGGGGCGGGCGGCGCGAGCGGCGCTCAGCAGGCGTTCGTAGCCCGCGGCCGCGCTGGCCGCGCTGTCGCAGCTCGCCCGCCAGGCCTGCAGCTGCTGGGCCAGGTCCTCGCGACTTTCCTCCTGCTCGTCGATCACCAGCACGCGCAAGCCTTCCAGCGTGTGCTGGCGGTGGCCGGGCGCATCCGGCGCATCGGGATCGACGCGGCGCTTGTCGAAGCTGACCGTGAACCAGAAGATCGAGCCGCGCGTGGGCGCGTTGTCGACGCCGATCGCGCCGCCCATCAGTTCCACCAGCTGCTTCGAGATCGCCAGCCCCAGGCCGGTGCCGCCGTAGCGCCGGGTGGTGGAATCGTCGGCCTGCGAGAAGGCCTCGAACAGGCGCGCGCGCGCTTCGCGCGAGATGCCGATGCCGGTGTCGTGTACCTCGAAGCGCAGCATCACCGATTGGGTATCTTCGCCGGCCACGCGCACCCGCGCCAGGATCCGTCCCTGCTCGGTGAACTTGATGGCGTTGCCCAGCAGGTTGGCCATGATCTGGCGCAGCCGGTTCGGATCGCCGCAGATCGCCACCGGGATGTCGTTGGCGATGTCGAAGTCGAAGCCGATGCCCTTGCCGGCGGCCTGCGGGGTGTAGACGTTGTGGATGTCGTCCAGCAGGTCCCACAGGTTGAAGTTGATGTACTCGATGGTCAGCTTGCCGGCCTCGATCTTGGAGAAGTCGAGGATGTCGTTGATGATCACCAGGAGGTGCTCGCCCGAGCGCTTGACCAGCGTGGTGTAGTTGCGCTGGGCGTCGGTGAGCGGGGTCGCGAGCAGCATCTCCGTCATGCCGAGCACGCCGTTCATCGGGGTGCGGATCTCATGGCTCATGGTGGCCAGGAAGGCGCTCTTGGCGCGGCTGGCCGCTTCGGCGGCGTTCTTGGCCTTCTCCAGCTGCTCGGTACGCACGCCGACCTGGCGTTCCAGCTCGTCGCGGTGGTGCAGCAGGGCCGCGCCGCGGTCCTCGATCTGCGCCATCATGGTGTTGAAGCTGTCGATCAGCTGCCCCAGTTCGTCGGTGCGCTGGTGGGCGATGCGCAGGCTGTAGTTCTGGCTGGACGACACCTTCTGCGCGGCCTGGATCAGCTTGGTCACCGGTTCGGCGATGCTGCGCTTGAAGCGGCCGGCCATGCACACCGACACCACCAGCGAGGCGCCCATCGCCAGGCCCATCACCGCCAGCCCGGCCAGCAGGTCGGCCCAGGTCGACACCATGTCGGTCTCGATCATGACCACGCCCACCTGCAGCGTGCCGGCCATCACCGGCTGGTACAGGCGCATGCGGCGCGACAGCAGCTGCCGCCCCTGTTCATTGGCGGCGGCCAGGGTCTCGGCGTCGACGCCCGCCAGCGCCTCGGGGTGGGGGATGTCTTCGGTCGCGCCGCTGCTACCGGCCAGGTACTGCGCGAAGGCTTGGCCGTTGCGGTCGTACAGGACGGCGGCAGCGATGTCGCGCTTGGCGGCGAGCGCGCCGAGGGCACCGTGCGCGCGCGGGCGGTCGCGTAGCAGCAGGTAGTCGGCGCTGCTGGCCGCGATCACCTGGGCGAAGGTCGACAGCTGCATCGCCTCGGTCTTGCGGTGCGTGGCGACCGAGGTCGCGGTAAAGGCGGCGAACACGAACATCAGCGCGGTCGCGGTCGAGAGCAGCGAGATGATGGTCAGCTTCTGGTTCAGGCTGGAGCGCTCGAAGTTCGGCATTCTGATCCCGCAGGCACGGCGGAACGGCCCGGCGCCGGACGACGCAGGGCTTCCTTTGCGGAATGCAAATTCCCGCAAGAAAAAAATATACGTTCAAGGGGGCGGGTGAGCGTTGACGGATGTCAACATGCGGAAGATGGGCGCCGCACGCCAGCGCAGGCCGGAAAAGCAGGAGGGGCGCCGCAGCGCCCCTCCCTCATTCAAGGGGCATCGCGCCCCTCAGCAGCAGGTAGCCCGCTTGCCGCCATACCTGGCTTCCTGGCGCTCACGGAAAAACTCCTCGTACGTCATCGGCGTCTGGTCCGGATGGGTACGCTCCATGTGGGCCAGGTAGGTGTCGTACTCGGGCAGGCCGACCATCAGGCGCATGCTCTGCCCGAGGTACTTGCCGGCCTGCCTGGTGGCCTGTACGCCTGCATCGACCAGGGCGCCGAACATCACGGCACCTGCGGCGTAGGCATGGCGACGTATGGGGTTTCCTTCGCGGTCGGGCCGCTGCTGGCGCGCGAGGCCAGGATCGTGCGGATCCCGTACACCAGCACCGACAGCACCACGATCATGAAGAAGCCCGCCAGTGCGGCGTCGACGTAGTCGTTGAAGATGATGCGCTCCATCTGCTCGACCGTCTTGGCCGGCGCCAGCACCGTGCCGGCGTCGTGCGCGGCCTGGAACTTGTCGGCGTGGGCCAGGAAGCCGACCTTCGGGTTGGCGTCGAAGATCTTCTGCCAGCCGGCGGTCAGGGTGCAGGCCAGCAGCCAGATGGTCGGCACGATGGTCACCCAGGCGTACTGGGCGCGCTTCATCTTGAACAGCACGCAGGTGCCGAGGATCAGCGCGACGGCGGCCAGCATCTGGTTGGCGATGCCGAACAGCGGCCACAGGGTGTTGATGCCGCCCAGCGGATCGACCACGCCCTGGTACAGGAAGTAGCCCCAGGCGGCCACGCACAGGCCGGTGGCCAGCAGGTTGGCCGGCAGCGACTCGGTGCGCTTCAGCGAAGGGGCGAAGGCGCCCAGCAGGTCCTGCAGCATGAAGCGGCCGGCGCGGGTGCCCGCGTCCACCGCGGTCAGGATGAACAGGGCCTCGAACAGGATTGCGAAGTGGTACCAGAAGGCCATCATGGTCTGGCCGCCCACCACGTTCGACAGGATGTGGGCCATGCCCACCGCCAGGGTCGGCGCGCCGCCGGCGCGCGAGATGATGGTGTGCTCGCCGACGTCGCGCGCCATCTGTTCCAGCAAATCCGGCGTGATCACGAAGCCCATCTGCGACACGGCCGCCGCCGCCGACTGCGCGGTGGTGCCCAGCACCGCAGCCGGGCTGTTCATCGCAAAATAGACGCCCGGATCGATGGTCGATGCCGCCACCAGGGCCATGATGGCGACGAAGGATTCCATCAGCATGCCGCCGTAGCCGATGAAGCGGGCGTGGGTTTCGTTCTCCAGCATCTTCGGGGTGGTGCCCGACGAGATCAGCGCGTGGAAGCCCGACACCGCGCCGCAGGCGATGGTGATGAACAGGAAGGGGAACAGGTTGCCCGACCAGACCGGACCGCTGCCGTCGATGAACTTGGTGGTGGCCGGCATGCGCAGGTCGGGGGCGACGATCAGGATGCCGATCGCCAGCGCCACGATGGTGCCGATCTTCAGGAAGGTCGACAGGTAGTCGCGCGGGGCCAGCAGCAGCCACACCGGGATGACCGAGGCGATGAAGCCGTAGCCGATCAGCAGCCAGGTCAGTTCGGTGCCGGTGAAGGTGAACATCGGGCCCAGGGTCGGCGAGTCGTGCACCCACTGGCCGCCGATGATGGCGAGCATGAGCAGCACGAAGCCGATGATCGAGACCTCGCCGATGCGGCCGACGCGCACGTAGCGCGAGTACAGGCCCATGAACAGCGCGATCGGGATGGTGGCCATCACGGTGAAGGTGCCCCAGGGCGAGCCGGTGAGCGCCTTCACGACGATCAGCGCCAGCACCGCCAGGATGATCACCATGATCATGAAGCAGCCCAGCAGCGCGATCAGGCCCGGGATCTCGCCCATCTCGGACTTGATCAGGTCGCCGAGCGAGCGGCCGTCGCGACGGGTCGACATGAACAGCACGATGAAGTCCTGGACGGCGCCGGCAAAGACGACGCCGGCCAGGATCCACATCATGCCGGGCAGGTAGCCCATCTGGGCCGCCAGCACCGGACCGACCAGCGGACCGGCGCCGGCGATCGCCGCGAAGTGGTGGCCGTACAACACGTACTTGTTGGTCGGGACGTAGTCCAGGCCGTCGTTGTACTTGTAGGCGGGCGTCTGGCGCAAGGGGTCCAGGCCCAGTGCTTTATAGGCAATGAACTTGCTGTAGAAGCGGTAGGCGATCAGGTAGACGCAGACGGCGGCTGCGACGATCCAGATGGCGTTGATGGTTTCGCCGCGCTTGACGGCGATGAAACCGAGCGAAAAGGCGCCGAGGATCGCTAGCGCGATCCAGCCGAGCGTGCTCGACATGCGTTTCATGGTGCTCCTCCGAGGTGGAATGACTACTTGTTGTGGCCGGTCGTACGGGACAAACCGGCGGATTTTTAGGACAGCGTAGCAGAGAGTATGTTGCACCAATATCAGGGCGACAAGCGCACCATTACGCAGTGCCTGCGTACTACTACGTAGGCGGGCGGCCGGCTTAGCCCGTAAAATGCATATCCGAAATATTGTTGAACCGTAGCAAACCGGGAGTCCCATGCAACTGAGGCAAAAGGTCATCGTGCTGGCGATCGCGCCGCTGATCGTGGCCTTGTGCGCGATCGCCCTGTTCGTGCGCCAGCAGGCCGTCGAGCTGGCGCGGCAGCAGCGCGCCACCATCCAGCGCGCCTACCTGGCCAGCAAGGAAGCCGAGCTGCGCCACTACGTGGCCATGGCCAGCCAGTCGATCGGCCACCTGGTGCGCTCCGGCCGCAGCGACCCGGCTACCCTGGACGAGGCCAAGCGCATCCTGGGCAGCCTGAGTTTCGGGGACGACGGCTATTTCTTCGTCTACGACATGCAAGGCCGCAGCCTGATGCACCCGCGCCAGCCCGAGCTGGTGGGCAAGGACATGTGGAACTGGGTCGATGCCAAGGGCGTACCCACCATCCAGCGCCTGATCGAACGGGCCCGCGCCGGCGGCGGCTTCCACCGCTACATTTGGGTCAAGCCGACTTCGCACCAGGCGGCCCCCAAGCTCGGCTTCGTGGTGCCGGTGCCGCACTGGGGCTGGATGATGGGCACCGGGATCTACCTCGACGACGTCGAGGCCGCGCTGGCCCAGGTGGACGCCCAGCAGTCGCGCAACATCGACGAGACCCTGCTGTGGATCGCCGGCCTGGCGATCCTGGCCTCGGTGGCGGTCGCGAGCGGCGGCCTGGTGCTGAACCTGCGCGAGCTGCGCGTGGCCGACGCCAAGCTCAAGGCGCTGGCCCAGCGCGTGGTCGAATCGCAGGAAGAAGAGCGGGCGCGCCTGTCGCGCGACCTGCACGACGGGATCAGCCAGGCGCTGGTCTCGGTCAAGCTGCAGCTGGAGGCCGGCATCATCCGCCTGGACGGCGACGCGGGCCAGCAGCAGGCCGCGCGCGGCGCGCTCGAGCGCACCGTGGAGCAGGTGAAGTCGGTGCTGGGCGAGGTGCGCCGCATTTCGCACGACCTGCGCCCGGCGCTGCTCGACGACCTGGGCCTGGCGCCGGCGCTCGAGCACCTGGCCGGCGAATTCGGACAGCACAGCGGCACCCCGGTGCGCTTCCGTACCGAGGGCGCGGTCGACGCGCTGCCCGAGATGGCGGGCACGGTGCTGTTCCGCATCGCCCAGGAGGCGCTCACGAATGCCGCGCGCCACGCCGGCGCGGGCCGGGTCGAGATGCTGCTGGCGCGGCGCGGCCGCTGCCTGAGCCTGGCCATCGCGGACGACGGCGGCGGCTTCGACGCCCACGACATCGCCCGCCACCCGCAGCGCGGCATCGGCCTGCGCAACATGATGGAACGGATGGAAGCGATCGGCGGCAGGCTCGAGATCGATTCGTCCCCGCTCGGCACCCGCGTGGTGGCCAGCATCGACTTGAAGGAGGCAATATGACGGAAGAGGGAAAGGAAGTACGGATCCTGCTGGTGGACGACCATCCCCTGGTGCGCGACGGCCTGCGCGCGCGCCTGGAAGCGGCGCCGCGCCTGCGCGTGGTGGGCGAGGCCGGGTCCGGCCAGGAAGCCCTGGACCAGGCCGGCGCCTGCCGGCCCGACCTGGTGCTGATGGACGTGAACATGAAGGGCGGCAGCGGCATCGAGGCCACGGCGCGCCTGACCGCGTGCTTCCCCGGCATCGCGGTGCTGATCCTGTCGATGCACGACAAGCCGGAATACGTGACCCAGGCGATGGCGGCCGGCGCCCGCGGCTACGTGCTGAAGGACGCGCCCGGCAAGGACATCGTGCTGGCGATCGATACCGTGATGGGCGGCGGCATCTATTACAGCGCGGCGCTGGCGCGCCAGCTGGCCGGCCCGGCGGCTCCCGACGGCCTGCTTACCCTGCGCGAACAGGAAGTGCTGGAGCATATCGCGGCCGGCCAGTCGAACAAGCAGATCGCCCGCGCCCTCGCGCTCTCGGTGCGCACCGTGGAAACCCACCGCCTCAACATCAAGCGCAAGCTCGGCATCGAAGGACAGGCCGAGCTGATCCGCTTCGCCGTGCAGCGTTCGGAAAGTCGCGCTTATGCATGAGTGATACAAAAAGTATCTCCAAAGAAATAAAGATGTTGCTTTCCGATAATCGGTGCAATAAGATTGGTCGAATATCACTGAGAGCCCTCCCGAAATGGCCGAGCTGGACCCTGACTCGTTTCCGCTGGTAGCAATCGACCCGGTCGCCAATGGGCGCAACGAGTGGGTCGCGCTATGCCTGCGGATCGCCGGCGGGGACGGGCTGGCGCAGCGCCTGCAGGCCGTGTTCGGCACGCCGGACCTGCTGGCCGCGATCGCGCCGCTCGACGGACTCATCATGCTCGACGACCCGGTCGCGCTGACGCCACCGGTACTGGCCCTGATGCCGGCCAACCGCATCGGCTTCGTGGTCGCGGCCGCGGCGCTGGGCCGCGACGGCATGGCGCGCCGCCTCGCCGAACTGCACGAACTCGGCTACCGCCTGTGGCTGGAGGGCGCGCCGCCGCCCGGCGCGCCGGTGCCGCCGGCGCTGCGCACCATCGCGCGCGACTGCGCCCGCGAGCCCCTGCCGCCCACGCGCCTGGCCGCGCTGTTCGGCCCGCACCTGGCGCGCGGCGTCGACAGCGCCGCAAGCTTCACGCAAAGCGAGCTGACCGGCTTCGACTGGTTCAGCGGCGACTACCCCTGCGACCCGCTGCTGGCCGGCGACAGCCACGACGGCAGTTCGCGGCGCCGCATCCTGACGCTGCTCGGCCTGCTGTCGCGCGACGCCGATTCGCGCGAGCTCGAACAGCAGCTCAAGCAGGATCCGACGCTCTCTTACCACCTGCTCAAGCTGGTCAACTCGGCCGCCTTCGCGGTCAGCACCCAGATCACCAGCTTCAACCAGGCCATCACCCTGCTCGGCCGGCGCCAGTTGCAGCGCTGGCTGCAGCTGCTGCTATACGCGCGCCAGCAGGCCGACGGCCTGCCCAATTTGCTGCTGCCGCTGGCTGCGCGCCGCGCCGCCCAGCTCGAAGCCTTGTGCAAGCAGGGCGGGGGCACCCGCGACGACTGCGACCTGGCCTTCATGGCCGGCGTGTTCTCGCTGCTCGACCGGCTGCTGCAGATGCCGATGGCCGAGATCGTGGCCGACCTGCACCTGCCGCAGCACGTGGCCGATGCGCTGCTGCACCGCAGCGGCACCCTGGGCAGCTGGCTGCGCCTGACCGAAACCCATCCCTCGCACGAGGCGCTGGGCGCGGCCGGCCTCGATGCCGCCGGCTGGTGGAACAGCCAGCTGAACGCCTATCATTGGGCGATCCAGGTGGGCCGCAATGTGTGAGTTGCCCGCCGCCGTCCCGGTCGTGACCGCGCTGGATTTCGCCGGCGCGACCACGGCCGCCTGCGACGCCGTCCTGAAACTGCGCGGCGAGGCTCTGCACCAGGAACTGGGACGCATCGCCTGCGCGCTGCTGGACGGCGCTACCGGGCGCTTCCTGCCCGGCGCCGCCGCTGCCGGCCCGGACGGCGCCGGCGCGGTATTGCGCCAGGTGGTGGCCGGAACCGCCGAGCAGTTCGGCGTCTACGAGGTGACCGGGCGCCCGGCCTGGTCGGCCGAGGACGCGCGCAAGCTGGCCGCCCTGGCGCAGCTGACCGCCTCGCTGCTGCAGGTGCATTCCCTGGCGGTGCGCTCGACCCACGCCTACGCGCAGATGGAAGCCCAGCTCGCGCACCAGTCGCAGATCCTCGACCAGATCCACGAGTCGGTGCTGACCATGGACCAGATGGGCTACATCACCAGCTGGAACCGCGGCGCCGAGGAACTGTTCGGCTACAGCGCGCTGGAGGCGATCGGCCGCAACATCCTGTTCCTGTACGCCGACGAGGACGAGGGCTTCCACGACAGCTTCGCCGAGCAGGGCGGGCGCATGATGGAAGTGCGGCGCCGCAAGAAGTCGGGCGAGGTGTTCTGGGCCAGCCTGTCGCTGTCGCCGCTGCGCGACCTGGCCGAGCGCCCGATCGGGCTGATCGCTTATCTGACCGACATCACCGAACGCAAGCAGGCCGAGGAACAGCTGCACCACCTGGCCTATTACGACGAGCTCACCGGCCTGCCGAACCGCACCCTGTTCGCGCGCCTGGTCGACCAGGCCCTGATGGTGGCCCAGCGCAACGAGGCCGCCGGCTGCGTGCTGTTCATCGACCTGAACCGCTTCAAGCGCATCAACGACACCCTGGGCCGCCGCATCGGCGACGAGCTGCTGCAGCAGGCGGCCGAGCGCTTCCGCAACACGCTGCGCGACGAAGACGTGGTGGCGCGCCTGTCGGGCGACGAATTCGCGGTGGGCCTGTTCGACATCCGCCAGCACTTCGAGGCCACCACGGTGGCGCAGAAGCTGCAGGCCGCGCTCGACGCGCCCTTCATCATCGGCGGCCACGACCTGCGCGTGGGCGCCAGCATCGGCATCAGCGTCTATCCGCAGGACGGCAGCGACGCCGAGACCCTGCTGGGCCTGGCCGACATCGCGATGGAACGGGCCAAGCAGCTCGACGAGAATCCCGACCGCAGCGTGGCCTTCTACAGCCAGGACATGAACCAGGGCATGCAGGAGCGCATGCGCATCGAGTCCGGCCTGCGCCAGGCGCTCGGCAACGGCGAGCTGACCCTGTACTACCAGCCCAAGTTCGAGATCGGCAGCGACCGCATCGTCGGCGCCGAAGCGCTGGTGCGCTGGGTGCACCCGACGCGCGGCATCGTGCCGCCCGCCGAGTTCATTCCGCTGGCCGAAAGCACCGGCCTGATCGTGCAGGTGGGCGAGTGGGTGCTGGAGCAGGCCTGCGCCCAGGCCGCGATCTGGCAGCGCGCCGCCATGCCGCCGCTGCGCCTGGCGGTGAACGTGTCGGCGCGCGAGTTCACCCAGTCGCTCCCGAACCGCGTGGCCGCCACGCTGGCGCGCTACCAGCTGGACGCCTCCTGGCTGGAACTCGAGATCACCGAGAGCACCCTGATGCACGACTTCGAGCGCGTCACCGCCATCATGGACCGCATCCACCAGCTGGGCGTGGCGCTGTCGCTGGACGATTTCGGCACCGGCTATTCGAGCCTGTCCTACCTGAAGCGCTTCCCGATCGACACCCTGAAGATCGACCGCTCGTTCACCACCGGCATCCCGGAGGACGCGAGCGACTGCGCGATCGCCGGCACCATCGTCAGCATGGCCCAGCAGCTCGGCCTGCGCGTGATCGCGGAAGGCGTGGAGACCCTGGCGCAGCTGTCCTTCCTGCGCGCGTCGGGCTGCGACGAGGTGCAGGGCTTCTTGTACAGCAAGCCGCTGCCGGCGGCGGAGTTCGAGCGCTGCCTGCGCGAGAACTGGCTGCTGGTGGCTTGATGGTGCGAGCAGATTCGTCTGTCCGGCCCAGATGATTTATGTATAATGCCGGTTCCTCATAGGAAGCGTGGCCGAGTGGTTGAAGGCAGCAGTCTTGAAAACTGCCGACGGGGGAACCCGTTCGTGAGTTCGAATCTCACCGCTTCCGCCAAGCATACTGGACAAGAGCCCCACACGTTGGGGCTCTTGTCGTTTTCAGGCGCACCATGCGATCAGCGCGCCGATCGCGCGATTCCTGGTGCGTTCGGGCGCGTTACGGCGTTGCGCCTCAGTTGCCGGGCGCTACGTCGCTGATGGCAGGCGTGCCTGCGAATGCCTCCGCCCGGGCCGTCACCAGCCGTGTGAATGCCGCGGCGTCCATGGGCTGGCCGAACAGGTAACCCTGGCAGCAGCCGCAGCCGATCTGCGCCAGGAAATCGCGCTGGGCCTGCGTCTCCACTCCTTCGGCGATGATGCCGAGTCCCAAGGACTCGCTCAGCGCGACGATGCTGCGGGCGATCGAGGCATCGTTCGGATTGTCCAGGATGTCGCGGACGAAGGAACGGTCGATCTTGAGCTGGTCGAGGGGCAGCCGCTTGAGATAACTGAGCGATGAATATCCGGTGCCGAAATCGTCGAGGGCAAAGCGGATGCCGCGCGCCTGCAACTGCAGCATCTTGTCGATCGTCTCGTCGATGTCGTCGATCAGGACGGTCTCGGTCAGTTCCAGCTTGAGCAGGCGCGGATCGATACCGCAGCCATCCACGATGTCCAGCACCTCGCGGACGAAGCCGGGCTGGCGAAACTGGCGCACGCTGACGTTGACAGCAAGACTCAGGTTCCCCATCCGGGGAAGGCAGCACCATTGCGCCAACTGCCTGCAGGCTTCGCCCAGCGCCCAGCGCCCGAGCGGCAGGATCAGTCCCGACGCTTCCGCGACCGGGATGAATTCCGCAGGACCCACCGGAGCGCCTGTCGGCCTGTTCCAGCGAAGCAGGGCTTCCGCGCCGCTGATCCGGCCTGCGCTGTCCACCTGGGGCTGGTAGTGAAGCGCAAATCCGCCCTTGTGAAGCGATTCGCGCAGCTGCGCTTCCATGGCAAGGCGCTGGCTGACTTCCGCTTCCATGTCCGGGTGGAAGAAGCAGAGAGTGTTCTTGCCTTCGCGTTTGGCACGGTACATGGCCATGTCGCCCCGCTTCATCAAGGTATCGATATCGCCCTCGGTGCTGAGCGCAGCGCCCAGGCTGCAGGTGGCGTGATGGGGCATGCCATCGATGTCGAAGGGTTCGCGCACCGCGTCGAGAATCTTCCTTCCGGTGAGCGCCGCGTGCTGGAGCGCTTCATGCGGATCTCGCCCCAGGCTTTCGAGCAGGACGACGAATTCATCGCCCCCGATGCGCGCCACCGTATCGCCGGCCCGGGTGCAGGCGCTGAGGCGCTGCGCCACCTGCATCAGCAAGCGGTCCCCGGCGCCGTGACCGCGCAGGTCGTTCAGGTCCTTGAAGTCGTCCAGATCGAGGAACAGCAGGGCGGCGATCTGGCCCGAGCGTTCGTGCAGCGGGAGGCAGTGGCGCAGCCGTTCCAGCAGCAGGCGCCGGTTGGCCATGCCTGTCAGCGGGTCGGAATAGGCAAGGCGTCCGATTTCATCCTGCGCCGCTTTCTGCTCGGAGATATCGCCCTGGGTGCCAACGTAATGGGTGATGCTGCCGGAACCGTCACGCACCGCCGTCACGGTCAGGCGGGCCGGATAGACGCTGCCGTCCTTGCGGGAAGTCCAGATCTCTCCCTGCCATTTTCCTTCGGCTTCGGCAGCCGCCCACATGGCGACGCCGGCATCGTCGCCATCCCAGCTGAGCGAGAACGGCGGCAGGAAGCTGCCGGCCAGTTCGTCCACGGTGTATCCGCTCATTGCGCAATAGGCGTCGTTCACCCGCACGATGCGGCTGTCGGGGCCGGCGATGAACATGCCTTCGGCAGACTCGAATACCGTCGCCGCCACGCGGGTCGATTCTTCGGCGGCCCGCCGCTCGGAAATGTCGAGCGAAATGCCGCATATGCCCTGGATCCTGCCATCGTCCTGCAACAGCGGTATCTTGGTCGTCAGCACGGTACGCTGGCGGCCTTCGGCATCGGGCACGGTTTCTTCCAGGACGACCCGGCGCCGCTCGGCGATCGCGCGCTGGTCGCTGCTGGCGACCAGCGCGGCGACCACCGGCCCGAACAGTTCATCGTCCTTGCGTCCGATGATGTCTTCTCGGCTGCGCCCGGAAAATTGCTGCAGCGCGTGGTTGGCGTAGGTGTAGCGGAGCGACGCATCCTTTATATAGATGAGGCTGTCCACGCTGTCGAGGATGGTCTGGAGCCGTTGCCGGGTTTCGCGCAAGGCCCCGGTCTTGCGCAGGTTCTGGCCTTTCAGCCACGCCGCCGCCGCCAGGGTCGCGGCCAGCAGGGCCAGCACCAGGCCGGCGCCCCAGCGTAGGTAAGCGGGCGCCTGCGCCAGGAAGCCGCGTGACTGCCATTGCTCGAGAATGTCGAAGTACACCGAATCCGGCTGGGATTGCCAGGCGCCGAGGTGGCGGTCGAGCGCCGCCAGCAGATCGCCGTTGTGGCCTTTTCCTGTCGCATAGAAGAGGCGCGCCGGCTGGAACATGATGGGGGTTGCCACGATCGCGCGCCCGGTTGCATAAAAACTGCCCACATAGTGGCTGGCGACGACGGCGTCGGCCTTGCCCCGCGCTACCAGGTCGAAACCGTCGGCGACCGATGCGACCGGCACCAGCTGCGGCCTGACCCCGAAGTCCGCGGCAAAACGGGTGAAGTAGCGTTGCTGGATCGAATCTGACAGGACCGCGATGCGTATGCCTCCGATATCGGTCATGTCCGTCAGGGGGATGCCGGCGCGCCGGTAGATTTGCGACCAGCTGAACAGTGCCGGGACGCGGTGGAAGTCGAGCCGCTGGGTGCGCTCCTCGGTCCAGGCGACATCGGGCAGCAGGTCGATACGCCCCTCCTGCAGCGCATTCAGGCACCGTGTCCACTGGCAGCTGACGAAGCGCAGCTGCCAGTCTTCCGCGGCGGCGACCTGGCGCAGCAGGTCGACCATGATGCCGTCCGCCTGGCCGTTGTTGCCGAGGTACAGCTTCGGAGGATTCGTGTAGACGCCGACCAGCACCACGCGTGGGGCGGCCGCTGCATTCGCCAGCGGGGCAAACGATAGCAACACCAGTAGCAGCAGGCGTCCCAGCAAGAAAGGCTTCCTTTCGCCATGATGGATGTCGGACAGACGCCGGTCCGACACCGAACGGGCGCTCATACGTCCTTTTTACCATACTTGTAGCGCGGGAAGCGTTAAAGAACTTGCAAGATTTGCTTGCTACACTCGGCCGCCGTGCAGATGGATGACGCGTGTTTCCAGGCTTAGCCTCCGTGCGGCAGCCCCAGATTCTGGTTCGCCGGCACCGCCACATCGATCAGCTTCGGCTTCGGCAGCTTCAGCTCGCCCATCAGCTTCACGAAGTCCTCGCGCGTGCGCCCGGCCAGGCGTGCGTTGTGCCGCTTTTCCCAGCCGATCGTCGACACCGACTGGTCCTTGTAGTCGTGCCCCGGCCACATGCGGGTGTCGTCCGGCAGGGTGAACAGCTTGCCGTGGACGCTGTCGAAGAGCGCATCCGCGCTGCCGCTCTGGAAATCGGTGCGGCCGCAGCCGTCGATCAGGAGGGTGTCGCCCGTGAACACGTTGCCGCGCCAGACATAGCTCATGCTGCCGGCGGTATGGCCCGGCGTGTGCAGGACCCGGATCTCTTCTGCCTGGCCGAAGCGGATCGTGTCGCCGTCGTTCAGCTGCAGCTCGGCCGGCGCGATGCCGCAGCCGCTCGGCACGGCGGCCAGCGCGCCGGTTTTCTCGCGCAGCTTGCCGGCCGAGGTGACGTGATCGGCGTGGGCATGGGTTTCGAGCACGTAGCGCAGCGTCAGGCCGAGGCGCTCGAGATGGCGCAGGTCGCGTTCCCAGTGGCGCTCCACCGGATCGACGATCACCGCTTCCGTCTCGCCGGGCGCCGCCAGGATATAGGTGAAGGTCGAGGACTCGGTATCGAACAGCTGGATGGGATTGATGTTCATGGTGTTCTCCTGGGTCACGTATAAAGAATGTACATCATGTCAGCGCCTTGCCGATCATCCCGAAGGCCACCAGGGCCGAGACGAGGGCGAAGCCTTTTTGCAGCTGCGGACCGGCGATCCGCGCGGCCAGCGAACGGCCGCCCAGCATGCCCACCAGCGCGCCTGCCGCGAACGGCGCCGCGGTGGGCCAGTCGATGCCGCCCTGTGCCGAGGCAACGGCCACGCCGGCGGCGGAAATGATGGCGATCACGGCCAGCGAGGTGGCCACCGCCGACTTGATCGGCAGGTCGGTATAGCGCTGCAGGGCAGGGACCATCACGAAGCCGCCGCCGACGCCCAGCAGGCCGGACAGGAGGCCGGCGAGGGCGCCCGACAGGGCCAGGGCACGTGCGCACGGCCGGGTCCAGACGAAGCGGCCGGTGGTCGGGGCGCGGACGCAGACCGCCTTGTCCTGTGTCGCGGCGCTGGAAGACGGCGCGGCGGCCTGGCGGTAGGTCCGGAAGGCCACGTACAGCAGGGTCAGGGCGAACAGCACGCCCAGCCAGCGCGCATCGACCACGCGCGCCGCCCACAGTCCGGCCGGGGAGAGCAGCATGCCGGCGGCGGCGACCAGCAGCGCGGCGCGGTAGCGCACGATGCCGGCGCGCAGCCCGAGCGCGGCGCCGAGCGCGGCCGCCATGCCCACTGCCAGCAGGCCGATCGGTCCCGCCTGGGCGACGCCGATGCCGGTGCCGAAGACCAGCAGCGGCACGGCGAGGATGCCGCCGCCGGCGCCGGTCAGCGCCAGGATCAGGCCGACAACCAGGCCGAGTCCGGCGCCGGTCAGCATGACGGCCTCCGCCGCGCGGGCCGGGCGTCCGCCTTCTCGATGAGGGTCCGGATGCGCATGGCTCAGGCGGTCCGGGTGACGCGGCCGGCGCGGAACCATTCGGCCAGCTCGAAGATGGCCATGCCGGCCAGCATGGCGACCGTGAACACGATCGCCTTCGGATTGCCGGTGGCCAGCGATGCCAGGGCCGGGCCCGGGCAATAGCCGGCCAGTCCCCAGCCGGCGCCGAAGGCCAGCGAACCGAGTACCAGGCGGCGGTCGATCCGGGTGGCGGTGGGCAGGCGCATCGGCTCGCCGAGCAGCGAGCGCTCGCGCCGTTTCGCGAACCAGAACGCGGGGGCGCTCACCAGGATGGCGCCGCCCATCACGAAGGCGAGCGACGGATCCCAGTTGCCGGCCAGGTCGAGGAAACCCAGGACCTTCGACGGGTCGGTCATGCCGCCGACGATCAGGCCGAAGCCGAAGACCAGTCCGATCAGCAGTGCTGTCACGATGTGCATGGTGTCCTCCTTATCCGAGCAGGTGGCGTACGACGAAGACGGTGGCGAAGCCGGCCAGCATGAAAGCCGCGGTGGCGGCCAGCGAGCGTGGCGACTGGCGCGACAGGCCGCATACGCCGTGGCCGCTGGTGCAACCGGCGCCGTAGCGGGTGCCGACGCCGACCAGCAGGCCGGCCACGATCAGGGTGAGCTCGCCGGCCGCGACGGTGGCGGTGGGCAGCGCCGCAAACAAGGCATAGGCAAGCGGCGCGCCGACCAGGCCGAGCAGGAAGGCGATGCGCCAGCCGACGTCGCCGCCGGATGGGCGCAGCAGGCCGCCGAGGATGCCGCTGATGCCGGCGATCCTGCCGTTGAACAGGATGAAGGCCGCCGCGGCGGCGCCGATCAGCAGCCCGCCGGCCAGCGAGCTCCAGGGTGTGAAATGGATCCAGTCGATGTTCATGTCTTCACTCCTTCGGTTGGCAGGCAGAACTGTTGGCAGCAGGAGAGCGCAAGCCTGCGCCGCGGTAGCCCGCATATCGGGCACATTGGGTACTTGTGTGTGAGCCATGGCTCACTTCGTTTAGTCTACTAAAACACATTATATCGACGAACAATCTATATTTCAATATAATGTTGTTTTCGATCGATCACAGGAGAGCACCATGACCATCCGTTACCTCAGCAAGGACTATGCAGTGGGTCCGCAGATCGCGCCGCCGGACGTCGCGCACCTGAAGGCGCAGGGCTTTGCCACCCTGGTCTGCAACCGGCCGGACGGCGAGGGCGGCGATCAGCCGCTGTTTGCGGAGATTGCCGCGGAAGCGAACAAGCACGGCATGCAGGCGCTGCATCTGCCGGTCATCCCGGGCCGGATTACCACGGCCGATCGCGATGCCTTCGCGGCGCTGTACGCGGCGGCGGCCAAGCCCGTGCTCGGGTTCTGCCGTACCGGCATGCGTGCCGAGACGCTGTGGAGCGAGACGCAGGACCGCCGGGATGACAATGCGGCGCCTGCCGGCAGCAGCCGCTGAGCGCCGGTTCGTCCCGCTTCCGGCACCTGCCGATCTCGACCGTCGCGCTGCGATCGGAAGCGGGAACCAGCTCGTCCTTGACACAAAAACAAAACAATACGATCCTGCGTAAGTACGAAAAGTCCTGTGGGAAATAGATCGTTCCCGCGGGGCGCCTGCCGATCATCCCAGCGAAGGAGAAGTCCCCGAAGCCATCTTGTGCGTATCGATTCGATCCATGTGTTGCAGTCCAGGTATCTACATAAAACTAGACAGGAGACGAAGCATGAAGCAGCGTGACGACGATTCAAGGAAGCCAGCATCCACCCGCCGCAAGTTCCTCGGCACCGCAGCCGCCGGCACCGCCGGCGCCAGCCTCGCGGTCCCGATGATCGCCACCGCACAAACGCCGAAGCAGATGCGCTTCCAGAGCACCTGGCCCAGCAAGGACATCTTCCACGAATACGCGCTCGATTTCGCCAGGAAGGTCAACGACATGACCGGCGGCGAACTCAAGATCGACGTGCTGCCGGCCGGCGCCGTCGTTCCCGCCTTCGGCCTGCTCGACGCCGTCTCCAAGGGCACCCTGGACGGCGGCCACGGCGTCATGGGCTACAACTACGGCAAGCAGAGCGCCATCGCGCTGTGGACCTCGGGCCCGGCCTACGGCATGGACGCCAACATGGTGCTGGCCTGGCACAAGTATGGCGGCGGCAAGGAGCTGCTGGCCGAGCTGTACAACAGCATCGGCGCCAACGTCGTCTCTTTCCTCACCGGCCCGATGCCGACCCAGCCGCTGGGCTGGTTCAAGAAGCCGATCAGCAAGGTCGAAGACCTGAAGGGCCTGAAGTTCCGCACCAACGGCCTGGCGATCGACATGTTCACGGCCATGGGCGCGGCGGTGAATGCGCTGCCGGCCGGCGAGATCGTGCCGGCCATGGACCGCGGCCTGCTGGACGGCGCCGAGTTCAACAACGCCAGCTCCGACCGCGTGCTCGGCTTCCCGGACGTCTCCAAGATCTGCATGCTGCAAAGCTTCCACCAGAGCTCGGAGCAGTTCGAGATCAGCTTCAACAAGACCAAGTACAACGCCATGCCCGCCAAGATGAAGGCGATCATCGAGAACGCGGTCGAGGCGGCCTCGAGCGACATGGCCTGGAAGGCGGTCGACCGCTATTCCAGGGACTACGCCGGCATGCAGGCCCAGAACGGCGTCAAGTTCTACAAGACGCCGGACTCGGTGCTGCAGGCCCAGCTCGCGGTGTGGGACCAGGTGGTGGCGAAGAAGGGCGCCGACAACCCGCTGTTCAGGAAGGTCGAGGCCTCGATGCGCGCCTTTGCCGAGCGCGCGATGAAGTGGGACATGGACACCAACAACCCGCGCCGCATGGCCTACAACCACTACTTCGGTCGTAAAGCGGCGGCGCCGAAAAAAGCCTGAGCGTTGGCGCAGGGTGGCCGGCGCAGCCGACCACCCTGCGAGTGCCCATGCCATCCATCGATGGCTGTTCGTCGTCGCCCCTGGAGCAGCTCCATGCAGAACATTCTGTTTTTCGTCGACCGGGTCAGCAGCTGGGTCGGCCAGGCCTTTTCCTGGCTGATCGTCGCGCTCACCTTCCTCATCAGCTGGGAAGTGTTCGCGCGCTACGCCCTGAACCGGCCCAATCCCTGGGCCTTCGACCTGATGATCATGATGTACGGCGCCGCCTTCATGATGGCCGGCGCGTATACCCTGGCCAAGAACGGCCACGTGCGCGGCGACGTGCTGTACAGCTTCTTCCCGCCGCGCCTGCAGGCCGGCCTCGACCTGATCCTGTACTTCGTCTTCTTCATTCCCGGCGTGGTGGCGCTGGTCTGGGCCGGCACCACCTACGCCGCCGAGTCCTTCGCCATCCGGGAGCACTCCACGCTCACCGCCAACGGCCCGCCGCTGTATCCCTTCAAGATGGTGATTCCCTTCGCCGGCATGCTGCTCCTGCTGCAGGGCGGCGTCGAGATCGTGCGCTGCCTGATCTGCCTGAAGAACGGCGCCTGGCCGGCGCGCGAGCCGGACGTCGAGGAAGTCGACGTGGACAAGCTCAAGGCCCAGGTGACGGCGGAGGAGGGCAGGCCATGAGGAAGGAAATCTGGTTCGGCCTGTCGATGCTGGTGGCGATCGTGGTCGCCCTGTTCGCCCTGATGCCGGCGCCCGCCGACATGAGCAACGGCCACCTCGGCCTCCTGATGCTGGCGCTGGTGGTGGTGGCCATCATGCTCGGCTTCCCCACCGCCTTCACCCTGATGGGCATGGGCGTGCTGTTCGCCTGGTTCGCCTTCCACAGCCAGGACCCCGGCCAGGCGCTCCAGCTGACGCTCGACCTGATGGTGCAGCGCGCTTATTCGGTGATGGCCAACGACGTCCTGATCTCGATCCCGCTGTTCATCTTCATGGGCTACCTGGTGGAACGCGCCAACCTGATCGAGCGCCTGTTCAAGAGCCTGCACCTGGCGATGGCGCGCGTGCCGGGTTCGCTGGCGGTGGCCACCATCGTCACCTGCGCCATCTTCGCCACCGCCACCGGTATCGTCGGCGCGGTGGTCACCCTCATGGGCCTGCTGGCGCTGCCGGCCATGCTCAAGGCCGGCTACAGCACCCAGCTGTCGGCCGGCTGCATCACGGCGGGCGGCTGCCTGGGCATCCTGATTCCGCCTTCGGTGCTCCTCATCGTGTACGGCGCGACGGCCGGGGTGTCGGTGGTCAAGCTGTATGCGGGCGCCTTCTTCCCCGGGCTCATGCTGGCCGCGCTCTACGTCGGCTATGTGCTCCTGATCGCCAAGCTGCGCCCGTCGATGGCGCCGCCGCTGCCCGCGGAGGAGCGGGTGGTGGCGTTGCCAGCCTACACCCAGGCCATCCCTGGCGCCTACGACCGGATGGCGGTGCCCGGCCTGCTGCGCGCCTTCAAGGGCGCCAATGGCGCCAACGGCGCCCGGCGCACCCTGGCATCGAACCTGTTCGTCGCCATGCTGCCGGCCCTGGCCTTCGTCGCCGTCATGGGCATCGGCTACCGGATCGCAACCGCGCCGGAAGCGCCGAGGACCGAACTGGTCGAGATGGGCGCCCAGCAGGACCTGGACCTGTCGTCCGCGAGCGAAGCCGGCGGCCTGGCCGAGCCGCCGGTGGAAGGCGGGCTGGCCGAGCCGCCGGTCGACGGAGACGCGGCCGCCGCGGCGCAGCAGGCGCCGGCGCCCGAAGCCACCCAGCCCATTCCGACCACGGCGTCGGCCGACCCCGTGGCCAAGCCGGCGTCGCAGGGCTTCTGGATCGCGCTCGCCGTGCTGGCCGCCGTGACGATCGGGTTCTACCTGCTGTTCACCTTCGCACGGCTCGAAATCTTCAAGATGCTGCTCGGCTCCCTGTTCCCGCTGGCGCTCCTGATCCTGGCGGTCCTCGGCAGCATCGTGTTCGGCCTGGCCACGCCCACCGAGGCCGCGGCGATGGGCGCGTTCGGCGGCCTGATCCTGGCGATCGCCTACCGCCGCTTCAACTTCAGGCTGCTGCGCGAATCCGCGCACCTGGCCACCAAGACCACGGCCATGGTGTGCTGGCTGTTCGTCGGCTCCAGCATCTTCTCGGCCGCGTTTGCCCTGCTGGGCGGGCAGGAGATCATCAACGCCTGGGTGCTCGGCATGGACCTGACGCCGGTCCAGTTCATGATCCTGGCCCAGGTCGTGATCTTCCTGCTCGGCTGGCCGCTGGAATGGACCGAGATCATCGTGATCTTCATGCCGATCTTCGTGCCCTTGCTGCCCCACTTCCAGATCGATCCGCTGTTCTTCGGCCTGCTGGTGGCGATGAACCTGCAGACCGCCTTCCTGTCGCCGCCGGTGGCGATGTCGGCCTTCTACCTGAAGGGGGTGGCGCCGCCGCACGTCACGCTGAACCAGATCTTCCTCGGCATGCTGCCCTTCATGGGCCTGCAGGTGCTGGCCGTGATCCTGCTGTATACCTTCCCGGCGATCGGCTTGTGGCTGCCGCAGGTGCTGTACAAATAGAGGAGCCGCATAGGAGGAGCACAAGGCGCCCGGGGCATGCACGATTGTCTTGTCGTTCGAGAAAGTTATACGTTTCGCGTATGGCTGTCATGCGGAACGCGAACTGTCATTGCGCTGCAACATCGGTAATAATGAAGGGCTGTACCCAGCAGTACCTTCCACGTTACCGGATGTTGCTACCACAAGTAGCCGGCTCCGGCAGCCCTGACGGCCACTCTTCGTTCATGCATTGTGAGGAAAATGAAGCATCATCCCCTGTCCGGCTCGACTTCTTACCGATATGGCGAACGCGCCCTGCGCGTGGCCGGTAGCGAGGCGGCGCGATGATGCAGGGGGCCTTGCAACCGCAACCCCAGCCGGCCGCGGCCGCCCGCCCGGTGCCGGTCAAGCCGCACACCTTGTTCGACGACGTCTACGGCATCGCCGTCGGTGTCCTGTTCGTCGCCATGGGCGTGCTGCTGCTGCAGGCGGCCGGCCTGATCACCGGCGGCGTGGCCGGCATCTCGCTGCTGGTGTCCTACGTGTCCGGCTACTCGGTCGGCATGCTGTTCATGCTCATCAACCTGCCGTTCTTCCTGTTCGGCTACCTGTTCATGGGCGCGCGCTTCACCATCAAGTCCCTGGCCGGCAGCATCCTGATCATGGCCATGCTCAAGCTGATGCCGAGCGGCCTGGTGATCGGCCACGTGCACCCGATGGTCGCGGCGCTGGGCGGCGGCACCTTCTGCGGCATGGGCATCCTGGCGCTGGCGCGTCATGGCGCCGGCGTGGGCGGCACCGGCATCGTCACGCTGTGGCTGCAGAAACGCTACGGCATCAACGCCGGCCGCACCCAGGTAGCGATCGACGGCGTGATCCTGCTGGCCGCGCTGTCGCTGGTCGCGCCCCATCTGGTCGGCTGGTCGTCGCTGAGCGCGGTCGCCATGAGCAGCATGGTCATGGCCTGGCACCGCCCGGGACGCTACTTCGGCAACTGAAGGACGGCTGGCCCCGGTCGCTCTCGCCGGCTGCCCGCCGCTGCATTGGGGATGGCTTCCGGCACCTCGATACCCGCCATTTTGTTGCAGCGCCGCAAAAAATAGTGAATCAGACAATACTTGGCGCTGATTTATATTTATTTCTAGACAGAAATGTCGTTAGAATGTGCGGCTGTTTCATTCTGATGGTGATGATCGGTCCATGGGCGGCTTCTTCGCAAAAATGCGTCTCTCGAGCGTGATGACACTGGCCGTGTGCGCCACGGTCGCGCTGACGGTCGCGCTGCAGTTGGTGCTCGTGAACCACTTTGCCGTGCGCCAGGCGCGCGAGGAAGCCCAGTTGCGCCTGCAGCAGCTGTCCTGGCAGATGCGCGATTCGCTGAACCGGGTGATCGAGCGCACCACCGGCGACACCCGCCTGCTGGCCGAGCTGCCGCAGGTGCGCTATGCGAAGAACGCCGACGACAGCCGCGCGGCGCTGGAAAGCCTGCAGCGCACCTTTCCGGACTATGCCTGGATCGGCATCGCCGGCCTCGACGGCAAGGTGATCGCTTCCACCGGACGCATGCTGGAAGGCGCCAACGTCGGCAAGCGCCCCTGGTTCACCGCCGGCATGCACGGCGTGCATGTCACCGACTACCATCCGGCCCTGCTGCTGGAGAAGATCCTGCCGCGCAAGCCCGATCCCTGGCGCTTCGTCGATGCCTCCGGCCCCATCCTCGGGGCCGACGGCAAGCCGGTCGGCGTGCTCGGCATGCACATGAGCTGGGAATGGGCGCGCCGCCATGCGCGCAAGCTGCTCACGCCGGCGCTGCGCGAATACGGCGCCGAGATCCTCGTGGTCCGCGACGACGGCGTCGTCCTGCTCGGCCCGGCGTCGATGATCGAGTCGAAGGTCGACACCACCAGCCTGCGCCTGGCGCAGAAGGGCATGACGGGTGCGCTGCGCGAAGTCTGGCCCGATGGGCGCGCCTACCTCACCGGTTACAGCCAGACCGGCGACGTGCTCGATCCGGCCTCGCTGCGCTGGAGCGTGCTGGTGCGCCAGACCGAGGAGCGCGCGCTGGCCGGCACGGTCGACCTGAAGCGGCGCATGCTCGGCTGGAGCGCGCTGCTGGCGCTGGCGCTGGCCGGCGCGGCGGCCATGATGGCGCGCCGCCTGACGCGGCCGATGGCGGCGCTGCGCGAAGCGATCGAACGGACCACCGAGGCGACCCGGGCCGGCAGGGAGGCGCCGCCGATTCCCCGGGTCGACGGCTTCCTCGAGACGCGCATCCTGTCGGACAAGATGCGTGACCTGGTGCACAGCGAGACCGCCCACCGCCAGGCGCTGCTGGCCATGAACGGCCGTCTCGAGGCGGCCGTGGCCGAGCGGACCGCCGAACTGCAGGCGATGCTGCTGCGCGATGCGCTCACCGGCCTGCCGAACCGGCGCGCGCTGCTGCTGGCGCTGCCCGAGGCGATGAGCCGCGCGCGCCGGGTCGGGCGTCCGTGTGCGCTGCTGTTCCTCGACATGGACGGCTTCAAGGCGGTCAACGATACCTACGGCCACGAGGAAGGCGACGAGCTGCTGCGCCGCTTCGGCGAGCGCCTGCTGCTGGGCGTGCGCAAGACCGACATGGTGGCGCGCCTGGCCGGCGACGAGTTCGTGGTGGTGCTGGAGATGCTGGCCGATGCGGCCGATGCCGAAGAGACCGCGTGCAAGCTGCTCGAACGCCTGAAGGAGCCTTTCCTGCTGCACGGCGCCAGCGTGGCGGTCGGCGCCAGCATCGGCATCGCGCTGCACCGCCCCGACGACCTGCCCGACGTCGACGCCTGGGTGGCGCGCGCCGACCACGCCATGTACGCGGTCAAGCGCAGCGGCAAGAACGGCGTGGCGCTGGCCGCCTCTCTCTGAGGGCGGGCTTGCCCAGCCGGGCGCGGCGCTGCTACCATCGCGGCACCTTCATCGACGATCAGCCCACTGCGGCGCCGCCAGGATGTCCGAGATCACCCAACTCATCGCCACGCTCAAGCGCGAACTCAAACAGCAGGGCAAGACCTACCGCGACGTGGCCGAGGCGCTCGGCCTGTCCGAGCCGAGCGTCAAGCGATTGTTCGCCACCGAGCAGTTTACGCTCGAGCGCCTGGTCGAGGTCTGCGGCCTGCTGGGCCTGACGCTGGCCGAGCTGGCGCAGGAAGCGGGGCAGGGCCAGCAGCGCCTGCGTACCCTGAGTCCGGCGCAGGAGCGCGAGCTGGTATCGGATGCGCGCCTGCTGCTGGTGGCGGTGTGCGCCCTGAACCACTGGACCATGGCCGAGATGCTGCAGGCCTACCGCCTGAGCGAAGCCGAGTGCGTGCAGCAGTTGCTGCGCCTCGACAAGCTCGCGCTGATCACCCTGTTGCCCGGCAACCGCATCCGCCTGAACGTGGCGCGCGATTTCGATTGGCTGCCCGGCGGCCCGATCCGCCAGTACTTCCGCGAACTGGGCATGCCCGAGTTCATCGATAGCGCCTTCGGGCAGCCGGGCGATGTGCTCGACTTCGTGCACGGCATGCTGACCGAGAGCGCGCGCGCCAAGCTGCAGGGCGAACTGCGCCAGTTGCGCGCGCGTTTCGCACAGCTGCACGAGGAAAGCCTGGCCGCGCCGCTGCCGCAGCGGCGCGGCACCGGCTTGCTGCTGGCCTTGCGCGAGTGGGAGCCGGCGGCGTTTGCAGACTTGCGCAGGTAAGCGCCGGGCCAGGCGCGCCCCAGGCCATGGCAAGAAATGGCAGGGTAGGAACAAGGGCTAGCGTGCGCCCCTTCCTCGTATGTTGTGAAACCCTCTTGTGTCCAATCCTTCTACGGTGTAGAAGTTGAGGCAGGTCGTCAACTTTGGTTCAGGCGGATGCACCGCCGCTTTTTTGGCATTTGACTGCACGCTGCTGATTTATGTGAAGTGCTAAACAGATCAGCCTGCCAAAGAAGGGAATGATGGCTTCAAAGAGGGAATGACGCCATGAAGATCTCAATCGTCGCATGTGCCGTGCTCGGAGCGAGCGCGGCTTGCGCTTCGGCCGAGAATGCGGCTGCTCCCGACGGGAGCAGCGGCGTTGCCGAAGCAGTCAAGGAAGCCAGGGAAACCGGCGCCAGGGGCGGGTCCGTACAGGACGGGCCCGGCACCGGCCGTATCGGCGACGGGCCGGCGATTTTCACGCTGGAAACCGCGCATGAGGCCGAGCAGCGGCGCACGGGCGCGTCGTCATTGCTGAGCGTGGGGCGCCAGTACAACCTGGACGCGCGTGCGCTGAACGACGTGGGCGATCCCTTCCACGGCGGCCTGGCCGGCAGCGGCAGCGGCGCCCTGGATGCGCGCCGCACCACCGACAGCGTCGTCTATCAGGGCGGCGCCAACGGCTTCACGGCCGGATCGTCCTGGGGCAAGGGCGACCTCGACGGTTCGCCCTCCGGCCGCGCCTGGGGCATGACGGTCGGGTTCAAGGCCGGTCCGATCACGATCCGCGCCGCGCACCAGAACCGCAACGTGGCCAAGGTCACCCGCATCAATCCGGTCGACATCAGCATGGCCGCCAAGAATTCGATCATCGCCGCCAACATGCGCTTCGACTGGGGCACCGCCTATGCGGCCTACAGCGCCAACCGCGGCTGGGGCAGCTCGCCGCTGTTCAATCCCGACAATCCCTATGGCGCGGGCATCAGCAGCATCGCGTCCACCGACAGCCGCGACGTGCTGGCCGGGGTGGCGGTGCCGGTCAACCATGCGACCACGCTGCTGGCGTCGTACATCCGCAAGAACGACCGCGACCCGGCCAACCGCGATGCGCGCCAGATCGCGATCGGCGCCACCTATGCGGTGTCGCGCAAGCTCGACTTCTATGCGGCCTATTCGCATATCCGCCACCAGAGCGGCGCCCGGAGCGCCGGCGTGGACAATGGCGGCGGCGGGGCCATCAACCTGGGCATGCGGCGCGCGTTCTAGACCCGCGTGCGGCGCCGCGCCCCGTGCTGCGCGACGCGATGCCGCAAAAAACGCTAGCCTGAGGTCATCGCTCACACAGGCACAACCACCGTTTTGGAGGCACTATATGACAGGCGCAAGCACACTTGACCCGGACAACTTCCCGGAACGTCCAGACCGTAGTCTCGGCAAGGGACACGGCATCGATTCCCTCGGCCCGAGCGACATTTCCGATACCGGCAGCGACGTGGTCGGCGGCCCCGGCTTTGCCGAAGCGCTCGACGAGGACCAGACGCTCGACTTCGACCAAGGCACCACCTCGGATCTCGAACAAAGCCACGCCGGCGGCACCGCCGGGCCCGATGTCGGCGACGCCGACTTCTCGGGCGACAGCGACATGGGCGGCACCGGCGAGCGTGCCGCGGCCGGGCGCGACAATGTTTCCCGCGACGGCGCCGACATCGGCACCGACCAGATCGTGTCCATCCCCGACCTGCCGCTGACCGAGGAGGACACCGAGTTCCTATCGACTCAGCCGCCGCGAGACGCTGAAGGCCGCTAGCAGCGCGCCGCCGCCCACCAGGGCGGTCATCAGCGGCGAGGAGCGCAGGCTGGTATTCGTGTACAGGCTGCGCTCGTGCACGTTCTGCGGCATGCCCTGGCGCTGGCGCAGTTCGGTCGACGGATCAGGCTTGTAGAGGGCATCGCGGCGGTTCGGCGCCCTGGGGCGGCTTGATTTCTGCTGCTTGAACATGCTGGCGTTCATGTAGCGGTCGAACAGGGCCGGCATCAGCTTCGACCCCGCCGCAATCATCTTCGAGGCGCCGCCGGCATAGGCGTCGCGCTTCGGATGTTCGGCGCAGTACAGGATCGCGTCGGCCACCACTTCGGGCGCATAGACCGGCGGCGGCAGGGCCGGTTCCTTGTCCATGTAGTTGCGGGCGTGCACCGCGAACATGGTGTCGATCGCGGCCGGCCGCACCAGCGTCACGGCCAGCGGCGCCCCTTCCTTTTCCAGTTCCATGCGCAGGGCGTCGGTGAAACCCTTCACCGCGTGTTTTGACGCCGCCTACATGCCCTGCATCGGGATCGACCGTTCCGACACTTCGCTGCCGACGTTGATGATGGCGCCGCCGCCGCGTTGCTTCATGCGCCGCACCGCATCCAGCGAACCGTTGATGGTGCCCCAGAAGTTGGTCTGGAACAGGCGGTGGCGGTCTTCCGGCTTGACTTCTTCCAGGCGGCCGAACACCGAGATGCCGGCATTGTTGACCCAGGTGTCGATGCGGCCGAAGCGCGCGGCCGCCATGCGGGCGGTGGTCAGGCCGATGCCGCTGGTGATGCCGGTGATGACCATGACCTGGTCGTGGAGTTTCCGGAGTCTGATTGCCATGACGTAATCCTTTTCAAGTGCTTGAAACGGACGGCCCGCGGCGCCCGGCCGCAGGGCAGGCCGTCGATGAAGGATTCGTATGCTAGCCCGGCTGGAAAAATCGGCGTTTTCGTTCGCTTAGCGGCAGCGTGGACTTACTTGGCCGGCTGGTAGATCTGGTCGAACAGCCCGCCGTCCGCGAAGTGCGCCTTCTGCGCCTGCGTCCAGCCGCCCAGCTCGGTGATCGGGAACAGCTTCACGTTCGGGAACTGCGCGGCATACTTCCTGGCGAACTTGTCCACCGCCGGACGGTAGTAGTTCTTGGCCACGATATCCTGCGCTTCATCGCTGTACAGGAACTCGAGGTAGGCCTGGGCGACCTTGCGGGTGCCTTTCTTGTCGACGTTCTTGTCGACCACGGCCACCGGCGGCTCGGCCAGGATGCTGATCGAGGGGGCCACGATCTCGAACTTGTCCGGGCCCAGTTCGCGCAGCGCCAGCAGGGCCTCGTTCTCCCAGGCCAGCAGCACGTCGCCGATGCCGCGCTCGACGAAGGTGGTGGTGGCGCCGCGCGCCCCCGAGTCGAGCACCGGCACGTTCTTGTAGAGCTTGCTCAGGTACTCCTTGGCGGTGGCGGGCGAACCGCCCGGCTGGCGCAGCGCGTAGCCGTAGGCCGCCAGGTGATTCCAGCGGGCGCCGCCCGAGGTCTTCGGGTTCGGCGTGATCACCGCCACGCCCGGCTTGACCAGATCGCCCCAATCGCGGATCTTCTTCGGATTACCCTTGCGCACCAGGAACACGATGGTCGAGGTATAGGGCGCGCTGCGGTAAGCCAGGCGCTTCTGCCAGTCGGGCGCGATCAAACCTCTTTCGCTGATAGCATCGATGTCGTAGGCGAGGGCCAGCGTGACGACGTCGGCCGGCAGACCGTCGATGACGGCGCGCGCCTGCTTGCCCGAACCGCCGTGCGACTGCTTGACGGTCACGCTGTCGCCGGTCTTTGCCTTCCAGTGGCGGGCAAAGGCGGCATCCACGTCCTGGTAGAGCTCGCGGGTCGGGTCGTAGGACACGTTGAGCAGGGTAATATCGGCTGCTGCGGCAGGCGAGCTCAGTAGCGGGGCAAGCAGCGGGGCCAGCAGCGTGACAGCGGCCAGCGAGCGAAGGAAGGTTTTGCGAAGCATGTCGTTCTTTCAGAGGGCAGTGTGGAGCCTCGAGCTTACGGCTCAGTTCCCCCTGAAGGAACGAATTTAATCGCTTAACAATATGCGGTTTTTGCCGCGATCGCTCCTCAGTGCGCCTTCGACAGGATCAGGAGCCAACGCTTGAACAGCAGCACTTCCAGGTGACCCGGCTCGATGCCGGTATCGCACTCGATGACCGGATTCACCGCATAGAAGCGCTTGCGGAAATCACGGGTGATCAGGAGTTCGCGACGGCCGATACGGACCATAAAAGGGACAGGTACATATTCCAGGCCGAAGGAGCTGTTCAGAGTGGTCATGGTGTTTCCTTTTATTAAAATCGTTGAAGTGAGTAAAGAATATCACAACCACTGTATAAATCCACAGGTACTGTGTGGATGTACAGGTAATTTTTATTTTTGTGGTTTTTTCGCCAAGGGACCCCATCTCCGGACTCATCCGCTAAAACGCCCCATCCACGCATGCGCAACGACATCCTTCCCCGACTCCACCGCTTTGCCGCCGCCCGTTTTTCCCCCGAGGGCGAATATGGACTGTACCTGACGGTCGGCGTGGCCATGCTGCTGCTCGCCACTGCCGTCTTTGCCCGGATGGCGGGCGCGGTCGTGGCCGGCGCCCCGATCACCCAGCTCGATGTGGAAGTGGCCAACTGGCTGCATGGGCATGCGCGCGCCAACGGCCTGCTGCGCGAGGCCATGCTGGTGCTCACCCATGTGCACAGCACCCCGGGCATCCTGGTGCTGGCGTCGATCGCGGGCGTCTGGCTGGTGCGCAAGGGACAGCGCAGCTGGACCATCGCGCTGGTCGCCAGCGTGCCGGGCGGGCAGATCCTCAACGTGCTGCTGAAGCACAGCTTCGAGCGCGCCCGCCCGCACTTCGCCGAGCCGCTGCTGGAGCTGAGCACCTACAGCTTCCCCAGCGGCCATGCGATGGGGGCGACGGTGCTGTACGGCTTCCTGGCCTGCTACGCGGCGCGCCATGCGCGCAGCTGGACGGGCAGGGTGCTGCCTTTCGTGCTGGCGCTGCTCATGGTGGCGACGGTCGCGTTCTCGAGGATGTATCTTGGAGTCCATTACCTGTCCGACGTGCTCGCGGCCGTGGTCGAAGGCTGCGGCTGGCTGGCGATCTGCATCACCGGCGCCGCTACCTTCAAGCGCCGCAAGCAGGCGCGCGCCCGGCGCGCCGGCGCGCCCGCGGGCCGGACGACATCTGACCGTCTAGAACAATAGGAAACAAGGATGCGCACACTCGTACACCTGTCGGACCTGCATTTCGGCCGCGTCGACCATGCCCTGCTGGCGCCGCTGCGCGCACTGGTCGAGCGCATCGATCCGGACGTACTGGTGGTCTCGGGCGACCTGACCCAGCGCGCCCGTCCGGAACAGTTCGAAGAGGCGCGCGCCTGGCTGGACACCCTGCCGGGCCCGCAGATCATCGTGCCCGGCAACCACGACATCTCGCTGTACAACGTATTCCGGCGCTTCGTGAAGCCGCTCGACCGCTACAAGCGCTACATCACCGACGACCTCGACCCCTTCTACCTGGACGACGAGATCGCCGTGGTCGGCGTCAACACCGCGCGTTCGTTCACGATCAAGGACGGCAAGGTGAGCCGCGACCAGCTGGACACCGTGCGCCGGCAGCTGGCCGAGGTGCCGGCCGCGGTCACGCGCATCGTGGTGGCCCACCATCCCTTCGACCTGCCCGAGCATTTCGTGGAGCGCGACCTGGTCAACCGGGCGGCGCGCGCGATGCAGGCGTTTTCGGAGTGCGGGGTGGATATCCTGATGGGCGGGCACATGCATGCCAGCCATGCCGGCAGCACGGCCGAACGCTACCAGATCAGCGAATACGCGGCCCTGGTGATCCAGGCCGGCACCGCGACCTCGACCCGCGGGCGCGGCGAGGTGAATTCGTTCAACGTGCTGCGGGTGGAAGCGCAGAAGATCGAGATCGACCGCTACGGCTGGGACGTGGTGCATGGCCACTTCGAAGTGGTGGACACCGAGAAATTCATGCGCACCGGGAATGTGTGGACGCCGCATAGCGACGGCCTGATGGCGGCCGGCTTGTGAATGCACGACATCAGATCCAGTACTCCGCCAGGCGCCCCATGAACTCGCGGATCCGGTCCTTCCACGGCCGGTGGCGCCACTGCTCCAGCGTGATTTCCTTCGAACTGCGCAGGTCCTCGTTGAACGCGGCCTCCATGTCCTGCCCGAAGGCCGGATCCAGCACCACCACGTTCAGCTCGTAGTTGTGGATGAAGCTGCGGCGGTCGATGTTGGCCGAGCCGATGGTCGACCAGATCCCGTCGATCACCGCCGTCTTGGCATGCAGCACCGCCACCTGCAGCTGGTAGATCTTCACGCCGCCGGCTAGCAGCTGGTCGTAGAAGGCCTGGCCCGCGTACTTGATCAGATCGTGGTCCGACACCCCCGGCAGCACCAGCTTGACGTCCACGCCGCGCCTGGCGGCCCCGATCAGCGAGTCGACGATCTGCTGGTCCGGCACGAAATAGGCCGAGGTGATGTGGATCGATTTCTTGGCCTCGTTCATCGCCACCATCAGCGATTTGTAGATCTCCGAGTCGCGGTCCGGCGAGGTGGCCAGCACCCGCATCACCTTGTCGCCGGCCGGGGCCAGGCGCGGGAAGTATTCGGCCGGCGGCAGTTCGCCGGCGTCCTGGTGCACCCAGTTGTCGATGAAGGCGTACTGCAGCGCGGCCACGGCCGGGCCTTCGATGCGGATGTGGGTGTCGCGCCAGCCGACGTCCGCGCTGTCGACCGTCTCGGGTTTCTTGCGCGAGCGGAACAGCGAGCTGTTGGCATAGGTCTCGCTGATGTTGATCCCGCCGGTGAAGCCGATGCGCCCATCCACCACCATGAGCTTGCGGTGGTCGCGGTTGTTCAGCTGCCACTTGCCGGGCCGCTTGGTCGGGTCCACCGGATTGAAGATCACCACGTTGATCCCGGCCGCGCGCATGCGCTCGAAGAATTCCTTGGGCGTGGCCAGGGTGCCGACGCCGTCGGCGATGATGTTCACGACCACGCCCTGGCGCCGCTTCTCCACCAGCAGTTCGGCGAACTGCAGGCCGATCGGATCGCGGTCGAAGATGTAGGTTTCCAGGTTGATCGAGGACTTCGCGTCGCGCGCCGCCGCCATCATCTCGCGCATGGTGGCGGGGCCGTCGAACAGCAGGGTCACCTTGTTGCCGGGGATGAGCGGCGCACCGGTCGCCTGTTCCTCGAGCACCGCCAGCTGCTTCAGGTCGGGCGAGGCATTGGCCCAGCGCTTGGCCAGCAACTGCGCCGCCTGCTTCGGCTGCAGCGCGCCGCGCGCCGTCGCCACCGCCGGCGTCGCCTTGGCCGGACTGTCCGGCAGGGTGTCGGCGTCGGGCAGGGTCTTGCACGAGGCGACCACGCAGGCAAAGGCCAGGAAGGCCAGGAAACTGGTCAGGCGCTTGTTGTTCATTTCGTGTCCTTCACGATGAGTTCGCTGCTGGTGGCAAGGTCCTTCGGGCCGAGGAAGAATTCCACGGGAGAGGTAAACAGGCGGCGCCCCAGGGCCTGGATCAGCAGGATGCCGCGCTTGAAGCGGATCTTGCGGGCGCGCATCGCCACCCACAGCGCCAGCCCGAAGCTGACCACGAGGTTGACGGTGCCGATCAGGGCCACCCCAAGCGAGGCATTGGCGATCTGCTGCCAGGACAGGGCGTAGTCGAGACCGACCAGGGCAGTGGCGAAATTGGCGGTCGAGAAGGTCACGTGGCGGATGTCGAGCGGCAGGCCGAGCAGGAAGCCGACGAAGGCGGTCGTGCCCAGCATGACGCCGAAGAAGAAATTACCCATCAGGCCGCCGAGGTTGTCTTCGACGTAGGCCGAGAAGCGTTCCAGGCGCTGCGCGCCCAGCAGGCGGCGCAGGCCGCGCAGCTGGCGCACGCGCTGGCCCATGCGCGTGTACAGCGCCTTGTTGTCGTAGTAGCCCGAGACCAGGCCGGCGACGAACAGCCAGATGCCGGCGATCGCCGCATAGAACAGTGCCGGTCCGTGGATCGGGTCGATGTCGGCCAGCAGGTGGTGGGCCTTGGCCGGATCGACCATGTGGCTGCCGTTGATCATCTTGTAGCCCATCGCGATCAGCCAGGCCACCGGGAAAGCCAGCACCACGTTGCCGAGCACGGCCACGATCTGGGTCCGGAATACCTTGGTGACCAGCGTGGCCAGGCTGTCGGCGTCCAGCCCGCGGCCGTTGTCGGCCTTTTGCAGCGAAGCGGCGATGTGCTGGGCCGTCATGGCCGGCTGCTTGGTCGCCACCGTGAAATGCAGTACGTAGATCAGGATGAAGCCCAGCGAATAATTCATGCTGAACAGGAAGGCCTCGACCAGCGGCGCCGTGTGCAGGTAGCCCAGCATGATCTTGAACATCGCCATGAAGCCGACGATGAAGCCGGCGCCGGAGGCGGCCACGAACATGTGGCGCAGGGCGCGCCGGGTCTCGGCGACGTAATGCTCGCCGGTACGGCTGGCGTTCTCGGTGACGTTGCGGGCCAGCAGGTCGACGTTGTCGCGCAGCAGGCCGCGAACCTGGTACTTGGTGTTGTGCGCCTCGATCAGTTCGCCCGCCAGGGCGATCGCGGCCAGGCGGCGGTCGCTCACGAAGCTGCCGTTGGCCGTCGCCACGGCGCTGGCGACGGCGTCCAGGTCCACGGTCGGCGCGCTCGGCAGTGCACCGCTGAGGTCCACCAGGTAGAGCAGCTTGTGCAGGCGCTCGATGCTCTGCTGCAGCGCGACCAGCAGGTAGGTCAGGGCCACGCTGGTGCCGTTGGTCTGCGCGCTGCGCCGGATCTTGGCCACCACCTCGCCGCACTGGTCGAGCATCACCAAGAGGTGGCGGGCGTCTTCCGGCAGCTCGGTCTTGCCGTCGAGGTAGCGCGCATAATCGTCGAGGTAGCGGTTGACCTCGATGTTCTGCATCAGGAAAGGCGAATCGAAATCCTCGATCTCGCTGTAGCTGTGCACCAGGCGCGGCTCCAGGCCGAGCGCGCAGATGCGGCAGGACAGGGTGCGGATCGCGTCCAGCACGCCCATCAGGGTGACATAGCGCGCACGCCCGGCGTCGGCCGGCCTGCCATCGAGCTCGAAGGGCGCGGGCGCGTCGGCGATGACGTCGAACAGGGCGATCCAGTCGGCGGTCGGCACCATGCGGATCCAGGCATGGTCGTCCTCGTCGTACAAGACCTGTTCGAGCGCATCGGACAGGTAGAGGTCGTTCAGTGCCGGCGGCAGGAAACGGTAGCTGATGCGCCTCTTGAGCTCGGTAACGAAACCGTCGTTCGAGAGGATGCCGATGTCGCTGTACAGGCTGGTATGCCGGCGCGACTCGAGCAGGGTAGTAAGGTAGCGCTGCAAGGCCCAGGCCTGGGTCGGGTTGCCCTTCAGTAACTGGGTGAGGGTGCGCACGGCCTGCACCGGATCGTCCGCGTGTTGCCAGGCCCAGCGGTTACGCGGGCGCAGGCAATCGACCAGCTCGACCAGCAGGTCGATGCGGTCGCTGTCGGGATCGATCCGTTCAAGAATGGAAAGCATGGGCAGTGTTGACTCGGGAAAGCCATAGTGTACGCGAGGCATTGCGAGCTCATGGTTCGGCACCGAACAATGACCCGTCGAAAGCGGTACACTGATGAACTGTTTCAATGTAAAAAGAGGGATGCATGTACCTGACTTATTTCAACGGCCAATGGACTGAAGGCAATGTGCCGCTGTATGGCGCGATGGACCACAGCTTGTGGCTGGGCTCGTCGGTATTCGACGGCGCACGCGCGATGCGCGGCAAGCTGCCCGACCTGCGTCCGCACCTGGAGCGGGTGATCACGTCCGCCGACAAACTGGGCCTGCGCTGCCCGCTGGGCGTGGACGAGATGGAAAAGCTGGTGCGCGAAGGCGTGGCCAGATTCCCGGCGGATGCCGAGCTCTACATCCGCCCGCTGGTGTTCGGCACCGAGGGCTTCCTGATCCCGGTGGCCGAGGCCAGCCAGTTCGCGCTGACCATCTTCGACGCGCCGCTGCCGCCGTTTGCCGGTTTCGCGGCCTGCCTGTCGACCCTGCGCCGCCCGCAGCCGGACATGGCCCCGACCGACGCCAAGGCCTCGGCCCTGTACGCCAACTCGACCCGCGCCATGCGCGAGGCCAAGGAGCGCGGCTTCGACCAGGCCATCATGCTCGACGCCGACGGCAACGTCGCCGAGTTCGCGTCCTCCAACCTGTTCATCGTGGCCGAAGACGGCGCCGTGGTGACGCCCCGGCTGAACGGCACCTTCCTGGCCGGCATCACCCGCGCGCGCGTGATCGCGTTGCTGGCCGCGGAAGGCGTGCAGGTGCAGGAGCGCAGCGTGGCGCCGCAAGAGCTGTCGACGGCCCGCGAGATCTTCAGCACCGGCAACTACGGCAAGGTGACGCCGTGCACGCGCTACGAAGACCGTACGCTCGAGGCGGGGCCGGTGGCGCGCCGCGCGCGCGAGCTGTACCTGGCGTTTACCGAAACCACCTGACCGGCTGCGATCTGCTTTTCGTGGCGTGGGCGGGTCTCCCGCCCACGCGGTGATCGTGAGGGCTCGAATCGACGCACGAGCTGCATTGCCGTGACTTGAACGCGTGGGCAGGGAACCTGCCCACCCTACAAAGGCGCACAGTTTCGTTGCTGCAGTTCTTCCCGCAGGAACTGCAGCAGGATCACCGTCTTGGCATCCTGGATGCCGCCTTCCTTCACCCTCCTCAAGGCGTCGTCGACGTCGATCTCGAGCACTTCGATGTCCTCGCCTTCCTCCCGCTTGCCGCCCCCAATGTTCTTGCGGTCGCGCTCGCCGTATTCGCCCAGGTAGCAGTGCACCGTCTCGGTCAGCGAGGACGGGTTCGGGAAAAATTCGATCACCTTGCGCAGGCCATGGCCGCGAAAGCCGGTTTCCTCGCACAGTTCGGCGCGCGCGCGCTCGCCCGGATCGGCATCGTCGAGCATGCCGGCCGGGACTTCGATCACGAAGCCGTCATGGCCGGCCAGGCGCGCGCCGATGCGGAACTGGCGCGTCAGCAGCACGGCGCGCTTGGCCGGGTTGTAGAGCAGCACGGCGGCGCCGCCTCCATTGAAGTAGACCTCGCGCGTTTCTTCCTGCACGGCGCCGTCGCGGCGGCGCTGGCTGAAGCGGATTTTCTTCAGCTCGAATCCGTCGGCGCACAGGGTTTCCTGCTTCAGGATGCGGATCGGGTCGTCGTCTTGCATGGAAGGCTCCGGAGGCTGTCGGGTCGACTATAGCGCCGGAAGCGGACGCAAAGCGCCCGGATGGTCATGCAAAATTGGTAGCGCATCGCTGGTGCCAATAAAAAAGCCGCCGGGCTTGCGCCAGGCGGCTTTCATTCAAGCCAGGTGTTCGGTAATCAGAACTTGTAGCTTGCGCTCACGCGGAAGTAACGGCCCATGGCATTGTGCAGCTGGGTGTTGAAACCTTCGGTCGGGTAACGCGGATCGTAAGGAGCCGCGGTGTCGAAGATGTTCTTGATGTTGCCCGACAGGGTCCAGTTCTTGAAGCCGGTGTACGAGTAGGCGACGTTGAACGTGGTCCATTCCGGCACCGAGCAATCGCTCACCCAGTTGCTGAATTTCTCCAGGCCGCCCGGTCCGCCCTTGCCGTAGTGGCAGTATGGGGTGGCATAGGTCACCCAGCTGTCGGTACGGCGCAGCAGCGAGACCGGCGAGACGAAGTCCACCGAGCCGGTCAGCGAGTGCGGGCCCTTCGACCAGTTGCTCGACAGGCTGGCGCGGTGACGCGGAATGTCGCCCACGGTGGTGGCCCAGTCCGAGTAGCCGCCGGCAGTGCCGACCAGGTTGGTTTCCTTGTCGCCTGGACGCTCGGCGCGCTTGAAGGTGAGCGCATAGCTCCAGTCCAGCTTGGTGGTCAGGCGGCCCTTGTCGCCCAGGTTCAGGCGATGCGCCACTTCGAAGTCCAGGCCCGAGGTCTCGGTTGCGCCCTGGTTCACGTAGTAGCGGTTGACCGCGGTCAGCGGGCCGGTGCCCGGGATCGGCTGGCCGTTGGCGCCGATCAGCTGGTTGGCGATGCTGGTGTCACGGATCGCCAGGGTCGGGTACAGCTCCGGGTGGTCGACCACGTAGCCGGCCGACAGCAGGGCGGTTTCGTCTTCCTTGCGGATCTTGTAGTAGTCCACCAGGATGTCGATATTCCTGGTCGGGGCGATGATCGCGCCGAACGAGAAGCTCTTCGAGGTTTCCGGCTTCAGGTCCGGGTTGGCCTTCGACATCGACGAGATGCGGCGCGAGCAGTCCGAGGTATCGGCGCCTGGCAGCGGGTTCTTGCCGTCCGGGCAGCGCACGGTGTCGGTGACGGTCGAGAACGACTGGACGCCGCCCTTGGCGATCTGCGACAGGGCCGGGGCGCGGAAGCCTTCGGCGTAGGACGAACGGAAGGTCAGCTTGTCGTTGACGATGTATTTGGCGCCGACTTTCGGCACGAAGGAGTTCTCGGTCGGGTACTTGTCGTAGCGGCCGGCGAAGTCCATTTCGAATTGCTTCGTGAACGGGGTGCGCAGCTCGACGAAGGCCGACTTCACCATGCGGCTGCCGTCCACCAGCGAGTTGGCCAGGCCGAGGATGTTGCCGACCTGGGTTTCGCGGTCGGGCGTCATCGACAGCTTTTCCTGGCGGATTTCGCCGCCGAAGGCCAGGCCGATGTCGCCGCCGGCGAGTTGGCCGATCGTGGTCGAGGCCTTGGCGTCGAGCTGGGCGACCTGGGCGTAGCCCTCGTTCACGACGTCGCGGTAGGCCATCGGGTCGGCCGCGGTCTGGGCCAGGGTGCGGCCTTCGCCGACGATGCGGTCGATGGTCGGGCGGTACAGCATGCCCTTCATGGTCTCGGTACGCTCGCTGCGGTTCAGCAGCAGGGCGCTTTCCCAGTCGAAGCGGCCGGTCGTGCCCTTCAAGCCCGCCAGCAGGCGGCCCGACTGGTTGATGTTCTTCGAGCCGCCGTCGATGCCGGTGAAGCGGTAGCCCACGGCTGCGCGCGAGGTGGTCCACGGATTGTCCGGATGGCCGGCCGGCAGGATCAGCTGGTAGTCGCTGGCGGTGCCGTTGGCGCGGAACACGGTGGTCGGCGAGGTCGACAGGATGGTCGACGCGTTGCCGGTGTATTCGCGCTCGGTGCGGGTGTAGCCGGCTTCGGCGAAGGCGGTGATGTCCGGGGTCAGCTGGAAGCTCAGCTTGCCGAGCAGGTTGGCGTCCTTGCCCTTCGACTGCGCTTCCTGGTTGCTCCAGGTGTCGTAGTTGCAGAAAGTGCGGCCGTTCAGCATCGAGGTGGCCGACAGGTTGTGGCGGTCGCGGTTGCCGGTGATCTGCTGCGAGGCGTCGCAATCGGTGCGGTTGATGATGTCGGCGCCGGTCGCCAGGGTGGTGGCGAAGTTGCGGCCGCCGGCGGTGCGCTCGCGGAAGAAGAAGGGCTGGTTCGACAGGTAGCTGCCGTACTCGTTCAGGCGCGCGTTGATGTCGGCGTACATGTGCTGCTTGACGTCGCGCGCTTCCCGGATGCCGGTGCGGTCGCGCGAGGCCAGGTCGAAGCTCAGGAAGGCGTTGTAGCGGTCTTCCTGCAGGTCGCCAAAGCCGAACACGCCCGAGACGTTGCGGCGCGCGAACTCGAGGTTGTCGTTGGCGCTGGTCGAGGCGGTGATTTCCTTGCCCTGGTAGTTGGTCTTGGTGATGAAGTTGATCACGCCCGCGATCGCGTCCGAACCGTAGACGGCCGATGCGCCGTCCTTGAAGATCTCGACGCGCTCGATCGCCGAGACCGGGATCGTGTTCAGGTCATACACGGCCGACTTGCCCTGGTTCGGGTCGGCGTAGGCCGAGGCGGTGATGCGGCGGCCGTTCAGCAGGATCAGGGTCGACGAGGAACCGAGACCGCGCAGCGAGGCGGTCGAGGCGCCCTTCGAGAAGCTGCCGTCGGTGATGTCGTTCGAGGTGCCCGAGCCGAAGGCCGGGATCGAGTGCAGCAGTTCCGAGACGGTGTTGGCGCCGGTGGCGGCGATCTGCTTGGCATTGATGGTGGCGACCGGCGAGGAGCCTTCCTTGTCGGCGCGCTTGATGTTGGAACCGGTCACATAGACTTTCTGGACCGAGGCCTCAGCGCTTTGCTGGGCAAATGCGGCGCTGCTGGAGGCAAGCGCCACGGCGACAGCGATGACGCTGCGCTTTACTACGAGTTGCTGCTTAGACAAAATATCTCCGAAACTTCTGAAACACAGCCGCGGCCGGGGTACGGGGCGGCGTCTTACGCTTGTTGATGACGATCCGGCAAAGTGTGAATATTCACCGGGGGTGCCATCAAAACATTTCAGATAAACAAAAGTCAAATTTGTTTGGTAATTTGTTTATCATCTGTTTGTTTCATGCGACACGCATAAGCGAAGCTCATGGTCAATACGGAAGCACGTTATGGACGCGGCCCGGATGAGCAAGAAAAATTTATTCATTGAGCAATGAAAAAGGCCGGCGTATGCCGGCCTTGTCTAGACAGCTGGGTGAGGATTCACCCCGATGTCGCCTGGATCAACCCTGGCCGCGCTCGGCCACGTAGATTTCGACGCGGCGGTTGCGTGCACGGCTGGACGCATCGTTGTTCGAGGCGATCGGTTCGCGCGAGCCGCGGCCTTCGATCGTGACGCGGGCCGGGTTCACGCCGCGCGCAGCCAGGTAGTCGCGGGTGCGCGCCGCACGGTCGACCGACAGCGGCTGGTTGATCGCGTCGGTGCCGGTATTGTCGGTGTGGCCGATGATGACCACGGTGGTGGCCGGGTTGTCGTTGAGCGTGCTGGCGAAGCGGTCCAGCACCGGCTGGAAGTTCGACTTGATGTCGGAACGGCCGGTATCGAACGAGACGTCGCTCGGGATGTCGAGTTTCAGGCGGTTGTCGGCGGTCTGGCTGACCTGCACGCCGGTGCCGCGGGTGGCCTGTTCCATCGCCTGCTTCTGTGCTTCCATGCGCTTGGACCAGATGTTGCCGATCACGGCGCCGGCGGCGGCGCCGATGGCCGCACCGCCGGCCGCGCGCTTGCCGCCGCCGCCGCTGGTGCTGGCGCCGACGATGCCGCCCAGTGCCGCGCCGATGCCGGCGCCTTGCGCGGTGCCGCGTTGGGTTGGGCTCATGTCGGCGCAGCCGGTGGCGGTGAAAGCCACGAGCGAAGCGGCAATGACGGATTTGCTCAGTTTGGTATGCATGTTGATCTCCTTAAAAAACAAAAATCCGCTTCGCGGTCATGCCCGCAGAGCTCGACTGCAGGCATGACCGTAAAGCGGATTGGTCCTACAAAAAAACCTGTTCAATGGCGGTCCGCCGCTATATGCCTCGTCCGCTGATCAGGCGCACCAGGATCATGATCACGGCGACGACCAGCAGGATGTGGATGAAACCGCCGATGGTGTACGAGGTCACCAATCCGAGCAGCCAGAGAACGATGAGGATGACAGCAATAGTATATAGCATGGCAAGGCTCCTTCACGGGAATCACGCGCTTCGGCGTCGTGATTCCAGTATGCCGCTGCATACTGCTGGCCTCTGTACGATGGCGTACTTATTAGACAACTTCGCGACAACTTCGCGGCAAGGGCATCGAGGCCAGCAAGGAATTCAGGCGCGCTGCTGTTCCTTGCGCAGCCCCGGGATCCAGCCCATGAAACCCAGCAGTCCGGTGACCCCGATCAGGCAGGTGACCAGGCCGCCGGCCACCAGGAACACCACATCCTGTGCCTGCAGGCCGCCCGCCGCTGCTTCGCCCGGCGGGTGCGCCGACAGCAGGCCGAAGCTTGCCACGATCACGCCCCAGACGATGATTCCGATCCATGCCATGCTGTTCATGATGCGTTCCCCTTTGAAGTGGTTATTCTTTGCACCGCGCGCATTGATAGCGTGAATCCATTGTCCGGTTAGCTCATCCATTGGTCCGTGCGTTGCCGCACATTGCAAATAAGAAAAGTTATTCAAATGCAAGAAAGCCGGCGCCCCGTCGGGGATGCCGGCTTTCGCTGCGGGGGAAGGGTGCTCAGGCGACCGAACGCAGGCGGCCCTTGACGATGCGGACACGGTCGCCGCTGCGCCATGCCGGCGGGCTGCTCTGGCGGAAGGTGCGCAGGGTGCCGTCGTCGAGCCGCACGCGGATCTCGTAGCTGGTGCTGGCTTTCATGTTGCCTTCGACCTGGTTGCCGACCACTGCGCCGCCAATGGCGCCGGCAGCGGTGGCGATGGTGCGCCCGGTGCCGCCGCCGATCTGGTTGCCCAGCAGGCCGCCGATCACGGCGCCGCCAGCAGCGCCCAGGCCGCTGCCCTCGGCGCGCTGCTTGATGGTGCGGACCGATTCCACGTTGCCGCAGTTCGAGCACCAGTTGCGGCCGTTGTCGGCGGCCGCCACCTGCACCGCCTTCTTCTTCGGCTGGCTCGCCGGCTCGTCGTATACGCGCGCCGTCGCCGCCGCGGCGGTCGCTGCCGGCGCCGGTGCATAGTTGCTGGTCGCCGGCGCATACGCCTGGGCCACGGCCGGCTGTGCCGGCTGGACCGCTTGCTCCGGATACGCGGCAGGCGCGCCGCCGGTGACGGGCTGGACATAGCCAGGCGCAGCTTGCGGCGCGCCCTGCGGCAGTGACGAGGCCAGCGCCAGGCGCTCGGCTTCGCTCAGCTGGCGTTCGCTGTTGCTGCCTACCGAAGAGGGGATCCAGCCCAGGATGGCCGCCGTGCCGACCAGGCAGAACAGCAGGACCGCAAGCGCGGCCAGGATCATCAGCGGGTGCATGCGTCCGCGTGCGGATGGGTTGGGTGAGGTGTTCATGATCGATCCTTCCGAAGTTTTCTTGTCGATATTCTTGTCGAGCCCGACTGCGCGCGCCGCTGCGCGGAGGCATGTGCGACGGGCAGCCTGTGCATTGCCAGATTGTCCTCAGGAACAACAAGCGGTTCCGTGCGTCACCGTACATACCCACAGCAAGGAGCGCGGTTACGCTGACCTAAATTGTTTGCAAATGTATCCGAGAGACGCTTCGGGTCAGACAGTCCCCACGCGAGAATCCAATGAATTTTGCCGCACCGCCGCCGATTGCCGAACACAACAGCAACCTGCTGCTGGCCGCGCTCCCGCCGCAGGAACTGGCGCAGATCCTGCCGCTGCTCGACCCGGTCACCGTCGAGGTGGGCGAGGTGCTCTGCGAAGCCGGCGAGCCGCTGCGCTACATTTATTTTCCACATGATTGTTTGATCTCGCTGATGGGCGTGGCCGAAGGGCGCATGACCCTCGAGGTCGGGCTGGTGGGGCGCGAAGGCATGGTCGGCGCCACGGTGGCGCTGGGCCACGACACCACCCAGGTGCGCGCCATCGTCCAGCGCGCCGGCAGCGCCAGCCGCATGGACGGCGCGCGCTTCCGTCACGAAGCGGCGCGCAACCCTTCGCTGCAGCGGGTACTGTACCGCTACACCGACACGCAGCTGGCGCAGGCGATCCAGATCGCCGTCTGCAGCCGTTTCCATGTGCTCGAGGCACGCCTGGCGCGCTCGCTCCTGATCACCCGCGACCGCCTGCGTTCGGACAAATTCCACCTCACCCACGAGTTCCTTGCGCATGCGCTCGGCGTGCGCCGCGTCGGCGTCACCAAGGCCGCCAGCGCGCTGCAGCAGCAGGGACTCATCATCTACAGCCGCGGCAACATCGAGATCCTCGATCCGGAAGGGCTGGCCGCGGCTTCCTGCACCTGCTACGAAATCGTCAAGGAAGCGGGGGCCCAGCCCATGCACGGTCTCATGTAGACGTGCAGTTGCTGCGCATCGCCATCGGCGTCATCCATCGTCAACGATGACAGCGCCAACAAAAAAGCCTGGCATCGCCAGGCTTCCTTGTGTCGGAGTTTTTAAAAAATCGTTCAGTTGGTCTTGCCGACCTGGTTGCCGACGACGCCGCCCACGGCTGCGCCGCCCACGGTGCCGACTGCGCTGCCGCCGGTCAGGGCGCCGCCGATCACGGCGCCGGCGCCGGCGCCGATCGCGGTGCTCTTGTCCTGCTGCGACATGCCGGCGCAGCCGGTCAGGGCCAGGGCTGCGGTTGCCAGGGTTGCGGTCACTGCCAGTTGTTTGATGGTCTTCATGTTGATCTCCTTTACGGTGGGTTATTTCAAGCGCAAATCATTCTTAACAGATTTCACGCCTTTCACGGTCCGGGCAACCGATGCCGCGGCCGCCACACTGTCCGCCGAGCCGACGAATCCGCTCAGCTGCACTACGCCCTGCATGGTCTCAACCTCGAGTTCCGACACCTTCAGCGCAGGATCGCGCTCGATGGCGGCCCTGACGCCGGCGGTGATGGTGGCGTCGTCGATGGCTTGCGCCACCGGTCCTCCGCCACCCGAGCTCGCACATCCTGCGACCTGGCCCAGGGCCAGCATCACTGCCAGGACGGCGCTCACGCTCAGTTGCTTCCTTGTTCGCTTCATCCGGCGGCAGTGTTCGTCGAGTCCATGTGCACAAGATATTGTTTCTGGTCGAGATGATCTGTTCGACAACACACAGTACGTCGAAGTTCCTGTCCGCGTCGCAACGTTCTCAGCGGCGCTGGGTCTTGCCCGGCGGCGGCGCCTTCGGTTTTTCGCGCGCGTCCGCCAGCAGGCGGGCGCAGTCGCTGTCCTGGCCCGGCCCGGCATTGATCAGGGGGATCAGCGCGGCAACCGGCGTGACGGCGGCCAGCGCCAGGGCGCTGCCTGCCTTCATCGCCAGCACCCCCTTGTCCACCGAGATGTCCGGCTGGCTGAACGGGCCGCGCACGTAGAAGGGCGAGCGCAGCGAGAACAGGCGCAGGCCCTTGGTCTTCGGATCGATGCGCAGGTCGAGCTGTTCGTTGGCCAGGTTGATGCTGCCGCTGATGTTCACCAGCGCCTCGTTGGTGTCCACCACGAAGTAGCGCGTGCGGGCCACGCCGCTGCTGACCGCGAAATCGGTGGCCATGCAGTTGAGCTGCACCTGCTTGTCGCCGAACAGCTTGGTGACGATGATGTTGGCCACGTTCAGGCCCATCATCTCGAGCATCAGCTTGCTCACCTGGCCCTGGTTGATCAGGGTCTTGAGCTCGCCGTTCGAGCCGGCCAGCAGGCTGGCCACCGAATTGCCCTGCGCGGTCAGGTTGGCGTCGCCGCTGATGCTGCCCACCGAGGCCTGCAGCTGTTCGATCTTCGGGAACAGCTTCTTGATCTCGATTTTGCGCGCCGTGATCTTGGCCTGGGCCTTGATCGCCTTCGGTCCTTCGCGCCCGCGCCCGTCAAGGCGGATGTTCGAGCGCACCGTGCCGCCGGCCATGGCGAATTCGATCGGCTCCAGGTTCAGCACCGCATTGTCCATCTTCAGGTGGGTCGACAGCTTGCTGATCGGAAAGGCCGTATCGCGGACGATGCGGTCCGCGGCGAAGCGCACGTCGGCATCGAGCCGGTTCCAGCGCTCGGTCTTGAATTCCTCGACCGGCAGTACCTTGCCGCTCGGCTGCACGACGTCGGCATTGCGTTCCTTCTTGGCCGCGTTGGAGTCGGCGCCGATCAGGGGCGCCAGGTCGGCGAAGACCAGCTTGTTGGAGCGAACATTGCCTGACAGCTTGGGACGGGGCTCGCCGCTGGCGTACTCGAGGCGTCCGCCGATATCGGAGGCGCCGACCTTGCCCTTGAAGTTGTCGTAGACCCAGTGCGAGGCGCGCTTGCCGTCGCGTTCTTCGCCCAGCCGTCCGATCAGGCGTCCCGAGGTCGAGAACGGACCGGTGGTCGGCAACACCACGCCGATGAAGTGGTACAGCTGGTCCATGCTGGGGCCGGCCAGTTCGAGCTTGAGGTCGAGCGCCGCCAGCCTGGCGGGACGGGTCACCGTGCCCTCGACCGCGATCCGGGTCTTGCCGGAGCGCATATCGGCCTGGACCGGGTAGGGCGTGCTCTGCTGCTTCAGCGAGAGCACCGCGCCGGCCTTGCCGCCGCCATCGACCCTGGCGCCGTTGTAGGTGCCGTCGAGGGTCCAGGCGACGCCGTAGCGGGCGTCCTTGTCGAGGGTGCGCACGCGCGCCGTCACGTCGGCCTTGGTGAGCGCATCCTTGATGTGCACCACGCCGTCGGTCAGCACCACGCGCTCGAGGTCGAGCGTCCAGCGGGATTTTTCGTCTTTCTTTTTAAAGGTCCAGTTGTTGCGCCGTTCGTCGAGGCGCAGCAGGTCCACGCGCGGGCCGTCGAAGCGCAGCAGCGGGATGTTGATGGTGCGCGAGAGCAGGGCGAAGGGATTGAGCGAGAACGAGAACTGGCGCGCGCTGCCCGAGTCTTGCGCCGGCATGCCGGCGGGGTTGCCGATGTGGGTATCGTTGGCGATCAGGTGCGGCCAGGGAATGTGGTCGCGCCAGGTGCGCTCGGAAGGCGCCATGGTCTCGGCCGGGCGTTCCCATTCGACTTGCAGCTTGCCGCGGATGGCGAACGGGCGCTCGATCGCCTCGCTGACCTTGGCGTTGATCCACGGGCGCGCGCGGTTCCAGTCGAAGGTCAGGATGAACACGATGGCGATGAGCGGAATGGCGACCAGTACGCCAAGTATGCTCAAGAGAAGTTTCTTGCTCGTCTTGCGGCGCGCCGGATGACGGCCTTGCGCCGCCGGCTTGTCGGTATCGGCCATGGCGGACTTTCGTTTGTGTGAGGGTCGACCCAGCTTAGCGCAAGCGACATGCCCCCAATGTGCGCTGCCTAACGCTCTGCCGTTGAGCAGATCGCCGTGCGCCGGGCAATGTGCGTCAGCGAACCGAAGCGCGGAGATAACAGGTTTATAACGTTATCCAGGACATTTCCTCATCTACAGGAGAATAAGCGATGGACCAACAACACCCGATGCCCCGTCTGCTGAAGTCGGTTGCCATGGCCACCGCGGCGGCCGGCGCGCTGGTGCTGGCCGGCTGCGCCAGCCCACAGAAGGCCCCTGCCACCGCCGACGTGGCGGTCTCGCGCAATGCGGTCGAGAACGCGGTGTCGGCGGGTGCCGCCGAGCTGGCGCCGGAAGAAATCACGGCCGCCCGCGACAAGATGATGCGCGCCAATGCGGCGCTGGCCGCCAAGGACTACAAGCTGGCGCGCGAGCTGGCCGTGCAGGCCCAGGCCGACGCCAAGCTGGCGCAGAGCAAGGCGCGCTCGGCCAAGGCCACCGCTGCCTCGCAGGCGCTGGACGAAGACCTGCGCGTGCTGCGCCAGGAAGTCGACCGCGCGAATGCCGCGCAGCCGGCGACCCAGCAATAAGTGCAGGCCTCGCGCCGGCAATAACAAGAAGTTCCCTTCGTTGACCGCCGCCTGCCCGCGGCGCCCAAGTAAAAGGACAAGCCCATGAAAACCCGTTCCACGATGTCGCTGCTGGCCGCCGCCGTGCTGGCCACGGCCTGCGCCACCGCTCCGATGACGACCCCGACGCTGGACCAGGCGCGCGCCGATTTCGTTGCCGCCAATAACAATCCGCAGGTGTCGCAGTACGCGCCGCTCGAATTCAAGCAGGCCAGCGAAGCGCTCGACCAGGCCAATGCCGCCGCCGCCCGCCGCGAAGCCGTGGGCGACGTCGACCGCCTGGCCTACGTCGCCAAGCAGCGCATCGCCAGCGCCATGGAAGTGGCCCGGGCCAAGGCCGCGGAAGCCGACATTGCCAACGCATCGCGCGAGCGCGACCAGGTTCGCCTGGAAGCGCGCACCGCGGAAGCCGACCGCGCCCGGCGCGAGGCGGAGGCCGCGCAGGCCGCCGCCGCCCAGGCCCAGCAGCAGGCCCAGAGCGCCCAGCAGCAGGCCGCCGCGGCGCAGCAGCAGAATGCCGCGCTGGTCCAGCGCGCCGCCGTGCTGGAAGCCCTGCTGGTCGAGCTGCGTGCCGTCAAGACCGAACGCGGCTATATCGTGACCATCGGCGACGTGCTGTTCGCCACCAACCAGGCCAGCCTGACACCGAACGGTATGTCGACCTTGCGCAAACTGGCCGACGTGATGGCGCAGAACCCGAACCGTACCGTGCTGGTCGAAGGGTTTACGGATAGTACCGGCAGCTCGTCGTACAACCAGGAACTGTCGCAGCGTCGTGCCGAAGCCGTGGCCTCGGCGCTGGGTTCGATGGGCGTCCCGCGCGACCGCATCGCCATGAAAGCCTATGGCGAAGCGTTCCCGGTGGCCCCTAATGATACGGCGTCCAACCGCCAGCTCAACCGCCGTGTCGAGATCGTGCTGTCCAACGAAAACGCGCAGATCCCGCCGCGTACGACGGGGCGCTGAGCCGGCTTTTGATTGAGGAAACAAGTTATGGAACAAACGAAACACCTGGCGCATGGCTTCGACGTCACGGCGATCCGCCGTGCCGCCGCCAACCTCGATGACGGCGCCGTCACCGAGGGTTACCAGGCCGACCGCGAGGCGGTCATCGCCATGCTCAACGATGCGCTCGCCACCGAACTGCTGTGCGTGCTGCGCTACAAGCGCCACTACTACACCGTGAGCGGCCCGAACACCGGCCACATCAAGGCCGAGTTCCTCGAGCACGCCCAGCAGGAGCAGGACCATGCCGACCGCATCGCCGAGCGCATCGTGCAGCTCAACGGTTCGCCGAACTTCAACCCGGCCACGCTGACCGCGCGCAGCCATGCCGAGTACGACGACTCCGACGACGTCCAGGCCATGATCCGCGCCGACCTGATCGCCGAGCGCGTGGCGATCGAGTCCTATCGCCAGATGATCCAGGCGATCGGCGACAAGGACCCGACCACGCGCGCGCTGCTGGTCGACATCATGGCCGTCGAAGAAGAGCACGCTGACGACATGCGCGACCTGCTGGCCTGAATCCACGCACCAGAAGCCAGGCACCATTCAACTACCACGAAACGGAGTAGACCATGCTAGACACCACCCGCAGCAATTTCAAATCCCAGGCCCACGGCTACCAGTTCGACAGCAACGCATCGGATGCCTCGTCCGACGTCAAGGCACTGGTACGCGACGCCCAGTCGATGCTGACCGCGGCCGCTGCGCTGACGGGCGACAAGGCCGAGGAGCTGCGCAGCCGCGGCATGGAAATGCTCGACCGCGCGCTCGGCCGTGCCAGCCACTACCAGGGCCAGGCCATGGAAAAGGGCCGGGAACTGGCGCACGAGGCCGATGTCTATGTGAAGGACAATCCTTATCGTACGCTGGCGGTCGCGGCCGGGATCGGCGTGCTGCTCGGCGTCCTCCTGAGCCGCAAGCAATAAGCGCCGCCGGGGACTGCCATGCAAAAAGACGATACCGTCGTGCATAGCCCCGGCCTCATGGGCGGGGTCTCCAGCCTCATGAAGAGCCTGTTCGGCCTGGTCGTGTCGCGCGTCGAACTGGCCGCGCTCGAGCTGTCCGAGGTGCGCAACCACCTGATCGAACTGGTGGCCCTGTTCGGCGCGGCCATCCTGGCGATCTGGTTCGCCATCGCCTACGGCACCGCGACCATCGTTGCGCTGGCCTGGGACGACATGGGCTGGAAGATCCTGCTGATCCTGTTTGTCGTATTCCTGGTCATCACGGGCGTACTGGTAGCGAAAGGCCTGGCACTGCTCAAGCAGGACAAGCTCTCCTTCCCGGCCACCATGAAGGAACTGAAGAACGACCGCGACATGCTGCTCTAAGCGGCGACACGAAGGAGGGGAAACATGCACAATCACGATGGAACGACCGGTCTGGCCGGCCACAAGCACAGCCCCGATCCGGCGGTGCGCAAGCAGGAACTGCTGCGCGAGGGCGAATTCTTCCGCAGCGGCGTGGTGCACGCAAGGGCGCACATCCGCCACGCGGCGCGCCCCGAGGTCATGCTGCACGGCGCGATCGACCACGCTACCTGGGCCCTGCGCGCGCGTGCCGACGCGATGCTGAAGCCGACCGGCACCAGCGTGTCGGTCCTGATGCCTTACGGGCTGGCGCTGTTTAATTTCATTCGCCAGCGCAAGCTCGGCAAGCCGGCCGGCGCCGCAGCGATCCTGCTCGGGGTGGCAGGCTGGTACATGAACAAGCGCCGTGTGCAGCAGCAGGGGCTGAGCTGACACGGCAAGATATGCATTAGCTGGACTGAATATGGTGGGGCTTGAGCGGCGTTGCAATCATTGATTGCACGCCGTTTTTTTTGGAGCCCCACGGATGAGCAGCCACGGATGCGCAGGCGGAACCGGTCATGGCCTGGCCGGCGCATCGGCCGGCGAGACCGGGCCCGCCGGTGGCAGGCACAAGAAAAAACGCCTGACCCGCGCAGGCAGGACAGGCGTTCGACCGCGAACCGGTCGCTTCAGGGCGCCGGCGCCTGGCCGTCCAGCTGCGCCTTGGCCGCGGCCATGTCGCGCGCGTAGGTCGCGCGTGCTTCCTGCAGGCAGGTCTTGCGCTCGGCAGCCGGCGCCTGCTTGCAGGCGTTCTTCGCTTCCTGCAGGGCCGCGCCGATCTCCTTTTGCAGGGTGCGCAGCCGGGCCTGGCGTGTCGTGTCTTCGCGGTACCAGCGCGCCGGGTCGCCCTGCGCAATCTCGCGCGCCTGCTTGCTGGCGGCGGCGGGATCGACCAGGGCGTCGCTACTGGTCCGGGTTTCGGTTTGGGCTTGGGCAAACAGGGCGGTGCCGAGCAGGCAGGCGCCGAGCCCGCGCACTATGGTGGCGTGGTGTCGCATGGTGTCCTCCAGCGGTCGGTAGCAGGCTGCGGGCCTGCGGCGGTGCAAGCCGGCCGACGCCGCGAACGGCAGGTCCGGCACGCGGCCGGAGTCCGTCCGGGCATCGGAAGCGGCGCGCACGGGTGCGGCGCAGCCCCGGCCTGCGGCCGGCTGCGGCCCCAGGGCAGGAAAGCCGCTGCGGGCTTCCCTGCATTCACGATCGGCCTCGATCAGTAACGGTAGACGCGGCCGTCGACGATGCGCACGCGGTTGCCCACGCGCAGGTCGTAGACGCTGTCCTGGGTCACGGTGCGGTATTCGCCGTTGTCCATGCGGACATTGACTTGGTAAAGCTCCTGACCGCCCTGGCGATTGCGTTCAACATTGTTGCCGATCGCCGCGCCTGCCACGCCGCCTGCTACGGTCGCCGCGGTACGGCCGCTGCCGCTGCCGACCTGGTTGCCGGCCAGCGCACCGACCACGCCGCCGAGGATCGCGCCGGCGCCGCTGGTCCGGTTGCCGCCCTGGGTGACCTGGATCGACTCGATCGTGCCATAACCCATCGACACGTTGTTGTAGCCGCTGTTGTAGCCGTTGTTCGAGGCGTACGGATCCGACGAGGTACTGGCGCAGCCAGTGAGGAGGGCCGTTGTAGCCAGCACGGCAGCAGCAAGGGTACGGGTTGCTTTCATGTTGTTCTCCTGACAAAAGTGATGGTTCCAGCTTAGTCACAGCCGTGGCGGGGGTCTGTGCGTTGCCTAACCGTCCTTGCTCAGCGTATTGATGGGAATCGCCGGCCGATTTTCGGCCGCATGACTGTCGTGTTTTTGATGCAATAACAACAATAAGGTGATGGCAGGCTTGCTGTGTTCGGCACCGAACAGAAACCGCGCCTGCTGACGTGTAAAACGTCATTAGCGTGTTGACAAATGGAGAATAAAAAATGAAAACATCCCATGCATTTCTGCTCGTTGGCGCCGCGCTCGCCTGGGCAGGTTCGGCACGTGCCCAGGCCGTGCCGGACGCCAAAACGGTTTATGAACAGGCGAAGGCCACGGCCGAAGCGAACTTCAAGTCGGCCCGGGTGCGTTGCGACCAGATTGCCGGCAACCCGCACGACTTGTGCATGGCCGAGGCCCGCGCCGCCCGCGTGCGGGTCGAGGAAGAAGCCGAGGCCGCCTACAAGAACACGCTGTCGGCCTATACCCAGGCCCGCATGCGCATCGCGTCGGCCAATTACGACCGCGACAAGGTACGCTGCGCCGCCGTCACCGGCAACGACCGCGATGTTTGCCTGGAGCAGGCCAAGGCGACCCTGATCGCCGCCCAGGCCGACGCCAAGGCCGACCGCAAGGCAATCGAGGCACGCCAGGATGCGCGCCAGGACAAGCTTGCCGCCGAATACCGCGTCGCGCTCGAGAAGTGCGACGCCTATGCCGGCGCAGTCAAGGATCAGTGTGTCAACGCTGCCAAGACCGCGTTCGGAAAATGATGTACGGGCCGGCTTGCCGGCACCGCCCACCTGCCCGCATTGGGCTTGCAATCGTAGTTTGACTCAACAACAAGGAGCTATCATGAAAATCGCACAACGCCTCATCACCGCCACTTTCGCCGCCGCCGTCGCCATCACCGCCGTCGGCTGCTCCTCGAACCCGACCGCGAAGACCGCCGGCGAATACGTCGACGACGCCATGATCACCACGAAGGTGAAGGCCGCCTTCGCCGCCGACCCGACCGTCAAGGCGACCGAGGTGAACGTCGAAACCTACAAGGGCGACGTCCAGCTGTCGGGCTTCGTGGCCGAGCCGCGCGACGCACAGCGCGCCGTGGAAATCGCGCGTGGCGTGAAAGGTGTAACCTCGGTGAAGAACGACATCCGCGTCAAGTAATCCCATGCGCCGGGGCGGCCCGGCTCCATTGTCAAGGCACGATCCATGCAGCTCGCACCGACTGAACCTGGTGAATCTTCCGTCAAACCTGCTGCGAACGCGCCAGACGATCCCGCCCCGGCGGCGCCGGCCCAGGCTGAACCCGAGGGCGGCGCCGAGCCCGGTCCTGCAGGCGACGAGCTCACGATGAACGCGGGCGGCCTGCGGCTGCCGATCCATGTGAACGCGCGCGGGCTGTCGCTCGGCATCCTCGCGACCATCGCCTGCATCTTCGCGCTCCAGTGGGCGCAAAAATTCTTCGTGCCGCTACTGCTCGGCATCTTCATCGCCTATACCCTGAACCCGGTCGTGCGCTGGCTCGAACGCTGGCACGTCAAGCGCGTCATCGGCGCGACCCTGGTGACGGCCCTGATCATGGGGGGCCTGGGCGGCACCCTGTATCGCTTGCAGGACGAATTCTTTAACATCATCGACGAACTGCCGGCCCTGACGCACAAGGTCACGAAAATCCTGACCAACAGCACCGGCCAGCGCTCGACCATCCAGCAGGTGCAGGCGGCTGCCGCCGAGATCGAACGCGCCGCCTCCAACGCCGCCGGCGGCGGCGAGCGCCGCGCGATCCAGAAACGCACCCAGTCGGTGCCCCCTGCGCCCGCCGCGGCCGGCTCGAACATCCGCGTGATGGACTGGGTGCTGGCCGGTTCGGTCGGGCTGGCGACTTTCCTGTCGCAGGCGACGATGGTGGTCTTCCTGGTGTTCTTTTTGCTGCTGACGGGCGACACCTTCAAGCGCAAGCTGGTCAAGCTCACCGGCCCCTCGCTGACGCGCAAGAAAGTCACCGTCCATATCCTGGACGACATGAACAATGCGATCCAGGCCTATATGTTCATGCTGCTGGTGACCAATGTCCTGCTGGCGCTGCTGACCTGGGCGGCGCTGCGCGCCATCGGGCTGGAGAATGCCGGCGCCTGGGCCGCCTTTGCCGGCGTGGCCCACGTGGTGCCATACTTCGGGCCCTTGCTGATCACCATCGCCACCGGGGCGGTGGCGTTCTTCCAGTACGAGTCGCTGCGCATGGTGATCGTGGTGGCCGGCGCCTCGCTCGGCATTGCGACCCTGGTCGGGATGGTGGTCGCCACCTGGATGACCGGCAGGATCGCCCGGATGAACCCGGCTGCGGTGTTCGTGAGCCTGCTGTTCTGGGGCTGGCTGTGGGGGATGTGGGGATTGCTGCTCGGCGTGCCCGTGGTGATGGTGCTGAAGGTGGTAGCCGAGCGGGTCGAGGGCATGGAAGTGGTGGCCGAACTGCTGGGAGAGTAGGGCAGGCGGTGTGCGATCCAGGCCAGCGGCCCGGATCGCACACCGCCCTGCAACATGCAGCGAACGATTGTAGATTCAGCCCGCGCGCCCGTTCTTCCAGGTCGCAGTCGGCTCCGGCGGATCCGCCTTCTTCTTGTCGCCGGTTTCATGCGCCGGCTTGTGCTTCAGGCTTCCCATCTTCAGCGCATACTGGCGGGCGAACTCGGCGCCCAGGAAAAAGATCTGCGCCGAGTAATACACCCACAACAGCAGCGCGATCAGCGAACCGGCCGCGCCGAAGCTGTCGGTGGTGCCGCTGTTGCCGATGTACAGGCCGATCCCGAACTTCCCGAGCGTGAACATCGCCGCCGTGCCGAGCGCACCGATGGTCACGTCGCGCCAGGACAGCTTCACGCGCGGCAGCAGCTTGTAGATCACGCCGAACAGGGTGGCGATCACCAGGAAGCTGAAGGCCCAGGCGACCCAGCCCATGATGAGCGCTGCTTCCTTCCACATGCCGCCGATATAGCTCTCGACCACCGCCAGTGCGGCGCTGACCACCAGCGAGACCATCAGCAGGAAACCCAGCACCAGGATCAGGCCGAAGGACAGCAGGCGGGTGCGCACCAGGTTCCAGAAGCCGGCGTCCTTCGGCGGCGGCACGCCCCAGATCTCGTCCAGGCTGTCCTTCAGCTCGGAAAAGACGGTGGTCGCACCGATCAGCAGTAGCACGGTGGCGACGATGGTCGCGAAGCGGCCGCTCTCCTTGTTCTGGGCGCCGGCCAGGATGGTCTGGATGGTCTCGGCGCCCTGCGGTCCCACCAGGTCGCGCAGTTGCGCCAGCAGCTGGCCCTGGGCCGCCTCGGCGCCATAGAAGAAGCCCGCGATGGCGATCACCAGCACCAGCACCGGCGCCAGCGAGAACAGGGTATAGAAGGCGAGCGCCGCGCCCTTGCTGGACGCACGATGGTCGAGCCACTCCATCACCGCGCAGCGCATCACGTGCACCAGCTGGCGTGAATACGGTAGCCAATCTTTGACAGCCATGTAGCATCCTCCAATTGAAAAGGGGGCCGCAGCCCCCTCGTGTTACACGGTGGCATCCACGCTCCGGCCGAAGCAGCAGGAGCAGGGGTATGCCAGGTCCACTTTACTGAACGCGCTTCTCGACGGTGATCTGCTCGACTTCGACGCGGCGGTTCGGTTCCAGGCAGTCGATCAGGGCCTTGCGGCTCTTCTGGTTGCACTGGACCAGCGGGTTGGCTTCGCCCTTGCCGTAGGCCTTCAGGCGGTTGCCGTCGACGCCCTTGCTGACCAGGTAGTCGCGCACGGCGTTGGCGCGGCGCTCGGACAGCTTCAGGTTGTACTTCTCGGAGCCCAGGCGGTCGGTGTAGCCGGTGATGTCGACGTCGGTGACGCTCGGGTCGGCCTGCAGGGCTGCCGCGATTTCATCCAGTTTCGGCGACGGCATGATGATGTCGGCCTTGTCGAAGTCGAACAGCTTGGTCGCTTCCAGGGTGACTTTCTCGAAGCGGGCCGGCGGCGGGGCGACCGGGGCGGGCTCAGGGGCCGGGGCCGGGGCTGCTTCCGCGACCGGGGCCGGTGCCGGCGGCGCTGCCGGCGGCGCCGGCGGCGGGTTGAAGGCGTAGTTCAGGCCGATCGTCAGGTATTTGTTGTTGCTGCGACGGAAACCGAACTCTTCGTTGTCGCGCAGGAAGCCGCGTACGGCGCGCAGGTCGGCCTGCAGCGACCACTGGTCGGTCAGCGATGCCTGGAAGCCCAGGCCTGCGGTCAGATACGGGGAAGTCTTGTGAACATGACGGAGCGGGTTCTCCACCTTGTCGCGTTCTGCGCCCAGGCCCAGCAGCACGAACGGGCGGAAGCGGTCGCGCGAGAACATCAGCAGGGCGTCGGCGCCCAGCAGCGTCTGGCGGTAACGGGCAGGGCCGTCTTCGAAGCGGACATGGCTGCCACCAAACTGGATGTCCCACATGGGCGACACGGCCTTGCCGAACTTCAGGCCGCCGCCCCAGTCGCGGTCGCTGACACCGAAACGGCCATCCGGCTTGGCGTGGATGACACTCGGCTGAATGTACCACGATGGATTGATTTCCTGGGCCACGGTGGTGCCGGCTGCGCACAGGAGGGCGACGGCCAGGGCGATCTTCTTCGTATTATTCACAGGTAACTCCCATAAGGTGAAGGGTTGGTGACATCACATGTCTTGACACAGATGTTGGATAAAGAATAACAGTGCAAGTTCCGCATCCTCGGTGCGCTACCGCACCCAGCCTGGGTAGCTTGTGCAATTTTACAACAGTGGTAAAAATACCACAGAGCGCTGCCGCGTCGCTCGGAAGAGACCCGACTTTATTGGGCGTGGGAAATAAGCATGAAGACAAAGTCCCACCAAGCGGGCTTATCAAAAATGCTTGCAGGAATGTTCTTGAATGTTGGATGGCGCACAGACCGTGGGGGGCTGACGCAGGCAATCTTGAGCCCAGTTAAGCGGAACCCGAAGTGTTGTCAGGGTGTCATACGACACACAGCGACCCGGACCACACAGTCTCACTCTATAACGGAGCTCACCAACATGCATGCAACGACCCATCACAACGCGGTGCAAGGCGACATCGGCGCCGTGCACACTTCCAGCAACTCTGCGCTGATCGAACGCGTCCCGCCGCAACCAACCGAGCGCGCGCCGATTTCGCTGGCGCCGATCGAACGTGTCCGTTCGACCTCGGCCACGCAGCGCCGGATCGAAAACATGCAGAAGCTGATCAACGAACTGTCGACCCACGAAATGCTGGCCGACGAAATCGCATGGTTCCTCAAGTTCTCGCCGTCGGGCGCACGCAAGTACATCCGTGACCTGCGCGAAGCCGGCGTCATCGAACTGGCCCGCTACATCGAAGGCACCGCCACCTACCTGGGCAAGGCCGTGTACCAGATCTGCCCGGACCAGGAGCGCGTCAAGGCCTTCCTGGCCGCGATCTGCCAGCCGAAGCGCGAAGGCGTCGCCCCGCGCAAGGAGCGTCCGGGCCTGCGCGAGCAGAACATGGCCGGCAGCGGCCGCCACTTCCACATCCTGGCGGACGACACCCACTATGCGATCCGCGTGAACCGCAGCCCGGTCACCCGCGACCCGCTGGTCGCAGCACTGTTTGGCCCACCCCCGAGCCAGACCGCCAAGGAGCGCGCTTAAACAAGCGCCCCCGGCTTTGCCGCGGTAGAGACCCGCGGCAAAGCCGGTCCAGACGATCGCTGTCGTCATTTCAGCCGCGCCGCATGCGCGGCTTTATTTTTTTATAGGCGAACAATTATTTGGGCCCGACGCGTTGAAATCCGGTCAACAAGCCCTACCTCCGATCCAACGCGGCCGCGACGGCCGCTCCATGGAAAGGAAGACCGATGGCAAGCAGCGCCCCCCTACCGACCGCGGAGTCCCTGCAGGGCAGGCCGGTTCCCCGAGTCACCTTCAAGACCCGCCCCGACGACCAGTGGCGGGACATCGGCACCGACGAGCTGTTCAAGGACAAGACAGTGGTCGTGTTCGCGCTGCCCGGCGCCTTCACGCCGACCTGCTCGTCGACCCACCTGCCGCGCTATAACGAGCTGGCGCCGGTGCTGCGCCAGAACGGCGTCGACGACATCGTCTGCATCGCCGTGAACGACGCCTTCGTCATGAACCAGTGGAAGGCGGGGCAGAACGTCGAGCACATTACCCTTATTCCGGATGGCAACGGCGACTTCACCGAGGGCATGGGCATGCTCGTCGACAAGCGCGAGCTCGGTTTCGGCAAGCGCTCGTGGCGCTATTCGATGCTGGTCAAAGACGGCGTGATCGACAAAATCTTCATCGAACCGCAGCGCGAAGGCGATCCTTTCGAGGTTTCGGACGCCGATACAATGCTGAGCTACATCAACCCGAATGCGAAGATTCCCGAGCCGGTCGTCATGTTCTCGCGCCCCGGCTGCCCGCATTGTGCGCGCGCCAAGGACGCCCTGCGCGAGAATGGGATCGTGTTCACCGATATTTCGGAAGACCAGAAGATCACGACCAGCGTGCTGCGCGGCCTGACCGGCCACCTGACCTGGCCGCAGGTATTCGTCGGCGGCAGGCTGGTCGGCGGCGCCGACGAGGTGCTGGCCTGGGCCGCAAGCTCGCAGGAAGGCTGAGATGGAAGGAATCCTTGCCGGCCTGGCAGCGGCCGGTCTGCTGGCGGCATGGCTGCTGCCCAAGTGGCGCCTGCGCCGCGCCCTGGCGCGCCCGCTGGCGCCCGGCCTGGTTGCCGTTCTCGAGCGCAACCTGGTCCAGTATGCCGGCATGGACGCGCACGAGCGCGCGCGCCTGCAGCGCCTGGTCCAGCAATTCCTGCACGAGAAGGCCTTCGTCGGCTGCGCCGGCCTCGACATCACCGACGAGATGCGCGTGACGATTGCCGGCCAGGCCTGCATGCTCGTGCTCGGACGCGCGGGCGACGCCAGCCCGGCCATGCTTTACCCCTCGCTGCACGCCGTGCTGGTCTATCCAGGCGCCTTCCTGGTGCCGCGCCGCGAGGTGGACGTTGCCGGCGTCGTCACCGAGCAGCGCCAGGACCTGCTGGGCGAGTCCTGGGGCGACGGGCGCGTGATCCTGTCCTGGGACCATGTGCGCCGGGCCGGGCTGGATGGGCCCGACGACGGGGACCAGGAAAACCTTGCGCACCACCATAACGTGGTCCTGCACGAGTTCGCGCACCAGCTCGACAGCGAGTCGGGCAGCACCAACGGCGCGCCCTACCTGGGCAGCACCGAGCGCTACCGCAGCTGGTCGGAGGTCCTGTCGCGCAACTACGCGGCGCTGCGGCGCGACGCGATGTGGGGACAGCGGGGCGTGCTCGACCACTATGGCGCCAGCAGCCCGGCCGAGTTCTTCGCGGTCGCCACCGAAAGCTTCTTCGAGCAGCCATGGGAATTGGCGGCGCGCCATCCGGACCTGTACGGCGAATTCCTGAAATACTTCCGGGTCGATCCGCGCCATTGGCTGCCCGAGCCCCAGCCGGTGTTCGAGGAGCCCTTCGGCAGCCTGCCGGTCTACGGGCAGTGGCGCTAGCGGCGTCCACGGTGGCCATGGGTGGCGCAGCCTGCGTGCGCCCGCGTACAGAGCATGCGCGGCTTGGCGGGCATAGTTGAGCTAAACAGATCCAGGAGAAATCGTCATGTCCACTATCATTGCAGGGCGTTTCCAGCTTCAGGATGAGGTCGGCCGTGCGCGCAGCGCGCTGGCCGACGCCGGCTTCGACGCAGGCCGGATCAGCGGCTTTTACCTGAGCCAGCCGGGCCAGCACGATGAAACCCCCATCGGCGGCGACCACATCCAGTCGCCGGGCGCCAAGGAGACGCCGCAAGGCGTGGTGCAGGGCGTCGCCACCGGCGGCGCGGTCGGCGCGGTCATCGGCGCCGCCACCGCGCCGCTCACCGGACCGCTGGGGCCGGTCGTCGGCGGCCTGGTTGGCGGCCACGTCGGCTCGCTGTTCAGCTTTTCCAAGATGAAGGAACGCGGCGAGTCGGAGCAGGGCAGTACCGAGAACCGCATCCCGCCGCGCGAAGCCGGCATGCTGGTGGCGGTCGCCTTCGACGACGCCGGCCTGACCGACCGTGCGGTCGATGTGCTGCGCCAGCTCGGCGCCCACCACATCGAGCGCGCCGAGGGCAATATCGTGGACGGCGACTGGGCCGATTTCGATCCCGCCAGCCGCCCCGAGCTCATCGCCTGACGGGGCAGGCGCGGGTCTACACGGTCTCGCCGGGCTACCTGGACCCCCGCACGATGCGCGAGGTGTCTCCCCAGGTGCTGCGCGAGCGCATCCTGCCGCAGATCCCGGCCGGACGGCTGGGCCAGCCCGCCGAAGCGGCCGGCATGGCGTCCTGGCTGGTCTCGGCCGATGCCGGCTTCGTCACCGGCGCCAACCTGGCGATCAACGGCGGCCAGCACATGTGCTGAGCCGGGCCGGCCGGCTCAGCTGGCTTTGGCGGGCGGCTTCGGCTGGAGCGCGTTGAGCGCCTTGCCGTGCTTCTCGACCTTGTCGATCGCGGCCAGGATCGTCATCGGCTTCCCGGTGGCGGCGGCCCCGGCCAGCGCCAGCAGCCCGCCGACCAGGCCCACCGCTTCGCCGATGGCGCCGATCTTGCGGATCTTTTCTGCCGCGTCGGCGGTGAGCCGGACCAGCTTGGCCTGCGACTTGCCCAGGCCCTTGACGATGAAGGTGGCGGCGTCGACATACAGGCCGTTGGCGCGCTGGCGCAGCAGGACTTCGTCCTCGAGCAGGGCGCGGGCGCTGGCCTGCACCTTCTCGGGCACCGGTCCGCCGCCATAGCTGCGGATCTCCTTCATCACGCGCTCGTGGATCTGGTCGGCGCAGGCCGACAGCTGGTCGGCCAGCTCGACGATCTTGTCGGTGCTGGCCAGCGCGCTGCCGCCTGCGTCCGCGGGCGCCTTGCCGTTGCCGGCGCCAGGCTCGGACACGGCGACGCCGGCGAGCGCCTCCTCGGGGGCGGCCGCGTCATCCGCTGCCGGGCCGGCCGATGCGCTGCCGGAACGGGTGGGGGTGGTAGCCATGTGCTCTCCTGTCAGTCGCCGGACAGCCCGTCGCGGATGGTGCGCAGGTCGCGTCCGTAGTTGGCCAGCAGGCGCCGGACTTCATCGTTCGACAGCTTGCCGAGGTTCTCGCGCATCTTCTGGTGCCCCAGCGCCACCTTGGTCAGCCCCTGCAGGGCCAGTTCGTAGCGGCGGTCGATGAGCTTGTACTCGGTGGCCTTGTTCAGGTAGTGCACCTTGGCGAGCGTCACCAGCATGCGGTCCGAATTGCGCGTGGAGAACGGAATCTCGACATCGAAGATGCCGAGGATCGTCTTCTTCTCATTCTCGTTGGTCTTGTAGTAGAGGCGGGTGAGCTGAATCATGGCGTCGAGCAGGGTCTGCACGTCGGCGTCGCCGTCGCGCACCATGGTCTCCACGCTGCGGTTCTGGTAGCCGGAGGCGATCACGCGCGTCAGCAGCCTGGTCATGCCGGTGTAGGCGGTGATGTGGCGCTGCTGCAGGCCCGATTCCGTATTTGCCTTCAGGCCATTGCCAAGGTCATCGATGCGGTCCGACAGGTCGTAGCGGGCGTCGCCGGCGAGCAGGCTCAGGGTCTGCATGTAGAGCACCAGCGTCTTCTGGATCGCGATGAAGTCGTCGTACACCGCGCGCCGCTTGGCGTCGTTCTCGCGCGCCAGCTTGTCGGCGACGGGAGACAGGTAGGGCTGCTCGCGTTCGTAGGTGTCGCGGTAGCGGCGCGCCAGCTCGGCATAGCCGCCCAGGCGCGCCGACGCGTCGGCGAATTCGCGCACTTCCTGCAGGCTGACCGGACCGCCGGTGGATGCGCAGCCGGCCAGCAGCAGAGCGCACAGGAGCGCCAGGCGGATCGAAAATTGTCGCAGCATGTGGGTCCTTTCTGGCCGGAGGAGGCGGCCCGAAAGTGCCCATTGTTTCAAACTCCGCCTGGCGGAGTTTTGCTGATGGTCAACTGCCTTGAGTAAATACGGCGTTCGTGGCGATCACTCGACTTTCGCGCGGTCGAAATGCGGATTCTGGATCACGCCGAACAGGTTGCCATACGGATCGCGCACGGTGGCGACGCGGATGCCGCCGCCGACGTCGCTCACCGGCGCGTCCAGTTCGGCGCCCAGGGCCAGCAGGCGCGCCGTTTCGGCATCGATGTCCTGGGTGCCCCAGTAGGCGGTGGCGCCGGCGCTGCCCGGCTGGCCGTCGGGGATCAGGCCCAGTTCGAAGCCGCCGACCTCGAAACCGACATAAAAGACCTCGTTGAAATAGGGCGGCTTTCCGAGAACCTGCTCATACCAGGCCGTGGCCTCGGCCAGATTGGTGACGGGGTAAATGACGGTGCGCAATCCCTGGATCATCGTGCTTCCTCGGCTGGTGAAAACCCGATGTTGCCGGAATGATCAGGCCCTGTCCAGCATGGCGGCGCGCTCCATGCGCGCCGCATGAAGCCAGCCGAGCGAGGCCGCCGTCTCGCCCTGGGGCAGGTATTCGCAGCCGACCCAGCCATCGTAGCCCAGTTCGTCGAGCAGGCGGAACAGGAAGGGAAAATTGATTTCGCCGGTGCCGGGCTGGTGGCGGCCGGGCACGTCGGCCAGCTGGATGTGGCGGATCAGGGGCAGGTAGCGGCGGAGGGTGTCGGCCAGCTCGCCCTCCATGCGCTGCATATGGTAGATGTCGTACTGCAGGAACAGGTTGGGCGCGCCGACCTCGGCGATGACGGCCGCCGCCTGTGCCGTGCCGGTGAGGAAGTAGCCGGGAATGTCGCGGTCGTTGATCGGCTCGATGAGCAGGGCGATGCCGTGCTCGGCGCAGCGGGCGGCGGCGTGGCGCAGGTTGGCGACGTAGGCGGCGTGGGCGCGCTCGTGGGAGACCTTGGGCGGCAGCTTGCCGGCCAGGCAGTGCAGGCGCCGCACGCCGAGTTCGCGCGCGTAATCGATGGCCAGGCCGACCCCGTCCGCGAATTCCGCGCTGCGGCGCGGGTCGCAGGCCAGGCCGCGCTCGCCCGCGGCCCAGTCGCCGGCCGGCAGGTTGTGCAGCACCAGCTCGAGCCCGTAGCGCTGCAGGCGCGCCGCGATCCGTTCCGGTTCGAAGGCATACGGGAACAGGAACTCGACCGCATCGAAGCCGGCCGCGCGGGCGGCGCCGAAGCGGTCGAGGAAATCGAGCTCGTTGAACAGCAGGCTCAGGTTGGCGGCGAATTTCGGCATGCAGGCTCCTGCGGCGATCCCGCTATCCTAGCCTATTCCGGCCGCGGGACCGGATCGCGCGCCTGCGGCAGCGCGGCATCGGCAAGCGAGGACATCGGCGTGAACAGCCATGCCAGCAGGGCCGCCGCCGTCAGCGACAGGCCGGCCGCGGCGAACAGCGCCTTCAGGCTGAGCAGGGTGGCCAGCCAGCCGGCCGCGGCCGCGGCCAGCGGCGCCAGGCCCATGAACACGAACATGAAGATGCCCATCATCCGCCCCAGCATGGCCTGCGGCACGCTCTGCTGGATCCAGGTGAACACCGCGACCTGGACGAAGCCGCCCAGCACCCCGATCGCCGCCAGCAGCAGCACGCCCTGCCAGCCGTGGGTCACCAGGCCCAGCGGCGCCAGCAGCAGGCCGACCAGGCCGTCCACCAGCAACAGGGTGATGCCGAGGTTGACCACGCGGCGCCTGCCCAGCGTCGCCGACAGGGCCATGCCGGCCAGCGCGCCGGTGCCGTGCGCGCCCATCATGAGGGCCAGGCCGGAGGCGCCGTGCAGGCGCTCGCTGGCCAGCAGGGGCAGGGCGACCTGCATCACGCCGCCCACCACGCAGGCGCACAGGCCCCAGTACAGGAAGGCGGTGCGCAGCTGGCGGTCGCGCCAGACCGTGGCCAGGCCGGCGCCGACCGCGCGCAGCACCGGCTCGGGCGCAGCGGGGCCAGCCGGGGCCGCAGCCAGCGGCCGCACCCGCGACAGGGTCCAGGCCGACAGCACGTAGGTCAAGGCATCGAAGGCGAAGGCCAGGCCGAGGCCGCGCGCATCCTGCAGGCCGGCGCTGCCGTCGCCGCCGAGCGCGAACAGCAGGCCCGCCAGCAGCGGGCCGGCCAGCATGGTGAGCTGGCGCATCGCCATCATTGCCCCGTTCGCGGCCGCCAGCATCCCGGCCGGCACCGCATGCGGCAGCATCGCGGTGCCGGCCGGAATGCTGAAGGCGGACGCCAGGCTCAGGCCGAGCGCCAGCAGCGCCACCGGCAGCAGCGTGGCCTGGCCCGACAGCACCAGTGCCGCCAGGACGGCCAGCAGGACCGTGTTGACGTGCTTGCTCAGCATGAGCACGCGCTTGGGCGAATAGCGGTCCACCACGGCGCCGCCGAACAGGATCAGGATCGCGCGCGGGATGCCCATGAGGGCCACCATCAGGCCGAGCGCCAGCGGGTCCCTGGTGAGCTGCAGGACCAGCCAGGGCAGGGCGATCAGGGTGAACTGGTCGCCCAGGGCGGAAACGAGGCCGCCGCTCATCAGCCAGGTGAAGTTCGGGTCGCGCCGCAGCGCCGCTTGGTCGTTCATGTCGATATCCAGTCGAAAGAAGCCGGCGCAGGGACGAGCGGGCCCGCTGCCGGCATGACGCGGCAGTGCCGGAACGCGCCTGGTTCCGGGGCGGGCAGGGAAGGCGGCGGCTTACTGGCCGCCGAGCTGGGCCAGCAGGGTCGAGCTTGCCGCGAGCTGCTCGCGCGAGGGCGTGCCGAGCAGCATGCGGCTGACGTTGTGCACCACCACGCTCGCATTCATGACCAGTTCGCTGCCGGTGGGCGTGATGAGGGCGTAGCCGACCCGGGCATCGCGCGGATCGCTCTGGCGTCCGACCAGGCCGATCTTCTCGAGCGGCAGCAGCGAGCGGGTGACGCCGGAGGCGGTCAGGCCGAGCTTGTCGGCCAGGTCGACCCGGCGCAGCCGTCCGCCCGGCGCCCGTTGCAGGCTCAACAGCAGCTGGTAGTCGGCAAAGCTGATCCCGTGCAGGCTCCCGAGGGAACTGTCGAGGCGCCGCGACAGGGCCGCCCAGGCGCGCGCCATGCGCAGGCAGAACTCGCTGGTCGGGCTGTCGAGCGGGGCGTCCGCGTCGGCGGGGGTGTCATTCGGGTCGGTCATGGCAGGGTCCAGTCTTTGAGAGATAGTTGATTGCTCAAATATATACCGGGTATCGACCCTTTGCAAGTACTTGAGTAATCAAATATCTATGCCGCGTGCTTAAAACGCAGAAAGGGCCAGCGCTGAAGCATGGGAAACTTCGAAGTTTCCCAACGCTCCGACGCTGGCCCTCAAGTCAAGGCAGCGCATGGCGGCCTTGGCCGCCTTGCGGATTAGCGGTCGCGGCCGCCCTGGCGTGGTGCGGAACCCGTGCGCGGGCCGCGGCTGGCGCTGTTGCCGTTGCGGTTGCCGCCGCCGGCGCCGGCAGGACGGTTGCCGCCGGCACTGGCCGGACGGCCGCCGTTGCCGCCGCCATTGCCCGCGCTGGCACTGCGCGGCTGGCCCTGGCCGCCGCGGTTGCCGCCCGGACGGCCGCCGCCACGGTTGGCATGGCCAGGTGCACCGCTGCGCAGCTGGATCGGTTGCGCCTTGGCGGTCGGATCCGGCTCGAAGCCCGGAATCACCTGACGTGGCAGGGTCTGCTTGATCAACTTTTCGATGTCTTTCAGCATCTGGTGCTCGTCCACGCACACCAGCGACACGGCTTCGCCGGTGGCGCCGGCACGGCCGGTACGGCCGATCCGGTGCACGTAGTCTTCCGGTACGTTCGGCAGGTCGTAGTTGACCACGTGCGGCAGCTGGTCGATGTCGATGCCGCGCGCCGCGATGTCGGTCGCCACCAGCACCTGCAGGCTGCCGTCCTTGAACTCGGCCAGCGCCTTGGTGCGCGCCGACTGGCTCTTGTTGCCGTGGATCGCCATCGCGCCGATACCGTCGCGGCCCAGCTGTTCCACCAGCTTGTTGGCGCCGTGCTTGGTGCGGGTGAACACCAGCACCTGGTGCCAGTCGTTTTCCTTGATCAGGTGCGACAGCATCGGGTGCTTCTTGTCGCGGTCCACCGGGTGGATCTTTTGCGCGATCACTTCCACGGTCGAGTTGCGGCGCGCGACTTCGATCGATTGCGGGTTGTTCAGCAGCTTGTCCGCGAGCGCCTTGATGTCGTCCGAGAAGGTGGCCGAGAACAGCAGGTTCTGGCGCTTCGGCGGCAGCAGGGCCAGCACTTTCTTGATGTCGTGGATGAAGCCCATGTCGAGCATGCGGTCGGCTTCGTCCAGGATCAGGATCTCGATCTTGCTCAGGTCGACGGTGCGCTGGCCGGCGTGGTCGAGCAGGCGGCCCGGGGTGGCGACCAGGACGTCGACACCGTGCTTGAGCAGCTTGATCTGCGGGTTGATGCCGACGCCGCCGAAGATCACGGCCGAATTCAGGTTGGTGTACTTGCCGTACACGCGCACGCTTTCCTCGACCTGGGCCGCGAGCTCGCGGGTCGGGGTCAGCACCAGGGCGCGGATGGCGCGCGGCGCGGTCTTGCTTTTCAGCGTGCTGCCGACCGCGTCGGTCGACAGGCGTTGCAGGATCGGCAGGGTGAAGCCGGCGGTCTTGCCGGTGCCGGTCTGGGCGCCGGCCAGCAGGTCGCCGCCGTTCAGCACGGCCGGGATGGCCTGGGCCTGGATCGGGGTCGGCGAAGTGTAGCCTTGTTCAGTTACCGCGCGGACGATTGCGTCGGACAAACCGAGAGTAGAAAATGACATAGATTCTTTATAAAAAGGGGGCCTGCGCCACGTGGCGCCGGTCCAGGCAAATCGGATTAGTCATTGCAGGCGGGACGCAGTAGAGACCGCGGGAACGCCGGACGCTGCCGCACGTGAAGACGCGCGCTGGCAGCCGGGATTATAGAGGAGTTGTTTCTCTATGGAAAGTTTCTGACCGGGACTTTCCGTCCGGTGAAGCGGGGTGAAGGATCCTGTCCATGCTCACCCCGGAAACACAAGCTGTATTTTACGCGAAAGCCGACAAGAGCGGGACCATGGCGCCAAACACCTTCGGGCCGGCGGCAATCACGTCGCCCTTGTGCAGGTATTCCGACTCGCCGTTGAACTCGCCGACGATGCCGCCCGCTTCGGTCACGAGCAAGGCGCCGGCAGCGATGTCCCACACCTTCAGGCCCTTCTCGAAGAAGCCGTCGATGCGGCCGGCGGCCACGTTGGCCAGTTCCAGCGCCGCCGAACCGCCGCTGCGCACGCCGTGGCAGCGCGAGGCGACGACCTCGTACATGCGCAGGTATTCGGCCAGCGCGCGCGGATCCGGGCCGTGGCCGGACGAGAGCAGGGCCTTGCCGATGCGGTCGTGGTTGCGCACGCGGATGCGCTTGTCGTTCAGGTAGGCGCCGGCGCCCTTGGTGGCGGTGAACAGGTCGTTGCGCACTGGGTCGTACACCAGGGCGTTGGTGATCACGCCTTTTTGTTGCAGGGCGATCGAGATGCAGTAGTTGGGGTAGCCGTGCAGGAAGTTGGTGGTGCCGTCGATCGGGTCGATGATCCACACGTATTCGCTCTCGTCATTCAGGTTCTTCGAGGCGCCGCTTTCCTCCGCCAGGATGGCGTGGTCCGGGTAGGCCTTCAGCAGCGTTTCCACGATGGCCGCCTCGGCCGCCTGGTCGATGTCGGTGACGAAATCGTTGTGATTTTTTTCAGAAATGGTGATGCGATCGAGATCGAAGGACGCGCGGTTGATGACGGTGGCGGCGCGGCGGGCGGCCTTGATGGCCGTGTTGAGCATTGGGTGCATGTGGCTTTCCGTGGAAAAAACGCGAACGCCCACCACGCTTTCTCGCGCCGTGAACGGTCTGCTGAATAGAGAATGACAAAGAGCAAAGCGGTGCCGAACCCGTTACAATCCGGGGCTTTCCAGTCCCGAATTTCAACAGCCCGCACCGCGCGATGGCGCTATTTTAAATGAACCCGACCGAAATCAACACATCTCTCTTCAAAAGGCTACGTTTTGTGCTGGTCGAGACCAGCCGCGCCGGCAATATCGGCTCGGTGGCGCGCGCCATGAAGACGATGGGATTCTCCGAACTGGTGCTGGTCGCGCCGCGCTGCGCCGACCCGCTGAGCGACCCCGAAGCGGTGGCCTTCGCCAGCGGCGCCGGCGACGTGCTGGCCAATGCGCGCATCGTCGGCAGTATCCAGGAAGCGCTGGAGGGCTGCAATTTCGCCGCCGCCGTGTCGGCGCGCCTGCGCGAGTTCTCGCCGCCGGTGTGGACGCCGCGCGCGTTTGCGGCCCATGCGGCGGGGCAGGACGACCTGCATCCTGCGCTGATCCTGGGCAATGAGCGGGTCGGCCTGCCCAACGAGATCGTCGAGGGCTGCAACGTCCTGATCAACATTCCCTCGAATCCCGACTACTCTTCGCTGAACCTGTCGCAGGCGGCCCAGGTGCTGGCCTACGAGTGCCGCCTTGCGGCGGTGGGCGATACGGTGGACGAGCGCGGCGTCGGGTTCCAGGGCGATGCCGCCAGCCTGGCCCAGATCGAGGGCATGTACGCGCACCTGGAACAGGCGCTGGTGGCGATCGGCTTCCTCAACGCGAACAACCCGAAGAAGCTGATGCCGCGCCTGAAGCGCCTGTTCTCGCGCACCCAGCTGGAAACCGAAGAGGTCAACATCCTGCGCGGGATCGCACGCGAGATCCTGCAGCACGCGCCGAAAAAGTAGGCTGCAGAGAATATTTGCCTGTAGGGCCCTGGATGCAAATATCCTTTGCATCCACGGGCCGCTGGGCAAACGCCGCGCTCAAGGCGCGCCGGCGCAGCCGCCCCGTGTCCGGCGCCATGAGCCGCGATCGTATCCCTTCCTGGAGCTTCCCCTCTAATGCCGGCCCGCCGGCGGCCTTGCCCTTTGACGTACACTAGGAAAAACACAAGAGGCAGTCTATGGGGACATCACGACGGACTTTCCTGAAAGCCGGCGGCGTGGCCGCGCTGGCGCTGGCGGCCGGCGGCGCGCTGTACCGCGCCACGCATACGCAGGCGCCGCACCGCTTCGCCCTCGACGGCGAAGCGCGCGCCGCCCTGCACGCGATCGTACCGGCGATCCTGGCCGGCGCGCTGCCGCAAGGCGCACAGCGCGCGGCCGCGCTTTCCGGCACCATCGACGGCGTCCACCAGGCCATCCTCGGCCTGCCGCCCGCCACCCAGAAGGAAGTGCAGGACCTGTTCGGCCTGCTCGCGCTGGCGCCCGCCCGGCGCCTGCTGACGGGAATATCGGGCGGCTGGGAGCAGGCGCGCAGCGAGGACGTGAACGCCTTCCTGCAAGACTGGCGCCTGCATCGCCTGGGCCTGCTGCGCAGCGCCTACCACGCGCTGCACGACCTGGTGCTGGGCGCCTGGTACGCGCAGCCCGCCAGCTGGGCCGCCACCGGCTATCCCGGGCCGATGAAGGAGTTGTCTTGAGCACCCCGATCATTCCCGACCCGATCCGCGCCGGCATCGCCAAAGGCTGGAAGATCCTCGACGCCGCCGCGCTCACCCAGGACCGCGTGCTGGAGGCCGACGTGGTCATCGTCGGCAGCGGCGCCGGCGGCGGCGTCACGGCCGAGATCCTGGCGCGTTCGGGGCTGTCCGTCATCGTGGTGGAAGAGGGCGCATTGACATCCTCGAGCGACTTCAAGATGCGCGAGGCCGAGGCCTATCCTGCGCTGTACCAGGAATCGGCCGCGCGCAAGACGGTCGACAAGGGCATCAACATCCTGCAGGGCCGCACCGTGGGCGGCTCGACCACCGTCAACTGGACCTCGAGCTTCCGCACCCCGGCCGCCACCCTCGACTGGTGGCGCCGCCACTATGCGCTGCCCGAGGCGACGCCCGAGACGCTGGCGCCCTGGTTCGCCATGATGGAAGCGCGCCTGCACATTGCCGACTGGCAGGGCGCGCCCAACGAGAACAACGACATCCTGCGCCGCGGCGCCCGGCAGCTGGGCATCCCGACGGGCCTCATCCGCCGCAACGTGAACGGCTGCTGGAACCTGGGCTACTGCGGCATGGGCTGCCCGACCAATGCCAAGCAGTCGATGCTGGTGACCACCATCCCGGCCGCGCTCGACCATGGCGCAACGCTCATCACGCGCGCGCGCGCCGAGCGCTTCGCGTTCAAGGGCGAGCGCGCCGACGAACTCCTGTGCCGGGCGCTCGACCCGGCCGGCGTCTATCCGACCGGCCGCAGCCTGCGCCTGCGCGCGCGCCACTACGTGGTGGCCGGCGGCGCGATCAACTCGCCGGCGCTGCTGCTGCGCTCGCAGGCCCCGGACCCGAGCGGGCTGCTGGGCCGGCGCACCTTCCTGCACCCGACCCTGATCTCGGCCGCGTTTTTCCCGCAGCGCGTGGAAGCCTGGGCCGGGGCGCCGCAGACCGTGTATTCGGACCACTTCCTGGCCGGCCCGCCCGACGGCCCGATCGGCTACAAGCTCGAAGCCCCGCCGCTGCATCCGCTGTTGCTGGCCACCACCATGAACGGCTTCGGCGAGAGCCACGCGCGGATGATGCGCGACTTCCCGCAGCTGCACGGCATGCTGGCCCTGCTGCGCGACGGCTTCCACGAGGAGGCGCCCGGCGGCAGCGTGCGCCTGCGCGCCGACGGCAGCCCCGAACTCGACTATCCGCTGACCGGCTACCTGTGGGACGGCGCCAGGCGCGCGCTGCTCACCATGGCCGAGATCCAGTTCGCCGCCGGCGCCACCGGCGTGCAGCCGGCGCACGAGATGGCGCGCCGCTACGCGTCCTGGCGCGAGGCCAGCGCCGCGATCGCCGAACTGCCGCAGGGCCTGCAGCTCACGCGCGTGGCCTCGGCCCACGTCATGGGCGGCTGCGCCATGTCCGGCGACGAGCGGCTCGGCGTCGCCACCCCGGAAGGGCGCTACCGCGGCCTGGCCAACCTGTCGGTGCACGACGGCTCGCTGTTCCCGACCTCGCTCGGCGCCAATCCGCAGCTCTCCATCTACGGCCTGGCGGCGAAACTGGCGAGCGGCCTGGCGACCGCGCTCACCGGCCGGCCGGCGGCCCGGCCGGCGGCCTGAGGTGGGGCGATGAGCGCGCGCCGCCTCCTGCAATTGCTGCTCGTCGTGCAGGCCCTGGCGGCCCTCGGCATCGGGCTGGCGGCGGTGCAGATCTTCGGGGCCAACCGCTGGCAGGGGCTGGCCGCGGGCCTGGGCAGCGTGCTGCTGGTGCGCCTGGCCATCAACGCCAACAACTTCCTCATGAGCGCGCGCTTCGCCAGCCCGACCCCGGCCGAATTCCAGCTGCGCCCGGGGGCGCGCCTGCGCATGTTCCTCGAGGAGTTCGGCGCCAGCATGCTGCAGTCTTCCTGGACCATGCCGCGCGCCTGCGCCGGCACCTGCATCCACCCCGGCGGCGCGGGACTGCCGGTGCTGCTGCTGCACGGCTACGGCTGCAACAGCGGCTACTGGTCGCAGCTGGTTCCGCGCCTGGACGCCGCGCGCATCAGCCATGCCTCGGTCGACCTCGAACCCCTGATGGGCGACATCGACGGCTACGCGCCGCTGGTCGAGCGCGCAGTCGACGCACTGCGCGCGGCCACCGGCGCGCAGCAGGTGATCGTCGTCGCGCACAGCATGGGCGGACTGGTGGCGCGGGCCTGGATGCGCGCCTGCGGCACCGGCAAGGTGGCGCGCGTGATCACGCTCGGCACCCCGCACCACGGCACCTGCCTGGCCGCGTTCGGGCTGGGCCTGAACGCCGCCCAGATGCGACGGGCGGCGCGCGCCCTCGCGCACGAGCCGCCCGAATGCGCCTGGCTGCGCGCGCTCGATCAGGGCGAAGACCCGGCGGCGCGCGCCCTGGTCACCTCGATCTATTCGCACCACGACAATATCATCGCGCCGCAGACCTCGAGCCAACTGCCGGGCGCGCGCAACCTGGCCTTCGGCGGCGTCGGCCACGTCGCCCTGGGGCGCAACCCGCGCGTGCTCGACGCCGTGATGCGCGAGATCGCGGCACTGGAGCAGGCGTCGGTGCGCCAGACGCAAGCGGCGCGTTGAAGCCGGTCGGTATTGGATGTATGTACGGCCGGCGTGTTACAGTAAGCCCAACGCCGCAACTGGAGCGCCGAGTTGGCCCGCATCCTGATCATTGAAGACAATCCCGCGAACGTCGAGCTGATGGCGTTTCTGCTCACCGCGTATGGACACACCGCCGTCAGTGCGCCGGACGGGCCGCGCGGTATCGCCGTCGCCCGCGCCGAAGCGCCCGACCTGGTGGCCTGCGACGTCAACCTGCCCGGCATGAACGGCTATGCCGTGCTGGCCGCGCTCAAGGCCGAGCCGCGCCTGGCCCGCGTTCCGGTGCTGGCCGTGACCGCGCTGGCGATGGCCGGCGACCGCGAGCGGGTGCTGGACGCCGGCTTCGACGGCTACATCAGCAAGCCGATCGAACCGGAGAGCTTCGTGGCCGAGCTCGAAGCCTTCCTGCCGGCCGCCGCCGCCCCCGCGCCCGCGGCGCCGCCTCCTGCCTCCACGGGCGCGGCGCGGCAGGACGCCGCGCCGTCCGCGCCGTCCCGGCCGACCGTGCTGCTGGTCGACGACGATCCCTTCATGCTGGCGGTGCTGGCCGACATGCTCGGCGAGGAGCCGCTGCGCGTGCTGCTTGCCGCCTCCGGCCCCGAGGCGCTGGTGCTGCTCGAGCGCGAGCAGGTCGAGGTGATCCTGTGCGACCAGGCCATGCCCGGCATGAGCGGCACCGAGGTGCTGGCCCAGGTCGCCGCGCGCCATCCGCGCACGGTGCGCCTGATGCTGACCGGGCAGCAGGACCTGGCCGAGATCGAGGCCGCGCTGCGCTCGGGCGTGGCCGAGGCCCACTATGCCAAGCCGGTGTCGGCCGCCAGCCTGCGCGCGCGCATGCGCGAAGCCCTGCTGCTGCAGCGCACCCGTGCGCAAGCCGAGGGCGGTGACACGCTTTAGAACCAGTGTTCTAGCGTGCATGCATAAAATGACCGTACCGGTATACGAGGAACAGTCATGAGCAAGAAACTCCACGCAGAGGACGACGACGAGGCCCTGGCCCGCGCCGTGCGCGCATCGGCCCAGCAGATCTGGCAGGCCGGACTCGGCGCCTTCGCCAAGGCCCAGGAAGCGGGCGAGGGCGGCCGTTCGTTCACGCGCCTGGTGCGCGACGGCAGCGTGCTGGCGCGCCGCGCCCGCGACGTCGAGGACGCCACCGGCACCGTGGCCCGCGCCGCCGAGCGGGCTGCGCGCAGGATCGGGCGCGAGGGCGGCTCCTGGGGCAAGCTGGAACAGGTGTTCGAGGAGCGCGTGGCGCGCGCCCTGGCGACCATCGGCGTGCCCGCCGCCAGCGAGGTCGAGGCCTTGCGGCGCCGCGTCGACGAGCTCGAACTGATGCTGGCCCAACTCGCCGATCGCCTGCCGGCGCCGGCGGCCGCGGCCGGGGCGCCGAAAAAGCGCACGCGCCGCGCCCCCAAGGCGGCGCCGCCGCAGGAAGAAGAAGGCGCCTGAACGGTGGTCCGAATGCTGTCTGCCTGACAGCTTTTGGTGTTATCCTCCCGGCTGGAATCACAAACTTCGCCCTTCATGCAACAAAAAGCTCCGCGCCGGACCCGCGAACGCATCCTCGAGCTCTCGCTCAGGCTGTTCAACGAGTTCGGCGAGCCGAACATCACGACGACGGTCATCGCCGAGGAGATGAATATCTCGCCCGGCAATCTGTACTATCACTTCCGCAACAAGGACGACATCGTCAACTCGATCTTCGTCCAGTTCGAGACGGAGATCGAACGCATCCTCACGGTGCCGGCCGGTCGCCGCTCGAACATGGAAGACGTGTGGCTCTACCTGCACTTGATGTTCGAGCTGATCTGGCGCTACCGCTTCTTCTACCGCGACCTGAACGACCTGCTGTCGCGCAACCGCAAGCTGGAGCTGCACTTCAAGGCGATCCTGGCGCACAAGATCAAGGTGGCGCGCCAGCTGTGCGAGGACCTGCGCAGCGAAGGCTCGCTCGAGGCCTCCGACCAGCAGATCGGCGCGATGGCGACCAACATGGTGGTGGTGGCGACCTACTGGCTGTCCTACGAGTACGTGCGCAACCCGCGCAAGTACAGCGAGCAGCAGGCCATCGCCGACGCGCTCGCGCGCGGCTGCTACCAGGTGCTGTCGATGGTCGGCCCCTACCTGCGCGGCGACACCCGCCTGCTGTTCGAGAAGCTGTCCGAGGAATACCTCAAGAAGCTGTCCGCCGAGGCCAGGCCCGGCGCCGATTTCCTGTAACCGTTTTTAAGCATGCTCCCACGATGAAGACCCTGGCCGTTTACTGCGGCGCCTCGCACGGCGTCAACCCGACCTATTCCGACGCGGCGCGCGCCTTGGCCGCCGCACTGGTGGAACACAACATCGGCCTGGTCTACGGCGGCGGCAAGGTCGGCCTGATGGGCGTGATCGCCGACGAGGTGCTGCGCCTGGGCGGCGAAGCCACCGGCGTGATCCCCAGGGCCCTGGTCGAGCGCGAGGTCGGGCACGCCGGCCTGACCCGCCTGTTCGTGGTCAAGGACATGCACGAGCGCAAGGCCATGATGGCCGAGCTGTCCGAGGGCTTCATCGCCATGCCGGGCGGGATGGGCACGCTGGAAGAGCTGTTCGAGATGCTGACCTGGGCCCAGCTGGGCATCCACGCCAAGCCGATCGGCCTGCTCAACGCCAACGACTTCTGGGACGGCCTGGTCGACTTCGTGCGCCACCAGTCCCGCGAGGGCTTCGTCCGCAGCGCCCACCTCGACCTGCTGCAGGTCGATGCCGATCCCGATGCGCTGATCCGGCGCCTGCGCGCGGCCGCGCTGCCTGCCGCCTGAAGCGATTTGCCCCTTGCCGGGGCGGGGCGCGGCGCGGCAACAAATAGTTGGAACTTTTCTGTCGGTTAAACGGAATACCTGCATGGTCCTCCACTTTGCGCCCCATGACGACTGAATCGATCGCCCTCAACCGCTTCGGGCTCGGCGCCCGCCCGGACGACAGCCCACCGGCCGATCCGCGCCGCTGGCTGCTGTCCCAGCTCGACAGCTTCGATCCCTTGCCCGCACCCTGGCGCGCGCTGCCGCGCACCCCGCAGCTGGCTGCCGGGTGGGTCGCGCATCAGCGTGCGCTGCGCCAGACGCCGCAAGCGCAGCGCAGCAGCCTGCTGGAGGCCTGGCGCGACAGCGAGGGCGCGACCTACCGCGGCGCGATCGGCGCCCGCGTGGCCAGCGCCCTGCAGACCCCCACGCCCTTCGCCGAACGCCTGGTGCACTTCTGGGCCAACCATTTCGCCGTCTCGGTGGACAAGCGCCCCGTGATCAGCCTGGCCGGCAGCTTCGAGGCCGACGCCATCCGCCCGCACGTCATGGGACGCTTCGAAGACCTGCTGCTGGCCGCGGTGCGCCATCCGGCCATGCTGGTCTACCTCGACCAGGCGCGCTCCACCGGCCCGGACAGCATGGCGGGACGCCGCGCACGGCTGCGCCAGAGGAACAACGCAGGCCTCAACGAAAACCTGGCGCGCGAGATCCTCGAGCTGCATACGCTCGGGGTACGCAGCGGCTACACCCAGGACGACGTCACCGAATTCGCGCGCGCACTCACCGGCTGGACCTTGCCGGAGGACGGGGAGGGCGACGAAGCGCCGGCGCCGTTCCGCTTCGCGCCTGCGCTGCACGAACCGGGCAGCCGGCGCGTGCTCGGGCGCAGCTATGCGGCCGGGGGCGAAGACCAGGCCCGCGCCATCCTGCGCGACCTGGCGGCGGCGCCGGCGACGGCCGAACACATCGCGCTCAAGCTGGCGCGCCATTTCGTGGCCGACGAACCGCCCGCGGCGCTGGTCCTGCGCCTGGCCGACACCTTCCGCCGCAGCGGCGGCGACCTGCCGAGCGTGTACCGCGAGCTGGTGCAGGCGGCGGAAACCTGGGCGCCCGGCCCGGGCAAGTTCAAGTCGCCATGGGACTGGAGCATCTCCTGCCTGCGCGCCCTGGGCCGGCGCGAGATGCCGGAACAGCAGGTGGCCAACCTGCTGAACCAGCTCGGACAGCCGGTCTGGCGTCCCGGTTCGCCGGCCGGCTACGGCGACACCGGCGCCGCCTGGGCTGCGCCGGATGCGCTGCTGCGCCGGGTCGAGGTGGCGCAGCGCCTGGGCGCCCAGGCCGGCGCAGCGGTCGATGCGCGCGCGCTGGCGCCGAAAGTGCTGCCGAACCTGGGCGAAGGCACGCGCCAGGCGATCGCCCGCTCCGACAGCCCGGCCACCGCGCTGGCGCTGCTGTTCGCATCGCCCGACTTCCTGAGGAGATAAGATGAGCCTGAACCGACGTGCCTTCCTGGCCGGCGCCGCCGCCCTGCTGGCCGCGCCGCGCGTGGCCTTTGCCGGCGGCGCGCTGCCCACCGAGCGGCGTTTCATCTTCATCATCCAGCGCGGCGCGGCTGACGGGCTGCACACCGTGATCCCGACCGCGGACCCGCACTATGCGCGCCTGCGCGGCGCGCTCGCGGTCGAGCCGGAAACCGCCCTCAAGCTCGACGGCAGCTTCGCCCTGCATCCGTCGCTGGCCACGCTGCACGGGCTGTACCTCGGCGGCCAGGCCAGCTTCATCCACGCGCTTGCGTCGTCCTACCGCGAGCGCTCGCACTTCGACGGCCAGAACATCCTCGAAACCGGCGGGCGCGCTCCCTACGCGCTGAAAGACGGCTGGATGAACCGGCTGGTCGGCATGCTCTCGCAACGCGGCAGGGATGCGATCGCCTTTGCTCCGACCGTGCCGATGGCGCTGCGCGGCGCGCTGGCGGTTCCCTCGTATGCGCCTTCGGGGCTGCCCGACGCGAACGAGGACCTGATGCAGCGTGTGGCCCAGCTGTATGCCGGCGACGCCCAGTTGCATGCGTTGTGGTCGGCCGCGCTCGACGCCCGCGGCATGGCGGGCAGCACCGACCCGAAAGCCAGGCGCCAGGAGCCGGGCGAGATCGGACGCATGGCGGCGGGTTTCCTGGCGCGCGCGGACGGTCCGCGCATCGCAATGATCGAAACCGGTGGCTGGGACACCCACACCGGCCAGGGCGGCCGCCTGGCGGCCCAGTTACGCAACCTGGACACCCTGGTCGGCGGCCTGCGCCAGGGCCTCGGACCGGCCTGGGACCGGACCGTGGTGCTGGTCGCGACCGAGTTCGGGCGCACCGCGGCGGCCAACGGCACCGGCGGCACCGACCACGGCACCGGCGCGGCCGCCATGCTGCTGGGCGGCGCAGTGCAGGGCGGCCGGGTGCTGGCCGACTGGCCGGGCCTGGCCCCGGCCGACCTGTTCGAGGGACGCGACCTGCGCCCGACCATGGGACTCGACACCCTCATCGCCCAGACCTGCGCCGAAACCTTCGGCCTCGACCCCGAGCGGGTGGCGCGCACCCTGTTTCCGCAGATCGCCCTCGGCAAGCCGCTGCCGCGCCTGCTGAAGGCTTGAAGCGGCCGGGGCCGGCCCGGCTCCGAGCGCCCTCAGGCCGGTGCCGGGCGCAGTAGCGCGGCGATCTGCTCCGGCGGCACCGGACGGCTGAACAGGTAACCCTGCATCTCGTCGCAGTCGTTGGCGCGCAGGAAGGCGCGCTGCTGCTCGGTCTCGACGCCTTCGGCGATGACGCGCAGGTTCAGCTTGTGGCCGAGCGAGATCACCGCCATCGCGATGGCCTGGTCGTCTGGGCTGTCTGCCAGGTCGCTCACGAAACTCTTGTCGATCTTGAGGCGGCTGATCGGGAAGGACTTGAGCGCCGACAGGCTCGAGTAGCCGGTGCCGAAGTCGTCGATCGACAGCGACACGCCCATGCTCTTCAGCTCACGCATCTTTTCCACCGCGCGCGTCAGGTCGCGCATGATCGAGCTTTCGGTGACCTCGACTTCCAGCGCTTCCGGCGGCAACCTGGAGTCGCGCAGGGCGCCGGCAATGCGCTCGACCAGGCGCTTTTCTTCGAACTGGCGGGCCGACACGTTGACCGAGATGCTCACGGGAGGCAGGCCGGCGGCGCGCCAGGCCTGGCCCTGGGCGCAGGCGGTGCGCACCACCCATTCGCCCAACGGCACGATCAGGCCGCTTTCCTCGGCCAGGCCGATGAAGCGCAGCGGCGAAATCATGCCCTGTTCCGGATGCTTCCAGCGGATCAGGGCCTCGACCCCGAACAGGCGGCCGGTGCGCAGGTCGACCTTCGGCTGGTACAGCAGCTGGAACTGGCAGTCTTCGCTGCGGCAGCCGGGATCGACGCAGGCTTCGAGTGCGGCGCGCATGCCCTCCAGCAGCACCAGCTTTTCTTCCACGCTGGCGTTCATCTCGCTGGCGTAGAACTGGAAGCTGTCCTTGTGCTCCTTGGCGCGGTACATCGCCGCATCGGCGTTCATCATGAGGGTGTTGGCGTCCGTGCCGTCGCGCGGATACAGCACCACCCCCATGCTGCAGCTGACCTGTACTTCCTGGCCCTCGACATCGACCGGCTCGGTGACGGCCTCGCGCACCTTCTCCAGCAGCGGCGTGATGGCCATCGGGTCGCCCGACAGGTCGGGCAGCAGGATCACGAACTCGTCGCCGCCGAAGCGCGCCAGGGTATCGTTGCGGCGCAGGCAGCGGGCCATGCGCGCGCCCACCACCTTCAGCAGTTCGTCGCCGGCATTGTGACCGAGACCGTCGTTGACCAGCTTGAAGCCGTCCAGGTCGATGAAGGCCAGGCCGACCGCATTGCCCTTGCGTTCGGCATCGCGGATGGCCTGCCCAAGGCGGTCGCGCAGCAGGCTGCGGTTGGGCAGGCCGGTCAGGTCGTCGTGGTGGGCCAGGTGGCGGATGCGCTGCTCGGCCAGCTTGCGCTCGGTGATGTCGCGCACGATCGCCACCACGCCGCCCTCGACCGGCACCACCTGGCGGTGCAGCCAGCGGTCCTGGTCCGACTGGACGTGGTCCAGCCATTCGGCTTCGCGCGCCACGCCGTCGGTGGCGACTGCGGCCAGGTCCTCGAAGATGCCGAGGCCGATGTGGGCCGGCAGCAGCACCGACATGCGCTTGCCTTCCATGCGCGCCTTGGGCAGGCCGGTCAGTTCCTCGGCGCGGGTGTTGGTGGTCTCGACCAGGAAGTCGAGCACCTCGCTGTCGGCGCCGGCGACGGTGCGCAGCACGAAGAAGGCATCCAGGCTGGCTTCGGAGGCGGCGGCATAGGTTTCCTGCGCCAGGCGCTCGCGCCGACGCGCCTTGGCGAGCTGCCAGGACCAGGCGCTGACCAGGGTCACGAGGCACAGCAGCAGCGCGGTGCCGGCGCTGGCGCCCAGCAGCCAGGCGCGGCGCTCCGCGCGGAACTCGGCCATCTGCTCGGGTTCGGACAGGCCGACCACCGCCACCAGCGGGAAGCCGCCCAGGGGCCGGATGCTGGTGTAGCGCAGTTCGCCGTCGATGGCGTTCGCGGCCAGCACCACCTCGTCGGGCCGGCCGATCGGGAAGCGCTGCCCCCACGAGACCTGGTCGCCGATGCGCACGGCGCGCAGGACGCCCTCGGCGCCGGCAACCCCGAGCAGGCCGCGCTCGCCCTGGCGCGAATGCTCGTAGGCGCTGGTGAAGAAGGCAGGGTCGACCGCCACGCTGGCGACCCCGGCAAAGCGCCCGCCGGCATCGTTGATGCGCCGCGAGAACACCACGTGCGGCTCGCGCCGACCGACGGTGGCGCTCACGAAGGGAATGTCGCCCGTATGTTCGCGGTGCCAGGCGAACCAGTCGGCGCGCGAGACGTCGCCGCCGCGCCGGGTGGCCGGATTGCTGGCCAGCACACGGCCATCGCTGCCGATGATCGCCACCTGGAACACCAGGCCCGGCGGCAACAGGCCCTTGGCGGCCATCGCGTCCAGGGCCGCGCCGGGGCCCTTGGTCTCGACGGCGTACTGCAGCACGCGCAGGGTCTGGTCGATGCCGCTCAGGCTGCGCGCCATCTGGGCTTCGTAGGTGTCGACCAGTTCGCGCGTGGCGTCGCGCGCCGCCGCGTGCGCGGCGCGCTCTTCGGAACCGATCATGTTGAGCGCGGCGGTCCACAGCACCGCGACCAGCAGCAATGCAAACAGCGGCAGCGAGATGTGGGTTTCCAGCCCGCGCCCGAGCCAGCGCACCAGTGCCGTGCGCCGCGCGCGCGGCTGTGGCGGATGGGCGCGCGCCGGCGTGGCCAGGGTGTTCATCGCGTCAGCGCAGCACCAGCACCGGACGCACGCTGGCATCGAGCGCCGAGCGGTCGATGTAGCCGATCATTGCTGGGTTGTCGGCCACCATGCGGCGCACCGCGGCATTGTCGGCCAGTTCGCGCGGCGGCTGGCCGCGGCCGGTGAACACCATCTTCGACCAGTGCGCCTTGAGCAGGGCCGGGGTCTTGCCGGTGACCTGGTGGTAGAACAGGTCACGTTCCTGCGAGCCGAGGCGCTGGTCGAGCGCCACCGCTTCGGCGCCGTCGGGGAAGCGTCCGGACTGCCCGAGGAAGATCGCGGCGACCTGGCCGCCGGACAGCGCCGGCAGCGCACTGCGCGCCGAGACGATGACCACCAGCTCGGCCGAGGCATTGCCGGAGGCCGTCTGCGCCAGGACGAGGGTGGCAGCCGCCACCAGGCGTCGGATTCGTGTCGCCATGCGCGCCTCAGAATACGAAATCGAGCGCCACGCTTGCCACGTGCACTGTCTGGCCGGAGCGGAAGCTGGACGGCGTATTGATGAGGGTTCCGCGCGAACCGTCGGTCGGCCGGGCGCGGTCGTACTGGGCCTTGAGGGCGACGTTGGTCGCCAGGTCCCAGCGCAGGCCGGTGCTGAGCGTGGTCTGGATCGGAATCGTGCCCAGGTAGAGATTCACGCCGGCGTTGAGCGCGGCCCCCAGCGCCTGGGTACGTGGCGGCAGCCCGGCCAGCGCCAGGCCCGGGTCGCGGTTGGCGCCGTGCGCGCGCGCCCTGGCGAAGCCGAGATAGGGCGTCAGGCTGGCGAAGCGGTAGCCGGCGCCGGCGTACATCGTGGTGGTCTCGCCGAGCAGGGAATGGGTCTGGGCGTGTCCGGCCTCGGCGCTCACGAACCACTGGCCCGGGTCGTAGCTGAACCCGGCGCTGACCATGCTCACGCGCTTGTGCTCGATCGCATAGCGGCCGGCCAGCGCCGCGCCCTGCGTACCGAAGCCGCGCATGGCGCTGAACACTTCGTCGCCGATCCCGGTCGTCAGGTGGCCGGTCAGCGCCGACAGGCGTGCGCTCAGCGGGCCGCGTTCGATGCTGTGCGACAGGCCGGCGATGCCGTGCGCCTCAAGCCGGCGATCGTCGAACAGGCGGGTGTCGGTGCGGCCGTAGAAGACCTGGGTTGCGTGCCGGGTGTCGCCGCGGCCCCAGCGCCAGGTGGCGTCGATGCCGTCGCTGCTGGCGATCGGCAGCCCGCCGTAGACCTCGACCGGGGGACGCAGCCAGGGCATGGTGTAGCCGACCTTGCGGTAGTCGGCCATCAGGAACACCGGCAGCGCGATCCGCCCGACGCGCAGCGCCAGGTCGGGAGTGGCCTGGTACTTGACGTTGGCCCACTCGATGCGCGGGCGGTAGTTGCCATCCATATTCTGTTCGCTGACCACCTGCAGCACGCCCGACCAGCGTCCCAGCGACAGGTCGAGCTGGGCGCCCAGGCGGCTGTCGACGTCCGGACTCCAGCGCTCGCTGCGGCCGGCGCCGTTGGCGCGCAGCACCGTGGAGCTGAAGTCGGCGTCACGCACGCTGGCATGCACCATGCCGAGGGTGCCGAAGCCGGAAAACTTCCAGCTCGGGCCGGTCGATGCATCGGCCGGAGCGCTGTCGTCGGCCACCGCATTGCCGATGGCTGCGCAAGCCAGCAGGCCACTGGCGAGGATGCTGCGGCGAAGACTTGCCGATACGGGATGGCCGGGAAGGAAAAACGGAAAGCTCATGATTCGATGCGGCTGAACGGCGTGCAAAAGCGAGGCCCGGCTGGCGGGCGCGAGTTCCCGACTTTACCGAACGCAACTGTGAAAGTCGAGGGATTCAGATATTGCAACAAGCTATTTTGACAATATCCGTTGTTCCGTGGCAACGGCTCGCGGGGCAGGAACTCAGGCGGGCGTCGCCCACAGCCGCCGGCCCCCCAGGTCGAGCCAGGTCAGGTAGAGGCGCAGGTCGAACTCGAGCTGGTGGTAGTGCGGCTCCATCCAGCAGCACAACTTGTAGAAGGCCTTGTCGTGGTCCTTTTCCTTCAGGTGGGCCAGTTCGTGCACCGCGATCATGCGCAGGAAGGGCAGCGGCGTGTCGCGGAACACGCTGGCGATGCGGATCTCGTGCTTGGCCTTCAGGCGGCTGCCCTGCACCCGCGAAACCGCGGTATGCAGCCCGAGCGCGTGCTGCACCACCTGGATCTTGCTGTCGAACGCCACCTTGGCGACCGGCTCGGCCTGGCGCAGGTGCTCGTCCTTCAGGTCCTGCACGTAGGCGTACAGCGCCTTGTCGGTACGGATGCCGTGCGCCTCGGGGTAGCGCTGCAGGAGCACGTCGCCGAGCTGGCCGGCGTCGACCAGCTGGCCGACCTGGGCGCGCAGGGTTTCGGGATAGGCGGTGAGGTAGGGAAACGTGTGCATAGGGGCCGCAATGTATCACGGCGCCGCAGCTTCGGGTTCGGCGGAAGCACGGCGCCCGCGGGCGCCGTGGTGGGATGCATCGCTGTGGGAATGGTCCTGTCAGCCGGAAAGCTGGTCAGCTTTCCTTTTCGCCCTGGCGATTGCCGGCCTGCTTGGCCGCTGCCGCGGCGCGCTGGGCCGACTGCCGGCTTTCGCCACCCTTGCGCCCGATATCGGCCATGTGGGCGCGGTTGCGGCTGACGGCCTCGCCGCCTTTCTGGCCGGCGCGGCGTGCTTCTTCGGAGTCGAACTCGTGCGCGGTGCCCTTCTGGTGCGCCGCCTGTCCGCCCTTGCTGGCGATCTCGCGCTGCTGGTTCTGGTCCATTGCCGCGAAACCGCGCTTGGCCGGCGCCTGGCCGCTGCCGGCGCCGCTTTTCTGCGCGCTGCCCTTGCCGTTCTCTTTACTTGTCGCCATGTCGCTCTCCTTGTGGTGCTGTCGCTGTCGATTGGGAAGCCGCGAGCGTGTATGGATGCGCTCGTGCCGTTTAGAGAGGAGGCTAAAGCCTTAGTTCCTTCGGGTCGGGACCGGCAGCGAATTCGCGCGCTAGCTGTGAAGTTGCAAGAGGTTATTTCGGTTGGTTGAGAGCCGGGACATCGGTTCTTTGCCGCCGGCGCCGGGTAGAACAGCTCGTCCACCACACGGGCGCGCTGCGCTTCTTCCTCGCGATCGAGCATCGCGAATGCGTGGAACAGGGCGCGCACGTGCGCCTGGCCGGGGCGCCCGGCCAGGCGGATCGGGCACCTGGATCAGGCGTCGGCCACCTTGAGCACCAGCTTGCCGAGGTTCTTGCCCTCGAATAGCATGAGCAGGGCTTCGGGGAAGCGCTCGAAGCCCTCGACCACGTATTCGATGCTCTTGACGCTGCCTTCCCGCATCCAGCCGGCCAGGGTGGCCACCCCCTCGGCATAGCGCGGCGCGTAGTCGAACACGACCATGCCCTCCATGCGCGCGCGGTTCACCAGCAGCGACAGGTAGTTGGCCGGCCCCTTGACCTGGCTGGTGGTGTTGTATTGCGAGATAGCGCCGCAGATGACGATGCGGGCCTTCATGTTGATGCGGGTGAGGACCGCGTCCAGGATATCGCCGCCGACGTTGTCGAAGTAGACGTCCACGCCCTGCGGGCAGTGTTCCTTCAGGCTCGCGTGCACCGAGCCCGCCTTGTAGTCGATGCAGGCGTCGAAGCCGAGCTGCTCGACCACGAAGCGGCACTTGTCGGCGCCGCCGGCGATGCCGACCACCCGGCAGCCCATTTTCTTCGCCACCTGGCCGACCGTCATGCCGACCGCGCCGGCGGCGCCCGAGACCACCACGGTCTCCCCAGGCTTCGGCTGGCCGACCTCGCGCAAGCCGAAGAAGGCGGTCATGCCGGGCATGCCGAGGGTATTCAGCCAGGCCGTGGGCGGCGCCAGCGCCGGGTCGATCTTCGTGAACGCGGCGGTCTTGTCGTCGGCCATCCCGGACCAGTAGCGCTGCACCCCGGTGCCGCCGGCCACGTAGTCGCCCACCGCGAAGCGCGGCGAGCGCGAGGCCACCACGACGCCGAGCCCGCCGGCGCGCATGACTTCGCCGATCGCCACCGGGCGGATATACGATTTGCCTTCGTTCATCCAGCCGCGCATGGCGGGGTCGAGCGACAGGTAGAGCACCTTGACGACGATGCCGCCGTCCTGCGGCTCGGGCACGGCTTCTTCGTGGAACTGCCAGTCCTCGTTGCGCGGCAGGCCGAGCGGACGCGCGGCGAGGCGGAACTGCTGGTTCGGGGGGAATGCATTGGTCATCGTGGTCTCCGTGCGTGTTTTGGCAACGTGACTATACCGCCACTTTCACGGAGCGGCACCGCGCGTGCGACAATAGCGGGCTTTCCCCTCCAACACGCAACCCGGTTTTTCATTCATGGCTCTCAAGGCAACCATCTACAAGGCCGACCTGTCGATCGCCGACATGGACCGCAACTACTACGGCGACCACACCCTGACCATCGCGCGCCACCCGTCCGAGACCGACGAGCGCGTGATGATCCGGGTGCTGGCCTTCGCGCTGCATGCGGATCCGGCGCTCGCCTTCACCAAGGACCTGTTCGACGTCGACGAGCCGGCGCTGTGGCAGAAGGACCTGACCGGCGCCATCCAGGCCTGGATCGAGGTCGGCCAGCCGGACGAGAAGCGCCTGCTGAAGGCCGCCGGCCGTTCGGAAAAGGTGATTGTGTACAGCTACAGCGCCACCAGCGACATCTGGTTCAGGGGCATCGCCAAAGGCATCGACCGCGCCAGGAACGTCGCGGTGGTGAACATCCCGAACGAGGCCAGCGTCCAGCTCGAGAAGATGGCGAAGCGGAACATGCAGCTGCAGTGCACGATCCAGGACGGCCAGGTGTGGCTGACCGACGGCGTCGATACGGTGCTGGTCGAGCGCGAATACCTGCGCGGCGGGCAGTAAAGTTATAATTCCCGTTCACTTCACTTCAGCTTCGTCGCCATGAAACGCCAGTTCCTTGCCCTCCTTGCCGGCAGCCTGCTGTCCGCTTCCGCCTTTGCCCAGCTGAGCGTGTCCGAGCCCTGGATCCGCGCCACCGTGCCGGCGCAGAAGGCCACCGGGGCCTTCATGCGCGTGCAGTCGGCGGCGCCCGCGCGCCTGGTCGGCGTGCAGGCCGAGGTGGCCGGCCGCGCCGAGCTGCACGAAATGGCGATGGATGGCCAGACCATGCGCATGCGCCGGGTCGAGTCGATCGAACTGCCGGCGGGCAAGCCGGTCAACCTGGCCAGCGGCGGCTACCACGTGATGCTGTTCGACCTGAAGCGCCAGCTGAAGGAAGGCGAGCAGGTCGACCTGACCCTGCAGGTGCAGGATGCCGCCGGCAAGCGCCAGGACGTGAAGCTGAGCGTGCCGGTCAAGCCGCTGACGCACAGCGCACACGCCGGCCACTGACCGGACGGCCGGCGCCGGCCGGCCATGGCGCTTACTGCGGCGCCGCCCCGATGCGGCGCGCACCTCCCGAACCCACCACCGACTTGCTGATGCGCGGGTCGCCGTAATAATTGACGTCGCCCGAACCGGCGATGGTCATGCTCAGCTCATTGCGCGCCCATACGGTCGCTTCGCCCGAGCCGGCCACGCTGACGCTGACGCTGTCCGACTGCACCCGGCCCATGTCCACGGTGCCCGAACCGCCGATCGATACCGACAGCTTGCGCGCCTGGCCGGTCCCGGCCTTGAAGTCGCCGCTGCCGCCCAGGGCCACCGCCACCGCGTCGCTGTCCAGCTGGCGCACAGTGACTTTGCCCGAGCCGCCCAGGTCGATGCTCAGGCGCGGCCCGCGCAGCAGGTCGGCGTCGATCGAGCCCGAGCCGCCCAGCGCCAGGCGCTCGATCTGGCGCGCATTCACCACCACCCGCAGGTTGCTGGTGCGCAGGCTCAGGTTGCGCTTGGAAGGGCGGATCTTGAGGGTGCCGTTCTCCACCACGGTTTCCACCAGCGGCAGCAGGTTGTCGTCGGTCTCGATGGTGATGCCCTCGCTGTCGCCCAGGCGCAGCTCCAGCTTGCCCGGCATCTCGAAGGCCAGGCCGGTGAAGTGCGCCACTTGGCGCACCTGGCGCTTGACGGCGCCGTTGCCCTGCACCTGCTCGCCGCCCCAGGACCAGCTGCCGGCCATGGAGGGCGCGCTGGCGCCGGCGACGAGGGCGGCGAGCAGGGCGGCGGCAGCGAGCGAGGTTTTTTTCATGCTTGTCTCCTTGATAAGGCGTTTGTCGATACGGCCATCTTAGGAAAGCGCCGGGCCCGGCGCACGCCGGATGCGACGAAGTGCCGGGTCCAGCGCCTGGAATGCGCGCTGGCGTGACAGGCCGTCATGGCTTCGTGCGCCACCGGTGCTATCCCGAACGGCCGGATTGCACTAGAATCGTGCGCTTTTTGCCCCGGCATGCGGCCGGTAGAGGAAGCAATGAACCTGATTTTCTTACTGATGGCCTTCTGCGTCGGCATGGCCATGTCGTTCCAGGCCGCCGTGAACACCCAGCTGGCGGCGTCGATCGGCGCCAATTCCGTGGTCGCCGCCCTGGTCTCCTTCGCTTGCGGCACCGTCGTGCTGGCCGGGGTGGCCGTCTCGCGCGGCGGGCTGGGCCCGACCCTGACGGCCCTGGCCGGGCAGCCGGCCTGGAAGTTCGCCGGCGGTTTCCTGGGCGCCGCCTTCGTATTCGGCACGGTGTTCCTGGCGCCGCGCATTGGCTTGCTGAGCCTGATCGTGCTGGTGATTGCAGGCCAGCTGCTCACATCGATGGCGATCGACCACTTTGGCCTGGTTAACATGACGGTGCGGAAAGTGTCGAACGTACGGGTGCTGGGCGCCTGCGTGGTCGCGCTGGGCGTGGCGATCACCCTGTTCGGCGACCGCATCCTGGCGGGCCTGCGGCACTGAGCGCCGGCGGACCCGGCCGCCAGGAGGAGCCGCGATGCGTGCCAACCAGCTGGTCCATTGGCGTGACACCAGGCATCCGTATGCCTTCACGCTGCTGCTCGTGGCGCTCTGCACCTTCCTGCAATACAAGGGGCGCCACCTGTTCGGGCAGCGCGCCCCGCTCGGCCTAGCGCTCCCGCGGCGTTGCAGGCAGGGCACGCCAGCTGGCATTCCAACAATTTTCTTTCAGTTTTGCAATCTTTCGGCGAAGCATGGTTTTATAATGTCCGGCACCATTTAACCTTTTTAGGCGTGCCGGCCCGATGGAACATCACCAGTCCTCGCAGATCCCCACCCTGTCCTACATCGAGAACGAAGACCACCCGGTATTCGGGACCCTGGTCGAGCAGATCCTGCACCTGCTGAATTCGCGCCTGGTGTTCTCGGACATCATCATCCACCAGAACAGCCCGCTGATGCTGCGCCAGCCGAAAGGCCTGGTGGCGGTGACCGATTCGCCGATCACCAAGGAAGAGCTGGAAGAATTCTTCGACGTCATCGAGCCGAACTGGGGGGAACGCATCGCGCTGCGCGCCTTCGACCGCTCGATCGACCTGCACACGGCGCGCATCCGCGCCAACTGCTTCAGCTTCCAGGGCAAGAAGCGCCTGGGCTGCGTGATCCGCCGCTTCCCGAAGGAGCCGCTGGCTCTGTCCGAGCTGGGCCTGTGGCCGGACGAGCAGGAGTTTGCGCGCCTGGCCAGCGGCCTGGTGCTGATCATCGGCGACACCTGCCAGGGCAAGTCGACCACGATCGCCTCGATGATCGACGAGATCAACAAGCAGCGCTCGGGCCACATCATCACCATCGAAGACCCGGTCGAGACCCTGATCCCGCAGCGCAAGTGCATCATCACCCAGCGCGAAGTGGGCGAGGACGCCGACGTCGCCAGCTACTACCTGGGCGCGCTGGACGCGCTGCGCGAGCGCCCGGACGTGATCGTGATCGGCGAGATCCGCGACGCCGAAACCGCCCAGGAAGCGCTGGCCCTGGCCGAATCCGGTCCGCTGGTGCTGGCCACGCTGCATGCACGCTCCACCGAGCTGGGCCTGCAGAAGATGCTGCGCCTGCTGGGCAATTCGGAAGCCCAGTCCCAGGCCCTGGCGCACGCCCTGCGTGGGGTGCTGTGCCAGGCGCTGCTGCCCTCGGTCGAGGGCAACCGCTACCACCTCGCCACCGAATGCCTGACCCCCAGCGCGGCCGTGATGCGCATGCTGGAAAGCGGCGACGTCGGCGCCATCCGCGCCCACATGAACGCCGGCCGCGATCCGGGCTGCCACACCATGAACGCCTCGCTCGAGCAGCTGCTGGCGGCGCACAAGGTGCGGGTCGAGGATGCGCGCAACGCCACCACCGACCGGGTGGGCTTCGCCGACATGATCTGAGCGCACTGTGGGGCCGCCGCCCGGGCTGGCGGCGGCATTCCCGCGTGATTCCTCCGGCATGCATATCCGTTTTTTGTTGCCATTCCGGATACACAGGGGCGATACTGCGCGCCACCGTATCAGCCGGAGTCAGCCATGCATGTCCTTCGCCGTCCCGTCCTGGCGCTGCTCGCCGCCACTTTTGCCGCCTTTGCTACCCCGGGCCTGTCCGCCCACGCGGCCGTCGTGAATATCGACGTCGGCGCGCCGCTGGCGCGCTTCGCGCTGCTGAAACCGGGCACCCACCACTACCTGCGCTTCATGCGCACCCCGTCCACCGGTGCCAACCAGCCGATCGACATCTGGACACGCGAGATCCGCTTCGAGGAGCGCGCCGGCAAGCCGCTGATGCGCATCGTCCAGCGCTGGGACGGCGTGTGGCCGGCGCTGTCGACCCGCACCCTCGATTCCTGGTTCGAAGCCGGCAGCTTCCGTCCCCTGAGCCACGAGCGCATCAGCGAGCGGGACGGCAAGCGCGTGGTGGAGGGCTTCGTGTTCGCCGCCGACAAGATCACCGGCATGCGCGAGCTGGCGGACAACACCCAGAAGGACCTGGCAGTGGCGTCCGGCGAGCCGACCTACAACTTCGAGACCGACATCGAGTTCCTGCAGGCGCTGCCGCTGGCCGAAGGGCTGGACGCGCGCATCAACTTCTACCACCCGGGCGGGCCGTCGGCGCCGCAGCGCTACAGCTTCCGCGTCGCCGGATCGAGCACCATCGCGGGGCCGAGCGGTCCGGTGGACTGCTGGGTGGTCAAGACCGACTACAACCGCCCGGGCAGCGAATCGACCTTCTGGTTCGCCAAGGGCAGCCAGCTGATGCTGCGCCAGGAAAGCCCGCTGCCGGACGGGCGGGTAATGGTCAAGACCCTGATCGACTAGCCGGCGCCGTAGGTACGGCCGCGTGCCGGAACACGACAGCTGCCCGGTACGATCGGCAGCGATGGACGAGGGCGACGGCCATGCCTGCGAAGGCCCTCATTTCGCATGCTCCAGGTGCGCCAGGAAGGCGAGCGCGACGGGCGAGAGCTTCTTGCCCTTGCGGTACAGGGTCCACCAGTTGGACTGGACCGGGAAGCCCTCGACGTCGAGCACGGCAATCTGCGCGTCTTCCGGCGCGTCGCCGAGCGCATGGCGCGACACCACGCCCAGCCCGAGGCTGGCCGCCACGGCCTGCTTGACGGCTTCGTTGCTGCCCAGTTCCATGCGCACGTCGGGACGAAAGCGCAGCGAGCGGAAATGGCGGTCGCAGGCGAGCCGGGTGCCCGATCCCTTTTCGCGCAGGATGAAGCGCATCGAGGCCAGCTCGTCCAGCGTGATGCGCTGCCGCCCGACCAGCGGATGGGAGCTCGAGGCGATCAGGTCGAGCGGATTGGCCAGGAAGGCGTGGCGCTCGAGTTCCAGGTCCTCGGGCGGCATCGACATGATGTACAGGTCGTCGAGGTTGTCGCGCAGGCGCCGCAGCACGCCGTCGCGGTTGAGCACCTCGAGCGCCACGTCGATCTCCGGAAAGGCGGCGCAGAAGCTGCCGAGCAGGCGCGGCACGAAATACTTGGCGGTGCTGACCACCGAGACCTTCAGGCGCCCGCGCGTGACGCCCTTGACCGCGTCGATGTGCTGCTCGAACGCGCTCCATTCGTCCAGCATCGCGCGCGCCGTACGCGCCAGCGCTTCGCCGGCCGCCGTGAGGTAGAGCCGCTTGCCGACCTGTTCGTACAGGGGCATGCCGATGGCGTCGGCCAGTTCGCGCAGCTGCATCGAGGCGGTCGGCTGGGTGACGTGGCAGGCGCGCGCGGCGGCCGTGACGCTCAGGTGTTCGGCAAAGGCGAGGAACAGGCGCAGCTGGCGGAAAGTGGTATGCATAGGGATTTATCTATTCTGCGTATCATGATAATCGATTTTTCTCGATTCATGGATGGGGTTAGCATGCAGGTCCCTGTAATGAAGAGCACAACATGCATAGTTTCCTCGACCCTGCCATCCTGTTTTTTGCATTCGGCATCCTGGCCGGCTGCGTCAAGTCCAACCTCGAGATTCCCCAGCCGATCTCGCGCTTCCTGTCCCTGTACCTCCTGATGGCGCTCGGCCTGAAGGGCGGCTTCGCCCTGGCCAAGTCCGGCCTGACGGCGGAAGTCGCCGCCAGCCTCGGCGCGGCGGTCCTGCTGGCCATGCTGGTGCCGCTGCTGGCCTACCGGCTCCTGAAGCGCATCGTGTCGCCGTTCGACGCCGCCGCGGTGGCCGCGACCTACGGTTCCGTCAGCGCCGTCACCTTCATCACCGCCTCGCAATACCTGGACACCCAGGGGATCGCCTACGGCGGGCACATGGCGGCCGCCATGGCCCTGATGGAATCGCCCGCCATCGTGATCGCGGTGGTGCTGGCCAACACCTTGCGGCGCCAGGCGCCGGCGCCGGCTCTCCTGCCGGGCGCGAACGGCACGGCGGTGCTGGGCGGCGCGGGTGGCCAGGGCAGCGGCATGGGCAAGATCCTGCACGAGTCGTTCACCGACGGCACCCAACTGCTCTTGCTGGGCGCGATGCTGGTCGGGCTGCTGAGCGGCGAGGCCGGCAAGGCGGCGATGGCGCCGTTCTCGGTCGACCTGTTCAAGGGCATGCTGGCCTTCTTCCTGCTGGACATGGGCCTGCTCACCGCGCGCAACCTGGGCAAGCTGCGCGGCCAGTCGGGCTGGCTGCTGGCCTATGCCGCCGGCGCGCCGGTGCTGCATGCGGGCCTGGCGCTGGGCCTGTCGGTCCTGCTGGGCCTATCGGCCGGCAACGCGGCCCTGCTGATGGTGCTGGCGGCCAGCGCCTCGTACATCGCCGTGCCGGCGGTGCTGCGCTACGCGATCCCCGAGGCGAATCCGTCGATGTACTTCAGCATGTCGCTGGGGATTACCTTTCCGCTGAATATCCTGCTGGGGATACCGGCGTACACCCATGTGGCGGCGCTCGTGCTGGGACGGGCATAAGGAAGTCAGTCCAGCGGCACGCTCCGATACCGGTTCACGTCCGGCACCGATACCGGCGGCGCCGCGTTGCCCCAGCTGGCCCGCACATAGGTCAGCACCGCCGCCACCTGCGCATCGTTGAGCTCGTGGCTGTAGGGCGGCATGCCGTAGGGGCGCGGGTTGCCCGCGGTCGCGGGCGGGAAGCCGCCATTGAGCACGATCCGGATCGCGTTCACGGCCGGGGTCAAGGTCACCGCCCGGTTGCCGGCCAGCGGCGGATAAGCCGGCGTCTTTCCCTTGCCGTCGGCGCCGTGGCAGTCCACGCAGTAGGAGCCGTACAGGCGGCGGCCCTCGGCCAGCAGTTGCTCGCCGGCGCGCTCGCCGCCGTCGGAGGCCTTTGTTTCGGTCGAGGGCAGCGACTTCAGGTAGGTGGCCATCGCGCCGACGTCGGCCTGGGTCAGGTGCTGCAGGCTGCGCGCCACCACTTCGGCCATCGGACCGGTGGCGCTGCCGCGCGGCGAGATGCCGGTGGACAGCAGCGCGACGATGTGTTCCTGGTCCCAGTCGCCCAGGCCCGCTTCGCCGCTGGCGGTGAGCGAGGGCGCGTACCAGCCGATGGTCGGGATCAGGCCGCCCGACAGGGTGTCGCCCGTTGCTCCCAGCCGATTGCGGGTGCTGTGGCATGCGCTGCAGTGGCCCAGGCCTTCGACCAGGTAGGCGCCGCGGTTCCACGCGAGCCCGCGTGCCGGTTGCGGCGTGAAGGTGGCGGGCTTGAAGTAGAGCAGGCGCCAGCCGGCCAGGAGCAGCTGCTGGTCGTAGGGGAAGTCCAGTTCGTGCGGCCGGTTCGGCTGGCGCTGCGCGGGCAGGCTGCGCAAGTACGCGAACAGGGCGTCCGAATCGGTGCGCGAGACCTTGGTGTAGTTCGTGTACGGGAAGGCCGGATACAGCAGGCGGCCGTCGCGCGACTTGCCGTTGTGGAGGGCGTTCCAGAAGTCGTCGGCGCTCCAGTTGCCGATGCCGGTGTCCGCGTCCGGCGTGAGGTTGGGGCCGTACAGGCGGCCGAAGGGCGTGTCGAGCGCGCGGCCACCCGCGTACTCGGCGCCGCCGCGCGCCGTGTGGCAGGCCACGCAGTCGCCGGCGCGTGCAAGGTAGGCGCCGCGCGCGATGTTGTCCGGCGTCGCGGCCCAGGCGGCGGGCGAGGTCGCGGGAATGAAGTCCTCGCGCGGCCAGGCGATGGCGACGGCAACGAGGGCGAAGGCGGCGAGGGCGCCGAGCGCCAGGGCGATCTTCTTCATGGCTGCTCCGGCGCGCTGCCGCAGGCCAGGGGCAGGGGCCGCGCGATCGCGGCTGCGGGGCGCGGATCGCCAGGAGTCGGCTGGGCCGCGAGCCAGCTCGAGACGGCGTTCACGTCTTCCAGCGACAGGCGCGCGGTGATCTCGGCCATGCAGTCGGGCGCGTGGGCGCGGCGCGCCTTGTTGCGCCAGGCGCCGAACTGGGCGTTGACGTAGTCGCGCGGCAGGCCGAGCAGGCCGGGGATGGCGGGCTCGACGCCGGTCAGGCGCTGGCCGTGGCAGGCCACGCAGGCCGGGACCTTGCGCGCAGCATCGCCGTTCATCACCAGCTGGCGGCCGCGCTCCAGCACCTGCGGCGCGACGGTCGGGCTTTCCGCGGCATGCGCCGCCGGCGGCTGGGCCGCGAAGTGGCCGGCGATCTCGCGCAGGTAGGGGTCGGGCAGGTGGTCCACCAGGTAGGTCATGAGCGGGTACTGGCGCCGGCCTTCGCGGAAATTCAGCAGCTGGTTGTAGAGGTAGCCGGCCGGCTTGCCCCCGATGCGCGGAAAGTAGCTGTCGTTGACCGGATCGCCGCGCGCATCGACGCGCGCATGGCAGGAGGCGCAGGCGAGCAGGCGCTGCGCGAGGGTGTCGGGCACTGCCTGCGGCGCTGCGTGCAGCGCAGCGGCGGTGGGCAGGAGGACGGCGAACAGCATGCTGCGCAGAGGATGGAGATATCCCGTCATGAGTGAACCCGGCAATGACAATGCTGGAATGATAACTCGTATCAACGCTTGCCGCTTCGTCCACTTGTTATAATCGCAGCCCTTTGGACCGCGGAGCGCAGGATGGGAGTCACATGGGGGTGAGCTATACCGAAGGGGTATTCAGGGACCGTAATCCCATCAAGCGCTGGCTGCAGCAGCAGCGCCTGCACAGCGCCATCGGGTTCGCGCAGAAAGCGCGCGACGAGGTCCGCTGCGTGCTCGACTTCGGCGCCGGCAGCGGCGAGCTGTGCAAGCACCTGGTGCACGCCTACCCGAACGCCACCATCGTCTGCTACGAGCCCTGCTCGGACCTGCTCGAAGAAGCGAAGCGCGAACTCAAGGACCTGCCGCGGGTCGAGTTCCACGCCTCGTTCGACACGATCCCGAGAGGGCAGGCCGACCTGCTGTTCTGCCTCGAAGTGTTCGAGCACATCCCGCTGGCGATGCGCACGGCCTCGCTGGCCGAGGTGGGCGCGCTACTGAAGGACGATGGCGAGGCGGTGTTCGGGGTGCCGGTCGAAGTCGGCCTGCCGGCCCTGTACAAGGGCATGTTCCGCATGAGCCGGCGCTACGGCGCCTATGACGCGAAGCCGAAGCACGTGCTGATGGCGACCCTGGGCATGCCGCCCAGGGACCGCCCGATCGGCTACCTGCCGCCGGACGTCCAGGTGCACAACGAGCACATGGGCTTCGATCACCGCGTGTTCCGCAAGGCGCTGGCCGAGCAGTTCGCTCTCAGAAAGGCAAGCGCGAGCCCGTTCCCGATGCTGGGAACGGCGCTGTGCCCGGAAGCGTATTTCGTTGTCAGGAAGCCCGGCGCGGCGGCGGGCTAGCCTCGTCGGCCGGCGGATTGGCGCGCCAGAAGCGGTACAGGCGCAGCGCCACGTGGGCGTCGTCGGCCGCGTACAGCACCTGCTTTTCGCTCAGATGGGGCAGGGCCCAGTTGGTGGTGGTGATGCGGCGCGACTTTTGCAGCTTCTGGCCGAAGAAGCGCGCCACCGCGGTCTTGGCGCCGAGCGTGTTGCGCTCGCCGCGCCGGCGCATGGCGGTCGCCAGGTCGAGCACGTTGCGCGCTTCGATGCCGAGCTTGGCGCGTATTCGTTTCAAATCGTCCCCGAGTCCGAAACCCACCTTCAGGATGCTGTCCGATTCGAGCACCGGCTTGAGCACGTCGAGGGCGGCCTGGGCGCTGGCCGCGCTGCCGATCTGGAACAGGTAGGCCAGTTCGTCGGTGGCGAGCTGCACCAGGTGCGGCCCGGTCGAGACCTCGCCTTTCGAGAAGGTGGGCTTGGATTCGGTGTCGAAGCCGACCACGTCGGCCTGCGACAGCGCCGCCAGCGCGGCAGCCGCATCGACGGGCGTGCGCACGATGCGCACGTCGGCCATGCGGATGCCGTCGTAGGGCGGCAGCAGGTCTTCCGGCTCGACGGCGCTCGGTTCGGACATCAAGAGCGCGAGAACTTGGCGGCGAGCGCGTTCAGCTTTTCCTGGCGCTGGCGGTTCGCTTCTTCGGCCGCGGCGGCGTCGCGCTCGGCCTTCTTGCGCTCGGCTTCTTTCTTGAAACGTTCCTGCAGCTGTTCCTTGGCGTGCTGGCGGTGGGTGTCGGTGACTTCGGCGCCCGGGGTGCCGTCGAGGTTGTAGCGCACCTTGGCTTTTTCCATGGCGCGCAGGTAGCGCATCGAGCCGGTGTGGATGCCGAGCGCGGCGCGCATGGCCTTGCGGTTCAGGTCGGGCATGCGCGCCAGCAGCTGCTTGTCGATGCCGATGGCCAGCGGCAGGCAGTCGCGGAAGGCCGGGAATTCCTGCTGGAGTTGCTTGAGCAGGGCGCGGGCCGATGGGGCCGGTGCGGCGGCCGGCGCCGATGGGGCGGCTGCAGGGGCGGTGGCCGGAGCCTCGCCGGCGGCGGTGTCCTGTGCCTGAGCGGCCGTGGACGTCTCGGTGGACGGCGATTCCGGCGTCTCGGGAGTGGCAGGAGCGTTGGTGTCGACGGTCTCGGCAGCGGTATTGGTATTCATTGACTTCATTGTAAGAACGGGAAAGCGAAGGATAGCACGGCGCCCGGACGCCAGTACCGGCCGTATTGTACTTGTTTCATTAATCTTGAGAATCAGATTGCGAACTTCGTGTGCCGGAGGCAGGCGTGCGGGCATGAAATCGTGTATGATCCGCCCCTTGCCTTGCGCACGGCTTGCGCCGTCGCAGACTGGCCGGGAGATCGGCGAAGGAGCCAGTCATATTCAAGCTGGTGATATCCCTTATCGGATATTTCAATTATCACCAATTCTTGCAATGCGGCATAATATCGCCTCCTTCTGTTCTTCCCTGAACATGAGATGCAAGCCCGTTTCACCCGACGGGCTTTTTTTCGTTCCGACATGCACACCGTGATTTTAAACACCGTCCATTCCTCCTTAGTCCGCTGCCGCTGCGCCGGGATCGCAGGCCGACCGGGGGAATGCGTGCTTGAAGTCCGCGTGTCCGCCCTCAGGTAGGGCCACTTCCGCGTCCCCAAACCCACACCGGACCCGCGCGCGGGTCCCGCTGACATTGATTCGCAGGCCGCCGTACGCCTCGCCAGGAGAGAGTTTCACTATGAAAAACACCGCCAAGACACTGACACTGACCGCCAAAAAAGCGCCCGCCAAGGCAACGGCACAGCTGGCAGTGCCGAAAACCGCGACCTCCTACTTCCTCGAGACGGAAGCGGCGGCCAAGGTGACGGTGGTGAAGACCCGTTCGCGCCTGGCGTCGGCCAAGGCCGCGCTGGAAGCCGAGCAGGTGCCGGCGGACGCGGAAGGCGCCGCCAACGACGCACTGCTGGATGCGCCGGCCGCGGCCGAGCCGGTCGCCGAAGCGGTCGCGGTCGCGGCCGCTGAACCGGTCGCACCGGTCGCCGCGGCGCCTGCGCCTGTGGCGGCGGTCGAGGCCCCGGTGGCAGCCGCACCGGCGCCGGCAGCCGAGCCGGCGCCCTTCGAGGACTACACGGCCGCCGTGCCGAACGCCGCGGCAACCGTGGTGGTGCGCAAGCGCAGCTCGAAGCTGGCGGCGCTGAAAGCCGCCGAAGCGCCGGCCGTGGTGGCGGCGCCGGTCGCCGCGCCGGCGCCGGTCGCTGCGGTGGCGCAAGCCGCCGCCGAGCCGGCCCCGGCCGCCGCTCCGAAGGTGCGCACCCGCACCCGCCGCACCGACGCGAATGCACTGCCGGCGCCGACCGCCGTGGGCACCGTCAGCGCCACCACCGATGCCGCCGCGCTGGCCGCGATCGATACCTCGGGCTACCTGCTGCCGCAAGTAAAGGTTCCGGGCCGCCGCGGCCGCAAGCCGAGCGAGTTTGTGCCGGAAAACGACGAAGTCGCCGCACTGAACGCGGTCGAGCGCGCCGAAATGAAGGTCGCCTCGAAGCTGCGCGAGCGCAAGGCCAAGGGCCTGGCCGGCGTGCTGGGCGGCGAGAGCGGTTTCTCGGAAGCGGAACTGGAAAAGCGCCGCCAGCAGATCAAGAACCTGATCAACATGGGCAAGGAGCGCGGCTACCTGACCCATGCCCAGATCAACGACCAGCTGCCGGAAAACATCGTCGATCCGGAAGCGATCGAAGGCATCATCGCGACCTTCAACGACATGGGCATCGCGATCTACGAGCGTGCCCCGGAAGCCGAAATGATGCTGCTGTCGGATAACGTGCCGACCGCGACCAGCGACGACGAAGTGGAGGCGGCTGCCGCCACCGCGCTGTCGACCGTCGATTCCGACTTCGGCCGCACCACCGACCCGGTCCGCATGTACATGCGTGAAATGGGCGCGGTGTCGCTGCTGACGCGCGAAGGCGAGATCGAGATCGCCAAGCGCATCGAGGAAGGCCTGAAGGACATGGTGCAGGCGATTTCGGCCTGCCCGACAACGATCTCGGAAATCATCGCGCTGTCGCACAAGATCGCCTCGGACGAAATGAAGATCGACGACGTGGTGGACGGCTTCGTCGACCTGAACGACGCCGCGCCGGTGCCTGCCGCCTCTGCGTCGCGTGCCAGCGACGACGAGGAAGAAGAAGAGGAAGTCGAGGAAGAGGAAGAAGACGGCGCCGTCGGCGGCGGCGCGGCCGGCTACTCGACCGAGCAGCTGGTACAGCTGCGCAAGAGCGCGCTCGAGAAATTCGCCCTGATCGAAAAGCAGTTCGACCGCATGGGCCACGCCTTCAAGACCAGCGGCTACGGGTCAAGCGAGTACGAAGCGGCCCAGGCCATCATCTCGAACGAGCTGCTGGGCATCCGCTTCACCGCCAAGATCGTGGAAAAGCTGTGCGACACCCTGCGCGGCCAGATGGACGAAGTGCGTTCGATCGAGCGCGCCGTGCTGGACATCTGCGTGAACCGCTGCGGCATGCCGCGCGCCCACTTCATCAAGGTCTTCCCGGGCAACGAGACCGACCTGCAATGGGGCGATCGCGAAGTCGATTGCGCCTATCCGTACAGCGCGGTGCTGAGCCGTAATCTGCCGGCGATCAAGGAGCTGCAGCAGCGCATGATCGACCTGCAGGCGCGCGTGGCGCTGCCGCTGGCCGACCTGCGCCGCATCAACAAGCAGATGGCGGCGGGCGAGAAGCGCGCACGCCAGGCCAAGCGTGAAATGACGGTAGCCAACCTGCGCCTGGTGATCTCGATCGCGAAGAAATACATCAACCGCGGCCTGCAATTCCTCGACCTGATCCAGGAAGGCAACATCGGTCTGCTGAAGGCGGTGGACAAGTTCGAATACCGCCGCGGTTATAAATTCTCGACCTACGCGACCTGGTGGATTCGCCAGGCGATCACGCGCTCGATCGCGGACATGGCCCGCACCATCCGCGTGCCGGTGCACATGATCGAGACGATCAACAAGATGAACCGCATCTCGCGCCAGATCATGCAGGAAACCGGCAGCGAGCCGGACCTGCCGACCCTGGCCGCCAAGATGGAAATGCCAGAGAACAAGGTTCGCGAGATCATGAAGATCGCGAAAGAGCCGATTTCGATGGAAACCCCGATGGGCGAGGACGGCGATTCGCAGCTGGGCGACTTCATCGAGGACAACGCCACCCTGGCGCCGCTGGACGCCGCGCTGCACGCCTCGATGCGCAACGTGATCAAGGAAGTGCTGGACTCGCTGACCCCGCGCGAAGCGAAGGTGTTGCGCATGCGCTACGGCGTCGAGATGTCGAACGACCACACGCTGGAAGAAGTCGGCAAGCAGTTCGACGTCACCCGCGAGCGTATCCGCCAGATCGAAGCCAAGGCGATGAGCAAGCTGCGCCAGCCTTCGCGTTCGGACAAGCTGAAGACCTTCCTGCACAACCAGTAATTTTTACCAGCTGGTAAAAAATGCCGTTCAGCCTGCGCTGGACGGCATTTTTTTCGTCTCGTGCGACCCGGATGCCGCGCTTGCATTATCTTTTCGATAATATTATTACGTTCACGCCCAACCATGAAACTCGCCCACGCTTTCGCTGCCGCCGTCGCCCTGTGTGCCGCCACGGCCCATGCCCAGGACCAGGACAGCATCGAGGCCGACCGTCCCGACTTCGTCGAGTCGAGCAAGGTGGTGGGCAAGGGGCGGGTGCAACTGGAGACCAGCGCTCTTTACGAGCGCGACCGCAATGAAGAAGGGCGCGAGCGCACCCTGTCGACACCGACCCTGTTGCGCATCGGCGTTTCCGACACCCTCGAGCTGCGGATCGAGACCGACGGCCGCATGGTCCGCCACGGCAGGGAAGACGGCCAGCGCGTTACCCAGGCCGGCTATGGCGATACCGCGCTCGGCCTCAGCTGGCATGCGCTGGACGCACAGGGCGGCCGTCCCTCGGTCGGCGTCCACCTGGCATCGGAATTCGCCAGCGGTTCGCGTGCCTTCCGTGGCGAGGGCGTGCGTCCGTCGCTGCGCGTGGCCGCCGAGTGGGAGCTGCCGAACGAGGTGACGCTGGGCGTCATGCCGGGCATCGGCATCGACCGCGACCGTAGTGGCCCCGGCGCTGGCCGCTACCGCTATGGCATCTTCGGGATCGTGGCGGAGAAAGCATTCGGCGAGCGCCTGCGCGGCCTGGTCGAAGTGGCGCTGCCGCGTATCGCGCGCGGCAAACATGGCGGCACCGAGGCCAGCTTCGACGTCGGCGCCGCCTACCTGCTGTCGAAGGACGTGCAGCTCGACGCCATGCTGTCGCGCGGACTCAATAGCCGCACCCCGGATATCGCCTTCACCATCGGCCTGTCGATCCGGCGCTGACGCGGCCAGGGCGGCGGCCGCGAGCCATGTATCGCGGTTATGCGGCCTGTTCCGAATTTCATTTGTTGTCAAAATTGCTCCAGCGTACTCTGCTTCGCGGATGGCAACACACTGGCGCGTGGAGAGGCGTCGGGGACCGCCACCAGCGCTCCTCTGGTGCGTTCACGTCAACCCGCAAAAAAAGACAACAACATGAAAAAACTTTTGCTTGCAGCGGCAGCCGCGATGCTGGCCGCTTCCCATGTCCACGCCCAGACCGACGTGCAGCCCGCGCCCAAGCGCGAACTGCGCGGCGTGTGGATCAGCACCCACATCAGCCTGGACTGGCCGAGCCGCCTCGATACCCCGGCCGTGCAGCAGTCCAAGCTCAGGGCGATCCTCGACCACAACAAGGCGACCGGCATGAACGCCGCCTTCCTGCAGGTGCGCAGCCAGGCCGACGCCATGTATCCGAGCGATCTCGAACCCTGGTCCTATTACCTGACCAACCAGCAGGGCAGCGCGCCGAGCCCGGCCTGGGACCCGCTGCAGTTCGCGATCGACGAGACGCGCAAGCGCGGCATGGAATTCCACGCCTGGATCAATCCCTACCGCGCGGTGGCCACCGCCGCCAACCAGGGCAACACCGCGATGTACGCGCCCAACCACGTGTCGCGCGCGCACCCGGAGTGGATGCTGACGGTCGGCAGCGTGAAGATCCTGAACCCGGGCCTGCCCGCGGTGCGCGACCATGTGGTGGGCGTGATCATGGACATCGTCAACCGCTACGACATCGACGGCCTGCACTTCGACGACTATTTCTACCCGTCCGGCACCATTGCCGACGACGATGCCTACAACGCCGACCCGCGCGGCTTCCCGAACACCACCGCCGGACGCGCCGACTGGCGCCGCGACAACATCAACATGCTGATCGCGCGCGTCAACGACAGCATCCGCGCCGCCAAGCCCTGGGTGAAGTTCGGCGTCTCGCCGTCCGGCATCTACCGCAGCAGCACCGATCCGGCGGTCGGATCGCCGACCTCGAGCGGCGCCTCGCAGCACTACAGCACGATGTTCGCCGACACCCGCAAGTGGATCCAGCAGGGCTGGGTGGATTACCTGGCGCCGCAGGTCTACTGGTACATCGGCCAGGCCGGCTCGGACTACAAGCTGCTGGTGCCGTGGTGGAACGACAACGCCTACGAGCGCCACATGTACATCGGCCTGGCCGACTACAAGATGAATACCGCCGGCTGGACCAGTCCGAACGAGATCAACAACCAGATCGCGCTGAACCGGGCGCACGCCAACATCTCGGGCCAGATCCACTTCCGCCATGCCTTCCTGCAGGGCGACGCCCTGGGCTACCGCAGCGCGCTGAAGAACGCCACCTATGCGCGCCCCGCGCTGCTGCCGGTGATGGCCTGGAAGGGCACGCAGGCGCCGGCCGCGCCGGCCCAGCTGAGCGCCGGCGCGGGCGAGGACAACGCGGTGCAGCTGGCGTGGGCGGCGGCGCCGGACAGCGCCGACGAACTCGAGAAGACCCGCAAGTACGCCATCTACCGTTCCAGCGAGCGCGAGATGGACCTGGAGAATCCTGCCAACCTGTTGAGCGTCACCGATACCGCCACCCCCGTCTTCGCCGACAAGGGCGTCGGCGCCGGCCAGTATTACTACTACACCGTGACCGCGCTGAACCGCCTGAGCGTGGAGAGCGCGCGCGCCAACACGGTGAGCAACGACTTCGAGGCCCCCAGCGTGCGCACCCGCGCCGTGTCGGTGACGCTTGCCAACGGCAGCGCCGCGATCGCCCCGGGCGAGCTGGATGGCGGCACCAGCGACAACTGGGGCGTGGAATCGCTGAGCGCCTCGCGCACCAGCTTCTCGTGCCTTGATGTCGGCGCGCAGAAGGTGGTCCTGACGGCGGTCGACAAGGGCGGCAACAGCGCCAGCGCCGAGGGAACGGTACAGGTGCTGGGCCATCTGCCGCAGCCGTCGATCAGCGTCACCGGCGGCACCGGCGAAGCCGGCAATACGATCACGCTGGGTTACGGCCCGCAGAGCGTGACGCTGAGCGCCAGCGATGCGGCGGGCAGCTCGACCTTTACCTGGAGCCCGGCGGGCGGCCTGTCGGCCACCAGCGGCGCGGTCACCAGCTTCACGCCGCTTGCCGCGGGCAGCTACCGCTTCACGGCGCAGGCGGCCAGCCCGGAAAGCTGCTTCGCGCAGGCCAGCGCCACGGTGAACGTGATCGACGCGCGCTGCGGCGCGGGCAAGGTGATGGTGTGTAACCAGACCGGCAGCGCCGGCAATCCGGGCGCGCAACTGTGCGTGGCGCCGAATGCGGTGCCGGCTTTCCTGAAGAAGGGGAGTGTGCTGGGGGCGTGCGCGGGCTGATGGTCGTAGGGTGGTCGGCGAAGCCGGCCACCCTGCCTTGGGCATCGGTGTGCCCTAGCCCGTATTGCGCAAGCCCGCCGCCACGCCGTTGATCGACAGGTGGATCCCGCGGTGCACCCGCGGGTCCGCATTGTCGCCCAGCTTGCGGCGGCGGTGGATCAGCTCCACCTGCAGGTGGTTCAGCGGGTCGAGATAGGCGAAGCGGTTCTGGATCGAGCGCGCCAGCAGCGGATTGCCCGCCAGCCGCTCGCCCGCCCCGGTCACCGCTTCCAGGCAGCGCAGCGTCTCGCCGTGCTCCGCGGTGATGCGACGGAAGATCCGTTCGCGCAGCCCCGGGTCCGCCACCAGTTCGGCGTAGCGCGAGGCGATCGCCAGGTCGGTCTTGGCCAGCACCATGTCCATGTTCGACAGCAGCGTGGCGAAGAAGGGCCAGTCGCGGTGCATCTCGCGCAGCAGCGCCAGGCGCTCGTCGCGGTCGCCGTCCGCCAGCCAGCCGCTGACCGCGGCGCCGAAGCCGTACCAGCCCGGCAGCAGCAGGCGGCACTGGCCCCACGAGAAGCCCCAGGGAATCGCGCGCAGGTCTTCGATGCGGCGCGTCGACTTGCGCGAGGCGGGGCGCGAACCGAGGTTCAGTTCGGCGATCTCGGCGATCGGGGTGGCGCTGAAGAAGTAGTCGGTGAAGCCCGGGGTCTCGTACACCAGGTTGCGGTAGGCCCGGTAGGCGCGTTCGGACAGCTCGGCCATCACGGCTTCGAAGCGGGCCAGCTTGCCGTTGCTGATGTCGTCCGCCGGACGCGGGCTCAGGCTCGCTTCCAGCGTCGCCGCCACCAGCAGCTCGAGGTTGCGCCGGCCGATCTCCGGATTCGAGAACTTCGAGGCGATGATCTCGCCCTGTTCGGTCAGGCGGATCTGGCCGTTGACGGTGCCCGGCGGCTGGGCCCGGATCGCATCGTAGCTCGGGCCGCCGCCGCGTCCGACGGTGCCGCCGCGGCCGTGGAACAAGCGCAGCTTGACGCCCTTGGCGGCGAACACGTCGACCAGTTTCAGCTCGGCCTGGTACAGCTCCCAGTTCGAGGTCAGGAAGCCGCCGTCCTTGTTCGAGTCCGAGTAGCCGAGCATGACTTCCTGCAGCCGGCCCTGCTTCTCGACGATGCTGGAGACCAGCGGGATCGACATCCATTCGTCCATGATGGCGCTGGCGCGCTGCAGGTCGGGGATGGTCTCGAACAGCGGGATCACCATGACGTCGCTGCTGCCCGAGGACACGCGCATCAGGCCAGTCTCTTTCTGCAGCAGCAGCACTTCGAGCAGGTCCGATACCGTCTCGGTGTGCGAGATGATGTAGTTGCGGATCGCGCGGCTGCCGTAGCGCAGGCGGATCTCGCGCGCGGCGCGCAGGATCGCCAGTTCGGAATTGGTCTCGTCCGAATAGCTCTCGTAGGGCGAGTACAGGGGGCGCGGCTGCGCCAGTTCGGCCAGCAGCAGCGCGACCTTGCGTTCTTCGGACAGGGCGGCGTAATCGGCTTCGCCTCCGGCGCGCGCGAACAGCTCGCCCAGCACGCGCTCGTGCACGTCCGAGCTCTGGCGCATGTCGAGCGAGGCCAGGTGGAAGCCGAAGATGCGCGCGGCGCGGGTCAGGCCGGCCAGGCGCGGCTCGACCAGCACGGCGCCGTGGTTGGCGCGAAGCGATTCGGCCAGCACCTCGAGGTCGGCCGCGAACAGGCCGGCGTCGAGGTAGGGCGGGGCTTCGCCGACTTCCTTGCGCAGGATGTGGCCGACGCCCAGCTCGCGCGCGGTGGCTGCAAGGCGGGCGTAGATGCCGATCAGGGCGCGGCGATACGGTTCGTCGCTGCGGTGCGGCGAGTTGTCGACCGAGGCGTCGGCCAGCGCCTGCATCTGCGGCGTCACCGGCACCAGCAGCGTCGAGGTCGACAGCTCGGCGCCCAGCGCATGCACTTCTTCCAGGTAGAAGTCGAGGATGGTGGTCGACTGGCGCACCAGCGCGTGGCGCATGGTGTCGGCGTTGACGTTCGGGTTGCCGTCGCGGTCGCCGCCGATCCAGCTGCCCATCTGCAGGTACTGGGCCTTGCCCAGTTCGACGCGCTTGCCGGACATCTCGCCTGCATAGTGCGTGGCGATCTCTTCCTCGATGTCGTCGTACAGCCCCGGCACTTCGCGCAGGAAGGTGATGCGGTAGTAGGACAGCGCGTTGTCGATCTCGTCGGCCACGGTCAGCTTGGAGTAGCGCAGCATGCGCGTCTGCCACAGGGTGGCGATGCGGGCCTGCAGCAGCTGGGTGTTGCGCTTGAACTCCTTCGGCGTCAGGCCGAGGTCGCGCTCGGCCAGCAGGCGCGCGATGTCGTGCTCGGCGTCGAGGATGCTCTTGCGCTGCACTTCGGTCGGGTGGGCGGTGAGCACCGGCGAGATCAGGGCGTCCTTGAAGAAGTCCTCGACCACGTCCTGCGGCACGCCGGCGTCGCGCAGCTTGCACAGGGCGTGGGCCACGCTGCCCTGGCGCGGCGCGGCGCCGCGCATCAGGTGGGCGCGGCGGCGGCGCACGTGGTGCTGGTCCTCGGCGATGTTGGCCAGGTGCGAGAAATACGAGAAGGCGCGCACCACCGAGATGGTCTGGTCGCGCGTGAGCCGGTGCAGCAGGGTGGTGAGCTCCTCGCCGGCCACCGGATCGGCGTCGCGGCGGAAGCGCACCGCGGTCTGGCGCACGGTCTCGACGACCTCGAACACGGCTTCGCCTTCCTGTTCGCGCAACACGTCGCCGAGCAGGCGGCCGAGCAGGCGGATGTCTTCTTTCAGTGGCGCGTCCTTGTCGCCGGCGGCTTGGACAGGTGATGGTGCAGGGGTATCTGGTGCAGCAGGATTATCCATATCGACCACAAGTAAATTGTTAGTGCATGGCGGTTGGCCATCGTCTGCAAGAGGCCCATGCTAAAATTTGTGATCTTGAGCAAGGGCCGGGAACCGGCATCGTCCTGGTGGGCTAGATGACAGTGAAAGAATCCGTGTTGAAAGCAAATGAATCGGCGCAGGAAGCGCCCGCGAAACTGACGCCTCAAAAGCTCATTATCGCATCCCGCGAAAGCCGCCTGGCCATGTGGCAGGCGGAACATGTGCGTGCCCGTCTCGCCGCATTATATCCGCAGTGCAGTGTCGAAATTCTCGGAATGACAACACGGGGCGACCAGATCCTCGACCGCGCCCTCTCAAAAGTAGGCGGCAAGGGCCTGTTCGTCAAGGAGCTGGAAGTGGCGATGGCCGAAGGCCGCGCCGACCTGGCCGTGCATTCGCTCAAGGACGTGCCGATGGAGCTGCCGGAAGGCTTCGAGCTGGCCGCCGTGCTCGAGCGCGAAGACCCGCGCGACGCCTTCGTGTCGAACGACTACGCCAGCCTGGCCGAACTGCCGGCAGGCAGCATCGTCGGCACCAGCAGCCTGCGCCGCCAGGCCCTGATCGCGGCGCGCTATCCGCAGCTGGTGATCAAGCCGCTGCGCGGCAACCTCGACACCCGCCTGGGCAAGCTCGACCGGGGCGACTACGCCGCCATCATCCTGGCGGCCGCCGGCCTCAAGCGCCTCGGCCTGCCGCAGCGCATCCGCGCGCTGCTCGAGCCCGAGGACAGCCTGCCGGCGGCCGGGCAGGGCGCGATGGCGATCGAGATCGCCAGCGCCGCCCGCAGCGACGGCGTCGACCTGCGCGCGCTGCTGGCCCCGCTGAACCACGACGCGACCTTCCGCGCCGTGGCGGCCGAGCGCAAGGTGTCGAAGATTTTCGGCGGCAGCTGCCAGATCCCGCTGGCCGCCTTCGCCACCGTGTCCGGAACCACCATGCGCCTGCGCGCGATGGTCGCGACTCCGGACGGCCAGCGCACCGCCCGCGCCGAAGTGGCGGGCTCGTGGGAGCATCCGGAATTCCTGGGCGAACAGGTGTCGATCCTGCTCGAAGACCAGGATGCGCATGCGATCCTCGCGGTGTGCAAGCAGGAAGCCGCCGAGGCGGACGCCGCGCCGGCGCCGGCCGGGGCGCCCGCACAGGATGCCTGAGCGGGCAGTCGTCATCACCCGGCCGCGTGCCCAGGCCCAAGCCCTGGCGCAGGCCGTGGGCGCGCTTGGACGCCGCGCCGTGGTGCTGCCGCTGCTCGAGATCGCGCCGCTCGCGGATACCTCGGCCTTGCGCGCGGCGCTGGCCGACCTGGACGCGTATGCGCTGGTTGCCTTCGTGTCGCCGAACGCGGTCGATGCCGCGTTTGCCTGCCTGGCCGGCTGGCCGTCCGGCGTGCCGATCGGCGTGGTGGGCGAGGGCAGCCGCGCGGCGCTGGCGCGCCATGGCGTCACGCCAGAGAACGCCACCATCCACTGCCCGCCCGACCCAGTCGCGAGCGATTCAGAACACCTGCTGGCCAGCCTCGACCTGGACGCGTTCGCCGGCCGCCGCGTGCTGATCGTGCGCGGCGAGAGCGGGCGCGAGCTGATGGCCGACACCTTCCGGGCCGCCGGCGCCCGGGTCGACGCGGTGGCCGCCTACCGCCGCAGCGTGCCGGTGCTGGACGATGCGCTGGCGGCCGAGCTGTCCGCCTTGCTGGCGCAGCCAAACGACTGGATAATCACGAGTTCCGAAGCGCTGCGCGGGCTGGCCGGACTGGTCGCCGAGCTCGATCCGGTGGACGGGCTGCACCGCCTGCAGGCCCAGCACCTGATCGTTCCCCACGCCCGTATTGCCGAGACGGCACGCGCGCTGGGCTGCGTCCAGGTCACCCTGACCGGTTCCGGCGATGCACGCCTGCTGGCAGCCCTTTGCAACCCTTCTTGCCGGGTTACAATCTCAGAATGAACGAACAAGCACAACATCCAGAACAGAATCCTCCGGGCAGCGTGACGGTCCAGAAGGGGCCGGCACGTCCGTCGGCGGCGCAGGGCCTGTTCCACGCGCTGCAGCGTCCGCTGCCGGCCGCGGTCGCCATCCTGGCCCTGCTGCTGGCGGTGCAGACCTGGACCTCGCACAGCCGCATCAATACCTTGCGCCGCGACATGGCGCAAAGCCTGCAGAAGGGCAATGCCGTGAACGCGGAAACCGCGGCGCTGGCGCGCGAGGTGGCGGACACGTCCAAGGAGCTGCAGATCAAGGTAGGCGTGCTGGAAAGCCGCCAGTCCGAAGCCCAGACCCAGCAGCTGGCGCTGGAACAGCTCTACCAGGACCTGTCGAAGAACCGCGACGAATGGGCGCTGACCGAGATCGAGCAGGTCTTGAACACTGCCAGCCAGCAGCTGCAGCTGGCCGGCAACGTGCAGGGCGCCCTGATCGCCCTGCAGAACGCCGACCGTTCGCTGGGCCGTTCGGACAAGCCGCAATTCCTGAACATCCGCCGCGCGATCGGCGCCGACATCGAGCGCCTGAAGGCGATGCCGGCGGTCGACCTGGCCGGCGTCGCGCTGCGCCTGGACAACGTGATCGCCCAGGTGGACACGCTGCCGATGCTGTCCGACGAGAAGCCGCTGCTGCCGGCCGCGCCGGTGCGTTCGACCCGCAAGCAGGACCAGGTCGCGCACGAAAACCTGAGCCTGGGCCAGCGCATGACCCAGACCTGGCGCAACTGGAGCCAGGAGATGTGGGACGACGTGCGCCAGCTGGTGCGCGTACGCAGCGTCGACACGCCGGAAGCGCTGATGCTCTCGCCCAACGAATCCTTCTTCGTGCGCGAGAACCTCAAGCTGCGCCTGCTGAACGCGCGCCTGGCGCTGCTGTCGCGCAACGAGGCGACCTTCCGCGACGACCTGGCCAGTAGCCAGACCATCCTGCTCAAGTATTTCGACACGCGCGCCCGCGCCACCCAGTCGGCCCAGGCCGCGCTGCGCCAGGTGCAGGCGAACAACCTGACGATCGAGATGCCGACCCTCTCGGAGAGCCTGAACGCGGTGCGCAACTACAAGGCGAAGCAATAAGATGCGGCTCCTTCTCTGGTTAGTCGCCCTGATGGCCGCGGCCATCGGCATTGCCGTGACGGCGCGCTTCAACCCGGGCAACGTGGTGCTGTTCTACCCGCCGCACCGGCTGGACATGTCGCTCAACCTGTTCGTGGTGCTGCTGGTGCTGCTGTTCGCGCTGGTGTACGTGCTGGTGCGGACGCTGAAGTCGACCCTCAAGATGCCCGAGCGCGTGGCCGCCTACCGCCAGCGCAAGCGCGAGCGCGAAGGCAACAAGGGCTTGCGCGACGCGCTCAAGGCCTTGTTCGAAGGCCGCTTCGGTCACGCCGAGAAGGCCGCCATGCGCGCCGCCGAGCTGCCCGAGAACGCCGGCCTGGCCGCGCTGATCGGCGCCAGGGCCGCGCACCGCATGCGCGAACCAGGCAGGCGCGACGCCTGGCTGGCCGGGATCGCGCACGACAACACGCTCAAGACCGCGCGCCTGATGACCGTGACCGAGCTGCTGGTCGACGACCACCAGCCGGAAGCCGCGCTCGAGGCCGTCGCCGAGCTGAACGCCAGCGGCCAGCGCCACATCCACGCCCTGCAATGGTCGATGAAGGCCCACCAGCAGGCGCGCAACTGGCCCGAAGTGCTGCGCCTGGTGCGCATCCTCGACAAGCGCAAGGCCCTGCACCCGGCGCTCTCGAGCCGCCTGCGCGAACTGGCCTACGAGGCGCTGCTGAGCGAGCAGGGCCACGACGCCGAATCGATCCGCCGCGTCTGGGCCGGGGTTCCGCAGGCCGACCGCCAGGTTCCCACCATCGCGGCGCGCGCCGCCGGCGCCTTCAATGCGCGCGGCCTGCACGACGAGGCGCGCGCCATCGCCGAGGAAGCGCTCAAGGCGAACTGGGACGAGCGCGTGGTGCGCGCCTACCGCGAGGCCGCCGGCCCGGCCGGCTCGCCGACCCTGCTGGCCCAGATCGAGCATTGCGAAGCCTGGCTCAAGGAGCGCCCGCTGGACGCCGAGCTGGCGCTGACCCTGGGTTCGCTCTGCCTCAGGCAGAAATTGTGGGGCAAGGCCCAGCGCTACCTGGAGCAGGCGCTGTCGGACGCCACCGAGGCGCCAATGGTGCGCGAGGCGCACCTGAAGCTGGCCCAGATGCACGAGGCGCTGGGGCAGGAGCAGGAAGCGGCGAATCACTATCGCCAGTGTGCGCTGGCAAGCATCTTTTGACGGGCGGCTTGTCGCAGGGTGGGCAGCCGTGCCGTCCGCGCTCGAATCGCAGCTGCGTCGTGGCGCGGCATCCCGCGCCAGGGGCGACATCCGCATGCCGCATTCGCTATAATGACGCACTTTATTGAAACTTCAGCAACCAAGGAATTCCATGAGCCTGAATAACGTCCCAGCCGGCAAAGACGTGCCGAACGACTTCAACGTCATCATCGAGATCCCGATGAACGCCGACCCGGTCAAGTACGAGGTCGACAAGGACAGCGGCGCGATCTTCGTCGACCGCTTCATGGGTACCGCCATGCACTATCCGTGCAACTACGGCTACGTGCCGCAGACCATCGCCGACGACGGCGACCCGTGCGACGTGCTGGTGATCACCCCGTTCCCGCTGCCGCCGGGTGTGGTGGTGCGCTGCCGCGCGCTGGGCGTGCTGAAGATGACCGATGACGGCGGCGGCGACGCCAAGGTCATCGCCGTGCCGGTCGAGAAGGTCCTGCCGATGTACAAGAAGATCCAGAAGCTGGAAGACCTGGAAGAGCTGCGCCTGCAGCAGATCCAGCACTTCTTCGAGCACTACAAGGACCTCGAGCCGGGCAAGTGGGTCAAGATCGAAGGCTGGGCCGACGCGGAAGCCGCCAAGGCCGAGATCACGGGCGGCGTCGAAGCGTTCAAGCGCAAGGGCTAGGAATAATCCCCGCATCCGCATGACGCGAGAAAGCCGGCGCCTGTTCAGGGCGCCGGCTTTTTTCATGGTAGGGCGAAGCTGTGCGCTCCGCCTGCGCGCTACCAGCCGATATCGCGCAGCAGCGTGAAGGTCAGGTCGCGCGGCGGCCTGACGACGTGCGGCAGGTCGGCGTTGATCGCTGGCTCCATGAGCTGGTTGGGCTTGGCTTCGGTGGTGTAGTGCGATACCGAAGAGCCCGGGGCATTGATGCTCGGCGTGTACATCAGGATGCGGCGCCGCGGGTCGGTGCCGGCCAGCTGCGTGCGATCGAGCGCCAGCGTGGCGATGACCCCCGACTTCACGCGCGAGCGCTGCTGCAGCGCCGTCCGGATGGTGCTGCCGTCCGCCAGCGTGATGCGCACCGATGGAATCATGATGCGCGGATCGTTGCCGCTCAGGCCGACGACGTCGCCCGGTACGTTGTCCACCACGACCATGCCGATCGCGCCGGCTGCCTGCGCGTTGCGCGCCTTGGTCACGAAGTCGCAGGTGCCGCGGTCGACCAGGGCGATGTTGTTGCGCACCGCCAGGGCATTGCTCGTATCCAGCGGCGTGCAGGCCAGGCCGCTGCCGTCGGGCTGGTCCACCACCGGCATCAGCTGCCCGCTCACCGCCCGGTTGCCGACCGGCGGACCGAAGGAGGCGTCACCCACGTAATAGTTGCCGGCTGCCCCGCCCGCATTGGCCCCGCCGATGTTCAGGTTCGAGCGCGGCGCCAGCACCCGCGGCACCGCCGCATTCACGTTCGGACCATCCCAGGACAGGCCGCGCCAGGTGACGGCCGAGGCGGCGCGCTGGGCATCGGTCATGGCGACCCAGGGAGTTTCGCTACGGTTGTCCACCAGGTGGTAGTCCCACACCGACGGGATGCCGAAGAACTGCTGTCCGGTTTCGTCGTCGGTGAAGGTCTGGAAGCCGAGGCCGTGCGCCATTTCGTGCAGCAGGACGGTGACCAGGTCGATCTGGTTGCCGAAACGCTTGTCCAGGCCCAGGTAGAAGCCCGAGCCCGGCAGGCAGTCCGGGAACAGGCCGAGCCGGGAGTTGAAGCGCGCGATGATGTGCGGGTCGGTCGGGGCGGTGAGGTCGGTGCCGGCCAGCTTGCTGGCCAGCGCCGACGGGTACCAGGTGTTGGCGCGCGGGGCATTCGGGAAGTCGGTCCAGATCTCGTAGGCGCCGGCCGCGCCGAGCACGGCGCCGGTCTCGGTGCAGGCCAGCGGCACGAAGGCGGCGCCGATGCGGATCGGCACGCTGCTGTCGAGCGTACTGCCCCAGATGTTGGCGGCGTGCTGGAAGGCGACCAGGCGCTGTTCGCCGAGCGTGGTGCCGGTATTGCCGCCGACCGGCGTGGCCGGCGTCGGGTCGTTGAAGCCCTCGCCCGGGGCGTTCTGGTTGACGATGACGATGGTGGCGGCAGCCTGGGCTGCCCCTGCGCCGGCCAGCACGAACGCCAGTGCGGCGGCCATCCGGCAGAAGGTCTTAACGGCTTTCATGGCGGTGCTCCTCGTGCTTGGCGGCCGGTTCGGCAGCGCCGCTGGTTGCGCGTTCGGCGGCGTGCACACCGTGCACGCACTGTTCGCCGAGCTTGCCTTCGCCGTCGCGCTTGACGACCGAATACACCATGTGGCGCTCGCCCAGGCGTACCGAGCGGCGCCCGCCCGGGCCGGTGACCATGGCGGGCTGGGACTGCGCCGTCATCGAGGCGGACGCGGCCGGCTGCAGGGCGCGGATTTCGGCGGCGGTCGGGGTGCGCAGCTGGCCGGTCTGGGCGTCGCGCACGACGACCATCCCTTGCCCCTGGGCCGCGGGGGTGGCGTCCTGGGCGGCGCCGGCGGTCAGGCTCAGCGCGGCGAGTGGCAGGAAGAACATCAGTTCAAGGCTGGACATGGGCTTCTCCTGGCATGGGCTCATCGACGCAGCCGGCGGGCGCTGGCCGCGACGGCGCCGAGGCCGGCCAGCAGCATCAGGTAGGTGGAAGGCTCGGGCACGGCGGTGACGACCCGCACGGAATCGATGCCGACGTAGTCGAGCGTGTCGGCCTCGCCCAGGTAGCGGAAGGCGAAGCGGCCGGCGCCGGCGGCGTCGAAGGAGGCCGTCAGTTGCTGCCACTGGCTGGGGAAGTTGCCCTCGCCGCCGACGGTGAGCAGGAGGGTATCGAAGGCGTCGAGGCCGGTGCCGGTGCTCCCGTAAGCGAAGCGTACTTCGAGCAGGTCGGAGAAGGCGCTGCTGCCCTGGCTGTTGACGTAGAAGGAGAGGGTGGTGACCCCGCCCAGCGCCAGGGTGGGCGTGATCAGCCAGTTGTCGACCATGCCGATGCCGTTGGCCGCGCTCAGGAAGTTGACGCCGGCATAGGAGTTGGCGGCGCCCGACTGCGCGGCGAACACGCCGGCATTGCCCTGGAACCAGCCTTCTCCGGGGGGCGTGCTCAGGTTGAGCTGGACCCAGCCGGGCAGGCTGTCGACATTGTTGAAGCCTTCATTGAGCACTTCGACTGCGGCGTGGCTGGACAGTGGCGCCCAGGCGGCCGCGGCAACGAGTGCCGTACCGCACAGCGAGGCAAGTCGTTTCATGATTCCCCTTTCACACTTAGCCAGATGGATGGTGGTCCGCTCGCGCTGGCTGACGACGAGGCCATAATTGTTTTTATGGTATGAGCAGGGAGATAACGAACATTGATGTTTATTTAAGGCGCCTGATCGCCAGCACGGCCCGGCTCAAGGGCAGGAACGGAACCAAGTCGGGAAAAGAAAACGGCCTCCGCAAGGGAGGCCGTCGGGTAATGCCGTGGCTAAACTTTACTTCTGTCGTGCCATGAAACTGCGCAGGCGTAGCTTACCGACGATCCCGATAGGGAAGAAATAGATCGACAGAATGAACAGCACGCCCAGCCACAGCATCCAGCGGTCCGGATGCAGGGCTGCCGCCAGCAGGGGCACGCCGGCCAGGGCGTCCGAACCCGCACCCATCAGTTCCTTCAGGTAGTTCTGGGCGATGATGAACAGCGCCGCGCCGACCACTGCGCCGTACATGGTGCCCATGCCGCCGATGACCACGATCAGCAGGATGTCGGTCATCACTTCGAAGCCGAGCGAGGTCTTGGGGCCGACGTAGCGCAGCCACAGGGCCATCAGGGCGCCGGCCAGGGCCGCCACCAGCGCCGCCAGGCAGTTGGCCCAGATCCGGTACACCATGGTGCGGTAGCCCAGCGCCTCGGCGCGGAACTCGTTTTCGCGGATCGCCTGCAGTACCCGCCCGAACGGCGAGTTCACCAGGCGCAGCAGGAACAGGAACAGCAGCAGGCAGCCGAAGAACACCAGGTAGTAGGTCAGCAGCTTGCCGTCGATCGCGCGGCCGAACACCTCGTTCTCCACCAGCGTGAAGCCGGGGGTGAGCACTTCCGGCACGCTGAAGGTGATGCCGTCCTCGCCGCCGGTGAAGTCGGACAGCTGCGAGGCCAGCACCGCGAACGAGGACGCCACCGCCAGCGTGATCATGGTGTAGAAGATGGCGCGCACGCGCAGGGCGAACAGGCCGACCACCAGGGCCAGCAGCAGGGCCAGCAGCAGGGCGATGCCGAGGCCGCCCAGGGCCGCGCTCCAGGTCGCCTCGTCGACGCGCGCCAGGCCAAGGCCGATGCCGTAGGCGCCGATGCCGTAGAACATGGTGTGGGCAAAGGACACGATGCCCGTGTAGCCCAGCAGCAGGTCATACGAGGCCACCAGCACGATGTAGACGCAGATGGTGGCGGCGGTGTTGAGCGGGCGCGCGCCCGAGGTCAGGAAGGGCGCGAAGGCCAGTCCCAGCAGGATCAGGAGCAGGCTTGCTGCGAGCAGGCGGCTGCGCGGCATGTCGGCGGATAGGAGTCGGTGCAGCATCTGGTTCAAGTCCTCGTTTTCGAATACAGGCCGGCCGGACGCCACAGCAGGATCGCGATCATCAGGATGATGTTCGAGACCAGCGCGACTTTCGGCGCCAGGAAGCCGGCGTAGTTCGCCACCAGCGCCATCAGGAGCGCGCCGATGAAGCAGCCGCCCACGGAGCCGAGGCCGCCGATGATGATGACGATGAAGATCATGACCATGATCTCGCCGCCCATCGCGGCGGTCAGGGTCTCCTTGTACAGGCCCCACAGCACGCCGCCCATCCCGGCCAGCGCCGAACCGGCCGCGAACACGGTGACGAACAGGCGCTTGATGCGGTAGCCGAGCGCTTCGACCATCTCGCCGTTCTCGACGCCGGCGCGGATGAGCAGGCCGATCTTGGTGCGGTTCAGGGTCAGGAACATGCCCACGAACACGACCAGGCCGACCACCACCGCCACCAGGCGGTACTTCTCGATGGCCGCGTCGCCCAGGAAGATGGCGCCGCGCAGCGCGGTCGGCAGCGGCAGGGCGATGGTCTCGGCGCCCCAGATCACGTGGATCAGCTGCTCGGCCACGATCATGCCGCCCATCGTGATCAGGATCTGCTTCAGGTGCTGGCCGTAGACCGGCATGATGATGATGCGCTCGAAGGCCCAGCCCATGAGGGCGGTGACGAGCATCGCGACCGTGATGGCCAGCGCCAGCACGCCCAGGTTGACCAGCAGCGAGTCCATCTCGAGCCAGCCCTGCATCGGCAGCAGCACCATGGTGGCGGAGAAGGCGCCCACCGACACGAAGGCGCCGTGGCCGAAGTTCAGCACGCTCATCAGGCCGAACACGAGTGTCAGGCCGCTCGCCATGATGAAGATCATCATGCCCATCGCCAGGCCGGCGACGGTCAGGGTGACCCAGGTGGGGAAGCTGCCGACCAGCGGCAGCATGGCCAGCATCAGCGCCGGCACCAGCAGCAGCGGCGCGATGTCGCGCGGCGCCTTCGGCAAGGGCGCGTCGCTCTGCTGCGACGTGTCCTTGCCGGCAAGGGGAAGGGTTGCACTCATGGTGTGTCCTATTGATGTGAATCGAGCGACAGGCCGAGCAGGCGCTGCTGCAGTTCCTCTTCGGCGGCAAGCTGCGGCATGGAACCGGCGTGCACGACCCGGCCGTCGTCCATCACGCCGACCGTGTCGCCCAGCGAGCGGACGAAGTTGAAGTTCTGTTCTACCAGCAGGATGGTGGTGCTGGTGTCCTTCAGTTCGCGGAAGGCGGCCATCAGGCTGGCGACGATGGCCGGGGCCAGGCCCTTGGTCGGTTCGTCCACCAGCAGCAGCTTGCGCGGTTCGACGATCGCGCGGGCGATCGCCACCATCTGCTTCTGGCCGCCGGAGAGGTTGCCGGCCGGGTAGTTCCAGAACTTCTTCAGGGCCGGGAAGAAGCCGCAGATCCAGTCGACGCGGCGCTCGTCCAGCGCACCGTTGCGCGCGGCCAGGTACAGGTTCTCGCGCACGGTCAGGTCCGAGAACACGGCCATGCTTTCCGGGACATAGGCGATCCCCAGGCGGGCGATGTCGGGCGTGGCCATCTTCGTGATGTCGCGGCCGTCGAAGACGATCGCGCCGGCGCTGGCCTTCCACAGGCCCATGATGGTGCGCAGGGTGGTGGTCTTGCCGGCGCCGTTGCGGCCCAGCAGGATGGACAGGCCCCCGCGCGGCACCACCAGGTCCACGCCCTGCAGGATGTGGTACTGGCCGATGTGGGTATGCACGCCCTCGAGCGTCAGCAAGGCTTCAGGCGTGTGCTGGTTCTGGTGTTCCAAGATAGGCTTCCTGTACGATCTTCGATTGCATGACTTCCGCGGGCTTGCCGTCCGCGACCAGGGTGCCGTTGTGCAGCACGACGATGCGGTCGGCCAGTGCGCGCACCACGTCCATCTTGTGCTCGACTAGCAGCACGGTCTTGTTGCGTTCAAGCTTGACCGCATGGATCAGGTCGAGCACCACCGGCACCTCGTCGACGCTCATGCCGGCGGTCGGTTCGTCGAACATCATGATGTCCGGTTCCAGCGCCAGCAGGATCGCCACTTCGAGCTTGCGCTGGTCGCCGTGCGACAGCGTGCGCACCAGGGCCTCGCGGCGCCCGGCCAGCGCCACGCGCTCCAGGTAATGCTCGGCGCGCGCGATCAGTTCCCGATGGCTCGACCAGATCGAGAAGAAGTTCAGGCCCATGCCGGCGCGGCTCTGCACCGCCAGGCGCACGTTCTCGAGCACCGTCAGGTTCGGGAACAGGTTGGTCAGCTGGAAGGCGCGGCCGATCCCGAGGCGGGTGCGCTTGGCGGCGCCCGCGCGGGTGACGTCCTGGCCGTTCACGAACACGCTGCCCGAGGTGGCCGGCAGCTGGCCCGACACCAGGTTGAAGTAGGTGGTCTTGCCGGCGCCGTTCGGACCGACGATGACGGTCAGGGTGCCGGGATGGAAATCCGCCGTGACCGCGTTCACCGCGACGTGGCCGCCGAAGCGGATCGTCAGGTCGCGGGTGGACAGCGAAGGCAGGCCGGACTGCGGGGATGCTTGTGCGGTCATGTCAGCGCTTGTTCTTCACCGGCAGCGGCATCTCGGCGGCGGGGATCTCGCGCACCAGTTCCAGCAGGTCCCACTCGTTCTTCTGGTCCTTCTTGATGCGGAAGTGGTACATCGGCTGGATCGCCTGGTGGTCTTCCTTGCGGAAGCTCATGCTGCCCTTCGGAGTCTCGAAGCTCATGCCCTCCATCGCCGCCACCAGCTCGTCGCCGTTCTTGGCGTTCGGCGCCTTGCTGAGGGCAGTGAACACGGCGCTGGCCGCGGCCATGCCGCCTGCGGTGAACATATCTGGCGGCATCTTGTAGCGCTTGGTGTGTTCGGCCACGAACCAGTCGTTCATCTTGTTCTTCGGGAAGCCGTGGTAGTAGTAGATCGTGCCTTCGGTGCCGGCGTAGCTCTTCCAGGTCTTCATCACCGGCAGGATGTTGCCGCCCGGGGCCAGGGCGATGCCGAAGCGCTCCGGCTTCATGTCGGCGATCTTGTTCAGCGGGTTCGGGCCGGCCCAGACGATGGCCAGCACGCGCGGCTGCGGCTTGTCCTTGAGGGCGTTGAACAGGCGCTGGGTCGGGGCGGTGAAGTCGGTGGTGGTGGCCGGCGCGTATTCCTCGTGGACGGTCACGGCCTTGCTGCCGGTGGCCTTGAGCGCATCCTTGCCGGCCTCGATGGCGTCGCGCCCGAAGGCATTGTCCTGGGCCAGGAAACCGATGCTGCCGCTCTTGAGGGTGCTGGCGGCGGCCAGCGCGTCCTGCATCGAGCTGCGCGCGGTGCGGAAGATGTACTTGTTCCACTTTTCCTGGGTGATCGCATCGGCCACCGCCGGCTCGACGATCAAGACCTTCTTGTATTCCTTCGCCACCGGCAGCATGGCGATCGCCGAGCCGGACGAGGTGGTGCCGACCGCGATGTCGACCTTGTCGTCGCCGTAGGCTTCGGCCAGCAGGGTGCGGCCCAGGTCCGGCTTGGACTGGTCGTCCTTGACGATGACCTTGATTTTCCGCCCGTTGATCTGCATGCTGCCCTTGGTCAGGTACTCGAGGCCCATCATGAAGCCGGTCTCGGTCTCCTTGGCGTAGGCTTCGAGCGGTCCGGTCTTGCCGGCGATGAGGGCGATCTTCAGGTCCTTGCCCTGTGCGAACACGGTGGGCGCGGCGCCGGCAGCGAATGCGGCGACGATGGCCACGGCCAGGGGTTTGATCAGGTGGTTCATGCTAGTCTCCTTGAGTATCTTTTACGGTAGCTTGGCCAGGAAGGCGCGGATCGCGTCCAGCGCCGCCGGCTCGGTGAGCATGGGCGCGTGGCCGACGTCCGGCACTTCCGCGTAATGCAGTTCCGGGGCCGCCTTGCGCATCCACTCGGCCTGTTCGGGTTCGACCAGGTCGGACAGCGCGCCGCGCACCAGCAGGGTAGGGCGGCGCCGCGCCAGCCGGCGGAAGGCCATGCGTGCGGCCAGCGAGGTCGGACGCAGCTTGCCCGTCTGTATCGCGCTTGCGATATTCGGATCGTAACGCAGCGCCAGCTGTCCGTCATCCTTCTGTTCGAAGGCGCGGCGCGCCCACTTGGCCCATTCCTCGTTCGAATTGGCCGGGAAGGCGCAGGCGTTGATGTCGCGCAGGTAGGCGGCGGCGTCGTCCCAGCTCGCCAGCGCGTTGCAGCGGCCCGCGTAGCCGGCGATGCGCTGCAGGCCGCGCACCGACAGCACCGGGCCGACGTCGTTGAGGACGGCGGCGGCGATCAGGTCGAGCCGGCGCGCCGCCAGGGTCATGGTGATCAGGCCGCCCATCGAGGTGCCGACGAAGACCGCGCGCGGCAGCGCCAGGTCTTCCATCAGCTTGACGATGTCGGCGGCGTAGACCGCCGGGGTGTAGTTGTCGGGGTTCGGATCGTGCGCCGAGAAGCCGCGCCCGCGCACGTCGACCGCGATCACGCGCCGCCCCATGGCCGACAGGAGCGGGGCGAGTTCGTCGAAGTCGGCCGAATTGCGTGTCAGGCCGTGGATGCAGATCACCGGCAGCCGCGCAGGCAGGCCGGCGGCGGGATCCGCCGGATAGTCGCGCGCATACAGCGCCAGCCCGTCGCTGCTGGTGTAGCTGATTGGAGTGAAAGTCGACACGCTGGCTGATATCCTGTAAGTCGTTCCGGCCGGCCGGAGCCGATGCCGTGGTCAATGCGAGGGCGGCAAGCCTCCCGGCCGGCGCCGCGCGGGCGCCAGCCAGGGGATGCTGCCGGGGAGGGCCCGCTGCTACGGGCCGTGGGGCGCGCTTAGAAGCGGTACTCGAGCGTTGCCGAGACCTGGCGCGGGTTGCCGTAGAACGCGGTCAGGGTGCCCTCGTTGCCCAGGGTCGGGAACAGGTAGCCGCCGGTCTTGTAGTGCTTGTCGCTCAGGTTCTTGCCGTGCAGGCCGGCGCGGACCTTGCCGTCGGCGCGGGTCCAGACGATGCTCGCGTCATACAGCTTGTACGACTCCTGGTCGAGCAGCGAGGCGGTCTCGAACTGGGCGGTGGCGCCCTTGTACGAGGCGCTGCCGATCAGGGACAGCTTGCCGTTGTAGCCCATCACCGGCATCGGGATGTCGTAGTTGAAGCGCAGGTTGGCCGAGTTCTTCGGGGTGTTCTGGAAAGTGCGCTGGCTCGCCACGTTGACGCCGGCCGCGAAGTATTCCTTGTACTCGGCGTCGATGTAGCTGTACATGCCCGCGATCATGAAGTTCGGGGTCAGGTTGGCGATGGCTTCCAGTTCGGCGCCCTTGATCTTGGCCTTGCCGGCATTGGTGGTCACGCCGGCGAAGCTGTCGTCCTTGCCGTCGCCGTTGGTGTCGATCGCCACCGAGCCCGGGATCTGCACGTCCTGGTAGTCGCTGTAGAACACCGCGGCATTGGTGGTGATGCGGCCGCCGTTGAAGGCCGATTTCAGGCCCAGTTCGTAGGTCTCGATGATTTCCGGCTCGTAGCCGCGCTTGGCCACCGCCAGCGGCAGCTTGGTGCCGACCATGTTCAGGCGCGGTTCGAAGCCGCCGCCCTTGAAGCCTTCGGAGTAGGACGCATACACGTTGTGGTCCTGGTTGAGCTTGTAGTTCACGGCGATGCGCGGGGTGAACTTCTTGTCCTCGCGCTTGAGCTGGCCGCCGCGCAGGTCGGTGTCGGTGCGGAACAGGATGGCGCCCGGATTGCCCAGGTCCGGGGTGCCATTGGCGCCCAGGTAGATCTGGCGCAGCACTTCGGCTTCGCGCTTGTCGACGGTGTAGCGGCCGCCCAGCGAGACGCTGAAGGCGTCGGTCACGTTGTAGCTGCCGTCGGCATAGATCGCCCAGGCCTTGGTGTCGATGTCGCCCATCGTGTAGGTCGAGGTCGGGACCGCGCCGCCCAGGATGGTGTCGAACTTGTTGAAGGCGTTGGCGTCGATGTAGTAGACACCGGCCACGCCTTGCAGGCGCTCGCCCGTGTAGGTGAGGTTGAATTCCTGGCTGAACTGCTTGTTGGTGTACAGGGCCGGCACGTGCATGTCGGTCACTGCCAGCGAATCGAAGTCGATCGGCGCGTACGACTTGTCCTTGCGCGAAGCCGTGATCGACTTGAGGGACCACTCGTTGTTGAGGGTGTATTCGACGGTGGCCGAGACGCCGTGCGCCTTGACTTCCTGGTCGTGGCCGAGGGCCTGCATCAGGTTGGCGCGGGTATCGTAGACATTGCTCAGGATCGGGGCGCCGCTGGTGCGGCCGACGATCAGGCGGTGGCCGTTCTTGGGGCTGGAATCGTCCTTGGTGATGTCGCCGGCGATGCGGATGAACAGGTCCGGGGTCGGGGTGAACTCGGCCGACAGGCGCGCCGCGGTGACGTCCTTGTCGTAGTTGTCGCCGCCGGTGGTCAGGTTCTTGCCGAAGCCGTCGCGCTTGAAGCGGGCGAAGGTGCCGCCGATGCGCGCGGTCTCCGAGATCGGCGTGCTGGCGGTGGCGACGATTTCCTTCTGGCCGTATTGGCCGACGGTGGCGCGCAGGCGCGCGTCGGTCTGCGGGGCCAGCTTGCGGGTGACGTACTTGACGGCGCCGCCGATGGTGTTGCGGCCGTACAGCGTGCCCTGCGGGCCGCGCAGCACCTCGATGCGTTCGACGTCGTAGATGTCGGCCACGGCCGCCTGTGGGCGGGCCAGGTAGATGTCGTCGATGTAGATGCCGACGCCCGACTCGAAGCCGGCCAGCGGATCGGCCTGGCCGACGCCGCGGATGAAGGCGGTCAGGGTCGAGTTGGTGGCGCGCGAGGCCTTCAGGGTGGTGTTCGGCAGGGCCAGGGCGAGGGCGGTGATGTCCGGCGTGGCGGTCTTCGACAGCTGGTCGGCGCTGAAGGCGGTGACCGAGACCGGCACGTCCTGCAGGCTTTCTTCACGGCGGCGGGCGGTCACGACCACCTTGTTCACGGCTTCTTCGGCGGTCGCCACCGGCGCGGCGCCGGTCGCTTCCTGGGCGATGGCCACATTGCCGCCCGAGAGGACGAGCAGGGCCACGGCGGACTGGATGGCAGGGTTCAGCAGCTTCAGTTTCTTCTTGGTCAGACGCATCGATGTCTCCTAATTTTTGATAGCGGCATGCGTTCAGGTTTTCGCATGGTCAGCAGTGTGCCTTGCTTGGGTTTGGTTAGATAGTCAACAATCGCCCACCCCGTTGTGCAAAAATGCACAGCTCGCTGCACCATGCCTGTGCGCGTGCTGGCGAGGGCGGGAATCGGCCACGCACCGTTTGTGCGCTGCCGCATCGAAAAAGCTGCAAATGATTGCAGGGGGAATGTGCACTGGTGCACAATGTGAGATGTTGATATTGAACAACCCGCCCGATGAATACGCTGCCTGAATGGACCGACCTGCGTTTCTTCCTGGAGCTGGCGCGCGCCGGCACCCTGTCGGGCGCCTCGCGCCGGCTGGAAGTGGAGCACACCACCGTGGCGCGCCGCATCGATCGCCTCGAAGCCCAGCTCGGCTCGACCCTGTTCGACCGCTCGCGCGAAGGCTACGAGCTCACCGAAGTCGGGCAGGCGCTGCTGCCGCATGCCGAGGCGATGGAAGGGGCGGCCCTGGCGGCGGCCGAGCAGATCGGCGGGGCCGAAGTGGCCGCGCACGGCGTGGTGCGCCTGGGCGTGCCGGAGGTGTTCGGCGTGCGCGTGGTGGCGCCGCTGCTGGCCCGGCTGCTCGAGCAGCACCCGGACCTGTCGATCGACCTGCTGAACCTGCCGCGCTTTGCCAACCTGGCCAACCGCGAGGCCGACCTCGGCGTGATGCTCGACCCGCCCACCACCGGCCGCTACATGGTTACCCGCCTGGCGTCCTTCCACTTCTACCTGTACGCCTCGCCCTCCTACCTGGCGCGCCATCCGCCGATCCGCACCCAGGCCGACCTGGCGCGGCACGACTTCGTCGACTACGTCCAGGACCGCCTGGCCAGCCGCGAGCTGTCCTACCTGAACGAACTCGGCTTCACGCCGCGGCGCCGCATCTGCTGCTCGGGCATGACCGCCCAGCTGGAAGCCGCCTCGCTCGGCATGGGGCTGATGATGGCGCCGCCCTATGCGGTGCCGGATGATGGCCGGCTGGTGCGGGTGTTGCCGGGCTTCCAGGCCGAGCGCTCGTTCTGGCTGGCCGCCCCGACCGACCTGTACCGGCTGCGCCGGGTGAAGGTGGTGTGGAACCTGTTGCGCGAATGCGCGGAGGGCCATCCCGACCTGTTCGTGGCGGACCGCGCCGGCTTGCCGCTCGCCTAGGCAAGGCGTATCCTCGCCAGTCTCGATACCCGCCACGGGAACCATGCGCAAGCGGATCAGCGAAGGCATCGATGTGCGCCGGGCCGAGATGCCGCCGTGCCCGGATCGAAACGCGGTATCATTGCAAAATTTGCCACGCGGCGCCGAGCCGCAGCCTTCGTACGGACAGAAGCTTCCATGAGTGCCCACATCGACATGACCGCTCCAGCCCCGCCACCGCATGGGCCGGACACTGGGCAGCCGCAGGCCGCCGTGGCCGCTGTGGCCGCGGACGGCAGCGACGACCCGGACGCCGCCGAGCGTTACCGGCTCGCCAGGATGGCGACCAACGACGCCATCTGGGACTGGCGCCTGGCCGACGGCCATGTGACCTGGAACGACGCCTTGTGCGAGCTGTTCGGCCATGCGCTGGAACAGACCAGCGCCGCCTGGTGGCTCGAGCATATCCATCCGGACGACCGGGCCCGCATCGACCATGCCATCCACGCCGTCATCGAAAGCGGCGGGACGCGCTGGTCCGGCGAGTACCGCTTCCGGCGCGCCGACGGCAGCTATGCCGAGATCTTCGACCGCGGCACGGTCCTGCGCGACGCCGCCGGCCGTCCCCTGCGCATGATCGGCGCCATGCTGGACCTGAGCGAACGCAAGGCGGCCGAACAGGCCCTTGGCGAGAGCGAGCGCCTGTTTCGCACCATGTTCGAGTCGATCGATCAGGGCTTCAGCGTCATCGAATTCCTGGACGGGCCGCACGGGCCGCTGAGCGACTACGTGCACGTCATGGCCAACCCGGCCTACGCGGTCCATACCGGCATCGAGGACGTGGTCGGGCAGCGCGTGCGCGACATGGTGCCGCTTGAAGCGCAGGCCTGGGTCGAGATCTACCGCGAAGTGCTGGTGACCGGGAAGCCGATCCGCTTCCAGCGCGAGCTCGAGCGCACCGGCCGCCACCTCGAGCTGTCCGCATTGCGCATCGAGCCGGTCGAGCGGCGCCAGGTCGCCGTCCTGTTCCAGGACATCACGCCGCGCTACCAGGCCGAGCGCGCACTGCGCGCCCTGAACGACAACCTGGAGCGCCGCGTGGCCGACGAAGTGGCCGAACGGGTGCGCACCCAGGATGCGCTGCGCCAGTCGCAGAAGATGGAAGCGGTGGGCCAGCTGACCGGCGGGATCGCCCACGACTTCAACAACATGCTGGCCGTGATCTCGAATGCGCTCGACCTGCTCGGACGGCGCCTGCCGCCGGGCGACCCGCGCGCACCGCATTACCTGAGCCTAGCCAAGGGCGGAGTCAGGCGCGCCGCCGAGCTGACCCAGCGCCTGCTGGCCTTTTCGCGCCAGCAGCCCTTGCGGCCGGCGGCCGTGTCGGTCAACGAACTGGTGGACGGCATGTCCGAGCTGCTGCGCCATTCGCTGGGCGCCTCGATCGCGCTCGAGCTGCGCCTGGCCGACGGCCTGTGGCGCACCTTCGCCGACCCCGGCCAGCTCGAGAACGCGATCGTCAACCTGGTCGTGAATGCGCGCGACGCGATGGAACAGGGCGGCCGCCTCGGCATCCTGAGCGCCAACCGCTCGCTCGACGCACAACAGGCGGCTGCGCTCGGCGGCCTGGCGCCGGGCGACTACGTGCTGGTGGAAGTTACCGATACCGGCACCGGCATGAGCCCGCAAGTCATCGCCAAGGCGTTCGAACCCTTCTTCACGACCAAGGAAGTCGGGCGCGGCACCGGGCTCGGGCTGAGCCAGGTGTATGGCTTCGTCCGGCAGTCGGGCGGCCAGGTGGGGATCGAATCCGTCGAGGGGCAGGGCAGCACGGTCAGGATCTTCCTGCCGCGCCATGCGGCCGCCGACAGCCTGCCGGAACCGCAGGCCCCCGCCCCCGGGCCGGCCGGCGGGCGCAGGTCCGAGACGGTGCTGGTCGTCGACGACGAGCCCGAGGTGCGCATGCTGGTGGCCGACATGCTGGACGAGCTGGGCTACGGCGTGGTGTGCGCCGACGGCGCGGCCGCCGCCCTGCAGGCGCTCGACGCGCACCCGGAGATCGGCCTGCTCCTGACCGACGTGGTCATGCCCGACATGAACGGCAGAAGGCTGGCCGACGAGGTGCTGCGCCGCCGCCCCGGCCTGCGGCTCCTGTTCACCACCGGTTACACCCGCAACGTCATGGTCGACAACGGGGTGCTCGACCAGGCGGTGCAGATCCTGCCCAAGCCCTTCGCGATCGAGGAGCTGGCGGGCGCGGTGCGCGCGCTGTTCGACGCCGCCTAGCGCCAGCCAGCCTGCACTTCCGAAATCAGCTGCCTGCTCAGGACTTCATTGTCGCCGCCGCCGGGTTCGAAATCGAGCGGACGCCCGCGTACCGGCGCGACCAGCTCCTCCAGCATATTGTCCAGGCGCGCGGCGGTGCGCCAGTATCCGGAATCCATCGACAGGTTCGGGATGCCGCTGGTATGGCTCAGGAGGTGGGCGATGGTGACCTGGTCCCAATGCCGCGGCGCGTCCGGCAGGTAGCGCTTGAGCGGCGCGTCGAGCGCGAGCTTGCCGTCCTCGACCAGCAGCATGACGGCGGTCGCGGTGAACAGCTTGGTCGTCGAACCGATCCGGAACACGTGCTCCGGCCGGGCCGGCACGCCGAGTTCGACGTTGGCCATGCCATAGGCCTTGCGCAGGACCGGGCGCCCGTCCTTGACGACCAGCACGGCGATCCCGGGCAGCTCCGGCTTGAAGCGCGCGGCGACGATGCGGTCGAGGGACTCGGCCAGCGCGGCCGGCGCAGCCGGCGCGGCCGCGGCGAGGAGGGGGAAACAGAGCAGCAGGGCAAGGCGCTTCATGGACGCATCCACGATGGTCGACGATGGGCAGGCACGATAGCACGCCCGGGGCGGCCAAAAATGCATGCATTTCCACACTGGGCAGCGCTGCTCAGCGCGCCTCGCGGAACGGGCTGCGCTCGTTCAGTTCGTCCAGGTAGTCGTCGATCCCGCCTTTCTCGCGCTCCAGGAAGCGCTCGATCGCGTCCGCGAACGCGGGATGCGCCAGCCAGTGCGCCGACCAGGTGCGGGTGGGCAGGAAGCCGCGCGCCATCTTGTGCTCGCCCTGGGCGCCGCCTTCGAAGGCCTGGATGCCCTGTTCGATGCAGAACTCCAGCGGCTGGTAATAGGCTGCCTCGAAGTGCAGGCAGGGTACGTGTTCCAGCTCGCCCCAGTAGCGGCCGAACAGCGTGGTCTCGTTGTGGATCACCAGCGAGGCCGCGATGTCGCGCCCGTCGCGCGCGGCGATCACCAGCAGGATGTTGTCCGGCATCGTTTGTCCGATGCGGCGGAAGAAATCGAGGTTCAGGTAGGGCGTCGAGTAGTGCGCCTTGTAGGTGTGGCGGTAGCAGCGGTTGAACAGCAGCCAGTCGGCATCCGTCGCGTCGCGCCCGCGCACGCGGCGCAGGCTCACCCCGGCTTCGCGCACCTTCCTGCGCTCGGCGCGGATGTTCTTGCGCTTCTTCTGCTCCAGCGTGGCCAGGAATTCGTCGAAGTTCTTGTAACCCTGGTTCAGCCAGTGGAACTGGACGCCGCTGCGCAGCATGAAACCGGCGTCCTGCAGCTGGCGCGCCTGTTCCTCGGGCGGGAACAGCACGTGGGTCGACGAGACCTCGGCCGCGCCCTGGGTGGCCACCAGCACCTCGAGCAGCGCCGCGCGCGCGGCCGCGTCGACCGCCATCAGGCGCGGCCCGGCCACCGGCGTGAACGGGATCGCGGACAGCAGCTTCGGGTAGTAGTCGAGTCCGTGCCGCTGGTAGGCATCGGCCCAGGCCCAGTCGAACACGTATTCGCCGTAGGAGTGGCCCTTGACGTAGAGCGGCAGGGCGGCCGCCAGCGCCTCGCCGTCGTAGAGCACGATGTACTGCGGCTGCCAGCCGGTTTCCGGGGCGGCGCTGCCGGATTCGTGCAGCGCGTGCAGGAAGGCATAGGACAGGAAAGGGTTCGGATTGTCCTGCGCGTCCACCAGCGCGTCCCAGCGCGCCTGCCCGACCTCGAGCAGAGAAGAAACGATATGCGTGCGATAATTCAAAATGACTTCCGTAGCAAATGAATAATGGCGAACTCCCCCGCGCTTGCCAGCACGCGAAAGACTCACCCATGAACCAGCGATTCTTCAACCTCTACACGCACCACTTCGCCCGGGTCGCGGTGGCGATCCCGCGCTGCCGCATCGCCGATCCGGCCTTCAACGTCGCGCAGACCCTGAGCCTGGCGCGCCAGGCCGCCGACCAGGGCGCCGTGCTGGTGGCCTTCCCCGAACTGGGCCTGTCGGCCTACAGCTGCGACGACCTGTTCCACCAGCGCGCGCTGCTCGACGGCTGCCTCGACGGCCTGGCGCAGATCGTCGAGGCATCCGGTGCGCTGCCGGTGGCGCTGGTGGTCGGCATGCCGCTCAAGGTCAACCACCAGCTCTTCAATTGCGCCGTGGTCGTGGCGAACGGCCGCGTGCTGGGCGTGGTGCCCAAGAGCTTCCTGCCTAATTATGGCGAGTTTTACGAATCCAGGCAGTTCAGTGCCGCGGATTGCGCCGCGGTCGACCAGATCGACCTGTTCGGGGCCACCGTGCCTTTCGGCCCGGCCCTGCTGTTCGAGATCGAGAACCTGCCGCTATTCCGTTTCCATGTCGAGATCTGCGAAGACGTCTGGGTGCCGGTCCCGCCGTCCTCGTTCGCGGCCATGGCCGGCGCCACGGTGCTGGTCAACCTGTCGGCCTCGAACGTCGTGGTGGGCAAGAGCGGCTACCGCCACCAGTTGGTCAGCCAGCAGTCGGCACGCTGCCTGGCGGCCTACTTGTACACCTCGGCCGGCCGCGGCGAGTCGACCAACGACATGGCCTGGGACGGCCAGTCGCTCATCTACGAGAAGGGCGAGCTGCTGGCCGAGTCGGAACGCTTCAGCGACGACTCGCACGTGATCTACGCCGACGTCGACCTCGACCGCCTGTCGAACGAGCGCATGCACGCCACCACCTTCTCGCAGTCGGTGCGCCGCCATGCGGAAGAAGTGGCGAAGTTCCGCCTGGTTCGCTTCCAGCTCGCCCTGCCGCTGGAGCGCGACATGCCGCTGGCGCGCAGCGTCGAACGCTTCCCCTACGTGCCGGCCGACCAGGCCCGCCGCGACGAGCGCTGCACGGAGGTCTACAACATCCAGGTGCAGGCCCTGATCCAGCGCCTGTCGAGCGCCAACATCAAGAAGGTGGTGATCGGCGTCTCGGGCGGGCTCGACTCGACCCACGCGCTCCTGGTGTGCGCCAGGGCCATGGACCGCCTTGGCCTGCCGCGCACCAACATCCTCGCCTATACCATGCCGGGCTTCGCCACCAGCGAGCGTACCCTGCAGCAGGCCCACGACCTGATGCGCGTGGTGGGCTGCAGCGCCCAGCTGATCGACATCCGCCCGAGCTGCATCCAGATGCTCAAGGACCTCGGCCATCCCTACGCGGAGGGCAAGGCGGATTACGACATCACCTTCGAGAACGTGCAGGCGGGCGAGCGCACCAACCATTTGTTCCGCCTGGCGAACTTCCACAACGCGATCGTGATCGGCACCGGCGACCTGTCCGAGCTGGCGCTGGGCTGGTGCACCTACGGCGTGGGCGACCACATGTCGCACTACAACGTCAACGCCAGCGTGCCCAAGACCCTGATCTCCTACCTGGTGCGCTGGGTGGCCGAGACCGGCGCGGTGGTGGAAAATGGCGCCGACGTGCTGCTGAAGATCCTCGACACCAAGATCAGCCCCGAACTGGTGCCGGGCGGGACCCAGGCAAGCCCGGACGGCAAGCCGGCCCAGAAAACCGAAGATACCATCGGCCCCTACGAGCTGCAGGACTTCAACCTGTACTACACCCTGCGCTACGGCTTCAAGCCGAGCAAGGTGGCCTTCCTTTCCTGGAGCGCCTGGCACGACCGCGCGCAGGGCCGGTGGCCGAATGCGGCCCTGGTACGCAACGAGTACGGGCTGGATGCGATCAAGAAGAACCTCGGCATCTTCCTGTGGCGCTTCTTCAAGACCAGCCAGTTCAAGCGTACCTGCGTGCCGAACGGGCCGAAGGTCGGCAACGGCGGCTCGCTGTCCCCGCGCGGCGACTGGCGCGCGCCATCGGATTCCGAAGCCACCGTATGGATGGACGACCTCAAGAATATCCCCGATTAATCACTGTTTGAGAGAGACAAGAACATGAAACAGATTACCTGCGTGATCAAACCCTTCAAGCTGGACGAAGTGCGCGAGGCGCTGGCCGAGGTCAACGTCACCGGCCTGACCGTGACCGAAGTGAAGGGCTTCGGCCGCCAGAAGGGCCATACCGAGCTGTATCGCGGCGCCGAATACGTGGTGGACTTCCTGCCCAAGGTAAAGATCGAAGTGGTGGTGGACGACAGCATGGCCGAGGGGGTGGTCGACGCCATCATCAAGGCGGCGCGCACCGGCAAGATCGGCGACGGCAAGATCTTCGTCCAGAACGTGGAGCAGGTGATCCGCATCCGCACCGGCGAGACCGGCGCCGACGCGGTCTGATCCGTTTCAGGTCGCACGGAGCCGCCGCTCCGTTCTGACGCCTTGTAGGCCTGGTCTGGCTTGAACAAGGGCAGGCCCGGCAAGCGGGCTGCGGCAAAGATGAGCTATCATGCATAAAAATTATCTAAATGATATTTTTAGCAGTGCATCGCTCCATCACCTATACCCGTCAGAGAGAACAACATGAGCGACCTGGAAAAAATTCATACTGGTATTCCCGAGCTGGACCAGGTGCTGCGGGGCGGACTGCCCAGGCAGCGCATCCACCTGATCGAGGGGCGGCCGGGCACCGGCAAGACCACCATCGGCCTGCGCTTCCTGATCGACGGCGCCGAAAAGGGCGAGCCCTGCCTGTACATTTCCCTGTCCGAGACCGTCGAGGAGCTGGCGGCGACGGCGCGCAGCCACGGCTGGTCCCTCGACGGGATTGCGCTGCGCGAAGTGGTCCCGGCCGAGGCCCAGCTCGAGCGCCAGCAAAGCGTGCTGTTCCCGTCGGAAGCGGAACTGAGCCAGACCATCGAGGCGATCTGCGAGGCCATCCGCGCGGTCGGCCCCAGCCGCATCGTGATCGATTCGATGTCGGAACTGCGCATGGTCGCGAACGACCCGATGCGCTACCGGCGCCAGATCGTCGCGCTCAAGCGCTTCCTGCTGCAGCAGGCCTGCACCACGCTCCTGATGGACGACCTGACCGATGAGCCGCGCCAGTTCGACCTGCAGGGCACGGTGCATGGCGTGATCACGCTCGACCAGCGCGAGCGCGAGTTCGGCGCCGCCCGCCGGCGCCTGCGCGTGGTCAAGATGCGCGGCGCCGAGTTCCAGAGCGGCTGGCACGACTTCGCCATCACCGCGCGCGAAGTGTATGTGTTCCCCAGCCTGATCGCCGAGGAGCACCAGGGCCAGCGGGTGCGCGACACGGTCACCAGCGAGGTGCCGGCGCTGGATGCGATGCTGTGCGGCGGCCTGGTGCGCGGCACCTCGGTGATGATCCTGGGACCCACCGGGGTAGGCAAGTCCTCGCTGGCGCTCCAGTATGCCAACGTGGCGGCCGGTCGCGGCGAACACGTGGCCTACTTCGCCTTCGACGAGACCAAGGACACGCTGCTCGACCGCGCCAACGGCCTGTCGATGCGCGCCGCCGAGGCGATCGACGCCGGCACCGTGCACTGGGAGCGCATCAATCCCTCGCGCATCACGCCGGGCGAATTCATCTGGAAAGTGCGGCGCCAGGTCGAGGACCGTGGCGCCGCGGTGGTGGTCATCGACAGCCTCAATTCCTACCTCGAGACCATGCACGAGGAAGCGGCGCTGATGCTGCAGATGCACGAACTGCTCAGCTACCTGTCGAACCAGGGCGTGCTGTCGCTGCTGATCGTCGGCCAGTCCGGCCTGCTGCAGGACGTGCGCGACACGCTCGACGTCGGCTTCATCACCGATACCGTGATCCTGTTGCGCTACTTCGAAGCCGAAGGCACGGTGCGCAAGGCGATTTCGGTGGTCAAGAAACGCCCCGGACGCCACGAGACCAGCATCCGCGAATTTTCCCTGACCAGCACCGGCATGTCGGTCGGCGATCCGCTGGAGGATTTCCAGGGCGTGCTCACCGGCGTGCCGCGCATCGCTCCCGAGGCCGCGGCCGCGAACGGCCATGGCTGATCCGCGCAAACCAGGCTGGAACGTCGTGGCCGCCATCTGTGCGCCGTCCGGCCAGGACGCCGCCGTGCTGGCCGACCTGCTGCGCGAGTGGGGAGCGCACATCAGGCCTTGCGCCGACGGTGAGGCGCTGGCCGCCGCGGTCGCCGATCCGGCGCTGAGCTTGATGCTGTTCACCGACGAGGCGCTCGAAACGCACGCGGCGGCGCTGGCCGGCGCGCTGCAGGCGCAGCCGGCGTGGTCGGACCTGCCGCTCATCGTGTTCAGTGCCCAGGCCACCAGCGGCGGCTCGCAGGCGCAGTGGGCCTTCCTGCGCCGGTTCGCCAACCTGACCGTGCTGGGCCGGCCGAGTCCGCCGAACGTGCTGCGCGCGGCCTTCGACGCCGCCTGCCGGGCGCGCGCCTGGCAGTTCACGGTGCGTGAACAGATGCAGAGTCTGTCGGCCTCCGCCGTGCAGCTCGAGCAGCGGGTGCTGGAGCGCACGTCCGAGCTGATCGCCGAAGTGGAGACCCGCAAGCGCATCGAAACCGCGCTCAACGAAGCGCGCAAACTGGAAGCGATCGGCAGGATGACCGGCGGCGTGGCCCACGATTTCAACAACCTGCTGCAGGTGATCCAGGGCGCCACGACGCTGCTGCCTCTGGTCGAGCCGGGCAGCGAGCGCTTCGAGCGCGCGCTGCACGCCATTCAGCGCGCCGCTTCGCGCGGCGCCAAGCTGACCCACCAGCTGCTGGCCTTCGGGCGCCGCCAGGCGCTGGCGGGCGGCGCGCTCGACCTCGGGAAGCTGCTCGACGAGATGCGCGACCTGCTGCAGCAGTCGGTGCGCGAACGGATCACCCTGGACATGCGCATCGCACCCGGACTGTGGCTGGCCGATGCCGATGCCACCCAGCTCGAAGTGGCGCTGTTGAACCTGGCCGTCAACGCCAAGGACGCGATGCCGGACGGCGGCCGTATCGTCGTCGGCGCCGGGAACCTCGAACTGCCGTCGCCGGACGTGCCGGAAGCGGAGCTGCACGGCGAGTTCGTCCGGCTCACCGTCAGCGATACCGGTTCGGGCATGTCGCCCGAGGTGGCGGCGCAGGCCTTCGACCCCTTCTTCACCACCAAGCCGCTTGGCGCGGGCACCGGCCTCGGCTTGAGCCAGGTCTACGGCTTCGCGAAGCAGTCGGGCGGCACGGCCTGGATCGACAGTTCGCCCGCGGGCACCACGGTGTCGATCCTGCTGCCACGCAGCGCGGCGCTGGAGGCGGAGGAGCGCGACGAACCGGCACCCGGCACGGCCAGCGCGCTGCCTGCCGGCATACGCGTGCTCTGCGTCGAGGACGATCCGGAAGTGGCCGAGGCCACCCTGGACATTCTGGATAACCTCGGTTGCGATGCGCGTCTGGCGCGCGACGCGCAGGAGGCGCTGGCGCAGCCGCTGGCAGAATTCGACCTGGTGTTCTCGGATGTCGTGATGCCGGGCCAGCTCGACGGCATCGGCCTGGCGCGGCGCATCCGGGCGCAGCACCCGGAGCTGCCGATCCTGCTCGTCAGCGGCTACGTGCTGGCGCCGGAGCGCCTGCAGGGCCTGTCGATCGGCGTGCTGCCCAAGCCCTACACGCAGGAAGAGCTGCGCCGGGCGCTGGCAAGGCTGCTGGCGCCGCGCTAACGCCCCATGCGCAGGTCGAACTTCCAGGTGAGCAGCCGCAAGCCGCTGATGAACAGCGCGCTCGACCACAGCGCGAAGTCGGCCTCCACGCCATAGTGGCGCATCATCAGGAACAGCCAGTTCCCCAGGAAGGCGCAGATCGCGTAGGGTTTCCCGTCGCGGAACACCATCGGCACCTCGTTGCAGACGATGTCGCGCAACACGCCGCCGAAGATCCCGGTGATCACCCCCATCATCGAGGCGATGAAGATCGGCATGTCGGCGGCCAGCGCGGCGGACACGCCGGCCACCGAGAACAGACCCAGGCCGACCGCGTCGGCGATCACGATCAAGCGTTCCGAGACGATCTGGCGCAGCGTGCGGATCAGGGGCGAGGCCACCAGGGCCAGCACGAAGATCAGGATTGCGTATTCCTGGTGGATCACCCAGAACAGCGGGCGCCGGTCGAGCAGGATGTCGCGCAGGGTGCCGCCGCCGAAGGCGGTGATAAAGGCCACCGTGAACACGCCCACCAGGTCCATGCGCTTGCGCCGCGCCTCGATGAAGCCGGAGAAGGCGCCGACCAGGATCGCCATGATTTCGATGAACTTGATGAGGGTCATGCGGTAGAAGCTGAGCAGTGGTGTTGCTAGACTACCATGCCGCTATGCATTTACGGTAGGGTGGTCGGCTTCGCCGACCGCGCGTTCAAGGATCGTATGCAGGCACGCCGCGTCATGTCGAGCGTGGTTTGAACGCGCGCACGGCAAAGCCGTGCACCCTACGAGTTCAATAACGGCAGGCGCACCGAGAAGATCACCTCATTCCCGTCATGGCGGTAGACGATCTCGCCGTGGTGCTCGCGCACGATCTGCTGCGCGATGTAGAGGCCCAGGCCCATGCCGGTGCGGTTGCGCGGGTTGTGCAGTGAGGCGCGCTTGAAGGGGTTGAACAGGGTCGCCACGATCTCGGGCGCGATCGGCGCGCCGGCGTTGCTCACCGCGACCACCGCTTCCCGCCCATCCACCTTCACGCACACCCGCACCGGCTTGCCGGCTTCGCCGTGGTGGCGCGCGTTGCTCAGCAAATTCGACAGCACCTGTCCGATCCGCCCGCCGTCGGCATTCACCATGGCCGCTTCGTCGCAGATCAGCTGGAAGGGGATGGCCGGATAGGCCAGGCGGGCTTCGTCCATCAGGTCTTTCACCAGCGCGGTCAGGTCGACCGGCTCGAGCGTCACGCCCAGGCCCAGGCCGCCGTCGATGCGGCTCATGTCGAGCACCTGGGTGATCATGCGCTGCATGCGGCTGGTGGACGACTGGATGCGCTTGCCCAGCGTCGGCTGGCTGTGGCCCTTTTCGAGCACCATGCCGGCCATGTTGATCGAATGGAGCGGGTCGCGCAGGTCGTGCCCGAGCATCGCCAGCAACTGGGCGCGGGTCGCTTCGGTCTGGGTGCGGCGCGAGGTCATCACGCGCACCAGTTCGGCCAGGGTCACACGCGCGCTGGCCAGGATGGTCGCCTCCCACGGATGCGCATGGCCGCGCACGGTCTCGTACCAGGCGTCGAAGGAGCCGCGCGGCGTCAGGCGCCCGCCCAGCGGGCCGATGGTGCTGGTCTTTTCGGGACGGCCGCCCCAGGCCACCTGTTCGATCTGTTCGACGCGCAGCAGCAGGTTCCAGCCCTGCGCCGGCGGGTCGAAGGGCATGGCCAGCAGGCCGACCCACTTGCCCAGCCGCGCGCGGAGCGGCTCGGGCCAGTCGTCCAGCCGTTCGCGCAGCACCAGATCGTGCGCCTCGGGCAGCGAAGCGACGATGGCTTCGGCAAGTTCATGGGGGACGTCGCCGTGCACGCGCAGCCTGCCGTAGTAGCTGGTCACCTGGGCCTGCGACTGGGTGGCCGCCAGCACCGCATCGGCGAAGCGGCCGAAGGTCTCGAGCGGGTCGTCTTCGAGCAGCAGGTCTTCGACCAGCTTGGTGCGGGTGGAGGCCGAGCGCTCGATCATCTGGCTTTCCAGGCGCGACTCGATGCTGTGGATGGTCGAGCCCATCACCTGCGCCAGCACGTCGGCCGCCATGCGGATCGAGTAGGGTACCAGCTTGCGCGACATGTGGTGGCAGGCGATCAGCCCCCACAGGCGGCCGTTGATCACGATCGACACGCTCATCGAGGCGCCCACGCCCATGTTCTTCAGGTATTCGATGTGAATCGGCGAGACGCTGCGCAGCACCGCATGGCTCATGTCGAGCGGCAGCGCGCCGGGAGCGCCCAGCAGCGGCACCATCGTATCGTTGACGTCGATGATCGAGCGCAGGGTGTTCAGGATATACAGGCGGCGCGCCTGGGCCGGAATGTCGGACGCAGGATAACGCTGGCCCAGGTAGGGCACGAGATCGTCGCGCCGGCTCTCGGCCACCACGTCGCCGCTGTCGTCCGGACGGAAACGGTAGGCCATCACGCGGTCGAAACCGGTGAACTCGCGGATCTGGTCCACCGCGATGCCCAGCAGGCCGTCAATGGTCTTCTGGCGGCGCAGGCGGTCGATCGAGGCATGCGCCTTCACCGCGAACAGCGCCACTTCGTCGGCGCCCACTTCGCGCTGCTCGAATTCGGCGACGACGCGCCCGAAGGCGGCGTGCACGATGCAGTCGACGTGGGCGCCGTTGACGCGCAGCGGCACCATCGAGGGCGTCTGCTCGGCGTCGCCGGGCCCGACGTAGTCGAGCAGGAGTTCGAGCGCTGCGGGCGGCAGCGCCAGCGAGGCATACGGGGCGCCGAGCGCGAGTTCGATGCCGAGCAGGGCGCCGGCGTTCGCGCTCCAGCCTTGAAGCAGGCCGGCGGTATCAAAGAAGAGAAGGGCGCCGTGGGGCTGGATCGAGCCGGGGATGTGGATCGGCTCGTCGGCGCAGTTGAGCAGGTCGACCTGGCGGCCATGCTCCATAGGAATCACGGAAGTACCCTTCAATTCGCCACCAATCCCTTCTCGTCAATTCCGGCAAATGCCGGGCCAGCGTATTTTACAGGTAATACAAATTTGGACACACTTTACAATTGTGTCCATGTTGTATTCCGTGCGTGTGCTCACTCAAGGAGGGCAGGGCGCAGCAGCACGACCAGGGCGCCGTGGCCGCCATCTTTCTTTCCGGCAACGCAAAAGGCGACCACCTCGCTCATCTGCACCAGCCAGCTGTGCACGATCCCGCGCAGCACCGGCTGGCCTTTGGGCGAGCCGTAGCCGATGCCGTGCACGATGCGCACGCAGCGCACGCCGCGGCGGTTGGCGCGGTGCAGGAAGTCGGTGAGGGCGTCGCGCGCCTGGTCGCGGTTCATGCCGTGCAGGTCGAGCTCGTCCTGCACCGGCCAGTGGCGCTTGCGCAGCTTGCGCACCACGTCCGGTCCCACGCCCGGCTGGGCGTAGCTCAGCGAGGGATCTTCGTCGAGCAAGCCGTCGACATCGAACTCGTCGGACAGCGACGCGCGCAGGACGGCCTCGATTTCTTCTTCCTCGGTCAGGGGCGTGCGATCCCGGAAGACGCGGTCGGACGCCACGTACACCGGGCGGTACACGTAGCGGTCCGATTCGGGAATCTTGGTCACGCCCTGCATCGCGCCGCGAAATTCCACGGCGCGTTCGCGCGCGATACGCTCGCGCTTCTCGCGCTCGGCCTTTTCGATGGCGCGCAGGCGCTCGTCTTCCTTGAGCCTGTCGCGCAGGCCCTTCAGCTCAGAAAAATCCTTCATGCCCGCCTCCGCACCTGACAATCCAGCGTCTTGTCAGGCGCTCTTCCATATACCCTTATTTCGGATCGTCTTCCAGCGCTTCCAGGTAGCGCTGCGCGTCGAGCGCGGCCATGCAGCCGGTGCCCGAGCTGGTGATCGCCTGGCGGTACACGTGGTCCTGCACGTCGCCGGCCGCGAACACGCCCGGCACGTTGGTGGCGGTGGCCATGCCGTCCAGGCCCGAACGGGTGCGGATGTAGCCGTTCTGCATCTCGAGCTGGCCTTCGAAGATGCCGGTGTTCGGCTTGTGGCCGATCGCCACGAACAGGCCGTGCACGCTCAGGTCCTTGCTTGCGCCGGTATCGGTGGATTTGATGCGCAAGCCGGTCACGCCGCTGTCGTCGCCCAGGACTTCGTCCAGGGTGTGGTTCAGCTCCAGCACGATCTTGCCTTCCTGGACCTTGTGCATCAGGCGGTCCACCAGGATCGGCTCGGCGCGGAACTTGTCGCGGCGGTGGATCACGGTCACCTTGGAGGCGATGCCGGCGAGGTACAGGGCTTCCTCGACCGCGGTATTGCCGCCGCCGATGACCGCGACTTCCTGGTTGCGGTAGAAGAAACCGTCGCAGGTGGCGCAGGCCGAGACGCCCTTGCCCATGAAGGCCTGTTCCGAGGGCAGGCCGAGGTACTGGGCCGAGGCGCCGGTGGCGATGATCAGGGCGTCGCAGGTGTACTCGTGCGAATCGCCCACCAGGCGGATCGGCTTCTCGTTCAGGTAGGTCGTGTGGATGTGGTCGAACACGATGTCGGTATTGAAGCGCTCCGCATGCTGCAGCAGGCGCTGCATCAGTTCCGGACCCTGCACGCCCAGCGGGTCGCCCGGCCAGTTCTCGACGTCGGTCGTGGTCATCAGCTGTCCGCCCTGTTCGACGCCGGTCACCAGCATCGGCTTCAGGTTGGCGCGCGCGGCGTACACCGCTGCGCTGTAGCCGGCGGGACCGGAACCGAGAATCAGGACTTTGGCGTGTTTGGTAGTAGTCATGGAAGGCTTCAATGAGAGATGAACAAGCGGAAACTGGGGACGGCCCTTGGAAAGATCAAGGCTCGTTTGCAACACAAGATTATAGACGATGATGCACCGGAGCATGAATCGTAGGCCAGCCCAGCCGTATATGGCTTAGAATGGCTGAATTCTTGATAGCAAACACTTCGGGCGCCTCAGATTGAGCTGCCCTTCAGCAACACCGAGCAATGAGCAAGAACAGCCAACCCAGCACCTCAGGATACACCCGCACCGCGCAATCCACGCGTGCCCGCCAGCCCCTGCCTGGCCGGCTGTCGCGCCTCCTGTCGGAAGCGCGCTGGATCGCCATGGCGGTCGCCTTCCTGTATTTCGTGCTTATCTTATTAAGTTACAACAAGGGCGACCCGGGCTGGTCGCACGACGCCGCCGTGCCCCGGATCGCCAACCTGGGCGGCAAGGCGGGCGCCTGGCTGTCCGACCTGCTGCTGTTCATCTTCGGTTTTTCGGCCTGGTGGTGGGGCGTGGTCTTCTTGCGCGGCGTCTGGAAGGGCTGGCGCCGCCTGACCGACCGGCTGGCGCCGCCCGAGGAACCGCCCCACGCCGGCGAAATGTACGTGCGCTGGACCGGTTTCGCCATCATGTTCGCCGGCAGCCTGGGCCTGGAATACCTGCGCCTGTGGTCCTGGCACCTCGAGCTGCCGCGCGCCGCCGGCGGCGTGCTGGGCCAGCTGATCGGCCACTCGGCCCACGTCGCCTTCGGCTTCACCGGCGCGACCCTGCTGCTCCTGCTGCTGTTCGGGCTGGGCTTCTCGCTGTTCTTCCAGGTGTCCTGGCTGGCCGTGGCCGAGCGCATCGGCGAATCGGTCGAGCGCAGCGTCGACTGGTTCCGGCTGCGCATGGAAGACCACGAAGACCGCAAGCAGGGCGAAGCCGCGGCCGTCAAGCGCGACGAGCTGGTGGTCAACGAGCGCCAGAAGTACACCGAAAAGCATCCGGCCCCGCCGCCGATCGTCAAGGCCGAGCCGGTGCTGGAATCGCGCACCGAGCCGCAGTCGCGCCCGCAGCCCGAGCCCCAGATCCTGCCGCCCTCGACGCCGGCCTCGCTGGCGATGCCGGCGGCCGCCGCGCCGTCGCCGGTGGGTACCGCAGCCTCGACCATCAAGATCGAGCCGCAGATGACCAGCGTGCCGAAGTCCGAACGGGCCCAGAAGGAAATGCAGACCCCGCTGTTCCACGAGCTGGCGGGCGACGGCGGCCTGCCACCGCTGGCCCTGCTCGACGAAGCGCCGCCGGCGCAAGAGACGGTGGCGGTCGAGACCCTGGAATTCACCAGCCGCCTGATCGAGAAGAAGCTGTCCGACTTCGGCGTCGAAGCCAAGGTCGTGGCCGCCTATCCGGGCCCGGTGGTGACCCGCTACGAGATCGAGCCGGCCACCGGCGTCAAGGGCAGCCAGATCGTCAACCTGGCGCGCGACCTGGCGCGTTCGCTGTCCCTGACCTCGATCCGCGTGGTCGAGACCATCCCGGGCAAGAACTACATGGCGCTCGAGCTGCCGAACCCGAAGCGCCAGATCGTGCGCCTGTCGGAGATCGTCGGCTCCAAGGTCTACGGCGACAGTGCTTCCGCCTTGACGGTCGCGCTGGGCAAGGACATCGCCGGCAAACCAGTCTGCGCCGACCTGGCCAAGATGCCGCACCTGCTGGTGGCGGGCACCACCGGTTCGGGTAAATCGGTGGGCATCAACGCCACCATCCTGTCGCTGCTGTATAAATCCGACCCGCTTGATGTGCGCCTGATCCTGATCGACCCGAAGATGCTGGAGATGTCGGTGTACGAGGGCATCCCGCACCTGCTGGCGCCGGTCGTGACCGACATGCGCCAGGCCGGCCACGCGCTGAACTGGGCGGTGAACGAGATGGAGCGCCGCTACAAGCTGATGAGTAAACTCGGCGTGCGCAACCTGGCCGGCTACAACGGCAAGATCGCGGAGGCGGCCAAGCGCGAGGAGCACATCCCGAATCCGTTCTCGATCATGCCGGACAATCCCGAGCCGCTGGAGAAGCTGCCGACCATCGTCATCATCATCGACGAACTGGCCGACCTGATGATGGTCGTGGGCAAGAAGGTGGAAGAACTGATCGCCCGTATCGCCCAGAAGGCGCGTGCGGCCGGCATCCACCTGATCCTGGCGACCCAGCGCCCGTCGGTGGACGTGATCACCGGCCTGATCAAGGCGAACATCCCGACCCGCATCGCCTTCCAGGTATCGAGCAAGATCGACTCGCGCACCATTCTCGACCAGATGGGCGCCGAGACCCTGCTGGGCATGGGCGACATGCTGTACATGCCGCCGGGGACCGGCCTGCCGATCCGCGTGCACGGCGCCTTCGTGTCGGACGACGAAGTGCATCGAGTTGTAAAACATCTGCAGTCGCTGGGCGAACCGAACTATATTGAAGGCATTCTCGAAGGCGGCACGCTGGAAGAGGGCAATGCCGAGGGCATCCCGGCGGGTGAGGGCGGCGGCGAATCCGACGCGCTGTACGACCAGGCCGTGGCGGTGGTGCTCAAGAACCGCAAGGCCTCGATCTCGCTGGTCCAGCGCCACCTGCGCATCGGCTACAACCGCGCGGCCCGCCTGATCGAGCAGATGGAACAGAGCGGCCTGGTGTCGCCGATGCAGTCGAACGGCAACCGCGACATTCTCGTGCCGGCGACCACCGCTGAATAACCGGTCTGTCACCGTATATGGGCGGGTCGTGATGCGGTCCACTGGACCGCATCACCCCACGCGGTCAACGTGCGACGGCGGACCACAACAAGAGGAATGCATATGAAATTCACGACCTACCGTTTCGCAGCATTGATCGCAGCTACGACGATGGCAGTTTCCGGCGCAGCCCAGGCAGGCGCGCTCGACCAGTTCAAATCCTTCGTCGCGACCACCAAGTCCGCCAAGGGCGAATTCACCCAGCAGCAGGTCACCAGGTCCAAGAGCGGCAAGCTGGCTCCGGTCTCGAGCGGCAGTTTCGTGTTCGCCCGTCCCGGCAAGTTCATCTGGACCTACCAGAAACCCTACGAACAGCTGCTGCAGGCCGACGGCGATACCCTCTACATCTACGACAAGGACCTGAACCAGGTCACCACCCGCAAGCTCGGCAACGCGCTGGGTTCCTCGCCGGCCGCCATCCTGTTCGGCAGCAACGACCTGGAAAAGAACTTTACCCTTTCCGACGCCGGCGAGCGCGATGGCGCCGAGTGGCTGACCGCGGTGCCCAGGACCCGCGACACCACCTTCGAACAGATCGGCATCGGCCTCAAGGGCGGGGTGCCGGTGGCGATGGAGCTGAAGGACCAGTTCGGCCAGGTCTCGGTGCTGAAGTTCACCAACTTCCAGCGCAACCCGTCGCTCGGCGCCCAGCAGTTCAGGTTCGCGGTGCCGAAGGGCGCCGACGTCGTCAACCAGTAACGGGGCAAGCTGCTTGAAGCGTTTTTCCGCTCTGGGCGCCATGCTCGCGTTGGCCGGCGCTGCGCCGCTTGCCGGCGCCGCCCCCCAGCCCCCTTCCTGCGCTAGGCCCGAGTGGCCGCAGGAAGCGCGCCGCTATGAACTCGAGGGCGTGACGACGCTGAATTTCAGGATGGGCCCTGACGGCCGGGCGATCGAGCCGACGGTGGCACGTTCCAGCCGCTGGGCCATGCTCGACCAGGCCGCCATCGCGTCCTTGTCGACCTGCGTGTTTCCCGCCGAGACCGTGCAACGCGTGCAGGGCAAGCTCCTGCCCCTGCAGTTCGTCTGGAAGCTGCAGGGCCCGGATCGCGTACCGCCGGCCCTGGTGGAGGGCAGCTGCGCTGCGTCCGAACGCTTCGACCGCTACGTCCCGTTCGACAAGGGCGTGAGCGGCGACGATGGCGTGCTGGTGCGCCTGCTGGTGCGCGGCGACGGCACGCCTTACGGCGTCAAGGCTGAAGCCGGCGGCGCCGATCCGGCGCTGGCGCAGGCGGCAGTCGAGTACGTGCAAAGCTGCCGCTTCGCCTATCCCAAGGCCGGCGCTTCGCCCGGCAGCCCGGTCAGTGGCCGCGTCCTCCTGAAACAATAAGACGTTTTGCCCCGGCGCGGCCCGCCCGTGCAGCCTGCCCCCGGCCGACGCATCGGCTACACTAGGCACATGCACAAGCATTCACTCTATTTCACACCGTATTCACCGTTTGCCTTGACCGTCCCGGGAGCGCGTCATGGATGACCTGTTCAAGCTCGAGCCGGCGCCGCCGCTGGCCGAGGCCCTGCGTCCGCGCACCATCGACGAAGTCATCGGCCAGAGCCATCTGCTCGGCCCCGGCAAGCCGCTCAACCTGGTGTTCAAGTCAGGCAAGCCGCATTCGATGATCCTGTGGGGGCCGCCCGGCGTCGGCAAGACCACGCTGGCGCGCCTGACGGCGTATGCCTTCGACTGCGAGTTCATCGCGCTGTCGGCGGTGCTGTCGGGTGTGAAGGACATCCGCGCCGCCGTCGAGCAGGCCGAGCACTACCTGCGGCAGGGGAAGCACACCATCCTGTTCATCGACGAGATCCACCGCTTCAACAAGTCGCAGCAGGACGCGCTGCTGCCCTTCGTGGAGTCGGGCCTGGTGACCCTGATCGGCGCCACCACCGAGAATCCTTCGTTCGAGGTCAACTCGGCGCTGCTGTCGCGCTCCCAGGTGTATGTGCTCAAGGCGCTCACCGACGAGGAGATGCGCCAGCTGCTGGGGCGCGCCCAGGAGCGGGTGCTGCAGCACCTGGCGTTCGACGAGGTCGCGGTCGACACCCTGGTCGGCTACGCGGACGGCGACGCGCGCCGCTTCCTCAACCTGCTCGAGCAAACGAAGACCTCGGCCGAGACCGCGGGCGTCACCCGCATCACCGCGGACTTCGTCGAGAATGCGCTGACGCTCAACGCGCGCCGCTTCGACAAGGGCGGCGACAACTTCTACGACCAGATCTCGGCCCTGCACAAGTCGGTGCGCGGCTCGCATCCGGACGCGGCCCTGTACTGGCTGTGCCGCATGCTCGATGGCGGCGCCGACGCCAAGTACCTGTCGCGCCGCATCGTGCGCATGGCCTGGGAAGACATCGGCCTGGCCGATCCGCGCGCGCTGCAGATCGCCAACGACGCCGCGACCACCTACGAGCGCCTCGGTTCGCCCGAGGGCGAGCTGGCGCTGGGACAGGCCGTGATCTACCTGGCGATCGCGGCCAAGAGCAATGCCGGCTACAACGCCTTCAACCAGGCGATGGCTTTCGTCAAGAAGGACAAGTCGCGCGAGGTGCCGGTGCACCTGCGCAATGCGCCGACCAGGCTGATGAAGGAACTCGGCTACGGCCATGCCTACCGCTACGCGCACGACGAACCGCATGCGTATGCCGCGGGGGAGACCTACCTGCCGGATGGGATGGTAGAGCCGGGCTGGTACCAGCCGGTGCCGCGCGGGGTGGAATCGAAGATCGCCGAGAAGCTGGCTTTCCTGCGCAGCCTGGACGACGACGCCCAAGGGGGCTGAGGCGCCTTGCTCAGCCCTCCCTGGCGGCCTGCAGCATCAGCCCCGAGACTTCGTCGAAGTAGGCGAGGGCGGCCGGCGTCAGGTCGACCTGCTTGCGGCGGCTGTCCTCGGTGTCGGCCAGCACCACCCAGCCCTTGCTGCGCATCGACTTGATGCGGGTGTGGATGGTGGCCGGCGCGCCGAGCTCTTCCTGGCTCATCAGGTCGCGCACGCTGAGGCGCTGTTCGAGCTGGCGCGCCCGGCCCACCACCGCGAGGATGCGCTCCTCGAGCGGGTCGAGCGGCGGCAGCGCGGGCAAGTCGCGCAATGCTCCCAGCAGGTTCAGGAAGCGCAGGTAGATGTCGGCAGGGCGGGTCGGCTTGCTCATCCACGCCCCCCGGCGGCACCCGGCAAGTCCTTGAATTGATTGTGATATAACATTCGCTGATATAATGTTTCACGAAAGAAGCGAAGCTTAACCTACCTTGCGCCCCAGGTCATGTCCGATTTGCAGGTGAAGTTTGCCATGGGCGCAACAACGGCTGTCCTGTTCCTCGGCGCCATCTGGCTCAACGAGCTGCTGTTCGCCCGTTTCGAGTTTGCAGCCGGCATCAGCTGGATCTACCTGCCTGCCGGCGTGCGCCTGCTGAGCACCCTGGTGTTCGCCGGGGCCGGCGCGATCGGCATCCTGGTCGCTTCCTGGCTGATCTGCTTTTTCTATTTCTTCCCGAACGATCCGATCCGTTCCTTCGCCGGCGGCATCCTGGCCGCGCTCGCGCCCTGGCTGACCTACCGCGTGCTGGTTGCCGGCCGCATCGGCACTTCGCTCGCCGGGCTCGGTCCGTGGCGCCTGCTCGGCTGCGCCGTGGCCTTCTCGATCGCCAGCCCGGCGCTGCACCATATCTGGTTCGCGCTGCACGGGCAGGACGAAGGCCTGCTGCGCAGCTTCCTGGTCATGGCCAGCGGCGACTTGGCCGGCACGCTGATCGTGCTGTACACGGCGAAACTGGTGTTGATTATGCGCCAGCGATAACTTGCGGGCGAGATACCTTTAATCACTTTTTATTTCTTTACAGAAAATTTAAATCTCTGTACGATCCTTCTCGTTTTTGAAGCGCTCTAAAATTTATAACTATAAGGGATGATGCATGAGGATCAGTACCACGCTGCTCGCCAGGGGGGCTGGTGGCGCTGTGCGCTGTCGCGCCGCTGCTGTCCGGCTGCGACCAGGCACGCGAGAGCGTCGCCACGGCCATCCGGCCCGCCAGCGCCGCCGAGGTGGCAGGCAGCTTGCGCGAGCAGATCGCGCAGGGACGTTTTCGCCGAAGCCAGCACCCAGGGCGCGGGCTATCTGAATGACAAGCAGGACGCAGGCGGCGTGGTCGCCTGGGAGACCGCGAAAGCCAGCGCCCAGGCCGGCAAGGCCGACGAGGCGATCCGCTTCACCGAGTCGCCAAGGGTAATTTCAGCAGCCTGGTGAACGACCTGGTGGACGAATACATCGAGGCCGACAACAGCGCCTTCCGCGCCGGTCGTTTCGAACGCCGCGGTAACACCCTGATGTTCTGCATCGAGGGCAAGTGCCCGGGCCGCGAATGAAGCGGCGGCGCATGAGCGGGCCGGGCCTGGTCCGGCCGGTGCTGTTCGCCTCCGGCCTGCTGCTCGCCGCCGGCGTCGTGACGCCGGCGGCGGCATCGTCGTTCTACTTGTTTCCGGTGCAGGAAATCGAAGGCATGGCGCCGCAGGCGCGCCAGGCGCGCTCCCTGCTCGACGCCCGCGTCATGGCGCGCCTGTTCGACGGCGACGCCGGCAGGGCAGCCCAGGCGGCGCTGATCAAGCATCTCGTGGGGCAGCTTGCCGAGGCCTGCCCGCAGTCGCTGGTGCATGCGCGCCAGGTGGCCGACAGCCGGATCGGCAGCGGCCACCGTTTCGTCGACGACAACGACCTGCAGTGCAAGGCGGCGCCGTCGGTCGGGGTGGGCGACACCTATGCCGTGGTGCTGGGCATCACGCGCGCCTCGATCTACGAGGTGCCGCGCGGCGACAACGTCGAGGTGCCGGTGACCCTGAGCCTGCAGTTCGTGCGTCCGAGCCTGGCCAAGGTCGTGTACACGATGAGCGAGACGGTGTACACGCCGTTCCGTTTCAGCCGCGCAGGTCGACCTGGCGCACCCGGCCGCCGCCACGCGCTGCCGCGTCGAGCAGGGCATGTTCGCGCCAGCCTTGCTGCAGCGCGTATTGCCGCGTCGACGGCTGGTGGATGCGGACCTGGGCGACTTCGCGCCCGCCGGCATCGCGCAGCGCCAGGCGCGCGCGACCGGCCAGTTCGAGCCAGTGGCGATCGCGCAGCGCGTCGATGGCATAGCCTCCGGCGCCGCTGTCGACCTCGATGTCCGACACCGCCAGCGCCGGGGCTGCGCAGCGGGCCAGGTCGCGGCCGACCTCGGTGAGGGACGGGGCGGCCGCCGCGGTGTGCCAGCACAGCGACGCAAGCAGGATGGCGGCCAGGCGGGTGGGGGACATGAAGGCTCTCCGATGAAGGCCAGTCGAGCATAGCAGGCCCATCAATTTAGCGAAGCGCGGCTGCATGCGGCATGCGCCGCCTCAAGGGGCCGGCATCCTGGCCTCCCGTTCGTCGCCGAACGTCGGCGAACCTGCCTGCTTCCTGCGCCCGATCCGTGCTTTGCGCATTCTGGCCCGCGTTTTTGGCGCTTCATCGCATGTCGATGGCGATGCTTCGGTCCGATCGGTAAAGTTCAAGCATACCGAATCATCTTCCACCCGAAGGAGCACACCATGAACATCCGTAAAAACTTCGAAGCCATCTTCCTTGCCGCTGCCGCACTGGGCCTGGTGGCCAGCTACGCCACCGCCGCCGCCCGGTCGGTCGACGTGGTCAAGCCCGACGCCGCGATCCTGGTCGACTCGACCGTGCACGTGGTCGTGGTCAAGGCGCCGCGCCTGAGCGTCGCCGAAAAAGCCGGCCTGAAGTAATCCCGAGGTCATCCCGAAAGAGCAATGCGCCGATGGGATGGCGAGCAGTCCGGCAGGCGGCGATCAATACTGCTTCCGAATCTTGCCAAGAACTCGGGGAAAATGGCGGTCGGCTTGGTACAATTGTGTTTTCGACATACGCAAGCCCAACCCGACATGATTGACATCCAACTTCTCCGCAAAGACATCGACACCGTCGCCGCGCGCCTGGCGACCCGCAAGTTCCAGCTCGACGTGGCTGCGTTCGGCGCCCTCGAAGCGGAACGCAAAGCGATCCAGACGCGCACCGAGGAACTGCAGGGCAAGCGCAATTCGCTGTCCAAGCAGATCGGCATGATGAAGGGCAAGGGCGAGGACACCACGGCCGTGATGGCGGAAGTGGCCGGCCTGGGCGACGAGCTCAAGGCCAACGAAACGGCCCTCGGCGAAGTGCAGGAGCGCCTGGCGCGCTTCATCGAAGCGGTGCCGAACCTGCCGCACGAAAGCACCCCGCAGGGCAAGGACGAATCCGGCAACGTCGAAGTGCGCAAGGTCGGCACGCCGCGCAGCTTCGATTTCGAGGTCAGGGACCACGTCGACATCGGCGAAAAGCTGGGCCTGGACTTCGATACCGCCACCAAGCTGACCGGTTCGCGCTTCTCGATGATGAAGGGCGGCATGGCGCGCCTGCACCGCGCACTGGCCCAGTACATGCTCGACACCCACACCGGCCAGCACGGCTACACCGAGTGCTACACCCCGTACATGGTCAATGCCGATTCGCTGCGCGGCACCGGCCAGCTGCCGAAGTTCGAAGCCGACCTGTTCTCGGTGAAGAAGGGCGGCGCCGAAGGCGAGGGCGAGAACTTCTACCTGATCCCGACCTCGGAAGTTTCGCTGACCAACGTGGTGCGCGACGAGATCGTGGCGCTCGACCAGCTGCCGCTGAAGCTGACCGCGCACACCCCGTGCTTCCGCTCGGAAGCCGGCAGCTACGGCCGCGACACCCGCGGCATGATCCGCCAGCACCAGTTCGACAAGGTCGAGCTGGTCCAGGTGGTGCATCCGGAGCAGTCGTACGCGGCGCTGGAAGAGATGGTGGGCCAGGCCGAGTTCATCCTGACCTCGCTGGGCCTGCCGTACCGCGTGATGCAGCTGTGCACCGGCGACATGGGCTTCTCGGCCGCCAAGACCTACGACCTGGAAGTGTGGCTGCCGGCGCAGAACACCTACCGCGAGATCTCGTCGCTGTCGAACTGCGAAGCCTTCCAGGCCCGCCGCATGCAGGCGCGCTTCCGCAACGCCGCCGGCAAGCCGGAACTGCTGCACACCCTGAACGGCTCCGGCCTGGCCGTCGGCCGCACCCTGGTGGCGGTGCTGGAGAACTACCAGCAGGCCGACGGCAGCGTGATCGTGCCGGAAGTGCTGCGTCCGTACATGGGCGGGCTGGAGCGCCTGGTTCCGGCAGCCTGAGCCGGTTTACCGGCCGGCGCAAATTTGCTCTTCCGTTTTTGCAAGAGCATCGCTATAATGCGTGTCTCTCGCATACGAGCGACCGCAGCACCGATTCAGGAGAGGTGGCAGAGTGGTCGAATGTACCTGACTCGAAATCAGGCGTACGGGTGACCGTACCGTGGGTTCGAATCCCACCCTCTCCGCCAGTAAATAAAAAGGGCCCCAACCGGGGCCCTTTTTATTTTTGGGCGGAGAGGATTCGCGAAGGCTGCCATTGGCAGCCTTCGCCCCCCTGCGGGGCTCCCGTGTGGGATTCGAAGCCTCGCGCATGCTTGCGCGAGGGCGGCCCGCGGCACGTGGGCGAATCCCACCCTCCCAGTTACGAAGAAGGGCTCCCCGCGGGGAGCCCTTCTTCGTAACTGGTCGCTCCCTTCGCTCAACGCGTTGATCACTTCGCGCCTCCCCCCGAAATATGGTGGCAGTTTGTCACCCACCCCGGCAAACTTGCTGTCACGCACAAACTCGCCCGGACCCCACCGTGTTGAAGCTCCTCCTCAGCATCGCCATCCTGCTCACCCTGCCGTCCGCCCACGCCCAAGCCTCCGAGGCCGAAGCCCCGGGCCAGGTCGTCCGGATCACCGGCGCCAGGTCGACCCCGACCGGCGAAAGCGCCCGCGTCTTCGCCGCCAAGCGCCGCGTCCTCAAGGGCAGCCTGGCGCAGAAATGCGCGCTCGACAGCGCCTACCTGTCGGCGCAGGACGACATGGACACCTACATCGAGCAGCTCGAGGAGATGCGCGAGCCCGGCGAGATCGGCGAGACCGGCGCGCCGATGCCGTCGCCCACCCTGCAGAAGTTCAACGGCAGGGCGCCGGACGGCGACGTCTCGACCATGACCGACGCCTCCTCGGTCACGGGCGCGGCCACCGGCAACAACGCCGGCCCGTGCGGCGTCGGCGAGCGCAGGTTCGCCTCGGGACGCGAACGCATCATCCGCAAGGAAAAGTCCTTCGGCGACGCCCTGGCCCGGCTCGACGCCGGGGAATACGGGCGGGCGGCGGCCCTGCTGGAAGCCGCCTACGGGAAGATCGGCTATCCGGAAGCGGCGGTGCTGCTGGCCAAACTGAGCATGCACGGCCTGGGCGTGCCGCGCAGTACCGACAAGGCCTTGTACTGGCTCGACCGGGCCGCCGGCGAGCGCTTCGACGTGCGCCGCGACCGGCTGCGTTTCGACCCCAGGGAACCGGAAGCCATGAACGGCATGATCGAGGCCGCGCTGCTGCTGGCCCGCATCGAGCTGCAGGGCATCGGTGGCGTGAAGAAAGACCCGGCCGCGGCCCGCAAGTGGTACGCCAAGGCCGCCGAGTTCGGCTTCGTGCCGGCGCTGAACGCGCTGGGGCAGGCGTCGCTGGCCGGCGTCGGCGGTCCCAGGGACGCCAGGCGGGCGCGCGACTACTTCCAGCAGGCGGCGGAAGAGGGCTATGCGCCGGCCCAGTTCAACCTGGCCCGCCTGAACTACACCGGCGCCGACGGCGTGGCGCGCGACGACAAGCTGGCGGCCGCCTGGTTCGCCCAGGCGGCCAAGTCCGGCCATGCCGACGCCCTGTACGCGATGGCGCGCATGTACGACCTGGGCGAAGGCGTGCCGGCCGACCAGTCGCGCGCCATCGTCTACTACAAGGAAGCGGCTGTAAAAGGCGTGCCGGAAGCGCAAAACGCGCTCGCCTCCTATTTCTACACGGGCGAGCAGGTGCCGCAGAACCTCGCTACCGCGCGCAAGCTGTTCGAGCAGGCCGCCATGCATGGGCAATCCGACGCCATGTTCAACCTGGCGGTCATGCTGGTCAAGGGGGAGGGTGGGGACCGCGACCTGGGCATGGCCTACGTCTGGTTCAGCCTGGCCAAGGCCAGCGGCATGGAACGCGCCGGGGTGGCGCTCGCGGAGATTGCGGCCAAGCTGAGGCCCGAGGAGCGTGCCAGGGCGGAGGCGATCCTGAAGCCTCCGGCTGTTAAGCAATGAAAGATTATTCCATTTCGCCTTGCAAAGTGAAATTTCCTTTCACGAAGCCTAGTGCGCGGCGATTTGCGTTAATGCGATGAAATACTTTCGTCTTCCACAAACCGAAAACAGCCGCTATAATGCGGCCTCGCTTACGGCGACCACGCAGCACCGATTCAGGAGAGGTGGCAGAGTGGTCGAATGTACCTGACTCGAAATCAGGCGTACGGGTGACCGTACCGTGGGTTCGAATCCCACCCTCTCCGCCAGTAAATGAAAAGGGCCCCACTCGGGGCCCTTTTTATTTGCTGGCGGAGAGGATTCGCGAAGGCTGCCATTGGCAGCCTTCGCCCCCCTGCGGGGCTCCCGCGTGGGATTCGAAGCTTGGCGCGTACTCGCGCCAAGGCGGCCAGCGGCACGTGGGCGAATCCCACCCAGCGCACAGGGCCCCTCAACGGGGCCCTGTGCGCTTCAAGGCGCATGCCCAGCTGCGGCATCCTGCTTGCCGCCGTGCCGCGCCGCAGCATTCTCCCATCCTCCACCCAAGGCCAAGAACAGCTGCGCCTGATCCGCCGCCAGCTGCGCGCTCGACGCCGCCAGCATGCTCTCGGCGTTGGCCAGGTTCCGGTCCGCGTCCAGCGCGCTCAGGAAGTCGGTGCGGCCCGCCTGGTACAGCCGGGCGGCCTGGCGCGATGCCAGCGCGTGCTGGTCGCGCGCGGCGCGCAGCGAGGTGTTGCGGTCGAGCTCGCGGGCATACACCGTCAGCGCGCTTTCGACTTCGCGCAGCGCGTTCAGCACCACCGCGTCGAAGCGCGCCAGCGCGCCGGCCGCGCCGGCCTCGGCCTGGGCAATGTGCACCCGCGCCGGGCTGAGCGCGGGAAGGCTCCACGAGACCAGCGGGCCGAGCGCGAATTTCCAGGTGCCGGCATCGCCGAACTGCTCCATGAAGCCGACGCCGCCGAAGGAAGCGCCCAGGGTAATGTTCGGATACAGCTCGGCGGTGGCTACGCCGATGCGCGCGGTGGCGGCAGCCAGCCGGCGTTCGGCCTGGCGCACGTCGGGGCGGCGGCGCAGCAGCGCGGCGCCGTCGCCGACCGGGATCGTCGAGGCCACGCGCGGCGGCGTCGCGCATTGGGCGACATCCTGCGGGAACTGGCTCGGCACCTCGCCGGTGAGCACCGCCAGGCGGTACAGCGCGGTGCGGCGGCGCGCCTCCAGGGGCGGCAGGTTGGCGCGCAGCTGTTCCAGCTGGGCCTGGGCGCGGCTGTTGTCGATGGCGATGCCGCGGCCGCGCCGTACCCGCTCGGCGGTCAGCCGGGCGACCTCCTGCTGCAGCGCGACCGACCGGCGCGCCACGCTCAGCTGGTAGCCGGCCGAGCAGGCGTCGGCGTAGGCGCGCGTGGTGTCGGCCGCGACCATCGCGTGGGCCAGGTCGTCGGCGGCCTGCGCCGCTTCCTGGTCGGCGTGCGCCGCCTCGATCGCGCGCCGTATGCGGCCCCACATGTCGACCTGCCAGGCCACCTTGATGTCGCCGTCGTAGATGCCGGTGCGCGGCAGCTGTTCCGGCACGCCGATCGAGGCGCCGGCGATCCGGCCGTACAGGGGCGCGGCGCTCATCTCGACTTCCGGACGCTTGTGCTCCTCGGCTTCTTCCAGCACCGCATGGGCGCGCGCCAGGTTGGCGGCGGCGATGCGCAGCTCGGCGTTGGCGCCGAAGGCATTGGCGATCAGGCGGTCCAGCACCGGATCGCGGTACAGGCGCCACCAGTCGGCCGGCAGCGGGGCGGACGCGAACGGCGCCTCGGCTGCGCCCATCAGCGGCGCCCTGGCCGCGGCGCGCCCGATCACGGCGTCTGGCGGGACATGGTAGTCGGGGCCGACCGTGGTGCAGGCGGCCAGCGCCGCCAGCGTCAGGAGCGTGACTGCCTTGCCGGCAGCAGAGCGGTATCGCGTCATCGCCCCTCCTCAGTGCGCCGTACGGCTGGCCGGCGCGCCCGCCACGGCGGCCAGCCGGGCATCCGGCAGCACCTTCACGGTCGCGGTCTGGCCGGCCACCAGGCGCACGCCGGACGGCACCCGGTCGATCGCCACCCGCACCGGGATGCGCTGGGCCAGCCGAACCCAGTTGAAGGTCGGGTTCACGTTGGGCAGCATATTGGCGCCGGTAGTGCGGTCGCGGTCGGTGATGCCCTCGGCGAAGCTCTCGACGTGGCCGGCGATCGGCGCCTGCCCGCCCATCAGGCTCACCTCGACCCGGTCGCCCACGTGGATGGCGGGTAGCTTGGTCTCTTCGAAATAGCCTTCGACATAGAAGGTATTGCGGTCGATGAGCGCCATCACCGGACGGGCCGCGGTGGCATACGAACCTTCGCGCAGGTCGAGGTTGGTGACGATGCCGTCCACCGCCGCCACCACGTGCGAGCGCTCCAGGTTCAGCCGGGCCGTGTCGCGGTTGACCAGGGCCTGGGCCAGCGCGGCGCGGGCCTGGTCGCTGCGGGTCTGGCCCTGCTCGCGGGTCTCCTGCGCCACCAGGTCGTCCAGTTCTGTGTTGCGCCGGTTTTCGCGCAGGGCTTGGGCCAGGGCGGCCTCGCCGGCCGCCACCTGGGCCTCGGCCTGGCGCAGGGCCAGCGCGAAGCGCGCGCGGTCGATCTCGAACAGCGCCTCGCCGGCGGCGACGTGCTGGTTGTCGTGCACGTGGACCCGGGTGACCTGGCCGGTGACGTCGGGCGCCACCTGCACCACGTAGGCCTTCACGCGGCCGTCGCGGGTCCAGGGTTCGAGCTCGTAATGCCGCCACAATTGCCAGCCCACCCAGGCAGCGGCCGCGCAGGCCAGCAGGGTGAGCCCGACCCGGCCGAGCGCCGGAAGAAGATGTTTCGTTGCCATGTCAGGACCAGTTGCGTGTGAAGTAGGCCAGCGCGCCGAGCACGATGACGAACAGGGAAAAATCGAACAGTGCCGGGTGCCACACCAGGCGGTAGAAGCCGGTGCGGGCCAGCACCAGGTTGAAGAGGCGGCACACCACCAGCGCCGCCAGCGCCAGCAGCAGGAGCGGGGGAAGGTAGAGGCCGTAGAAGCTGACTTCGCCGATCATCGGAGGTCCTTGTTACTCAATCAGGCACCCTGGGGCCGGTAAGGCCGGGCGTGCGGGAACAGGTCGCGGCGCATGCCGGTGAGGGCGGCGAGCGCGTCGCGCTGGGTCGCGTCGCCGGCGCCCGCGCACAGGGCGCGCAGGGCGTTGTCGAGCGCGTCCAGCAGGGGCGGGCCGCCCTCCCGGTGCGGCGCCGGCTGGCGCGCGAAATGGCGCGCCAGCTGGGTCATCAGCGGCCCGATGGCGGCGTCGGCGCGTCCCAGCCGGGCGCGCGCCGACTGCAGCACCGTCATGTTGCGGCCGACCCGCAGGTCGCGCAGCGCATCGTCGGCCGACAGGTCGCGGTGGCCGCCGGCCGCATGGGCCTGGGCCAGGCGCGGCGTGAGCAAGCCGATGCGGTCGACCATGCGCGCCGAGAATTCCGCCAGCGAGGTCACGCGCTCGCCGCTGCCCAGGCTGGCCAGCTCGCTCCAGCCGGCCTTGAGCACGCGGCGCGCGGTCCAGCCGGCGCCGACGCTGCGGAACACCCCCGTGATCACCCCGGCGGTCACCAGGCCGACGATCTGCGCCAGCACGCCGTTGGCGAACGACAGCAGGTCGGCGTTGTGGGTGTCGACCAGGGCCAGGGCGCCGCAGATGCCGAAGATGAAGGGCATGGTGCGCCCGAAGGTCGCGGGGCGCGCGATCAGCACGCCGAGCACCAGGAAGGTCGGCGCGCAGGCCAGCAGCAGGGTCTCGAAGCCATGCACGGCCGGCAGGATGGCCAGCAGGTACAGGGCCGCCAGCGGGATCGAGTACACCGTATACACCAGGAAGCCCTTGATGAAGGGGACCGGGTCGTCCTGGGTCGAGAAGAAGCAGCACAGCACGGCCGCCATCATCGGCGCGGCCGCGCCGGCCGGCCAGCCGGTCAGGATCCAGAACGCGCAGCAAACCAGCACGGCCACCACGGCGGCGAAGGCCGACAGCAGGGCCATGCCGCGGTCCTGGTGCAGGGCGCTGGCCGGCACGCCCGGCAGCTGGCCCACCGCTTCCGGCAGGCGCCCGTGCACGCCGGCGTCGATGTGCTGGCGCAGGGCGCGCGTCTCGATGCACAGGTCGACCAGCCGGTGCAGGCGCGTGGCCAGGTTCAGCTCCAGCAGGCCGCTCCAGCCGAGCTCGCGGTGCGCGCCCGGCGCCAGCGCGTCGATGCGCCGGTGCAGGGCGGCGCCCCGGCGCTCGAGCGCGACGTGCTTCGGGGTCTCGGCCAGGGCCGTGATGTCCTGCAGAAGCGACTGCCAGCGCGCCGACACGTCGTGGGCGCCCAGTTCGCGCAGCGCCGCCAGGCGGTCCTCGATGGCCGAGACCACCGGCACGAACTGCGCCAGGCGCTCCTGCAGCGCGTTGACCGCCTTCTCGGTCCAGCGCAGGTGCGAGGTGTCGAAGGGCAGGTGGGTGCTCATCAGGCGCAGTTCGGTGATGTCGCCCGCCAGCTTGCGGCGCTCGTGGGCGCTGCGGCGGTCGCCCGCCGGCTTGAGCGCGTCGCGCATCCAGTCGCGGGCGTCGCGCGCCGCGCCGTCGAGGCGCGCCAGCAGCACCGGGGCGAAGCTCTGCGGCAGCACCAGGGTGTGCACCAGCGTGGCGCAGGTCATGCCCAGCACGATCTCCTCGACCCGCGCCAGCGCGAGGTCGAAGATGGCGCCCGGATCGCCCACCGCGGGAAAGCCGATCAGGCCTGCCGTGTAACCGGCCAGCATCAGGAGGTAGGAGCGCGGGGTCCGGTCCAGCAGCGAGAAATACAGGCAGCCGCCGATCCACAGCGCCAGCGCGAGCGACAGCAATTCGGGCGAGTTGGAAAGGTGCGGCACCAGGAGGGTGACCGCGATGGCGCCCAGCAGCGTGCCGCCGGCGCGGTACCAGCCCTTGGAGCGGGTCGGCCCGGCGAAGGGGGCGGAGACGATATACGCCGTCATCATCGCCCAGAACGGTCGCGGCAGGCCGATGCGCATCGAGATGTACACCGCCAGCATCGCTGCCGCGAACGACTTGGCGGAGAACAGGAGCTCCGCCCGGCTGGCCAACTTCATGCTTGCACGGATGCGTCGTCGCCGTCGGCAGGGTCGGTGATGCCGGCGATCGCGGCGGGCAGGCCGGACAGCACGCGCAGGCAGGCCTCGACGTCGGCCGGGTCGAAGCCGCCGAACAGCTTGCGGCGGAACGGCCGCAGGGCCTGGTCCATCTGTTCGGCCGCCTTGCCGCCTTCCTCGGTCAGGCGCAGGATCCTGGCGCGGCGGTCGTGCGGGTCTTCGTGGCGCTCCACCAGGCCGGAGGCGATCAGGTGGTCGACCACGCGCACCAGCGAGGAGGCTTCCAGCCCGAGCGCCACCGCCAGCGCGCCCGGGCGCACGCCCTCCGCGCCGCAGCGGCTGATGAGCAGCACCGGCAGGCCGGTCGCCTGCGACAGGCCGTAGTCGGCGGCGATGCGGTCGGCCGCGGCGCGGTAGGCGCGCGAAGCGTAGGTTAGGGCGGAGGTGAGCCTGCCCAGGGTCTGGTCGGTGAGATGCATGTTTGCTTGGTATGGTTATTATTTTGATGCAAAAGTTTAGCATGCGAAGTACTTTGCCGCAAAGGGGCGCCCACGCAGCCTCGTGTTCCGGTGTACCATCTTGCCGGTCGCGTCGACCCGATGCCGGCCCAGGCGCCGGTCCGTTCTGCGCCGATCGATCACAAGGAGTCCACCGTGGCACAGAAACGTTCATTCCTGGCGACGCTCGTCGCGATTGCCTGGTCCTTCGTCGGCCTGCGCCGCAAGAAGGACTTCGATGTCGATGCGGAAGGCGCGTTCAATCCGCTGTACGTCTTCGTCGCCGCCCTCCTTGGGCTGGCCGCCTTCATCGGTCTCCTGATGCTGGCGGTCCGTCTCGCGGTGTCATGAGCCGTTGACGGCCTGCACCGATGCGGCTCTCTGCGGCCGCATGAAGTTTCCTGCCGCTTCTATTGGTTCCCCTATGAGCCTTGAGAGGGCTCAGAAGCCCAGCGTTTAGTAGCCCATCCGTTTCCAAGCGAACTCATCTGTCAACCTGTCGTCAGATGCCCGGCCGAGGATCGATCTGTCAAGCCCGCACCAGGAGGGCACGGGCACTGAGACTCGGCCGCTTCGGATCGTAGCGCCAGTCCGAGACCAGGTAGCGCATTGCGAGCGCATCGTCGCGCGCGCCCTGGCCCACTTTCCTGTACAGGGCATGCGCCGCTTCAATCTGCGCCATGTCCGGCTCGATGCCCAGGCCGGGCCGGTCCGGCACCGCGACCGCGCCGCCGACGATCTGCAGCGGTTCGCGCGTCAGGCGTTCGAGGCCTTCCTGCCAGATCCAGTGGGTGTCGATCGCCGTGATGGCGCCCGGCGCCGCGGCCGCGGCATGGGTGAACATGGCCAGCGACACGTCGAAATGGTTGTTCGAATGCGAGCCCCAGGTCATGCCCCAGTCGTGGCATAGCTGGGCCAGGCGCACCGAACCCTGCATGGTCCAGAAGTGCGGGTCGGCCAGCGGGATGTCGACCGCACCCAGCAAGTGCGAGTGGCCCATCTGGCGCCAGTCGGTGGCGACCATGTTGGTGGCGGTGCGCACGCCGGTGGCGCGCTTGAACTCGGCCATGACCTCGCGGCCCGAGTAGCCCTGTTCCGGTCCGCAGGGGTCTTCGGCATAGGCCAGCAGGTGGCCGTACTCCTTGCACACCGCGATCGACTCGGGCAGCGACCAGGCGCCGTTCGGGTCGACCGTGCAGTTGGCCGCAGGGCGGCGGCGCTTGAGCGCGGCGATCGCCTCCAGTTCCTCGCGCGCCGACCTGACCCCGCCCTTGAGCTTGAAGTCGCGAAAGCCATAGCGCTGCGCTGCGGCATCGGCCAGGTCGGCGATCGCTTCTGCGTCCATGGCTGCGCGCAGGCGCATGCCGTACCAGTCGTCGCCGCCGCGCGGCGGCAGGTAATCCAGGTCGGTGCGCATGCTGTCGCCGATGTAGAACAGGTAGGCCAGCATCGGCACCCGGTCGCGCTGCCGGCCGCTGCCCAGCAGTTCGCAGACCGGCACGCCCAGGTGCTGGCCCAGCAGGTCGAGCAGGGCCGCCTCGACGGCGGTGATGACGTTGTCCAGGCGCAGGTTGATCTCGTGCGGCTGGCGCAGCATCGCCGCTTCGGCCGCCGAGCTGACCTGGTGCTGCATGGTCCCGCTGTGCGCCCCATGGCTGGCGCGGATCGCGTTCAGGGTGCGCTGGTAGCGCGCCACCTCGGTACCCACCACGAGCGGCACGGCGTTCTGCAGCGCTTGCAGGATGCCGTCGCCGCCGGGCACTTCGCCGATGCCGGTGCGGCCGTCGCTGGCGTGCAGCAGCACCAGGTTGCGGATGAAGAAGGGAGCATGGGCGCCGCACAGGTTCAGCAGCATGCTGTCGCGGCCCGCCACCGGGATGACGCGCATGGCGGTGATGGTGGGGCTCGAGGATGGTTCCAGGACGTGCATGGCGCTCTCCATCATGGTTGGTCGGGTCGGTTGCCGTGGCCGGGGCGGTCCGCCGGCGGCATGCCGTAATAATGCGGGGCGCCGTCCATTACCACGTCGATGCGGTCGAGCATCACGCCGGGATCGAGCGCATACACCCGCAGCGTATGGCTGCCCGGTTCAAGCCTGGGCAGCGCGATCGTGCGCACCGCCATGTTCGAGAGCACGTTCTGCTTCCATTCGTCGCTGCGGCCGACCGTCGTGTAGTCGAGGGTCTGCAGCGCGCCGTCGTCGAGCTGCACGGCCAGGCGCAGCCGGTTCTCGGAGGTCAGGGCATGCACCGGCACGGCGACCACGCGCAGCAGGGCGCCGCCCTCGCTGCGGGTCTGGAAGCGGTAGGACAGCGGACTGGCCTTGCCAAGCGCAGCGGCCTCGCGCGACGGCAGGTCGAGGCGCGCGCGCATGGCCCGGCCCGAGGTGCCCAGGCCCGGCTGCGCCTCCCAGTCGCCGCCCGCCGGCGCGGCGGCGGCCGGCAGCACCACGATGCGTTCGCGTTCGGCCGGCAAGGAGGCATCCGCCGCTTCCTGCACCTGCAGGTTCAGCTTCAGCGTCTTGCCACCGCATTGCAGGGCCAGCGCGGGCCTGGGCGCACCGTCGTACTCCAGCGTGAGGCCTTGTTCGTAGCCGTTGGCGGCATCCAGCCGCCCACCCTGCAGCTGGGCGCGCAGTCCCGCGGCGCCGGGCGCCACCGACCAGGCTGCCGGCTCGCCGCCGTAGCTCACCAGGGTCAGGCTGCGGCTGGCCGGGCGGCCCGCCGGCAGCACCAGCGCCGCGGCCTCGACCGAGTGCGGGGCAGGGTAGACCAGGCCGCAGCCGCGCCGCGCGCCGGCGCCCGGCGCGGCGGTCCAGGAAGGATACGCCGGCTCGGCGAACACCGGCAGGCGGCGCGGCGCCATGTCCATCATGTGGGCCCATTTGCCCTTGCCGAGGGCGTTGTAGGCCGCCGTATCGGCCGCCAGCGCCGCATGGGCCTCCCTGGCCTGGCGCACGTACAGCGCCGGCGAGGGCCGCCCCTGCCGCGCGTACTCGCCGGCCAGGTCCAGCTTCAGGATGCGCCGGTTCAGGTTGGCGCTGGAGCGCACCGGGTACAGCACCAGCTGGAAGTAGGCCTCGCGCAGTTCACCTGGGATGCGCCGTTCCAGCGCTTCGGCGCGCGCCACCAGTGCCGCGTAGCGCGCCAGGCGCTGCTCGGCCTCTTCGCCGCCGCTGCGGACGTAGTCGGTCGTGCGCACCGGGCGGGTCGGTTCGGTCTGGCTCCAGCCCATGAATTCCGGGCGGCGCTCCCAGGCCAGGCGGTAGTACTCCTGCTGGATCGCGGCGACTTCGGCGGCATGCGCGGCGCCGAAGCCCTGCGCCGCCCAGGCGGCCAGGTGGCGCGCCGGGTCCTGGCGCAGCAGGCCGGCATCGAAGGCGGCATCCAGGAAATACTGGGTCAGGTATTCGTTGGGCTTGATGTCGCCCACGTTCAGCACCCACAGGCGGCGCGCGCCGGTGGTCCAGGCGCGCTCCAGCTGGTCGCGCACCAGGGCCGGGTGGGTCGTGCCCAGCCACAGGTAATCGTGCGGGCGCCCCCAGTAGGAGACGTGGTAGTAGATGCCGGCGCCGCCCGGACGGGCGCGTTCGGCGGCGGTGCCCAGCTGGTGCAGGTAGCCGTAGTTATCGTCCGGCCACACCAGCGTGACCTCGCCCGGCACCTGCATGCCGCGGTTGTAGTAGTCCAGCACCTCCTTGTACATCGTGAGCACGGTGGGGATGGCGGCGGGCGGCTTGCGCAGGCTGCGGCCCAGCATGTCGCGCTGCAGCGCGACGACCTGCTGCACGGTGTCGCGCGCCTGCTCGGGGCTGGTCGCGCCTTCCATGGCCGAATCGTGCACGCCGCGCAGGCCGAGGGTGTAGACGTTCTCGTAGGCCTTGACCTGGTCGATGCGCGCCTGCCAGTAGCCGAGCAGGCGCGCGCGGTTGGTGAAGAAATTGAAGGGGCCGTCGGATGGCTTCCACTCGCCGACGTTGTTGCGCATCATCGGCTCGGCGTGCGAGCTGCCCACCACGATCGCGTAATCGTCGGCCGCCTGGGCATTGCCCGGCACGGTGTAGAAGGCGCGGGTCGAATCGTGCATGGCGGGCCAGATCAGGTTCGCCTTCAGGCGCCACATCAGTTCGAACACGCGCGCGTAGGTGGCCGGGCCGACGTCCTGCACCGGATCGAAGGTCTTCGCGGCCCAGGGATGCAGGCCCCAGTCCTCGTCGTTGATGAAGATGCCGCGGTAAGCCACCGAGGGCGCGGCCGACAGGCGCCGGCTGCCGTCCAGGACCAGGCCGCGCCTGGGGGGCGGCCTGAGGTCGGCCCACCATTCCCAGGGCGAGACGCCCAGCTCGCGCGAGGCGTCGACCACCCCGTAGACGGCGCCGCGCCGGTCGGCGCCGGCGATCAGGAGCACCTCGCGCCCGTCGACGCGCCCCGCGGCCCGGATGTAGCGCTCCTGTTGGCCGCCGAGCGCCGCCAGGTCCACACCCATGGCCTGCGCCGTTTGCGCCACCTGCGGCGCGCCGATGGTGCCGATCACGATGCAGCGCCGCACGCAGTCGGCCAGGCTGTCGCTGCGCGTGCCCGCGCGCCCGGTCAGCTGCTGCAGGTCGCGCGCGAGCAGGTCGCCGGCCAGGCGGGCCGTGACCTGGGCCTCGGTGACGATATGGGGCAGGCGCCCGTCGAGGTCGAGCGCAAAGGGCTGGGCAAGGACGGAGCCGCTTGCCAGCAGCAGGGCGAGGGCGGTGAAGCGTCGTTTCATGGCGGGCCGGTGAGCTGATGTATTAGTGCATTCTAGCCACTCCCATTGGGCGGATCAGGGCTGACTGCGAAACGATCACGCAGCTGATTGCCGGCGCTGTCGCCGGTGCGTGGCGGCTGGTGCGGCGGCTGTTGGCGGTCCAGGGGAAGCCGCGAATGTGCTAGCATCTTGACAATGTGGCTTGCATCTTTCCCGGTGCCGGCCGCCCCGCGCAGCGCGCGGGAGAATTCGAAACAACACCTCATGCTGCCAGCTTAAGGCTTCACCAATGGAAACAATCGCATTCAGCGGCCCGTTCGTCCTCGACCGGTCGCGCCATGCCGCCGTCCAGGTCTACGAGTACCTGCGCGAGGAAATCGTCAACCTCACGCTCAAGCCGGGAACGCTCCTTTCGCGCACTGAGTTGTCGGCGCATTTCGACCTGTCCGTCACCCCCATTCGCGACGCCCTGATGCGGCTGGAAGAAGAAGGGCTGGTCGACATCTACCCGCAGCACGCCACCCGCGTGCGCGGCATCAGCATCGCGTCGGCGCGCCAGGCGCACTTCCTGCGGCTGGCGATCGAGCTCGAGATCGTGCGTACGCTGGCCGGCAAGGACGACGCGGCGCTGAACCAGACGCTGCAAAGTCTGGTGCTGCAGCAGAAGGCGGCGCTCAAGGCGCGCGACCTGGATTCCTTCAGCCGGGTCGACCATGCCTTTCACCGGCAGCTCTACAGCGCGGCCGAGGTCGAGGAACTGTGGCGGCTGATGCGCCACCGCAGCGGCAACATGGACCGCCTGCGCCGCCTGCACCTGCCGCTCAACGGCAAGAGCGAGTCGATCCTGAAGGACCATGCCGCCATCGCCGGTGCGATCGCGCGCGGCGACGCGGCGGCGGCCGAAGCGGCCTTGCGGCGCCACCTGTCGGGCACCCTGTCCGAACTCGATGCGCTGCGCACCCAATACCCGGATTACTGGACGCCGGGGCCGGACTGAGGCCGCGGCAGGCGCTTATTCCGGGCCGAAGCGCAAGTCGCGCAGCAGGCCGTCCTTGCCCACCGAAGTCGCCACGAGCAGGTTCTCGTTGGCGTGCCGGAAGCGGTAGCGCAGGCTGCGTCCGGACTCCCTGGCCTCGCTGGAAAGCAGCTCCACCGCTTGCAGCGGGCCGGCATCGGCAAGGGCTCCGGCCAGGTTTTGCAGCAGCGCGGGTGTGAACCTGGCGCCGGTTTCCGGCTCCAGCCCGGCGGGCAACTGGCCGGCTGCGAGGCTGGCGACGGCCGCGCGCACCTGCGCCGTCAAGGCCGGGTCCTGGTCGGCGATCGGCTTGGGCGGCGCATCGAACAGCGTGGGCACGTAGTGCCGCGCGATGATGTGGGCGAAACGCTTGGCGCGCGCGTTGTCCGAATTGGCCAGCACCACCACCGTCAGCCCGTCTTCCACGTAGCGGCACAGCTGCGCGCGGAAGCCTTGCCAGGCGCCGCCATGGGAGATGTGGCGGCGGCCCTTGAGCGTGTCGACGAACCAGCCGTAGCCGTAGGGCGCGTCGGTGCCGTCGTTCAGCTTGGCCGCGGTGAAACTCGCCGCGCGCAGGCGCGCATCCAGGATCCGGTCGCCGTACAGGGCCTGGTCCCAGCGCGCCAGGTCGCGCGCCGTCAGGTACAGGCTGCCGTCGGCCGTCGTGTTCAGGCGCGGCGCCACCCAGGACTGGTTCTGGTAGGCGCCGTTCTTCCACTCGTAGCCGGCAGCGCGGTGCGGAACGATGTCCGCTTCGCTGATCACGCGCGCGCCCATCCCGAGCGGGGCGAAGATACGCTCGCGCAGCTGCTCGCCGTAGAATTTGCCGCCGGCCCGGTTGGCGATGAAGCCCAGCAGGTGGTAGCCCATGTTACTGTAAGCCCACTTCTCGCCGGGGGCGAAGCGCACCGGCACCGTCGCCTCGAGCGCGATCAGCTCCGCGTCGGTATAGTCCTTGCGGAAGTCGATGATCCGGTACGGATCGTCCAGGCCGGAAGTATGGGTCAGCAGGTGGCGGATCGTGATCTTGTCCCAAACGGCCGGCGTGTCCGGCAGGTGGCGCGAGATCGGATCGTCGAGCTTGAGCTTGCCGTCCTGCTCGAGCAGCAGGATCAGGGCCGCGGTGAAGGTCTTGCCGACCGAACCCGATTGGAACACGGTCTGCGGCGTGACCGGCACCCCGTGTTCGAGGTTCGCCACACCATAGCCCTGTTCCCTGACCACCTTGCCGTCCTTGATGACCAGCACGCTCAGCCCGGGCACGTGGCGCAGCCTCATCTCCTTGCGCAGGGCGTCGTCGAGGCTGTCGGCATGGGCCGGTCCGGCCAGCAGGACGGTCAGGGCAAGGGCGAAGGGGGCAAGGCGCATCGGGACTCCGGCAGTGGTCGAATCCGTCGATGATAGCCCTGCACCGCCCGCAAAAGTGCCGCCCGCTCAGCGGCAGGCGCATTTCATGCCGCCCGCATAGGCCCGCTCAGCGCAGCAGCCCGGCGGCACGCGCCGCTTCGTCCAGCGTCTCGCCGCCGAGCGCCAGGTGCTGGATCGCCGCCACTCCCCATTGCGCGGAGGCGTTGGTGCTGATGCCGGTCATCTCGTCGAGCGGGCGCAGCACGGCCGGACCGTCGATGCGGCGCACCGCGTTGCGCGGGTTGCCGGGCTTGAGCCAGTCGGAGGCGAAGAACTCGCGCCAGGCCCGCAGCGACAGCGCGCGGTCGCGCTCGTGATAGGCCGCATAGGCGGTCATGCGCGAATTGGTGTCGCTCATGCCGCGCCCGCCCGGATCGCTGCCCAGCAGGGCCACGATGTCCGCGCGCGGCGCATTGTAGGTGCGGCAGTACTGCAGCCAGGCCTTGCGGTATGCGGGCACGTCCACCAGGGTGAGCAGCTCGGAATTCATCTCGACCACGCCGAACACGCCGTTCAGGTTCGAGAACGAGGCCTTGTCGCCGGGGCCCTGGAAGCGGCCGGTCCGGTGGTCGTAGGGCGCGCCGGCGGCGAACCACTGGTACTTGAGCGCGGCGATGCTCTGCATGCCGGCCACGATCTTGTCGCGCCAACGGGTGTCGCCAGTGCGTTCCCATTCCGCCAGCCAGGCCGAGATCAAGGAGCCCCAGACGGTGCCGAACGAGGCGCCGACGAAGGCGTCCGGGCGCGCACCGGGCGTCTTGAGCTTGCGCGCGATGTCGACCTTGTGCAGGTCCTGGTCGGAATCGAGCAGCTCGCGCATCAGGTCGCCCACGCGCTCGTCCGCCGTGAGGAAGTAGTAGATGCGGCGGTAGGCGGCGTTCGACACGCGCGGCTGCTTCGACGAATCGGACCAGTGCTGCACCGCATGGCGCGTGCCGAAGCCCTTGAAGCGGCCCAGGTGGTAGACGTCGACCTCGCCGGTATGGCGCGTCATCGCTTCGGCGAAGCGGAACAGGTCGGCGCGCCCGGTGCGCAGGTAGCTGGTCCACAGCCACAGATCGGTCGACAGTTCGGAGTTGTCCCAGGCATAGCCGCCGATGTCGTAGCGCCACATGTGGCGGTCGCTGTCATAGGTGTGCATCACGTCGCCGTAGGACCAGAAACCGTACCAGCGGTGCTGCTCGGCTTCGCGCAGGTACTGGTCCAGCTGCAGGGCCAAGCGCTCCTCGATCAGCTTCCGGGCCGGCGTGCCGGCGTCGACGGGGTCCCAGTCGCCGAACACGCCGCACTGGTGGATGCGCTGCGGCGCCAGCGCCAGCCGGGCCGGCCGCGCGACCTGTTCGGCCATGTCCGACAGCGCCTGGTGCGAAGGCGTGGACCCGAGCACCCACAGCTGCAGTTCGGAGCTGCGGGCGATGCCGGTGGCCGAATCCCAGCCGGCTTCGTAGTCCTCGTAGGTGATGTTCAGGCCGGCGATCTGCTTCTCGTGCGTATCCATGCCGTCTTCGCCGCGATAGGAGCGCACGTCCATGGCGGGGGCGGAGGGCGACCACATCCAGGCCGTTAGCTCGGCCATCGCGTCGGCCGCCTGGCGCACGTCGAGCTGCACCGGGGCGCGCTGCCAGAAGTCCTTGAGCCCCAGCGCCACGCCGCCGGACGCCGCGCCGGCGTACACCAGCCCCTTGGCGCGCGTCCCGGCGTTCGAATCGATCCAGGCGCGGCCCGAACCCAGGCGCTTCTGCAGCGTGAAGCCGTCCGGCGAGAGCTGCGCCAGCGAGAAGTCGCCCCATTGCGGCACCCACTGCAGGCCGTCCTGTACCGCCTTTGCCATGCCCGCCAGCGGCGGCAGCGCCTTGCCGGCCACCTGGGCCTCGCGGTAAGCCTGGCCCGGATCGCGGCGCAGGCCGGTGACCGGGCGCACCGCCTCGCCCCAGACGCCGGCGCCTTCGCCCGCGAAGCGGATGTGGCGGTCGTAGCTGGGGTCGGTCATCGGCACCTGGGCCGTCACGCCCAGGCCGGCGATGAAATCGCTGTCCGGAACGCCGTCGTAGATGAAGGAGTGCACGATGCGCACGCTGTCGGAGCCGGCATAGAAGTACAGGCGCACCGAGAACGGCAGCCAGTCGCGGCTGCCGTTGCCGTGCACGCCCTCGAACTTGACGACGGCGCGCACCGGGCCGCTCTGCTCGAGCGTCATGGCGGTGATCCTGCTGGTGAAGCGCTGGCGCGACACGCTGCCGCTTGCTTCCAGCTGCGGGCCGTCCTGGCGCAGCGCCACCAGCTTCAGGTTCTGCATCGTGACGCGGCCCGCGCGGGTCGCGCTGCGCACCAGGCACTCGCCGGCACGCGGCAACGCCCAGGCCAGTTCGCCGGAGCTGACCAGCACGCCGTCGGCGCTTTCCTTGACGCTGACCGTGCCGCGCGCCGGCGCGCCGGCGCGCAAGTCGAAGCTGTCGGCCGTGCGCCGGCCATCGATGCCGCCCGCGATCGCGTGGGCAGTCCACTTCAGCGAGCCGTCCGGCCAGTAAGCCAAGGGCCAGGATTGCATGGCCGGGCCGTTTTCCCCCAGGTTGAAATCGAGCTGTCGATGCGCCAGCCGCTTGTTGGCCGGCAGGCGCAAGCTGCCGCGCGGCCAGGGCACGCCCAGGGTGCAGCCCTCGAAGCGGGCCGGCGCCTTGCCGTCCAGCCAGCGCAGGGCCGTGCCGGACACCGGCGCCGGCCTGGCGCCGGTATTCGCGGTGACCGCGGCGGACAGGCCGGGAATGGATGCGAGCAGGGGCAGGGCGGTGGCCGAGCGCAGGAAGCGCCTGCGGGATGGAAGCGTCGATGGGGCGAGTGGTGGGGTAAGCAAGCGCATGTCTCCGTGCCGGTGGGTGCTGTGCTAATATATTAGTGCTTCTCAGTCGAGTCTAATCCAGGAAGGGTTCAGGGTCGATAGGCCGCATGCAATCGATCAGCGCCTTGATCGAGGTGTCGGCGTAAGTGAATACGGAGAAGCATGGGCGGCAGGGGCACGATCACGAACTTGATCGTATGCCGGGCCGATACCGATCTATACTCCGTATGAATACTAATATATCACTGCCCATCCGCACGTGTTTCTCCGGACGGGGCGCCCCAGTCCCTACTTGCCTGAACATGAAAAAACTCCTCGCAGCATTCTGGATCGTCATCGGTGTGCTCGCCTGCCAGCCGGCGATGGCGGACGACTTGCGCCCCGCCTTCCTGCTCACCGGGTCGCTGCACCGCGGCGGCCAGGACCTGTCCGGCCAATGGACGTATTCGAAGGACCTGTACCGCACCGGCCTCACCGACATCAACGGCTGGGTGGCGAAATCGCGCATGCAGCGCTACCGCGACATCGACGTCGCAGCCGGCGAAGCCAAGGGCGGGGTGGACTTCTACGAATTCGACATGGACCGCGGCCCGATCGTCAACGTACCCGGCGCGTGGAACGCGGCCACGCCCGAGCTGCGCTACTACGATGGCCTGATCTGGTTCCAGCGCAAGTTCAGCGCGCAGGCCCTGGCCGGCCAGCGCGCCTTCCTGCGCTTCGAGGCGGTCAACTACCGCGCCTGGGTCTACCTGAACGGCAAGGAAGTCGGGCGCCACGAAGGCGGCTTCACGCCCTTCGTGCTGGAGGTGACGGAGGCGCTGCGCGCCGGCGAGAACCGCCTGGTGGTGGGCGTCGACTCGACCCACGACGCCCAGTCGATCCCGACTTTCATCACCGACTGGGACCTGTACGGCGGCATCACCCGCCCGGTACGCCTGGTGACGACGCCCGCCACCTTCATCGACGACGCCAACGTGGGCCTGCGCCCGGACGGCCGCATCGCCGGCGAGGTGCGCCTGCAGGGCCCGCAGGCCGCCGGGCAGGCGGTGACGGTGGCCATCGGCGCGCTCGCCAGCGTGCGCGCCGTGACCGATGCAAGCGGCCGCGCCAGCTTCGAGCTGGCGGCGCCGAAGGGGCTGGAACGCTGGTCGCCCGAGAAGCCGACCCTGTACGACGTGCGCGTCGAGGCGGCCGGCGACGAGCTGCATGAGCGCGTCGGTTTCCGCACCATTGCCGTGAAAGGCAACCAGATTCTCCTGAACGGCAAGCCGGTCTGGCTACGCGGCATTTCGCTGCACGAAGAAGAATTTGGCCCCAACCCGGCGCGCAACATGACCGAGCCGAACGCACGCGCGCTGCTGCACGAGATCAAGCACGGCTTGAACGGCAACTACGTGCGCCTGTCGCATTACCCGCATTCGGAAACCACGGTGCGCCTGGCCGACGAGATGGGCCTGCTGGTATGGAGCGAGATCCCGGTGTACTGGACGGTGGACTGGGACAACCCGGCGGTGCTGCGCAAGGCGCTCGCGATGCAGGCCGAGGCCATCTACCGCGACCGCAACCGCGCCTCGGTGATCATGTGGAGCGTCGGTAACGAGACGCCGGTGTCGCCCTCGCGCACGCGCTTCCATGGCGCCATGGCGGACAATGTGCGCCGGCTCGATCCCTCCCGCCTGGTGAGCGCGGCCCTGCTGGTAAAGCACGACGGCGACGCGCTCGCCATCGACGACCCGCTGGTGGACAAGCTCGACGTGCTGGCCGTGAACACCTATGCCGGCTGGTACGGTGGCGACACCCTCGACGCAGTCGCGAAGCTCAAGTGGAAGCTGCCGGGCGACCGTCCGCTGATCCTGTCCGAGTTCGGCGCCGACGCGCTGGCCGGCTATCGGAACGACGGCATGAAGAAATTCACCGAGGAATACCAGGCCGAGTACTACCGCCAGACCCTGGCGATGGCCGAGCGGATTCCGACCTTGCGCGGCATGTCGCCCTGGATCCTGAAGGATTTCCGTTCGCCGCGGCGCGAGCACCCGGTGTTCCAGAACGGCTGGAACCGCAAGGGCATCCTGTCCGAGACCGGTGTGCGCAAGCAGGCTTTCGGCGTGCTGGCCGACTACTATCGCAGCAAATAATCATTCGTTCCACACTTTGGAGTCATCCATGAATTCGAACTCGAGCGGCACGAACATCAGCGGCGCCCCCGTCATTACCGCCATGCGGGTCGTCCCCGTCGCCGGCCAGGACAGCATGCTGATGAACCTGAGCGGCGCCCACGGCCCCTGGTTTACCCGCAACGTGGTGGTGCTCACGGACAGCGCCGGCAATACCGGCCTGGGCGAGGTGCCGGGCGGCGAATCGATCCGCCAGACCCTGGAGGATGCGCGTCCGCTCGTCGTCGGCAAGTCGCTGGGCGAGTACAACGCGGTGCTGAACGCGATGCGCAGCACATTCGCCAGCCGCGATGCGGGCGGGCGCGGCCTGCAGACCTTCGACCTGCGCACCGCCATCCATGCGGTGACGGCGGTGGAATCGTGCTTCCTCGACCTGCTCGGCCAGTTCATGAGCGTGCCGGTGGCGGCCCTGCTGGGCGAAGGCCAGCAGCGCGCCGCGGTGCCGATGCTGGGCTACCTGTTCTACATCGGCGACCGCAAGCGCACCCAGCTGCCATACCGCGGCGAAGAGGGCGCCGGCGACGCCTGGTTCAGGCTGCGCAACGAAGCGGCGATGACGCCGGCAGCGGTGGTGGCGCTGGCCGAGGCGGCGCAGGCGCGCTACGGCTTCCAGGACTTCAAGCTCAAGGGCGGCGTGCTGTCGGGCGACGCGGAGATGGAAGCCGCGGTGGCCCTGCACGAGCGCTTCCCGCAGGCGCGCGTCACGCTCGACCCGAACGGCGCCTGGTCGCTGGCCGAAGCGGTGCGCCTGTGCCGCGACAAGCACGGCGTGCTGGCCTATGCCGAAGACCCCTGCGGCGCCGAGAACGGCTTCTCGGGCCGCGAAGTGATGGCCGAATTCCGTCGCGCCACCGGCTTGATGACCGCCACCAACATGATCGCCACCGACTTCCGCCAGATGGCGCACGCGATCCAGCTGCAGTCGGTCGACATCCCCCTGGCCGATCCGCATTTCTGGACCATGCAGGGTTCGGTGCGCGTGGCCCAGCTGTGCCAGATGTTCGGCCTGACCTGGGGTTCGCACTCGAACAACCACTTCGACATTTCGCTGGCCATGTTCACCCACGTCGGCGCCGCCGCGCCGGGCAAGGTCACCGCGATCGACACCCACTGGATCTGGCAGGACGGCCAGCGCATCACCAGGGAGCCGCTCAGGATCGAAGGCGGGGAGGTGAAGGTGCCGTCCAGGCCGGGCCTGGGCATCGAGCTCGATCCGGTCGAGCTGGAAAAGGCGCATCAGGCTTACCGCAACATGGGCCTGGGCGCGCGCGACGATGCGGTGGCCATGCAGTACCTGATTCCGAACTGGAAGTTCGACAACAAGCGGCCCTGCATGCTGCGCTAACGGCCGTTCCCGCCTTCGCGGGAACGGCGCTTTTGCGTTAATAGAAAAAGAGAACGGCGCGGTATGCGACGTCTTTTATCGCGACCGTGGATTCGACGGAATCGGATGTCCGACCGGCAGGCGCACCTCGGCAGCTGCCGGCAGCGCCAGCAGCGCAAACGCGATCAGGCCGGCGGCGCGTTCACAGGCAAGCGTTTTCATGACGGATACTTAGGGCCGATGTTCAGGAAAGGGCCGCCTTGCAGGAAGGTGCTGAGATCGTCCGCCGGCGGGTAGTCGACTGCCTGTGGAAGATTGCCGATGAACTGGGCCGAGCTGTCCTTGGCCTGGAAGGCCAGGTGGCGGGCGTGGCGGTCGTCCCACCAGCTGCCCGGATTGTTCGAGACGCCGAAGGTAATGGTGTGGCCGACGCGCGGCGTCACCAGCGCGCGCTGCAGCAGCGCGACCATGTCGTCCAGGCTGAGCCAGGTGACCATCTGGCGGTGGGTGCTCGGCTCGGGGAAGCAGAAGCCGATGCGCAGGCACACGGTCTCGATGCCGAAACGGTCCCAGTAGTAGCGCGACAGGTTCTCGCCCCAGACCTTGGACAGGCCGTAGTAGCCGTCGGCGCGCGGCAGCATGCCGGCGTCGACGCGCTCGCTGGTTGGGTACATGCCCATCGTGTGGTTGCTGCTGGCGAAGACAACGCGCCGGATGCCCAGCTTGTGCACGGCCTCGTAGAGGTTGACCATGCCCAGGATGTTGGCCTGCATGATCGGCGCGAACTCGACTTCGGTCGAGACGCCGCCGAAATGCAGGATCGCATCCACGCCCTCGCACATGCGCATGACCTGCTCGCGGTCGGCCAGGTCGCAGGCGACCAGTTCCTCGCCGGGGCCGGCGGGGCCGAGGCTTTCCACGCCCGCGGCCACGTCGGACAGGCGCACGATGTCGGCGAAGTCGTGCAGGCGTTCGCGCAGGCGGCGCCCCAGGTTGCCGCCGGCGCCGGTGAAGAGGATGCGTTTGAATGGTTTGCTCATGATCTTGTGCACTGGTTGGAACGAATCGGGATGCCATTACCGGCTTATTCGCAGCAGGTGTCAACGTTCCTTCCCTGAACGCTCACGATCTTGAGTAATTCCCGAACATCGCTCGACCGCTGGCCGGCTTTACCGCGCTCGACATGGCGTTCCACCTCCGCATGTACGACGCCGCGGCACTGCCCGACCTGTGGCCCTTGAGCCGCGGCCGCAGCGGCGACCTGGACCGCCTGCGCCGCATGCACCCGCCGATGACCGGCCAGGCCCGGTCGACCCGGGCCGGCATACGGAGATCGCGCACTGCATCGGCCGCGCCGCCACCTGTCCGGCAGCCCGAGCGCCATCGACGCCCTGCGCGTGCGCTGTCCCGACCTGCTGCCGCCGGCCGACTACCAGCCCGCGCCGCTGGCGGCTTGAGCGAAGCAGGCATCGCGTGCATCGGCATCCGACCCGCAGATGCTTGTGCCGCCAGCAGATCGCGCCCGAGCGATAACCCAGCGTGGCTCTGCGATGTCATAAACGGCATCGGTCGCCATCGGCAAACGTCGCGGTTTCGCACCAACCGCTCAGGCCCGTGAGTGTTTGGCGCGTGCGCGCCAAACCATGTTGTTGTCCTGACTCTCTTCAATAACAATCGACGGCGTCGACCGTGACCGCCTGTCGCGAAGCTGCGCACACTGCGGGTAACGAGATGAGGGCGCCGGCCGGGAGATCCGGCACGGCGCCCCGATAAATCAAAATATGGAGAGAGACATGTCACCCGATTCCCAGCTCAGATTCCCCGTCAAACGTCTCAGCCAGGCAGTCGCCATGGCGCTGGCTTCGCTCGTCGCGAGCGGCAGCTCGTACGCGCAGCAAGCCGCCGCCGCGCCGGCCGATGCGCAGGCATCCTCGGCCACCAAGTCCGCGGGCGCGGCCGCGCCGGACGCCATGGAAACGGTGCTGGTGGTGGGCTCGCGCGAATCGCAGCGCAGCGCCATCGCACGCAAGAAGAACGCCGCCACCGCGCAGGATTCGATCATCGCCGAAGACGTCGGCGCCTTCCCCGACCGCAACGTGGCGGACGCGATTTCGCGCATCGCCGGCGTGGCGGTCGACCGCGGCGAATTCGGCGAAGGCATCAGCGTGTCGATCCGCGGCAACGGCCCCGAGCTGACCCGGGTGGAACTGGACGGCATGGGCGTGCAGCAGGCCGGCGGCGCCGACATGTTGGGCGGCATCTCGGCCGGCGCCGACACCTCGGGCGGCCGCGCGGTCGAGATGCGCCAGCTCTCCTCGGACCTGATCAAGAGCGTGGACGTGGTGAAAGGCTCGACCGCGGACATGACCGAAGGCTCGCTCGGCGGCGGCGTGCGCATCCAGACCCGCAACGGCCTCGACTTCAAGAAGGACTACCTGTCCTTCCGCGTGGCGGCCCAGCAGAACTCGCTCAACAAGAAGAAGAATCCCAACCTCAACCTGATCGGCGCGAAGAAGTTCATGAACGACCGCCTGGGCGTGCTGGTGAACCTCTCGAAGAGCAAGGTGAACCAGGAAGCCCACTCGATCAACCAGGGCGGCAACAGCGGCGTGGTGGGCCAGTATCGCCCGATGGACTTCGATAATTCGCCGGAGAAGACGGTGGCGCTGCGCCCCGACACCCTGAACCTGAACGACGCGGCCTCGACCACGCCGTTCTACACGGTCCCGTACAGTAACGCGGCGCAGGGCAACTGGACCAGCATGACGCCGAAGGACGTGCTGGAAGGTTCGGCGGCCGCCAAGACCAAGGCCGAGTGCTACCAGAAGTTCCCGCTGCTGCCGGCCAACGTGGCTTCCCAGATCGCGACCGGCAATAACGGCCGCACCAACGCCCAGAACATCACCCAGCTGGCGCTGCTGAGCTGCCTGGGCCAGTGGAACGATTGGGTGCCGAGCAATACCCGCTACTTCGTCAACCGCTGGAACGACGAGCGCACCAGCGGCGACATCCGCCTCGACTTCAAAGTCAACGATGCGCTCACCGTCTATGCCAAGCATAGCCGCAGCAAGGGCGACGTCATCTCCTACAGCACCAACCTCGGCTACGGCGGCGTGGCTGTGAATCCGGCCACCGTGCGCGGCCCGAACGGCTTTTCCGGCGCACCCTTCGTCGACACCATCTCGAGCACCCAGCTGGCCAACGGCGCCTGGGGCACCCGCGCCCTGAATCCGGCCTCCGGCTACTACCTCTATCCGAACGAGCTGACCTACCGCAGCACCGGCGCCCTGAACGGCGCGGTGTCCAACGTCAACCCGGGCTCGGTGACCGTGGACGGCAACCACCACGTCACCGGCTTCGAGTTCTCGGACGGCGTCTACGGCGTCGACAACACCACGATCACCACCGGCACCAAATCCAGTTATACCCAGGCCGGCGGCACCTACAGGAAGGGCATCGTGCGCGCCGAGTTCCTGATCGGCGATTCCAAGTCCGATTTTTTCCGTTACGAAAAGCGCATGGGCCAGAGCGCCTACCTCGGCGCCACCAAGGCCACCGTGCTGCCGAACGGGATCTGGAACTACACGCCGGCCGGCTCGGTGGACCTGAGCAACCCGAACAACTGGCTGACGCTCGCGAACCAGCCCGCGGCTGCCGCGGTCGTGCCGAGCTTCACCACCCCGGGCGCTCCCGCCTATACCGCGGCCCAGCTGCCGCGCGTGAACGGCGCCACCACCCTGTCGTTCCAGAACCCGCGCATCAACGAGTCGTATGAAAAGACGGCCAAGCTGGACGTGGACGTCTACACCGACGAGTACATCCCCTTCATCCCCTCGATCAAGGTCGGCTACAACCGCCGCAAGAGCGGCTACGATCACTGGGGCACCGGCGGGCCGACCGTGCAGGACGCCGTCGGCACCTTCGGTGCGGCCGACTACATCCCCGGCATCTACGTCCCGACCAACAACCTGCGCACCACCTTCCAGGTGTGCGAGGACACGCCGGGCTCGCTGGCGCCGGGCGGCCGTCCCTGCCAGTACGGCTACAACCCGAGCACCGATCCGCGCGCCGCGCGCCAGGGCACGATCGTCATCTCGCCGGACCAGTACCGCGCGCTGTTCAACCAGGGCTATACCAAGCAGCCGACCGCGCAGTTCTATGCGGGCGACCCGGACCGCCCAGGCAACCTGACCAATGGCTGGACCGAGTTCGACATCGACAAGGTCTACGCGCTGCTGGGCGTGCCGAACTACAACCTGGATTGCATCAAGGAGTGCCTCGGCAGCGACGGCAAGATGTACCAGCAGCCGGTGAACGCGATCGTGGAAACCGTCGATGCCGGCTACATGATGGCCAACTTCGAGGTCGACCGCCTGCCGTTCACCCAGCGCGCGCTGCCCTTCGGCATTGTCTTCGACGGCAACGTCGGCGTGCGCGCCGTGCGCACCAAGGTGGTGGGCAGCGGCCAGCTGACCTTCCGCTCGATCGTGCCGACCGCCGCCTACAATCCGCTCGATCCGAACAACGCGGCCGGGATCAGCACCCGCGTGTACCGCAAGGACACCGCGATCAATGCCACGACCACCGACTACCTGCCGTCGGCCAACCTGAACACCTGGCTGATTCCCGACAAGCTGGTCCTGCGCTACAACTGGGGCAAGACCATCGCGCGTCCGGCCGCCGGCCGCCTGATCCCGAACGGCACCTGCGAATACGACGGCCGCAAGCTGGTGGACCTCGATTCCGAGGGCAACGAAACCGCAATGCGCTGCACCGACGTCATGGGCAACCCGGAGATCAAGCCGCTGACCAACCATAACCAGAACCTGTCGCTGGAATGGTATGCCAACCGCGACATCATGCTGGCCGGCGCCGTCTACAAGCAGGAAGGCGTGACCGGCGCCCCGACCCTGATCGAGACCGTCGACGACATCAAGCCCTTCGCCGGCTCCAACGCGGTCGACCCGCAGACCGGCAAGCCGCTCGCCGACCTGGTGTTCACCCAGCGCCGCTGGACCAACCAGATCCCGTTCACCCGCAAGGGCTTCGAGGTATCCGCCAAGCTGGCCTTCACCGTCCTGCCCTGGTACCTGCGCTATACCGGCGTGGACGCGAACTACACCCGCAACAAGGCGACGCTGAACGGCGGCGGCCTGCGCGACCTGATCACCGGCGAACTGCTGCCGGTGGCGGGCGAGCCGCGCCACTCCTGGAACGCCTCGGTGTGGTACGACGACGGCGCGCTGTCGATGCGCGTGGGCCTGCAGGTGAAGGCGGATACCTTCTCGTGCACCTCGGGCTGCAACACCAACTCGGTGAACAACTATCCGGTGGTCGGCATGACCAACGTGCGCTATCCGACCTACAGCCCGGGTGCGCCGCTGTTCCGCCTCGGCACCCGTTACGTGGACGCCAAGATCGCCTACCGCTTCAACAAGAACGTCGAGTTCTTCCTGGAAGGGCGCAACCTGGGCAAGACCCACACCGGTTCCAACACCGGCGGCTACTCGGTGTTCGCCGACGGCACCCCGAACGTGTACACCGACTCGTATGCCGGCAGCACCTACATGGCGGGCCTGAACTTCAAGTTCGGCGGATAAGCAGCCTGCAGTAGTCATCGCCGTACCCACCGCAGCACCAGGCCGAAGGCCGCCGTCTCGACGGCGGCCTTCGGTGTTTACGGGCGCGCATGGGCAAACAATCAGCGTATTGATCGCTTGGCGATGCAATTTTGCCGTTTCGATCAGTTCGGTGATTCTTTCGATGCCGGATGGATTGTCGCGTTGTTACGCACATAGAATGTTTTCAAGGCCTAGCCGCATTTCAAACTACAGAGCCAATGGAGACACCGATGACTCGTACCACGACCGGCACGCACGTGCTGTACCCGACCCGCTGCGCCCGCGCAGTCGCCGCAGCGCTCACCCTGCTCGCCGCACAAGCCGCGCTGGCGCAGGAAAGCACCCAGCCGCAGGCTGCCGCATCCGCATCCGCTGCCAGCTCCGCCTCCACCGCCCAAGGCCAGTCCGGCGCGGGCGCCACCGGCTCCAGCACCGCCACCACCAGCGGTGAGCAGGCCGCACCGGCGGTCGTCACCATCGCCGGCACCCGCCAGTCGGTGGCCTCGGCCATCACCCGCAAGAAGAACGCCGGCACCGTGTCCGATTCGATCGTGGCCGAGGACATCGGTCAGTTCCCCGACAAGAACGTGGGCGAGGCCCTGTCGCGCGTCACCGGCGTGCAGCTCTCGCGCGACTTCGGCGAAGGCTCGCAAGTGGCGATCCGCGGCGTCGAGCCGGACCTGAACCGCATCGAGATCAACGGCATGTCGGTGCTCGGCACCAGTGGCGGGGCAGGGCGCGGCGCCGAGCTGCGCGAACTGGCCTCGGAGCTGATCGGCTCGATCGACGTGTTCAAGGGCCTGACCGCCGACATGACCGAAGGCGGCGTGGGCGGCACCGTGCAGATCACCACGCGCAAGCCGCTCGACTTCAAGAAGCCGACCATCGGCACCAGCATCTCGGCCGAGCACTCGACCTCGCGCGGCGGCGTCCAGCCGCGCGGCAACCTGTACATGGCCGACAAGTACCTGGACGGCAAGCTGGGCCTGATGGCCAACTTCGTCTACGACAAGGTTCTGACCCAGAACGACTACGCGCGCAACACCTCCTGGCGCTTCATCCAGGACTGGGACCAGTCACCCGACAAGACCGTGGTCAGCCGCGACCCGGCCGTGGCCGGCATCGGCAGCGTCGCCGGCTGCTCGGCGACGGGCCTGAGCATGGCGCAGCAGACCGCCTGCCGCAGCCAGTGGTACGACTATTCGCCGGGCATCGCGCGCTACGGCATCTGGACCCGCGACCACAAGCGCTCGTCGGGAGAAATCACCGCGCAATACGCGTTCAGCAAGGAATTCAACGCCTGGGCCAGCTACCAGGCGAACACCCAGCGCCAGCGCCTGAACGACCGCAACTTCGGCACCGACTTCGCCAACGCGGGGCGCCTGGCCAACACCGGCCGCGCGCCGGTCTATAACGCCGCGACCGGCGTGCCGACCACCGCCGGGGCCTGTACGGCCCCGACCGGCGCCACGCCTGGCATGGTGCTGCAGAACCACCACGTCACCGAATACGTCGTCGGCTCCTGCCTGTTCGGCGCCGGCGTGGGCGGGCAGGGCGCGTTCAGCAGCTCGGCGCGCGACTTCCAGCTCGACATCGATTCGCGCTATGCGTCCTCGGGCTTCAACTTCAAGCGCGGCGCGCTCGAAGTGGTCGGCCTGTTCGGCACCTCGAAGTCGCTGTACGACAGCAACAGCAACAGCATCGTGCTGACCCAGAACGCGCCGGGCCTGAAAGTGGCGCTCGGTGCGGACAGCATCCCGCGCTTCACCTTCCCGGAAGGCTACAGCCCGGATAGTCCGAACTCGTATGTGCAGGCCCAGCTCCAGTATCGTCCGAGCGAAACCGAGAACAAGGAAAGCCAGGCCAAGCTCGACTTCAAGTACCGCCTCGACACCCCCTTCTTCACCAAGGCCTGGTTCGGCGTCCAGGCGCGCAAGTCCAGCTCGGAGCAGTACAACGGCGGCGGCTACCTGGCCAGCAACGGCGCCAACCTGAGCTCGACCGCCGACGACATCAACGTGCGCGGCGCCAACGTGAACCAGACCGCGGTCTACGATCCGCTGTACACCGGTTCGGCCCAGCGTCCGAACGACGCCCAGACCTTCATCAACTCGAGTTTCAGCACCCGCTACCTGAACGCCGCCCAGATGGCGGCCCTGGTCGCCGCCGTGCAGGGACGCTCGCCGGGCACGTTCTTCTCTGGCTACGACAAGGTCGCCGGCCTGCCCTCGGGCTGGATGTCGCCGGTGTACGCGAATGCGGCGCCGTTCTTCGATACCTCGAACTTCAACCACGCCTACCTGCGCAACGCGCCGGGCAGCGACGGCAATGTGTATCCGCAGATCCCGGCCTTCGCGGTCGACGAGCGCATCGCCGCCACCTACCTGCGCCTGGACTACGCCACCCAGCTGTACGGCAAGGAAGTCGAAGGCAACGTCGGCGTGCGCTACGTCCGCACCCGCGACCGCGCCACCGGCCTGGCGCGCTATTCTGAGCGCACCCCGAACGCAGGGGGCTCGACCTACAGCGACATCGTCGTGAGCAATTCCGTGGCCACCGTCGAGAACACCTACAACGACGTGCTGCCGAGCTTTAACGGTGCGGTCTGGCTGATCGACAACAAGCTGGTGGCGCGCGCCGGCTGGGCCAAGGCGATGGCGCGTCCGCGCATGGACTTCCTGGCCCCGAACGCGACCTGCATCCGCGGCAGCGGCAACCCGGCCTTCGGCGGCGACGGTACCGACGACTGCACCGCCGGCAACCCGGACCTGAAGCCTTACCGCTCCACCAACACCGACCTGAGCTTCGAGTACTACCCGAGCCAGGACAGCCAGCTGTCGCTGGCCCTGTTCAAGAAGGACATCACGAGCTATGTGATGGAGCGCGTGCTGACCCGCAACGTGGACCTGTTCAAGAACGGCGTGCTGTTCGACGTGACCCAGCCGGTCAACGGCGAGGGCGCCACCACCAAGGGCATCGAGATCGCCGGCCGCACCGCGCTGACCTTCCTGCCGGGCTGGCTGAGCGGCTTCGGCGTCGACGCCAACTACACCCGCATGGACTACAAGTATGCGGCCGGCACCGAGCGCCTGAACGTCCTGGACGGTACCGTGCTGCCTTACCCGGGCATGTCGAAGAACGCCTACAACCTGTCGCTGTGGTACGACCAGGGCCCGATCAACGCGCGCCTGGCCTACAGCTACCGCGACCGCTTCTTCACGGGGAACAACGACGTGTCGGGCAACCCGGTGTTCGAGGCCAAGACCGGTTTCCTGGATGCGAAGGTCCAGTATCGCTACAACGACAGCATCACCTTCGCCCTGGAAGGCAAGAACCTGACCGACGAAGTGAAACGCACCGATGCCGGCGACAGCTTCCGCCTGAACGAACTGGCCTGGGCCGGACGCCGCTATTACTTCACGGTGTCGGTCAAGCTCTGATCGTCTTCTCCTGACTCTTCCTGTCTGGACCGCGTGTCCCGATTGCCAGTCATCTCGCGGTGACTGGCTTTTTTCATGATGTGAGAGCCCATGAACCGACCTACCGTGCTTGCCGCCGCCATCCTGGCGCTGCTGGCTGTTCCCCCGTTCTGCGCCGCCGGCGAGACCGGCTTCGCCAATCCCCTGGTGCGCCAGCGCGCCGATCCCCACGTCACCCTGCATGCGGACGGCTGGTATTACTTCACCGCCACCGTGCCCGAGTACGACCGCATCGAAGTGCGCCGCGCGCGCAGCCTGGACGGCCTGGGCGCCGCCGAAGCGAAGACCGTGTGGCGCAAGCACGCCGGCGGCGAGATGGGCGCGCACATCTGGGCGCCCGAACTGCACCGCATCGACGGCAAGTGGTACCTGTACTTCAGTGCCGGCCGCGCCGACAAGGTATGGGAGATCCGGCTCTACGTGCTGGAGAACAGCGCGGACGATCCGCTGGAAGGGGAGTGGGTCGAGCGTGGCCAGCTGCGCACCGGCTGGGAAAGCTTCGCGCTGGACCCGACCACCTTCGTGCACCGCGGCCAGCGCTATCTATCGTGGACGCAGCGTGCAGCCGACGGCAGCAAGGGCACCAACATCTACCTGGCGAAGATGGACGGGCCGCTGGCGATCCGCCAGCCGGCGGTGCTGCTCACGCGCCCGGAACATGCCTGGGAAAAGATCGGCCACGAGGTGAACGAGGCGCCGGCGGTGCTGGTGAAGAACGGCAGGGTGCTGCTGACCTATTCGGCCAGCGCCACCGACGCCAACTACGCGCTCGGGCTGCTCAGCGCGCCCGTGGATGCCGACCTGCTGGATCCGCGTTCATGGACCAAGTCGCCGCTGCCGGTCCTGCGCAGCAGCGCCGCCACCGGCCAGTACGGCCCCGGCCACAACAGCTTTACCACCAGCCCGGACGGCAAGACCGACATCCTGGTTTACCACGCGCGCAACTACCGCGACATCGTGGGCGAGCCGCTGCGCGATCCGAACCGCCACACGCGCGCCCAGGCGATTCGCTGGAAGGCCGACGGGATGCCGGAGTTCGGCGAGCCGGTCGCCGACCGGTAGTTCGCAGGGTGGACGGCCAGGCCGCCCACCCTGCCGGCTTGCGCATCGCTACCACCAGGCCGCGTAGACGGCCACCAGGATCAGGCACACGACGGCCGAGCCGAAGGCGAAGCCCGGCTCCACCTTGAACAGGCTGCGCTCGACCTTGACGATGTGCGAGTGTGGCTGGCGGCCCAGCAGGCTGATGATGGCCATGCCGATCACGATCAGCAGGAATACGATCAGGGTGCGGTCCAGGAACGGGATCTCGTACACGCCGCCGCCGTTGTTGGCCGCGAAGCCGATTGGCGCCAGGAAGGACAGGTCGACGAAGTCGGGCAGGAACTTCAGCACGATCGACAGGCCGACGCTGGCGATGGCCGCGAACATCGCGGCGGCCCCGGTGGTGCGCGGCCAGAAGAAACCGAGCAGGAACATCGCCAGGATGCCCGGCGAGACGAAGCCGGTGTATTCCTGGATGTACTGGAAGCCGCCCTTCTTGTCGATGCCCATCAACGGGGCGATCGCCACGGCGATGGCCATCGCGGCGACCACGGTCAGGCGGCCGATCCAGACCATGTGGCGCTCGCTGGCCTCGGGGCGGAATTTCGGACGGTAGAGGTCGAGCGTGAAGATGGTGGCGATGCTGTTCGCCTTGCCGGCCAGCGAGGCCACCACGGCCGCGGTCAGGGCGGCAAAGGCGACGCCCTTCAGGCCTTCCGGCAGCAGCGCGAGCAGGGTCGGGTAGGCGCGGTCGGGATTGAGTTCGCCGCCCTGGCGCAGCGAGTCGCCCAGCACGCCGCCCTGGTCGAGCGCATAGGCGGCGATGCCCGGCAGGACCACGATCACCGGCATCAAGAGTTTCAGGAAGGCCGCGAACAGCAGGCCCTTGCGCGCGGTCGGCAGGCTGGCTCCCAGCGCGCGCTGGGTGATGTACTGGTTGCAGCCGAAGTAGCTGAGGTTGACGATCCACATGCCGCCGATCAGGGTGGACAGGCCCGGCAGGTCCATGTAGTTCGGGTTGTCGCGCGAGAGCACCATGTCGAAGTGGCCGCCGGCGCGCTGGAACAGCTCGCGCACGCCCACCATGGCGCCTTCGCCGCCGCTCAGCCGCGCCACCAGGTCGAGCGCGATCCAGGTGGTGACCAGGCCGCCGATGACCAGGCAGAACACCTGGATCACGTCGGTGTAGCCGATCACCTTCATCCCGCCCAGGGTGATGATGGTGGCGAACACCGCCAGGAACAGCATGCAGGGCAGCACCCCGATGCCGACCATGCTGTTGATCGCCAGCGCGCCCAGGTACAGGATCGCGGTCAGGTTGACCACGATGTACAGGGCCAGCCAGAACACCGCCATCACCGTGGCCACCTTGGGCCCGTAGCGCTGCTCCAGGAACTGGGGCATGGTGTAGATGCGGTTCTTCAGGTAGACCGGCATGAAGAACACCGCCACGATGATCAGGGTGGCCGCCGCCATCAGCTCGTAGACCGCGATGGCCATGCCGATCCGGAAGCCGGAGCCGCTCATGCCGATGAACTGCTCGGCCGAGATGTTGGAGGCGATCAGCGAAGCGCCGATCGCCCACCAGGTCAGCGAGCCCTCGGCCAGGAAGTAGTCGTGCGACGCCTTGCCGGAGCCGTTGCGCCTTCGGTAGATCCAGATGCCGTAGCCGGCCACGATGACGAAATAGATGAGGAAGACGGCGGTGTCGAGGGAAGAGAACGAATTCATTGGGTAGCGGTGTCTCGTCTTGGAAGTGGCGGCAGCCTGCTTGCGCACTGTCCTTGTTATCGGCCGGCGCTACTGCGCCACGGCGGGCGGCGCGCCGGGGTGGGCGCCGCGGTGCCAATCTTTGCATAATCGACATGCCCTGCGCCGGCGCGCGCGAAATACTCATCCGCCTGAGCGGTCGGCGGGGCGCGTCAGTACATCCGCTCAGCGCCCTGATTCTTTCGCCGCCGCGCTGATCAATCGGCGGCGCAGCCCCTACAATGACCGGCGGCACCGCCGCGGGATGGCCGGGCCGCCGCACACACAAGGGAGAGCGCGCATGAAGTGGTTCGAGGGTACCGATGACAGGCAGTCCTGGCGCATGCGCGCCGTCGTTCTTGCCGCAGCCGCCGCCCTGGGCGGCGCGGCCGGCGCGCAGGAACTGGGTATTCCGCAAGGGTCGGGGCAGCAGGCCGGCACGCCCGGTGCGCGCACCGCCGCCCAGTCCGGGCAGGTGGTCCTGATGCCCGCGCTCACGGCCGGCGCCGCCAATGCGCTGAGCATCCTCTCTTCCCGGGACGGGGTCAACTTCACCTCGCTCGCATCGGAAACCTGGACGCCGCCGTCGGGCAAGCTGCAAGACCCGGCGCTCGCGCATGATGGCGGCGGCTACCTGCTGGCCCATGCCGGCGGCGCGCCGGGCACGATCGGGCTGGCCGCGTCGCCCGACCTGCGGCGCTGGGAAGGATTGCGCGAAGTCCGCATTGCTTCCAGCGCGGTGCGCGCGCCGAGCTGGGTTCGCGCCGCCGACGGGCAGCTCCACCTGGTCGTCACCATCGGGCGCGGCAGCCATGTCCTGACGCCGGACGCGAACCGTACCAACTTCGGGTCGCCGGCGCCGATGCGCGGGCTCGAGGACGGCTATGCCGACACCGTCGTCGTTCCCGGCGCCGACGGCTACGTCGCCGTCGCGCGCGAGGTCGCCAGCGGACGCCTGGTGCTGGCGCGCGCGGCCGCGCTGGGCGGACCGTGGCGCATCGAACAGCTAACGAGCCAGGACGCGCAGGGCGCGAAGCTGGCGCCGGCCGGGCTGGTGCGCCTGGGCCCGACGCTGCGCCTGTACACCCGCAGCACGGATGGCGAGCGCGCCTGGTTCGCCGACAGCCAGGACGGTGGGCGGACCTGGAGCGCACCGGGCCGACTGCTTGGGACCGCCGCCATGGCGTCCTCGTTCGGCGTCATGGGCGAGGAAGCCAAGGCCTTCGAGAAGGTCGCCGCACCCAAGGGGCGTCCGAAGACGATCGCCTGGGACCAGTATTCGCTGAAGGTGGACGGCAAGCGTATCGTGGTGTGGTCGGGCGAGATCCATCCGTTCCGCCTGCCCAACCCTTCGCTGTGGCGCGACGTGATCCAGAAGATGAAGGCGCTCGGCTTCAACGGCGTGGCCTTCTACTTCGACTGGGGCTACCATTCGCCGGCGCCCGGCGTGTACGATTTTTCCGGCATCCGCAATGTCGAGCGCGCGCTGCAGATCGCCGAGGAAGAGGGCATGTACGTGATCGCGCGCACCGGCCCCTACGTGAACGCCGAACTGACCGGCGGCGGCTATCCCGGCTGGATGTTCCGCAGCCGCGCCGAAGCGCGCACCGACGACCCGGTCTACCTGTCGGCGGTGGACGAATGGATGACCCAGATTAACGCCATCATCGCGCGCCACCAGGCCAGCGACGGCGGCGGCAACGTGATCGCCTACCAGCTCGAGAACGAACTGGGCAAGGTCGAGCCCAAGCATGTGCGCCAGATGGAGCACCTGGCGCGCAAGGCGCGGCTCGACGGCATCAGCGTGCCCTTCTTCCACAACGCCGCCGGCCGCCTGCCCGACTGGGCGCCGAAGGAATCGAGCGCGCCGTGGGCCAACCAGGGCCCGACCGACATCTATGCCTTCGACGGCTATCCCGGCGGCAGCTGCGACGTGTTCGCCAACCCGGCGGGCGCCAACAAGGCGCCGGACTGGGGCATCTACGCGAGCGGCACCGGCAAGGTGGGCGCCTTGAGCTCGCCCAATACGCCGGGCTTCGCGGCCGAGCTCGGCGGCGGCTGGTTCGACTACTGGGGCTCGAACGGCACCTATGCCTGCACCGCCGAGCGCCAGGGCAAGGGCTACCAGCGGGTCTTCTACGGCACCAACCTGATCAACCGCATCACCATCCACAACGTCTACATGACCTTCGGCGGCACCTCCTGGGGCTGGCTCGCCGGCCCGGTGGTGTACACCTCCTACGACTACGGGGCGCCGATCTCGGAAGACCGCGGCCTGCGCCCGAAAGCGCTGGCCCTGAAGCAGCAGGGCATGTTCGTGCAGGCGGCCGAGCAGGTGCTGGCCGAGATGGACAAGGGCCCGGAACTGGCGCCCGCCGACGGCAAGGTGAAGGTCTACCACAACATCAACCGGCGCCTCGGCACGCACCTGATCTTCGCGGCCCACAACCCGGGCGACGGCAAGGGCGAGGAAGCGTTCCGCGTCAAGCTGGCTACCCGCGACGGCGAATACAGCTTCGGCACCACGCTGCGCGGCCAGGATGCGCGCATGCTGCTGGCCGCCTACGACATGGAACGCCAGCACCTGGTGTACTCGACCTCGGAACTGCAGACCCATTTCCGCAACGGCGAGCGCGACATCGTGCTGCTGCACGGGCGCGACCGCCTGGCCGGCGAAACCGTGCTGCGCTACGCGAGCGCACCGACGGTCGAGGTGCTGGCCGGGCAGGTGCAATCGCGCTGGGACGCCACCCGGGGCGACCTGGTGCTGAACTACGTGCATGACGGCCTGGCGCGGGTGCGCATCTCGGGCGGCGGCCGCGCGCCCATGCTGCTCCTGCTGGCCGACGAACAGGCCAGCCTGCGCTTCTGGACCCAGGACACCGGCGCCGGCCGCGTCCTGCAGCTGACGCCGGCGCTGGTGCGCGCGGCCACGCTGAGCCAGGGCAAGCTGGCCCTGCGCGGCGACATTGCCGAAGACAGCGCCATCGAGATCTGGGGACCGGCGTTCGAGTCGGCCAGCTTCAACGGCCAGGACCTGGCCCTGACGCGCCAGCCGGACGGCAGCGTGCGCGCCGGCACCCTCAAGGGGCCGGAGAAGGCAAGCCTGCCGGACCTGGGCCGCCTGGCCTGGACCCGCCGCATGGACAGCGTGGAAAGCGCGCCGCGCTTCGACGACAGCGCCTGGGTGCAGGCCGACCGCCGCCCCTCGGCGGCCCAGACCTGGACCATGCCGGAGCGTGGCCAGCCGACCCTGGCGATGAGCGACTACGGCTTCCACCACGGCGACGTGTGGTACCGCGGCCGCTTCACCGCGACCGACCCGAAGGCCAACCAGCTGGAACTGTTCTACGGCGCCGGCGGCGCGGGCCTGATCCAGGTCTGGATCGACGGCCGCTACGTCGGCCAGCACGAGCTGGACACCGGACGCTCGTTCCCGGAGACTACCGACAGCATCAAGCTCTCGCTCGGCGCCCTGAAGCCTGGCGAGCACGTGATCTCGGTCATGGTGCGCAACAACGCGCACAACTGGAACCTGATGGCCGACGACTTCCACCGCGAGGCGCGCGGCCTGATCTCGGCTTCGCTCACGGAGCGCGGCGGCCAGCGCTTCGCGGTGCCGATCGCCTGGCGCATCCAGGGGCGGCAGGGCGGCGAAGCGCTGGTGGACCGCCTGCGCGGCCCGATGAACAACGGCGGCCTGTATGGCGAACGCCAGGGCTGGCACCTGCCATCGAGCCCGGCCCAGGGCTGGCAGGCGGCGCGCAGCACCGACGCCCCGCCGGCGCCCGGCACCTACTGGCTGCGCACGAAGTTCAAGCTCGACCTGCCGCGCGGGCACGACGTGCAGCTGGGCCTGGCCTTCGGCGACACGAGCAAGCCGCGTTCCGAGCGCGAGAACCGCGCGCTCATCTTCGTCAACGGCTGGAATATGGGCCAGTTCATCGCCCATGTCGGGCCACAGCGCAGCTTCGTGATCCCGCCGGGCATCCTGAACCCGAACGGCGAGAACACGGTGGCGCTGGCGGTGACGACCGACGGGCGCAAGGAGAACGCGCTGGAGCCGGTCAAGCTGGTCGAGCTGCGCTCGGTGCGCGGCGGGGTCGAGCTGGAGATCATGCAGTAAGCCGGGCGTGCCCGCGGGACGGCCGGGGCGGGCAGCCTGCCCCGCGCCGTCGCACACCGGGATCGCGTCCGGCCGGGCGCTCAGCGTTGCGCCATACGCGAGGAAATCACGATGCGCTGGGCCAGGCTGCGGTTCGGCACGTAGCTCATCACCAGGTCGGCGTCGTTCCGGCTGTGGTTGAAATCCATGGTCACGTTGCCATCGCCCGACACGAACCTGTAGGGCGCGACCGGGACCAGGCGCAAGGGCGGCTGGTCGTCGATGATCGCGTCGATGTAGCGCGCCGAAGTGAGGACGCGCAGGTACCAGCCGTTCGACATCTCGTAAGCGCCGGAAATCGTCTCGGCCTCGCGCTGCCTGATGCGCTGGGGCTTGGCGGCGGCCGTCACCTGCACGGACGTGATCGGCGCGCTGTCGGCCGGTGGGTAAGGCATGTTCTGGGCGCCTGCGTCTGCGGCAAGCAGCAGGGCGGCGGGAAACAGGAGCAAATGGGGACGCATGATCGTTCCTTCACGAAGCGACGATAGGCCTTCGGAACAGGCGTCGCGCCGGACGGCGCGGTGTCGACCGTTGGGATGCCGCGCTTCGCCTGGAAGCACGGTGGATTCAGTCTAGGGCGGCGTCCGCTTCATGCAAGGGATGGATAGGGCGCATCACGAAACAATCTCAATGGGCGCAAAGGCAGAACGGCGCGAAATGATTCGAATTCCGTGTGCCGCCCCGTCTTTTTGTATCGTATTGCTCAGCCGGCGGCCACCGGCGCAACTGCCTGCTGCAGCGCCGCGCGCCAGGTCGCCCGATAGGCATCCAGGCCGGCCAGCGCGCGCGGCGGCTTGGGCACGCTCCGGCCCGGCGGCGTGCCGTCGCGGTAGCGCAGCAGCCAGCCGCCGCAGGTGGTGCCGCTGGCGTCGTCCGAATAGCGCAGCGCCTGCTGCGGGCGCAGGCCAGCCAGCAGGGGGCCGAACCAGGGGTTGGCGGTGAAGCTGCCCTCGACCGTGACCGGGCCGCGCGCGCCCAGGGCGTCGAGGCAGTAGTCGGTCATCAGGACGCAGTACAGCGTGGCGAGCGCGAAGCGTTCGCCGGCGTCGACCGGGGCCGGGCCTTCGATGCGCCCGGCTTGGCCCGCGAACGGGCCGCCGCTGTCGGCGAAGCAGGGGATGGCCATGCTGCCGCGCGCCACCATCCGCTCGAGCTCCAGGTACGAGCAGGAGGCCGGCTGGTCGCCGGCCAGGGCCGCGAATTCGCGTCCGCCCATGAAGCGCATGCAGGCCACCGGCTGGCCGAGCGCATTGGTGTTGGCCAGCATGTCGGCGTCTTCGCGCAGGCCGTCCAGGCTGGCGCCGAAGGCGGCGGCGATGACCCAGGTGCCGGTCGACAGCACGGTGCGCGGCGTGCCGGCGGTATCGAAGCCCAGGTAGCGCACCAGCGAGGCATTGCTGTCGTGGATGCCGCACAGGACTTCACAATCCGGCGACAGGCCGGTGGCCTCGGCCACGTCGGCGCGCAGGGTGCCGAGCACGTCCGAGGGCGGGCGGACGGGCGGCAGTCTCGATTCCCAGCCCATGCGCGCCACCAGGCTGGAATAGTCCTGGCGCAGCGGGTCCCACAGGTCGGTATGGCAGCCGAGCGAGGTGGCCTCGCCGGCGGCGACCCCGCACAGGCGCCAGGCCCAGTATTGCGGGTACATCAGGATGTGGCGCGCCTTGGCGAACTGTGCGGGATGATGGTGCTGCAGCCAGGCCAGCTGGCGGCCGAGGTTCAGGCCGGCCGGCAGCAGGGGCGAACAGGTTTGCGCATACGGCGGGCGCAGCGCGGCATAGTCGAAGCCCGGGAGCGCGGCTTCGTAGTCGAGCACCGGCAGCACCAGGCCGGCATCGTCGACCAGGGCGGCGGTGGCGCCGTGGGTCACCGGGACGATCGCCGAGACGTCGGCGCGCCTGGCGAAGCTGCGGCAGGTGGCCAGCATCCAGGTCCAGATGCCCTCGGTGTCGTGGTGCGGATAGGGGCCGTCGCGCAGGATGGCGTTGGGGCGGCGTTCTTCGGCGACCAGGCGGCCGGCGGCGTCCACCAGGGCCAGCTTGACGTTGGTCTTGCCGATGTCGAGAACGATGAGGGCGTCGCCCGTCCTTGCTTGCATTGCGTGCGCTTCCTGTGTCAGTGGCGGGTCGGTTTGCCGCGCACCAGGCGCGACACGGCGATGGTGGCGAGCAGCAGCACGCCGACCACGATGGTCATGTAGATGCCGGGCACGTTGGCCAGGGCCAGGCCGTAGGTCACGGCGCCCATGGTCAGCACGGCCAGCAGCACGCCGCCGATGGTGCCGGCCCCGCCGGCGATGCTCACGCCGCCCAGGATCACCATGGTGATGATCTCGAGTTCCCAGCCGGTGGCGATGTTGGGGCGGGTGCTGCCGATGCGGCCGGTCAGCAGGAAGGCGGCCAGGCCGGCCATGGCGCCGGTGAGCATGAACAGCCCCAGGCGGTAGCGGTCGACCGCGATCCCGGAGAAGCGGGCCGCGTCCGGGTTGTTGCCGATCGCGTAGATGCGGCGCCCTGTCGAGGTCCAGTGCAGCACCAGTGCGAACAGCAGGGCGAAGCCGAGCAGGATCACGAAGCTGCGCGGCACCATGCCGAAGAACACGCCCTGGCCCCAGTTGGTCATCGCTTCCGGGTAGTTGGTGAAAGCCTTGTCGCCAAGCACGACGCTGGCCAGGCCGCGGTACAGCGAGACGGTGCCGATGGTGACCACGATCGAGGGCAGCATGAAGCGCGTCACCAGGAAGCCGTTCAGCCAGCCGCACACCGTGCCGGTGGCCAGGGCCACCAGGATCAGGGTCTCGGCGGGCGCGCCGGCCTGCTGGGCCAGGCCCATGGCCACCGAGCACAGCGCCAGGGTGCCGGCCACCGAGATGTCGATCTCGCGGCAGATGATCAACAAGGCCATCGGCAGTGCGATCAGCGCTTTTTCGCTGAAGTTGGCGGTGCCGTCCAGCAGGTTGTAGGGATCGAGGAAGTGCGGCAGGGTGACGCCGCCGGCCACGAACACCGCCAGCAGCAGCACCGCGAGCAGGGTCTCCCAGCGCCCCAGCAGGTGGCGCAGGGCCGGCTTTTCGCGGTCCAGGATGGTGTAGCGGGAGGTGGTCGCCACCTCCACGTCGGTCCGGGCCTCGGTCCGGGCCGCGGTTTGTGCAGCGGTGGTCGCGTTCACGCGGCGCTCCTCAGGTTGTCAAGCTTGTGCAGCGGCAGGATCTGGCGGCTGCGGTGGCGGTTGCCGCGGGCGTTGAGCAGGACGGCGACCAGGATCACGGCGCCGGTCAGGGCGCTTTGCCAGAAGGGCGAGACCTGCAGCACCGGCAGCGCATTGCCGATTACCGACAGGAACAGCGCGCCGAGCATGGCGCCCAGTACCGAGCCGACGCCGCCGGCGATGCTGACGCCGCCGATCACGCAGGCGGCGATCACGGTGAATTCGAAGCCGTAGGCGATCTCGGTGTAGGCCACGGCATAGCGCGCCACCCACAGGTAGCCGCACAGGCCGGCGACCATGCCCGACAGGCCGTAGGTCCATAACAGGCGCCTGGCGGTGGGGATGCCGATGTAGGCGGCGCAGTGCGGCGCATTGCCGATCGCGTACAGGTCACGCCCGAAGCGGGTGTAGCGGGCCACGAACACCATCGCCAGCACGGCAAGCAGGGCGATCCATACCAGGTGCGGCAGGCCGAGCAGGCGCTGCAAGGGGAAGGCGACGAAGCCGGCCGGCATCTGGTGCGCCGAGACCCAGGCCCCGCCCGAGATCACGAACACCAGGCCGCGGTAGACGCTCATGGTGCCGAGCGTGACCACGATCGGCGGCAGCCCCAGGTAGCCGATCAGCCAGCCGTTGAGCAGGCCGGCGGCGAGGCCGGTGGCGGTGGCGGCCAGCATCACGAGCGCCAGCGGCAGCGCCGGATTGGCGGCGGCCAGCATGGCCGCGACCATGCCCGCCAGGGCCAGGGTCGAGGCGACCGACAGGTCGATGCCGCGCGTGACGATGACCAGCATCTGGGTCAGCGCCAGCATCACCAGCAGGGTGCTGTCGGTGAGCAGGTTGGCCAGCGAGCCGGCGCTCAGGAACACCGGCGCGCGCAGGCCCACCAGCAGCACCAGCGCGACCACCATCAGGGCGAGCAGGGGCTCGCGTTGCTTGAGCAGGTTCTTGTTCATGCTGCCGCCTCGTTCGCTGCGTTCAGGTCGACGCCGGATGCCGCCGCGACCACGGTTTCGGGCGTGGCGTCCTGGCGCGCGAACTCGCGCACCACGCGGCCCTGGCGCATCACGACCACGCGGTCGGCCAGGCCCAGCACCTCGGGCAGTTCGGACGACACCAGGATCACCGACAGGCCGCGCTGTACCAGCTCGCTGATGAAGCGGTGCACCGCGGCCTTGGAGCCGATGTCGATGCCCTTGGTCGGCTCGTCCAGGATGATGACTTTCGGATCGGTGGCCAGCCACTTGCCGAGCACCACCTTCTGCTGGTTGCCGCCGGACAGCTCGGCGACGTTCTGCTGCAAGTGGTGGGCTTTGAGTTCGAGCTGCTCGGCGAAGCGGCGCGCCACCTGGTTTTGCGCACGGGCGCGGGTGAAGAAGCCGAAGCGCGACAGGATCGGCAGGGTGATGTTGTGCGCGATCGGCTGGCTCAGGTGGGCGCCGTGCTGCTGGCGGTCTTCCGGCACGTAGGCCAGGCCGGCGGCGATGGCATCGCGCGGGGCGCCGAAGCGCGCATCCCTGCCCTCCAGGCGCACGCTGCCGCGCACATTGCCGGTGAGGCCGAACAGGGCCTGCATCACTTCCGAGCGGCCGGCGCCCACCAGGCCGTAGAAGCCCAGGATCTCACCCTTGCGCAGGGTGAAGCTGACGTCCTGGAACTCGGTCGGGTGGCACAGGTTCTGTACTTCCAGCAGCGGGGCACCGATCTCGACCTCGGCCTTGGGGTAGGCCTGGTGCACGGCGCGGCCCACCATCAGGGCCACCAGTTCCGGTTCGCCGATGTCGGCCAGGCGGCCTTCGGCCACGAACTGGCCGTCGCGCAGCACGGTGTAGCAGTCGGCCACTTCGAAGATTTCGTCGAACTTGTGCGAGATGAAGATGACGGCGGTGCCGGCCGCCTTCAGCTGCGCGATGATGCGGTACAGCTCGCGGATCTCGCGCTGCGACAGGGCGGCGGTGGGCTCGTCCATGATCACCACGCGCGCATCCTGCGACAGGGCGCGCGCGATCTCGACGAAGTGGCGCTGCGCCACCGACAGGTCGCGCACGCGGGCGCGCACCGGCAGGGCCACCTCGAGGCGCGCGAACAGGCGTTCGGCTTCCCGCTCGATGTCGTGCCAGTCGATGCGCCTGGCCAGGCCGCGGGTCGGATGGCGCCCGACGTAGATGTTCTCGGCCACCGACAGTTCGTCGAACATCACGGTTTCCTGGTGCACCGCGGTGATCCCGGCCGCCATCGCTTCCTGCGGGCTGCCGAAGGCGACTTCCTTCCCGTCCAGCAGGATGCTGCCGGCGTCCGGGCGGTGGATGCCGGTCAGGGTCTTGACCAGGGTCGACTTGCCGGCGCCGTTCTCGCCGATCAGGGCCATCACTTCGCCCGGGCGGATGGAGAGCCGCACGCCGTTCAGGGCGTGGACGCCGTTGAAGCGCTTGGTGATGCCGGTCAGTTGCAGGACCGGGGCGCCGGCCGGATCGGCGGCGGCCTCGTTTGCGCGGCGTAGGGGAGGGCTTGTCAGTTGGGTCACTGGCATAGGGTGTCGCTCAAGGTGAAAGGCGCCGCGCGGCCATGCTCGGGACATGCGTCGCGCGGCGGCGGAGCCGGGTCGGTCAGAACAACTTCGCGAACTGCTCGACGTTCTCGGCGTTGTAGGTGAACGGCGGGCCGAGGGCGGCTTCGCCATTGGCATCCATGGTCACGCTGCCGAGGCGGCCGACCGAGACGCTGGCGCCGGGTTCGGCCTTGGCCTTGCCGGTCACGAACTGGTGCGCGGCGTAGGTGGCGGCGTAGCCGAGGTCGATCGGGTTCCAGATCGCGAACTCGCGCACCGCGCCGCTCTTGACGTGGCCGGCCATCTCGGACGGCAGGCCCAGGCCGGTGACGAACACCTTGCCCACCAGGCCTTCGTCGGCGACCGCCTTGCTGGCGGCGACGATGCCGACCGTGGTCGGGGCGATGATCGCCTTCAGGTTCGGGTGGCTGCGCAGCAGGCCGATGGCTTCGCGGTAGCTCTTGTCCGACTGGTCGTCGCCGTAGACGGTGGCCACCAGCTTCAGGTCCTTGTATTCGGGCTTTTCCAGGGTCTTCTTCATGACGCCGATCCAGATGTTCTGGTTGGTCGCCTGGGCCGAGGCCGACAGGATCGCCAGTTCGCCCTTGCCGCCGAGTTCCTTGGCCGCCATCTGGATCTGCTTCTCGCCGATCAGCTCCGCATTGGACGGGTTCAGCTGCATCTGGCGGCCGCCCTGGGCGATGCCGCTGTCGAAGGAGATCACCTTGATCCCGCGCTGCATCGCCTTCCTGGTGATCGGCACCAGGGCGTTCGGATCGTTGGCCGAGACCACGATGGCGTCGACCTTCTGGCTGATCAGGGAGTTGATGATCTCGATCTGGCCTTCGGCGCTGGGCGTGGTGGGTCCGGTGTAGATCACCTCGACGCCGCCGATCTGGCTGGCGGCTTCCTTGGCGCCGGTGTGGGCGGCGTCGAAGAAGCCGTTGCCGAGGCTCTTCACGACCATCGCGATCTTCGTCTGTTGCGGCGCGGCCGGGTCGGATTTCTTCTCGCCGCAGCCGGCCAGGCCGGCAAGGATGCCGACGGCGGCCGCCGCGAGCAGGAAGTGTTTAATCGGCTTGATCTTCAATGGGAAAGCTCCATCAGTGCTGCGGACTGCAGGTCATATTGGGTGCCGTAGCGCGGCGTGTTCAGGACGGCCTGTTCGCCGTCGGGTTCGACGGTGACCACCTTCACGCCGTACTGCTCGAGCAGCTGCACGGCCTTGTCGGAGGCATTGGTGTCGGTGATGACGGTGGAGACGCGGTCCAGGCCGCACAGGATCAGGCCGGCCTTGCGCGCGAACTTCGAGCTGTCGGCCAGCACCACCAGTTCCTCGGCCTGGCTGATCAGGCGCTTCTCGGCCTGGATCAGGAGCGGATCGGCTTCCATCAGCCCCAGCAGCGACAGGCCGTACACGCTCATGAACATCTTGGTGGCGTAGTGGTGCTGGGTGATGTCGTTGTCGAACGGGGAGAGGATGACGTTCTGCTCGCGGTAGACGCGCCCGCCCGGCACGATGATCTCGTTCTCGCTCGATACCAGCAGGCGCTCGGCCATCAGGAAGGAGTTGGTGAGGATCTTCAGGTGCTTCTCGGTGAGGAACTCGGCCATCATGAAGGTGGTCGTGCCGCCGTTGATGATGATGGTCTCGCCGTCGCTGCACATGCCGGCCGCATGGCGGGCGATGGCGCGCTTGCGCGCTGCGAAGCACTGGATGTTGTTCTGGAAGGTTTCGCTGGTCAGCGAGAACTGGCGCGTCTTCGGCAGCAGGTTCTCGGCCCCGCCGCGGGTGCGGGTAAGCAGGTTGCGGCCGGCCAGCCAGCTGATGTCGCGACGAACCGTCGCCGGGGATGCGTTGAGCCATTCGACAAGCTGCTGGACCGTTGCCGTTCCATGCTCGGCAAGCAGCTTCAGCAAACGCTTGCGGCGTTTGTGATTCACCATGTTGTCTCCTCCGAAAGCCGTCTGTTTTTCGTTGCGGCGTGTCCGTCGTTCCTAGTGGAATCGCGGTGTGTGACAAAAGTATTAATCAAGCACTGCCGTAACGTCAATCATCAAATGATCAAGCGACTGATTATTTGCTTCCGCTGCAACGCACAAACGCGCAATTCGATCAAGCGGATGATTGATTGCGAGATGGTCAGCAAGTTGATCGTTTCCGCGTTGACACCCCTTGCCCGGCTGATTTCTACTGTGTTCCGGTGCCGCACAGCGTGGCGGCTGCAGGACATGCGAAAGAGACGCATCGACCGTTCGGACGATGACAAAACAATCAACTTGGAGATATTTGATGGGCGCAATGAGCGAAACGAAACAGCGTGAACCGATCACTTCACGCTGGGACGACAGCGTGGCCGCGAACCTGAGCGAGCCGGAACTGCTGCTGTACCGTTCGAACCTGCTCGGTTCGGACCTGCGCATTACCAATTTTGGCGGCGGCAATACCTCGGCCAAGGTCAGCATGACCGACCCGCTGTCGGGCGAGCAGGTCGAGGTGCTGTGGGTGAAAGGCTCGGGCGGCGACCTGGGGTCGATCAAGCTGGACGGCTTCTCGACCCTGTACATGTCGAAGCTGCAGGCCCTGAAAGGGCGCTACCGCGGCCTCGAGCACGAAGACGAGATGGTCGGCTACCTGCCGCACTGCACCTTCAACCTGAACCCGCGCGCGGCCAGCATCGACACCCCGCTGCACGCCTACATCGCCCACAAGCACGTCGACCACATGCACCCGGATTCGTGCATCGCGATCGCCGCCTGCAAGAACAGCAAGGAACTGACCGCCAAGATCTTCGAAGGCGAGCTGGGTTGGCTGCCGTGGCAGCGTCCGGGCTACGACCTGGGCCTGAAGCTGGAACAGGTGTCGCAAGAGAACCCGCAACTGAAGGGCATCATCCTGGAAGGCCACGGCCTGTTCACCTGGGGCGACACCGCCAAGTCCTGCTACGAAACCACGCTGGCGATCATCAAGCGCGCCGAGGACTGGCTGGCCGCGAACATCCAGCAGCCGGTGTTCGGCGGCCAGGCCGCCCAGGCGCTGCCCGCGAACGAGCGCGCCGCCCTGGTGTCGCGCCTGATGCCTCTGCTGCGCGGCAAGATCAGCCAGGAAGAATACAAGCTGGGCCACTTCGACGACAGCGCCGCCGTGCTGGAATTCGTCTGCAGCGCCGACCTGAAGCCGCTGGCGGCCCTCGGCACGTCCTGCCCCGACCACTTCCTGCGCACCAAGATCCGCCCGCTGGTGCTGGACTTCGACCCGGCTGCGCCCGACTTCGATCGCCTGGTCGCCGGCCTTGACCAGGCCCTGGTGGATTACCGCGCCGACTATACGGCTTACTACGAGCGCTGCAAGCGCGCCACCAGCCCGAAGATCCGCGACGCCAACCCGATCATCTACCTGATCCCGGGCGTGGGCATGCTGTCCTTCGCGAAGGACAAGGCGACCGCCCGCATCGCCGGCGAGTTCTACGTCAACGCCATCAACGTGATGCGCGGCGCGAACGGCGTCGACAGCTACGTCGGCCTGCCGGAACAGGAAGCCTTCGACATCGAATACTGGCTGCTCGAAGAGGCCAAGCTGCAGCGCATGCCCAAGCCGAAGAGCCTGGCCGGCCGCATCGCCCTGGTGACCGGCGGCGCCGGCGGCATCGGCCAGGCGGTCGCCCGCCAGCTGCTGCAGGAAGGCGCCTGCGTGATGGTGACCGACATCGACGACGAGGCCCTGGCCAGGGCGCAAGCGGACCTGGGCAAGGTGGCCGGCAAGGACAATGTCGCGGTCGTGCGCGGCAATATCACCAGCGAGGAAGAAGTCGCCCAGGTACTGCTGGACACCTCCCTGCGTTTCGGCGGCGTCGACCTGCTGGTGTCGAACGCCGGCATCGCCTCGGCGGCGCCGCTGGACGAAACCTCGCTCGAGACCTGGAAACGCAACCAGGACATCCTGGTGACCGGCTACTTCCTGGTGAGCCGCAACGCCTTCCAGATCATGAAGCAGCAGAAGCTGGGCGGCAGCATGGTCTTCGTCGGCAGCAAGAACGGACTGGTTGCATCGAGCGGCGCCTCGGCCTACTGCACCGCCAAGGCCGCCGAACTGCACCTGGCCCGCTGCATCGCGCTGGAAGGCGCCGAGCACGGCATCCGCGTCAACGTGGTCAATCCGGACGCGGTCATCAAGGGCTCGCGCATCTGGGACGGCAAGTGGAAGGAAGAGCGCGCGGCGTCGAACAAGATCGGCCTTGATGACATCGAAGAGTTCTACCGCAAGCGCTCGATGCTGAAACTGAGCGTGCTGCCGGAAGACATCGCCGAAGCGGTGTACTTCTTCGCCAGCGACAAGTCGGGCAAGAGCACCGGCAACATCCTGAACGTCGATGCCGGCAACGCCGCTGCATTCACCCGCTAAAATAGAAGGCTGCGGAGCACGGGGCTACGCCCCTGCTACCGCAGCATGAAGGAGACACATATGAAAAGCCTGATCGACGCGGGCCTGGTCCAGGACCAGAACGCCAAACTGGAAGCCGGCCTGCAGGCCGACTATGACGCGCTGGGCGGGGTGCTGGCGCGCCGCGGCCTGGACATCGAGAAACTGACCGCGCTGGCGCAGAGCTTCGAAGTGGCGGTCCCGAGCTGGGGCGCCGGCACCGGCGGCACCCGCTTCGCGCGCTTCCCGGGCCGCGGCGAGCCGCGCAACGTGGTCGAGAAGCTGGAAGACTGCGGCGTGATCAACCAGCTGAGCCGCGCCACCGCGGCCGTGTCGCTGCACTTCCCGTGGGACAAGCCAAGCGACGCCGCCGAGCTGCGCGGCATCGCCGACGAACTGGGTTTGGGCTTCGACGCCGTCAACTCGAACACCTTCCAGGACCAGGTGGGCCAGGAGCACAGCTACAAGTACGGCAGCCTGACCTCGATGAACGCCCAGGCACGCGCCCAGGCGGTGGCCCACAACATCGAATGCATCGAACTGGGCAAGGCGCTCGGTTCGCAGGCCCTGACCGTCTGGGTCGGCGACGGCGCCAACTTCCCGGGCCAGAGCAATCTGCGCGGTGCGCTGGAACGCTACCTGGAAAGCATGCGCCAGATCTACGCCGCGCTGCCCGACGACTGGAACATCTTCATCGAACATAAACTGTTCGAGCCGGCCTTCTACGCCACCACCATCGCCGACTGGGGCACCAGCTTCGCCTGCGCCACCACCCTGGGCCCGAAGGCCAAGTGCCTGGTCGACCTGGGCCACCATGCGCCGAACACCAACATCGAGATGATCGTGGCCCGCCTGGCGCAGTTCGGCAAACTCGGCGGCTTCCACTTCAACGACAGCAAGTACGGCGACGACGACCTGGATTCGGGCTCGATCAACCCGTTCCAGCTGTTCCTGGTCTTCAACGAACTGGCCGATGCCGCCCTGCGCGACGGTCCGGCCTTCAAGCCGGCCTACATGCTGGACCAGTCGCACAACGTGACCGACCCGATCGAAAGCCTGATGAGCAGCGCCGCCGAAGTGCAGCGCTCGTTCGTGCAGTCGGCCCTGGTCGACCGCAAGGAACTGGCCGACCTGCAGGAGCAGAACGACGTGCTGCAGGCCGCCCAGTGCCTGAAGCGCGCCTTCCGCACCGACGTCAGCCCGATTCTGGCGATGGCGCGCGTGCGCCAGGGGGGCGCCGCCGACCCGGTGGCTGCCTACCGCGCCAGCGGCTACCGCGACCGTGTCGCCAGCGCCCGTCCGGCCAAGGCCGGCGCCAGCAGCAGCGGCATCGTCTGAGCCTGTCGTGACAATGGCGCCCCGGGTTCATGCCTGGGGCGTTTTTTTATGGAGCCGTACAAGACATGAACATCACTACCCGTGCATTCCGCATGAAGCTCAAGCCGGGCAACGAGGAAGCATACCGCCGCCGGCACGACGAGATCTGGCCGGAGCTGTCCGCGCTGCTGAGCGAGGCCGGCATCCACGATTATGCGATCTTCCTGGACGAAGCGACGCTGGACCTGTTCGCCGTCATGAAGCTGCGCCCGGGGCACCAGCTGGCGCCGCTGCCGGAACATCCGGTGATGAAGCGCTGGTGGGACTACATGGCCGACCTGATGGAAGTCGAGCCGGGGAACCGGCCGAAGGAATGGCCGCTCACGCAAGTGTTCCACATGGCCTAGGGTGGTCGGCGTCGCCGACCGCGCGTTCAAACGACGGTGCTGTTGCCCGCGCGGCCATTTTATCGCTGCTTGAACGGCAGGCCGGCAGAGCCGGCCGCATGCGATCATCCGGCCTTGTCGAGCAGCCCGCGCATCCTGAGCCATTCCTCCGCCCGCCGCGGCCAGCTCGACGCCGTCCCCAGCCCATCCCGCATCCCCATTCCATGCGATCCCTGCTCGAACAACATCATCTCCGCCGGCACCTTGTTGCGGGTGAGCGCCTGGTAGAACAGGATGCTGTTCTCGACCGGCACCGCCTGGTCGGCCTGGGTATGGATCAGGAGGGTGGGCGGGCTCGCGGCCGTCACCTGGCGCTCGGGCGACATCAGGGCCAGGTCGGCCGCGGATGGCGAGCCGCCCAGCAGCGCCTTGCGCGAACCCGCATGCACTGCCGGTCCTTCCATGGCGATCACCGGATACATCAGCATCAGGAAATCCGGCCGGGCGCTGACCTTGTCGAGTTCCGCGCCGGTACGGCCGAGCGGATGCGCGTACAGGGTGCCGGCGGTGGCGGCCAGGTGGCCGCCCGCCGAGCTGCCCATCACGCCGATGCGGTCCGGCTGGATCTTGAACTGCGCCGCCTGCGCGCGCACCAGGCGCACCGCGCGCAACACGTCGCGCAAGGGCGCCGGATGGCCGAATTCCTGCTGGCGGTAGGTCAGCACGAAACTGGCGATGCCCAGGGTGCTCAGCCAATGTGCGTACTGCTCGCCCTCGCGCCGGGTCGACTGGCGCACGTAGCCGCCGCCCGGGCAGATGATGACGGCGGTGCCGTTGGGGCGGTCCACCGCCGCCGGGTACACGGTCAGCGTCGGCTCGGTGATGTTGGTGGTGCGGCCCTCGTCGTCGACCTTGTTGGGCCCGAGCTGGGGTTTCGCGTCCGGCACGCCCTCCGGCCACAAGGGCAGCACCAGCGGACCGGCCGACGTGGCGGCAAGCGCGGCGGGCAAGGATCCGATCGTCGTGAGCGCGAGGCCGGCAGCAAGCTGCGTCATCGTGCGTCTCCTGTTTTCATTCATGGGAATATCCTCTTATGGTAAAGCTTTCACATTTCTGCAGCATTCTCGCATCGCTCGGCGTGCTCGCCGGCTGCGCCAGCCAGGGCGCGCGCCCCTTCGACCAGGCGAACGGGCTGGAGCTGGTCGCCGCCCCAGGCGTCGATCCGGCCTCGGTCTGGACCCGCGGCGCGGACGGTGTGGTCCAGGTCAGCGGCAAGCCGGCCGGCTATATCGCCACCCGCGCCAGCTACACCAACTACCGGCTGCACGCCGAATGGCGCTGGCCGGGCAAGCCGGGCAATGCCGGGGTGCTGCTGCACGTGGCGTCCGGCCCGAAGGATGGCGCCTGGCCGCTCAGCGTGCAGGTGCAGACCAAGCACGGGTTCGCCGGCGACATCCTGCCGATGGCCGGCGCCTCGTTCGCCGAAGCGCTCACCACGGCGCCCGGCGCCTACCCGGCGATCAAGGGGCACACGGGCGTGGACAGCGAACGCCCGGCCGGCGAGTGGAACAGCGTCGACATCCTGGCGCGCGACGGCGTGGTCGAGGTCACGGTCAACGGCGTGCCGCAGAACCGCGTCAGCGCGGTGAACCCAGGGGCCGGCCGGATCGGCTTCCAGCTCGAGGGCGTACCCTACGAGCTGCGCAACATCGCGATCACGCCGCTCCCCTAGCTTACTTGCCTGGCTCACTTGCCTAACTTAGTTGCCTGACTTACTTGCGCTTGAGCCAGGCCTCCGGCACCGGCACCACCACGATGTTCATCGAGCGGCCGTCTTCCGACAGCATGGCCGACTGGATCTGGATTCTGGTGCCGTCCGCATTGAAGGTCGGGTGGGTATGGTCGGCGGCCGTGGTCTTGTGGCCGGTGGTGAGCATCATCATTTCGCGCGAGCGGCGGTCGATCAGGTAGACGCTGCGGCTGAAATCGTCGCCCACGGCGAAGCGGCCGTCGCTGGAGCCGTGCACGTGCCACAGGCCGCTGCCAGATGCGGTCTGTCCGACGATCTGCATCTGGCGGGTACGCAGGTTGACGATCGCCAGGCCGGTCGGCTTCTCGCGGGTGCCGGTCTGGCCCCAGCCGTCGTCCTGGCCCGGGTTGGCGCCGCCGACGTCGGTGGCCGGTGCATCCACGGCCTTGGCCGCGCCGGGAATCGCGCGGTGGCCCATGATCGCCATCGCCACCTCGTCCTTCGAGATCACCGCCTCGTGGGTGACCCATTCGTAGGGCGCCTCCGGGTACAGCGGGCGCAGGCCGCTGCCGTCCGCCTTCACGGTCCAGGTGCGCTGCGGCGACTTGCCGCCGGTCTCCCAGCAGAACACGATCTCGCCCGGGTTCCACAGGTTGGCCTGGATGTGGCCGACCTGGAAGGGCACCGAGACCACGTGCTTGATCTCGCCGGTCTTCACGTTCAGCCGGGCGATGCCCTGCGGGCCGGCGCCCATCTTGCGCGGGCCGAAGGCCGGTTCGATCCTGGTGCCGGGCGCCAGGTGCCTGGCGGCCTGGCCGGGGCCGACCTTGAAGTAGACCCACTCCTCGTCGGCGTCCAGGGCCAGGTCGCCGCCGGCTTCCAGCTCGGCGGGCAGGGAGGAAACGATGCGCTGGTAGGCGCCGGCCGGCTGCATGCGTCCCTGCGCGCTGTCGGCAAACACCCGGGCCAGGTCGGTCTCCACGATCTGCAGGCCGGCGTCGGCGTTGCGCATGTAGTACAGCTTCATGGATTTCTGCGCGAGGTTCAGCATGCCGGTGTAACCGCCCTCGGTGACCTGCACCAGGTCGCCGGTCGCCTCGTTCACCGCCATGGCTTCGTTGCCGGCCAGGCGCGAGCGGAACACCAGCCACTTGCCGTCCGCGGTCCATTGCGGGTGGGTCGGGTAGATCTTCGAGTCGCCGTGCGGTTTGCTGGTCAGGAAGGTGAGCATGGTGCCGGTGACCGGGTCCTTGACGAGCTTGCGCTCGGACGGGAAGCGTTTGCCGATCTGGGCGGAAGCATCCAGGCTCAGCGTGAGCGCGGCGGAAAGGCAGAAGAGGGTGGCGAGGCGGGATGGCATGGGGTCTCCATATTGTGATGTTGTCCGCTCATTCTCCCAGCACGACTTGCTCAGGTCTGATCATTCTGCTGATTCTTTCTGCGTCTTTACTGCCGGGTTCAGCGGCGGCGCATAGAATCGTGGGAAAACTATTCCACATGGAGACCCCGCGATGTCCTACCTAGGCACCCTGATTCGTGCCGGCGCAATGCTCTTGCTGGCTTGCGGCCTGGCGCAGGCGCAAACCCCGCCGGCCGCCGTCAATACCGATCCGGCCCGTGCCCAGGTCGTGCTGCCCGAACCGGCCAACCCGGCGCTGCCTTCGATCATCCTGATCGGCGACTCCACCGTGCGCAACGGCCATGACGACGGCCAGGGCAAGGGCCAGGACGGCCAGTGGGGCTGGGGCAATCCGCTCGCGGCCTACTTCGATCCGGCCCGGGTGAACGTGGTGAACCGCGCCGTCGGCGGCCTGTCCAGCCGCACCTACATCACCAGCGGCCACTGGGAACGCAGCCTGGCCCTGGTGAAGGCGGGCGACATCGTGCTGATGCAGTTCGGGCACAACGACGCCGGACCGGTCAACGACGACAAGCGCGCACGCGGCACCCTGCGCGGCATTGGCGACGCGTCGCAGGACATCGACAACATCCTGACCGGCAAGCGCGAGACCGTGCACAGCTACGGCTGGTACCTGCGCAAGTTCATCGCCGAGATCCGCGCGAAAGGCGCGACGCCGGTGGTGGTCTCGCTGATTCCGCGCAAGGCGTGGAACGAAGAAGGCCCGGATGCCGGCAAGGTCCGCCGCAACAAGGGCGATTACGCCGGCTGGGCCGAGCAGGTGGCGCGCCAGGAAAAGACCGGCTTCATCGACCTGAACGAGATGGCGGCGCGCCGCTACGACGAGATGGGCCGCGAGGCCGTGCTGAAGATGTTCCCGGCCTCCGTGCCGGAAGAACGCATCCATACCAACTGGGCCGGCGCCGCACTCAACGCGCAACTGGTCGTGGCCGGGCTGAAAACCCTGGGCGACCCGCGCATGAACGCCTTCCTGAAACCTGTCGAGGACGTGCGCCCGGTGGTCGATGCGCGCACCGTGCGCGAGGAAGCGCCGCGCGACGCCAGGCTGCCGACCCTGTTCCTGGTCGGCGACTCCACCGTTAGGAGCGGCGGCCAGAACGGCGCCATCGGCTGGGGCGAGCGCATCGCGCCTTACTTCGATACCCGCAGGATCAACGTGGTCAATGCCGCCATCGGCGGGCGCAGCAGCCGCACCTTCTTTACCGAGGGCCGCTGGGAGCGCGTGCTCGGCCAGCTCAAGGCGGGCGACATCGTCGTGATCCAGTTCGGCCACAACGACGGCGGCCGCATCGGCGACCCGGCCAACAAGAACCGCGCATCGGCGCCGGGCATCGGGCCCGAGACGGTCGAGGACACCCGTCCCGACGGCAGCAAGGAACGGGTGCACAGCTTCGGCTGGTACATGGCGCGCTACGTCGCGGATGCGAAAGCCAGGGGTGCGACGGTCGTCATCGCCGCGCCGATCCCGCACCGCGACAAGTGGCAGCAGGAGCGCGACTTCGCCAACTTCGCCGAGTGGGGCCGGCAGGTTGCCCAGGCGGGCAGCGTCCATTTCATGGACCTGACCATGCTGGTGACCGAGGGCTACCGCGCCATCGGGCCGGCCAGGGTGGATACCTTCTTTTCCGATGCGCGCACCCATACCAACGCCGACGGCGCCGAATTCAACGCCCAGCGCGTGGTCGCGGGCCTGAAGGCGCTGCCGGGCAATCCGCTGCGCGCCTATTTTTCCGACCAGGCGGCGGGCGTCCAGTGAGCAAGGTCTTGATCGCCACCATGCTGCTGCTCGCGAACGGCGCGCAGGCGGCCTGCGAAGACTGGGGGCAGCGCGGCGCGCTGCTCTACCGCGACGACTTCGAGGGCCCGCTCAAGGGCTACGTCAGCGAGTACGCGCGCAAGCCGGGCAATTTCGTCGGCACCCGCGACGGCCGCCTGGTGATCGACGTCGATTCCGGCGCCACCGTCTGGCTCGACAAGCCGCTGTCCGGGAACATCCTGGTCGCCTACACCCGCCGGGTGGTGGTGGATGGCGGCCCCAACGACCGCCTGTCGGACCTGAACCACTTCTGGATGGCGGGCGACCCGGCCAGGAACACGCTGTTCACCCGCTCCGGCAAATTCGAGGACTACGACGACCTGGACATGTACTATGCCGGCGTCGGCGGCAACGGCAACACGACCACGCGCCTGCGCCGCTACGGCGGCGGCCAGCGCGTGATGGTCGGCGAGCGCCTCGGCCCGGACTGGATGCTGGAGCCGAACCGCGACTACCAGGTCGAGATCGCGGTCTACCGCGGCTGCACCCGCATGCGCATCGACGGCCGCGAAGTCCTTTCCTATCGCGACCGCCAGCCCTACACCCGGGGCTACACGGGATTCCGCACGACCTGGTCGCGCCAGACCATCGACAACTTCACGATCCACCAGTTGAAATAAAGGAGACACCCTGATGAAATCCCACCTGCCGCGCCGTACCCTGATGGCGGTCCTGCTGGCCGCCGGCTTCCCGCTGGCGCTGAACGTCGCGGCGCAAGAAGCGCCGGCCGCCCAGGAAAAAGGTCCGGCCGCAGCCGATGCGATGCTGCACGCACTGGACGTGAAGTACCCGACCCGCTACCAGCCGATGGATGCGAACGAGGTCAAGGCGGTGCTGGACCGCGTGTTCGCCTACCTGGACCGCACGACCCCGGCGGAACTGATCCACAAGAGCGACAATTCGCCGATCACCGACCTGAGCAAGGCCGACCCGGACGCGGTGCTCAAGCCGGGCGACTTCCGCCTGACCAGCTACGAATGGGGCGTCACCTACCAGGGCATGCTGGCGGCCGGCCAGGCCACCGGCGACCAGCGCTATACCGACTACACCCAGAAGCGCCATGCGCTGCTGTCGCAGCTGACCAAGACCTACCTGCCGGTGGTGAAGGCGGACACCGCCAACGCGCACGCGCCGATCAAGAGCTTCCTGAACCCGCACGCGCTGGACGATGCCGGCGCCCTGTGCCACAGCTTCCTGAAAGCCCAGGTGGCCGGCACCAAGGTCGACTACAGCCAGATGATCGGCATCTGCGGCGACTTCGTCACCAGGCACGAGTACCGCCTGAAGGACGGCACGCTGGCCCGCGGCGGCCCGGACGGCAAGGGCGGCCGCAAGATGCGTCCGCTGCCGGACACGCTGTGGCTGGACGACATGTTCATGGGCGTGCCGACCATGGCCTACCTGGGCAAGGTCACCGGCAACCGCAAGCACTACGACGACGCGGTCAACCAGGTGCTGCAGTTCTCGAAGCGCATGTTCAACCCCAAGCTGGGCATCTACATGCACGGCTACGTCGAAGGCATGCGCGACCATCCGGAATTCCACTGGGCCCGCGCCAACGGCTGGGCGGTGATGGCCATGGTCGAGGTGCTGGAGGTGCTGCCGAAGGACCACAAGGGCTACAAGGCCGTGCTGGAGCAGCTGCGCGCCCACATCAAGGGCCTGGCCTCGTACCAGACCAAGGACGGCTTCTGGCACCAGCTGATCGACCGCAACGACACCTACCAGGAAACCTCGGCCACCGCGATCTACACCTACGCGATCGCGCGCGCCGTGAACCGCGGCTACGTCGACGCGGCGATGTACGGCCCGATGGCCAACTACGCCTGGAACGCGGTGGCCAGCAAGGTGACGGCGGGCGGCCAGATCGAAGGCATCTGCGTGGGCACCGGCATGGCCTTCGACCCGGCCTTCTACGCCTACCGTCCGACCAGCGTGAAGGCGGCGCACGGCTACGGCCCGGCGCTGCTGGCCGGGGCCGAGATCATCGAGATGAACAAGAAGTACAAGTTCGGCTTGAACGACAGCGGCTTGATGTTCCAGGGAACCCGCTAACGGAGTCCGTAGGGTGGGCGGGTCTCCCGCCCACGCGTTCAACTCCCACAAGATCAGCCAAGGCGGCTGACTTGATTGCAACTATCACCGCGTGGGCGGCAAAGCCGCCCACCCTACGATTCAAGGTTTTGCGGCCTTGATCCGCTCTAGCAGCTCCACCGGCGCCGCAAACGCCGTCCCATGCCGCACCCGCTGCTTCGTCCCCGCCCCGGGAAACCGCAACTTCGCGGTCACGTCTTCCCAGTTGAGCATGTCGCGCGTACGCAGCGCTCCGTAGTGGCCGGCCGTGTAGGCGTCGTAATACACGATCACCTCGTCCCCGACCTGCAGCACGCTCGGTCCTTCGCTCCACAGGCCCGAGGGCGTGATCGGCGCACCCAGCGCCCCGAAGGGACCGTCGAAGCCGGACGCCCGGGCCACGCGCAGGTGCTTCTTGGGCGGATAGCGGGTCTCGTCCTTCACCAGCAGCCAGTCCTTTCCGAAGGCGCGCGCCAGGGTGGCGTCGATCGCCGAGAATCCCGGATCGTAATACAGGCGGCTGGGCGTGAAGCTGGCGAAGTCCCGGGTCGTGGTGGCGTAGATGCGGTGGTTGTACTTCTCTTCGCTCTGGCCCTCGGTCTGCGGGAAACGCCCGGGGATGGTGGTCGACCACAGGATCAGGTAATGGCCGCGGCCTCGGTCGTAGAAGATCTCGGGCGCCCAGGCGTTCAGGGCTGCCGGTTCGTGCGCCATCACGGGGATCTCGCGCTGGGCCGACCAGTTCACGAGGTCCGGCGAGGAGGCGTAGCCGATGCCCTTGTCGTTCCAGCCGCTGGTCCAGACCATGTGGTACAGGCCGTCGGGCCCGCGCACCAGGCTCGGGTCGCGCATCAGCTTCGTGCCCACCGTCGGCGCGAGGAAGCTGGCGCCGCCGCGCAGCGCTTCCCAGACGTAGCCGTCGCTGCTGGCGGCCAGGTGCAGGCCGTCGGCGCCATTGCCGGTGAAGTAGGCGAACAGGTAGGCCTGTGCTTCTTCCTTCCGGAGCAGGGGCGCGCAGCCGGCCAGCAGGGCGCCGCCGCCCAGCGCGGCCAGCGCCCCGAGTGCATTCCGGCGCTTCATTTGGCGGCCCGCAGGTCGCGGTTGGCTTCGTCGCCGAGCGGGCGCTCCTGCGTGCGTCCGGGGCTGGGGGGCACAGCAAACCCCGCGACCGGGTCCGGACGGGCCGGGTCGAAGGCGAAATCGTCGACCACCTGGGCGGCCACCGGCAGTCTGGCCTCACGCATGCCCAGCACGACGGCCTTGGCCAGCACATAGCTGCCGTAGTTGTTGTGATGGGTATTGTCGAGGGGCTTCGGTGCCGGCAGGGCGAAGGCCGCCTTCGAGCCCTCGACGCCGAGCGCCGCGTACATGGTCTGGCTCATGGCATGCAGGTCGATGAAGGGCACGCCGAGTTCCCGCGCCGACTGGCGCGCCGCCTCGGCATAGTCGCCCAGGGTGAGCACGACCTTGCCCGCGTCGTCGAAGCGACGGCGCTCCATCGACGAGACGATGACCGGCAGGCCGCCGCGTGCGCGCACCATCTCGACGTGGGTCCCGATCTCGGCCTTGTAGGTGGTGAAGGGGCCACCCTTGCCGGCCGCAATCTGCTTCTGGTCGTTGTGACCGTACTGCATCAGGAGCGTGTCGCCCGGCTTCATCCGGGTCAGGATCTTGTCGATGCGGCGCTTGGCGAGCGAATCGCGGTAGGTCTCGCCCGACTGCGCATAGTTGGCCACCGCCACCGTGGGCTTGAAGAAGCGCGGCAGCATCTGGCCCCAGCTGTTGTAGGGCTCGCCCGGCTGGTCGCTGACGGTGGAGTCGCCCAGCAGGAACAGGGTCGGCACCTCTGCCTTGGCGATCTCGATGCTGCGCACGGCCGGTCGGGCGCCGCTGAATTCAAGGGTCAGGCGCCGGTCCCAGGCCCAGGCTTCGGTGACGGTCTCGCGCGGGACGTTGAGTTTCACTTCGCCGGCGGCGACGCCCGCCGCTGCCGGGATCTGCGGGGTGCGCACATTGACGATGAAGCTGCGCTGTACTGTCTGGCCCGGGGCAGTCTGGACGTTCTCGAGCATCAGGCGGCGCAGTTCGGACTTGATGGTGGTGACGCCCGGCTGCCGCTCGTCGCCCAGCGTGACCGTCACGCGGTAGTTGCCTTCCGGGAGGTCGACCGAAAAATAGCTGCCCTGGGGTGTGCCCGGTTCGAAGCCGTAGCCGCGGCCCGGTTCATACGTGGTGGACGCGCCGACCGGCGTGTAGCCGGCAGGCGCGCTGCCGCCGAACGCGAAGCGCCGGGCGGTGTCCGCCGTGGCTTGGGACGCGCAGCCCGCCAGCAAGGCGGCGCCGGCGATGGCGCACAGGGCGCCGTGGAAGCGTGGTGTCATGTGTCGACTTTCGTGCTGGTTCTATGTGGCCGGCAGGGCGTCGCCGACCAGGGCCAGGTTCTGGATCGCGGCCAGGCCCCATTGCGCCGTGTCGTTGGTGGTCACCCATGGCACTTCGTTGACCGGGTTGAGTACGGCCGGCCCATCGATGCGCTTCGGCGCGAAGGGCGGATAGGGCCGGGCGCCGCCCGTGAACTCCTTCCAGGCGCGGCGCGCAAGCACCGGGTCCTTGCGCTTCCAGGCGGCGTAGGCGGTCATGCGCGAGTTGCCGAGGTAGAGGGCGTCGGTGCCGCCATGCTTGCTGCCCAGGCGGCGCACCTGTTCCTCGACGGGCGCGTTGTACAGTTCGCAGTAGTCGAGCCAGGCCTTCTCGAAGGCCTTGTCGCCGGTCAGGTTGATCAGTTCGTCGAAGATCTCGACCGCGCCGAACACCGCATTCAGGTGCGAAGCGGCGACGCCGTCGCCGATCATGTTGTGCAGGCGGCCGGTGTCGGGCTCGTAGCCCATGCGTTCGGCGTTGAAGAAGCCGTGCGGCATGGCGGCGATGTCGCGCATGCCGGTCAGGATCTTGTCGCGGTACTTGACGCTGCCGCTGCGCTCCCATTCGGTGAGCCAGTTGGCGGCCAGCGAGGCCCAGTCGGTGCCGAAGCTGGCGCGCACCGGGTAGGGGCCCTTGGGCGGCGCGTTGGGGAGCTTGCGCACCGGGTCGACCGCGTCCAGGCGGGTGTCGGCATCCAGCACTTCGCGCATCACGTCGCCGATGCGCTCGTCCGCGGTCAGGTAGTAGTACATGCGGCGGTAGACCGCGGTGCTGATGCGCACCTGCTTGGCGCTGCAGCCCCAGTGCTGGACGTTGTGGCGCGTGCCCAGGCCGGCGAAGCGGCCCAGGTGGTAGGTGTCGACGTCGCTGGTGTGGCGCACCATCGCTTCGCCCATGCGGAAGATGTCGGCGCGCCCGCTGCGCAGGAAGGAATACCACAGCCACAGGTCGGGCGAGAGTTCCGAGTTGGCCCAGGCGTAGCCGCCGACGTCGTAGCGCCATTCGTGGCGGTCGGCGTCGTAGGTGTGGCGCACGTCGCCATGGTCCCAGAAGCCGTACCAGCGGCGCTGCTCGACTTCCTTGCGGTAGAAGTCGAAGTGGGCGTCCAGCCGGTCTTCGATGGCGGCCTTGGCCGGCGTCGAGCGGTCCGGCAGCGACCACATGTTGCCGAACACCCGGGTGCCCAGGATGTGGGCGGGCGCCGCCACCAGCTGCGGCGGCGTCTGGACCTGCGCCGCCATCTGCACCAGGCGTTCGCGCGCCGGGGTCGCATCCAGCGCCCACAGGGTCAGTTCGCTGCTGCGGGCGACGCCGACCGGCGTGCCGAAGCCTTTTTCGTAGTCTTCGTAGGTGAGGTCCAGGGCCTGCAGCTCTTCGGCGTGGCTGTCCATGCCCATGCCGTCGTGGTAGAAGCGCAGGTCCATCGCCGGCGCGTCGGGCGACCACATCCATACGGTGACCTGGGCCGCGTCGGTATGCGCATTGCGGATGTCGAGCTGGGTCGGGTGGCGCTGCCAGAAGTCGCGCATGCCGAAGGCCACGCCGCCGCTGGCGCCGCCGATGTAGCCCAGGCCCGGCGCGCGCCGGCCCCAGGCCGCGTCGATCCAGCCGTGCCCGGCCTTGGTGCGCTTGCGGATGCGGAAGCTGTCGGGCGACAGCTGCGACAGGCTGTAGTCGCCCCAGGCCGGGACGTAGTGCATGTTCTTGCGCACCCGCTCGGCGATCTCGGGCGTGGCGATGCCGAGCCCGGCCAGCTGGGCCTTGCGCACGGCTTCGCCCGGGTCGCGGCGCAGGCCGGTCAGGTTGCGCACGCCCTCGGCCCACAGGCCGCCGCCGTGCTCCTGCAGCTCGCCGCCGAAGCGCACGTGGCGGTTATGGGCCTCGTCCGGCAGCGGCACGTCGAAGCGCAGGCCGATCCCGCGCAGGAAGTCCTTCTGCTCGTCGCCGTCGAAGACGAAGGTGTGCATGATGCGCACCGACTCGGCGCCGGCATAGAAATACAGGCGCAGCGTGAAGGGCAGCCAGGAACGCGCGCCTTCGACTGCGCGGTGCATCCCTTCGAGTTTCACCACGCTGCGCACCGGGCCGCGCTGTTCCAGCGCGACCCGGGTGAGCCGGCTTTCGTAGGCGCTCCGGCGCGTCGTTCCGGCGCTGCCGTCCGGCTGGTCGTCGCTCAAGGCCACCAGCTTGCCGGCGCGCGCGATCTCGCGCTCGCCGTTACCGAGCTTGCGCCGGATGCTGCGGATGATGTCGGCGCCCTGGCGCGGCACCACGCATTCGATCACGCCCGTGTTCACCACGATGGCGTCCGGGCCCTCTTGCACCGCCAGCACCTGGGCTGGCAGGCGCGCCTTGCCCGGGCGGACCTGCAGGCGACCCGGCAGGGCGGCGTCCTGGGCCGGCAGTGCGTGCGCAGTCCACTTGAGCGAGCCGTCCGGCCACCAGGCGATCGGCCAGCTCTGGCAGGCCAGTTCGCCGTCGGCGCCATGCACGGCAAACGCCTGGTCCTTGCGCAGGGCGCCGCGCGGCCAGGGCACGCCGAAGGTGGTGCCGGTCATGAGGCTTGGCGCGCCTTCCAGCCAGGCCAGGTCGGCGACCGTTGCGGCGGCCGGTGCGGCCGGTGCGGCCGGCGTCGCGGCCTGGGCGGCGCGCACGCCGAAGGGCAGCGCCGCAGCCAGGGCGCCGGTCTTGAAGAAGCTGCGGCGGGACAGCGGCGCCATCTCAGCGGCTCGCCGACATGCTGACCGTTACCGGCGCACGCAGGCGCGCGGCTTCCTCGGCGACGTGGCGCTGCCAGTCGGCCTGGGTGGCGAAGGGGCTGCCGCGGGTCCAGGCGGCGCCCACGTGGTAGCGCAGCGGCTGGCCGGAGACCACCGGCGCCGTCACCAGGCCGTTGCGCTCGTCGGCGGCGAAGCCGGAGGCGCCCGGGACGATCACGGCCACGCCGAAGTCGCCGAAGCTCTTCTGGGTCACCCATTGCACCAGGCTGCCGTCCTGCTTGTTCTGGCTGAAGTCGACCTTCACTTCCTGGCCCTTGTCGCTCGGACGCTTGTTCAGGCCGACCGCGGCGATGAGCTGCTTGGGACCGGCGAAGCTGAAGCTGCTGTCGATGCGGTCGAACCAGCGGCCGGCGTCCACGGTGAAGCGCTTGACCTCGGACACCTTGGTGCCCTGCGCGTCCCAGCCGTCGTAGTGCAGCTCGAATACGGTGCGTACCGGGCCGTTGGCCAGGATCTTCCAGCGCGCGTAATTGGTGCCGACGTACAGCTTCTGGCCGTCCCAGATGCCGGTGCCGCCGGCGCCGCGGGTCGGGCCGACGTTGTACATGTCGATGCCTTCGCCTTCGTCCACGTGGTAGTGGTCGTGGCCGATGTTGTACCAGCGGTCGACGATCGGGTAGGGCACGCGCTTGAACCAGATGTCCATGCCGCTCGTGACCAGCACTTCCTTGTCGGATCCCGCAGGCGCCGGTGCGGCCAGCGCGGGGCCGTAGGTGCGGTGCGCCAGCCGGTCGTTCTCCCAGGCGAAGTCGTCGAGGCGTTCCGGCACGAAGCGCGCAGCGGTCCTGGCCGGGAAGGGTGGCACCGTGGCGCCGGCTTTTTCGATGGTGACGGTGGTGCGCTTCTCGCCCGGCTTGAAGTCGACCTGGAACAGCAGTTCGCCGTAGGCGGCGCCGATGAACCTGGGGTCCTTGGCGGTCGGGGCGATGTTGGTGACCTGGTAGGGCAGCACGCGCCCCGCCGCGTCCTTGACCACCAGCTGCTGGTTCAGCGCCTGGGGCAGGGCTTCGTTGACCTTGGCCCAGGGGATGGCGATGGTTTCGGCCGGACGGGCAATGTCGAGCGTGTGGCTGACGGTGACCGTGAGGCGCTCGGCGGCGCCGGCGGCGCCGGCGACGGTGAACAGGGCGGCGAGGGCGATGGCGGAAAGGCGATGGCTCATGTCTGGATGCGTGTTCAGGGTTGGTTGGTCGACTGCGGCGGCGTCATGCCTTCGCCGAGGAAGAAGCTGGGATGGGGCGGCTGGTTGTAGCCGGCGTTCTGGGCGGCCACCTGCACGCGGTACTGGGCGTCGTGCATCAGGGTCGGCAGGCGGTGCCGGGTCGGCACGGTGGTGCTGAACACCAGCAGGGCGTCGTCGCCGCTGCTGCGCCAGACCACTTCCTCGCGCCAGTCGCCGAGCAGGTCGGCCGACAGCACCGGATTGGCCTTGGTGCCGTTGTTCGACGCCGCGCCCTGCGGCGCAGCGTCCAGGATCAGGTCGAGGCGCTGCGCCTGCGGATTCCATTTCTCGATCCGGGTGCCGTCGAGCGACTCGCGCAGCAGGTCGCCGTCCCACCAGAGGCCGAAGTTGTAGGCGCGCGGACGCAGCGCCGAGATCCGGACGCCCCTGGCGTCGTACAGGCCGCCGGCAGGGTTGGTGATGCCGCCGATCGCGGCCCAGCACTCGTTGCCTGGATGGGCGGCGTCGATGTCCATGCAGATGCCGCGGCCGACGTCGATCGTGCTCGGGATGCCCCACAGGACCTTGCCGGTGGCGGCGTCGCGCATCGCGGCGCCATTGCCCTGGTAGCACTTGGGCGACTCGTGCACCATGAACACCTGCAGGCCGGGCAGGCTCGGGTCGTGTTTGCCGACATGCAGGGCGTCGCCATGGCACAGGTTCGAGCTGTACATCAGCTTGCCGTCGCTGGTGACGGTGGCGGCGCCGTAGACGATGTCGTCGCGGCCGTCGCCGTCGGCGTCGGCCACCGCCATCCAGTGCGCGCCCTGGCCGGCGGCGGCGCCGTTGCCCGGCGTATCGCTGTCGAAGACCCAGCGCTGCGACAGTTTGCCGTCGCGCCAGTCCCAGGCCGCCAGCACGGCGCGCGTGTAGTAGCCGCGCGCGAACACCGCGCTCGGGCGCTTGCCGTCGAGGTAGGCCACGCCGCCCAGGAAGCGGTCGACCCGGTTGCCGCGATCGTCGCCCCAGGCCTCGCCAATGCCGCCGCGCGCCGGCAGATAGCCGGTGGTGGCCAGCGCGGCGCCGCTGCGGCCGTCGAAGACGGTCAGGAATTCCGGACCTTGCAGGATGAAGCCGTCCTTGTTGCGATGGTCGGCCTGCGCGTCGCCGATCACCTTGCCCCGGCCGTCGACGCTGCCGTCGGCGGTCTTCATCATGACTTCGGCGCGGCCGTCGCCGTCGAAGTCGTAGGCGAGGTAGGTGGTGTAGTGGGCGCCGGCGCGGATGTTCTTGCCCAGGTCGATGCGCCACATGAAGCTGCCGTCGAGCCGGTAGGCGTCGATGTAGGTCGAGCCGGTATGGCCGCTGTGCGAATTGTCGTGCGCGTTGGTCGGCTGCCACTTCACCAGGAGCTCGTAGCGGCCGTCGCCGTCGAGGTCGGCGGCCGAGCCGTCGTTGACCACGTAGCTGTAGGCGACACCGTCCGGGCTCACGCCATCGGCCGGCTTGCGCAGCGGAATGCGCAGGAAGGCTTGCGGCCAGCCGGCGACCGGCTTGGCCTCCCCGCCGGTCTCGACGCCGCCGCGCACGGGCCGCACGCTGTAGCTGGCGCCAACAGCGGCGCCGGCGTCGACGAAGTTGGTGGCAAGCAGCGGCCGGTCGTTGACGCGCACCCCGTCGCGGTAGAGATTGAAGGCGGTGGCGGCGTCGTCCTGGCCGAGCGCGCGCCAGCTCACGAAGTTGCCGCTGCCCGTCGCGAGCGCGACCACGCCGCGGTCGAGGACTTCGAGCTGCCTGCCGCCGACCTGGGCGCCGCTGGGTTGGGTGGTGCTGCAGGCGCCGGCCGCGAGGGCCAGCAGGCCGAGGGCGATGCTGCGCTGCAGCGTGGTTCGATAGGTGGTGGATGCCATGGTGTCCTGGGTCGCTCGTGGAGGATAGCGCATCCGAGTATTCATTTGCCATGGCGGCAGTGTCAACCAGCCGGCCGTTTCACGCCCCAATTAGTCAGCCGCTTGAGCGAATGCCGCCGGGCGTGAATACAGCGCCGTATGGACACGCGGCCGGGGTGGGCTTCGCTCAGCGCCCGATCAATCCCTTGATCGATGCGCAGGCGAAGATGGACGCTCGTGCGCGCCCCGGCATACACTGTGCGGGTTCACTTCGTACATTCGCTCACCCTGTCCATGATCATTTCGTCCGCCACCGATTTCCGCGAAGCGGCCCGCCGCCGCCTGCCGCCTTTCCTGTTCCACTACCTCGATGGCGGCGCCGGCGCCGAGCAGACCCTGCGTAGCAACGTCGACGACCTGCAGGCGGTCAAGCTGCGCCAGCGCGTGCTGCGCGGCTCCGAGCAGCTGGACCTGGGCGTGCGGTGGTTCGGCCAGGACTACGGGCTGCCGATCGCGCTGGCGCCGGTGGGCCTGACCGGCATGTATGCGCGGCGCGGCGAGGTGCAGGCGGTGCGCGCGGCCTGCCGCCGCAACATCCCCTTCATCCAGTCCACCGTGTCGGTGTGCCCGCTGGCCGAGGTGGCGGCCCAGGCGTCGAACCCGATCTGGTTCCAGCTGTACGTGCTGAAGGACCGCGGCTTCATGCGCGACGTGATGCGGCGCGCCTGGGAACTCGGTGCGCGCAACCTGGTGTTCACGGTGGACATGCCGGTGCCGGGCGCGCGCTACCGCGACGCCCACAGCGGCATGAGCGGCCCGAACGGCCCGCTGCGGCGCGTGCTGCAGGCATTTACCCATCCGCGCTGGGCGCTCGACGTGGGCGTGTTCGGCCGCCCGCACGACCTCGGCAACATCTCGGCCTACCGCGGCAACGCCACCGGCCTGGCCGACTACATCGGCTGGCTGGGCGCCAATTTCGATCCGGGCATCGCCTGGCCCGACCTGCAATGGATCCGCGACGAGTGGCAGGGCAAGCTGGTGATCAAGGGCATCCTCGACCCGGAGGACGCGCGCGATGCGCTGGCCTTCGGCGCCGACGGCATCGTGGTCTCGAACCACGGCGGGCGCCAGCTGGACGGGGCGCCGTCCTCGGCCAGCGCGCTGCCGGGCATCGCGGCGGAAGTCAAAGGGAAGATGGCCATTTTCGCCGACGGCGGCGTGCGCACCGGGACCGACGTGTTCCGCATGCTGGCGCTGGGCGCCGACGGCGTGCTGATCGGCCGCGCCTTCGTGTATGCGCTGGCCACCCAGGGCCAGGCCGGGGTCGAGCGCCTGCTGGCGATCATGGAGAAGGACCTGCGCACCAACATGGTGCTGACCGGCGTGCAGTCGGTACGCGACATCGGGCCGCATCTGCTGGCGCGCTAGAGGTATTCCGCTCGTAGGGTGGTCGGCGGAGCCGACCACCCTACGGACATGCGCGGCCGGCTAATGGCCGCGCCGCCCGATGCGGTGGTGCACCCGCCGCTGCGCCAGCCACACGCCGGCGGCGACCACCGGCACCAGGATGCCGAGCATCAGGTCCGGGTTGAGCGGCAGGCCGGCCGCCTTGGCCGCCTTGCCGGCGTAGCCGAGCAGGCCCACCAGGTAGTAGGAGATCGCGGCCACCGACAGGCCTTCGACCGCGAGCTGCAGGCGCAGCTGCTGGGCGGCGCGCGCGTTCATCGATTCCAGGATGCGGCGGTTCTGCAGTTCCTGCACGATGCCGACCCGGGTGCGCAGCAGGTCGTTGCTGTCGGCGATGCGCCGTCCCAGCGCCTCCTGGCGCGCGCTGACCGCGCCGCAGGTCTGCATGGCCGGGGCCAGGCGCCGTTCCATGAATTCTTCCACCGTCGGGCTGCCTTCGATGCGGGTCTCGCGCAGTTCCTCGATGCGCGCCTTGACGATGCCGAAATAGGCTGTCGAGGCCGAGAAGCGGTAGCCGTTGTCGAGCACCAGCTTTTCCAGGCGCGCCGCCAGCCGCGTGATCTGGGCGAGCAGGCGCTGTTCGTCCTGCGCGCCGGTGTCCGGCGCCATGTCGGTGGCCACCATGGCGCTGGCAAGCAGCGCGAGCTGGGCTTCGATCGCGTCCAGTTCGGTGGCGACGCTGCGCGCAGCGGGCAGGCCGAGCAGGGCCATCATGCGGTAGGTCTCGATCTCGAGCACGCGCTGCACCAGGCGGCCGCCCTGCAGGTGGCGCATGCCGAGGTCGCGGATCACGAAGCGGCTGAAGCCGTCGGCCTGGATGGCGAAATCGGTCCACAGCTCGGCGCCCTGCATCACCGAGGAGCCGGCCAGCTGGCTGCGCTCGAACACCGCCGGCAGGCGCGCGGCGTCGGCCTCGCCCTTCACCAGGGCCACGTGGGCGGCGGCCATCAGGCTGCCTTCCAGGCTGCCCAGCCAGGATGCCGGCAGGTAGGACAGCGGCATGTGGGCGAAGGCGTCGTGCACCGCCAGCTGCGGCGCCAGGGGTGCGCTCACGGTGTAGGTGGCGAACTCGGTGTGGCATTCCCACTTCAGGCGGAAGCTGCCGAAGTCGTGGTAGAAGTGGTTGCTGCCCGGGCCCGGCGCGGCGACGCCGAAATGCCCGCACAGTTCCCCCAGCAGGCGGTGCTGCCCATGGGCCTGCGGCGAGCCGGTCCGGCCGCCGTGGCAGACGGCCAGGTGGGTGATCGCCTCGGGACCGTCGAGCCGCATGAAGGGGCGCGAATGGAGTTCGGCCGCCAGCGGCACGCGCAGCGGGTGGTTCAACGTTAGCTTGAAGTCTCTCAATCGGCTCTCTCTCGGCAGGGGACTGGGTGGCTTGGCCAGTGCCTCATTACCTGCCGATTTGGCGCATCGGTCAACGGGCCGGGCCCGAACACTCAGGATCTTGATCGGGAGCGCAGCGAGTTGAGCGGAAGCTGCGCCGCAGTGCGCGATTGTCGGCCCGGCCCCTTGCAGCCCGGCTCCTTGCGCGCCGGTCCCGTCATCCCGGCCAGCACGTCCAGCGGCAGCATTAACAAGAGCGGCAGCAGCGGCAGGCGCGGCAGGAGCGCGGGCGCTGCCGGAGCGAGCTCGTGGCGCATCAGCTTCCTCTCCCCAACTGGGCCGATGCCGGCCACGGGCCGGGGCCGGTCGACTATTTGGACCCCGGCGGCGGCCGGCGGCCGTCGGGCGGGGCGGGGCTGGGTGGCATGCTAAGATGCAAGGCCACAGTAGGCATCATCGGATGACGTAGTGACACACAGCGCAGTCAAACACACCCTCTTCCTGTTCGACCTGGACGACACCCTGCTCGATTTCAGGGCTTCCGAACAACTCTCCTTCGTGCGTACGCTGCAGGCGCTGGGCCTGGACGGCGCAATCGACGCCCTGTTCCCGCAGTACCAGGCGATCAACGTCGCGCTCTGGCGCGCCTTCGAGGCCGGCACGGTGTCGAAGGAGTTGCTGAAGGTCGAGCGCTTCCGCCGGACCTTCCTGCAGAACGGCCTCGACCTGGACCCCGAGCGGGCCAGCGCGCTCTACCTCGAATCGCTGTCCGAGACGGTGGTGCTGGTCGACGGCGCCCAGCGCCTGTGCGCCGCACTCAGCGCGCTGGGCGAGATCGGCATCATCACCAATGGCGTCGAGCACATCCAGCACCGCCGCATCGCCAGCTCGGGCCTGGACCGCTACATTTCCTTCGTGGCCACCTCGGAAGCCTGCGGCCATGCCAAGCCGGACACCCGCTTCTTCGAGTACAGCGTGCGGATGGCGCGCGCGCGACCGTTCGCCAAGGCGGAAACCGTGATCGTCGGCGACCGCCTGGATGCCGACATCCTCGGCGCCAACCGCTTCGGCATCGACAGCTGCTGGTTCAATCCGGGCCGGCTGGCCAACGACACCCTGGCGCTGCCCAGCGCCGAGGTGGCGCACCTGGACCAGGTGCTGCCCGCGCTGGAAGCGCTGGCCGCGCCCGCGGCGGCGGCCTAGCCGGCAAGCGTGCCCGCCGTCGCGCGCGGCGGTGCTATGCTCGAGCCTCCATATCCGGAGGCGACCATGCAGACCACACCCGTCCGTCGCGAGCACGACGATCTTGGCAAGCTCGTCCTGCGCGTCGTGCTTGCCGTCCTGCTGCTGTTCCATGGCATATCGAAACTCGGCAGCGGGGTCGGCTTCATTGCCGGCATGCTGCAGAAGGCGGGTTTGCCCGAGGTGTTCGCCTACGGCGTCTACATCGGCGAAGTGCTGGCGCCGCTCCTGATCCTGCTCGGGCTGTTCACGCGCCTGGCGGCCCTGGTCGTGGCGATCAACATGATCGTCGCGCTGCTGCTGGTGCACACGGCCGAATTCTTTACGCTGAACAATACCGGCGGCTGGGCGCTGGAATTGCAGGGCATGTACCTGGGCAGCGCGATCGCGCTGGCCCTGCTCGGCGCCGGGCGCTACAGCCTGGGCGGCATCGGCGGGCGCTTCAATTAATGCATCATGTTCATGAATGGCCGCACAGATTCATGCGCGCCGTTCATCAATCTGATCATTGCTTGATTGCATGCAGCCACACGGCCGCGATCCGCTCGGCCTCTTCGTAGCCCGGCTCGCCGAGCTGGCCGCCGAAGATGTCGGGGTCGAGCTCCTCGTAGTTCCAGTGGCCGCACTGGGCCTGCAGGTCGGGGCGGATCGCTTCCAGGAATGCGTCGGTCGAACCGCTGATCGCCACGCCCGTGTACAGCATCAGGCTGCCGCCGCGGCGCAGCCGTTCCAGGCTTTCCTTGACGATGCGCACCGACAGTTCGGCGCTGCGCATGCCGCCGCCGTGGCGGTAGGGCAATTTGCTCGGGTCGAGCACGTAGGGCGGGTTCGAGACGATCAGGTCGAAGTCGCCGTCCAGGCTGTCGAACAGGTTGCTGTGGCAGGCGTGCAGGTTGTCGAGCCCGGCCAGCCGCGCATTCACCACCGTCAGCGCCAGCGCCCGGGTGTTGATGTCGGCGCCGGTGACCTCGGCGTGCGGGAAATGGCGCGCGATCGCCAGCGCGCCGGCGCCGCCGCCGCAGCCGATGTCCAGCGCGCGGGTCGGCCCCGAACCGAGCCAGGGAAAGGCGCGCCCCATGGTGCCGACGAAGCGGTAGGTGTCGGGACCGAAGAACACCGCGTCCTCGTCCTCGGTCGGGTAGGCCGAATGGAACACCAGCAGCTCGCCCAGGCTCGAGGCGCGCAGCGTCGAGCGCAGCAGGGCGCCGTCCGCTTCCACGATGCGGGCGTCGTGCATCAGCGCCAGCAGTTCCGGCGCCACGTCGCCCGGCGCGAACGGACGGCTCCAGCCGAAGATGCCGCGCAGGTCGCGCGCGCGCTCGTTGCCGGGCCGGCGGTTGATGCGGCGGTGGGTGGACGGGGTCACCGTGATGAAACGGTATGCGTGCTCGCGCAGGTAGCGGCCGAGCGCGACGAGGGCATTGGCGTGTGGACTTGTCATGCGTCTAGCCTCGCACGTGCGCAGCCGCCATGCTGTGCGCCAGCTAACGCAGGCCGCGCGCATCCTTGGGCAGAGGAAATTGCCACCACTATGTGAATGTGCGAACAGTCCGAAACCGGGCCGCTGTCCATACTCGTTGGCACGAGGGTGGCGCCGGCGGACCGGGCCACCGCGCCGCGCCGACAACCAGGGGAGAACAGCATGAGCAAGAGGGACGGGATCGAACGCGAGATCGCGCGCGAGCGCCACGAACGTGCGCTGCACGACGAGGCCCGCAGCGGCCTGGCGCCGCTGGAAGAGGAATTCCGGCTGAAGGACGCGCGCGAGCGCGCCGATACCGGCACGCTGCGGCGGCCGGCACGAAGCAAGCATGAGGAGGGCAAGCGATGAAGTGGGAAGGCGACCGGCAGAGCGACAACGTGGAGGACCGCCGCGGCGGCGGCGGCGGTTTCGGGGGCTTCGGCGGCAAGACCGTGGGCATCGGCACGCTGGTGATTGCCCTCATCGGCAGCGTATTCTTCGGCATCGACCCGAGCGTGATCCTCGGCGGCGGGGGCGGCGGGCCGGTGCCGGTGCAGCAGGCGCCGCAGGGACCGCAGGGCGCGCCGGCCGACGACCGCGAGACCCAGTTCGTGCGCACCACCCTGGCCTACACCGAAGACGCCTGGGCCCAGATCTTCGCCGAGCAGGGCGCCCAGTACCGGCCGGCCAGGCTGGTGCTGTTCGAGGGCGCGACCCCGACCGCCTGCGGCACCGGACGCAGCGCCACCGGCCCCTTCTATTGCCCGGCCGACGGCAAGGTCTACATCGACCTGGGCTTCTTCCGCCTGATGCAGCAGCGCTTCAACGTGGCCGGCGAATTCGCCCAGGCCTACGTGATCGCGCACGAAGTCGGCCACCACGTACAGAACCTGCTGGGGGTCTCGGACAAGGTCCACAACGCCCAGCAGCGCGCGTCGGAACGCGAAGGCAACGCCCTGTCGGTGCGCCTGGAACTGCAGGCCGACTGCTTCGCCGGCGTCTGGGCCAACCGCACCAACAAGCGCGAGCAGATCCTGGAAGCGGGCGACGTCGAGACCGCGCTGGCGGCGGCTACCGCGATCGGCGACGACGCCCTGCAGCGCCAGTCGCAGGGCACGGTGGTGCCGGATTCGTTTACCCACGGCAGCTCGGCCCAGCGCGTGCGCTGGTTCACGCGCGGCCTGGAGAGCGGCAGCGTGGAGCAGTGCAATACCTTCGAGGCGCGCCAGTTGTAAGCCCGCGCAGTGCGTGGGGCGGCGGCCTTGCCGCACCAACGCACCCCGGGTCGCTTGTAGGACAAGCTCTCGTCCGGCCTTGCGCCATCGCCGAATCTCCTCGAATCGTCCTGTTCGTTTCCGTGCGCGTATCGCAATCCCTGGCGTTCTGACATAAGGTTTTCCCACGCTGCCCGCCGAGCCGGCGGGTGCCTGAATCCGTTGTGAACATCATCGAGGAGGAGTTATGCTGGCAATGAACTACCGCGGGCCTTATCGCGTCCGTGCCGATCACAAGCCCGACCCCGTCATCGAGCATCCCGGCGACGCCATCGTGCGCGTCACCCGCTCCTGCATCTGCGGCTCGGACCTGCACCTGTACCATGGCCTGGTGCCCGACACCCGTGTCGGCCACACCTTCGGCCACGAGTTCATCGGCGTGGTCGAAGAAGTCGGCTCCGGTGTCCAGCACCTGAAAGTCGGCGACAAGGTGCTGGTGCCCTTCAACGTGTTCTGCGGCTCCTGCTTCTTCTGCGACCGCGAACTGTACGGCAATTGCCACAACATGAATGCGGAATCCACCGCCGTGGGCTCCATCTACGGCTATTCGCACACGGCCGGCGGCTACGACGGCGGCCAGGCCGAACTGGTGCGCGTGCCGATGGCCGACGTCGGCCCCATGGTGATCCCCGACGACATCCACGACGACGACGCCGTGCTGCTCACCGATGCGGTGCCGACCGGCTACCAGGCGGCCGAGATGGGCGACATCGCGGAAGGCGATACCGTGGTGGTGTTCGGCGCCGGCCCGGTCGGCATCTTCGCCGCCAAGTCGGCCTGGTTGATGGGGGCCGGGCGCGTCATCGTGGTCGACCACGTCGACTACCGCCTCGAGTTCGTCAAGCGCTACGCCCAGTGCGAAGTGGTCAACTTCAAGGACGTGCGCGACATGGCCGAGCACATCAAGAAGATGACCGACTGGATGGGGGCCGACGTCTGCATCGACGCGGTCGGCTGCGAAGCCTCGGGCAATGCCATGCAGTCGCTCACCGGCCGCTACACCATGATGCAGGCCGGCTCGGCCACGGCGCTGCACTGGTGCATCAACTCGGTGCGCAAGGGCGGCAACGTGTCGATCGTCGGCGTGTATGGCCCGACCTTCAATTTCGTCCCGATCGGCAACGCCCTGAACAAGGGCCTGACCCTGCGCATGAACCAGGCCAGCGTCAAGCGCCACCTGCCGCGCCTGATCGAGCACATCCGCGCCGGGCGCCTGAATCCGAAAGAAATCATCACCCACCGGGTGCCGCTGGAAGAAGTGTCGGACGCTTACCACATCTTCTCCGGCAAGCTCGACAACTGCATCAAGACCATCCTGATCCCGCCGAACGCCAACCAGGTCAAGGCGGTGTCGGCCAGCGTAGTGCATTAAGGAGCGACCATGGAATCACGCAACGACATGACTGAACACAAGCACCATGGCCACGCGCACGAGCATGAGCACGGCCACCTGCAGCAGCACCCCGGCCAGGGCCACGTCGCTCCGCGCCGCCCCTCGCGCCAGGAGCTGCAGCACATCCAGGGCTGGGGCGCCGACCTCGACCGCAAGAACCGCCCCGGGGTGCCGATGGAACGCACGCCGCCGCGCTTCATCAACCAGCCCGCAGGCGACCCGCCCCAGCAACAGGAGAAGGTGGAAATTCTCGTGTCGAGCGAGCGTCCGGGGATTACGCAGGTGTTCGGCACCGTGCAGCCGCCCTCGGGCATTTCGGGCATGATCCGCCGCCTCGCCTTCAAGGCCAGCGAGAACGACGTGCGCCACTGGCTGCTCCTGCTGCTGGCCGACCGCGTCAACATGGTGGAAGGCGTGGTGGAAGACCTGGCGCACGGCCATGTCCCGAACGTGCTGGGCGAGATGGGCATCAAGGCCGAGATGAAGCACAACCCGGCCGGGCTGGCGAAGAAGGTGGCGATTACCGCCGCCGTGGTGGGCACGGCCGTGTACCTGATGAAGCGCCGCGACCGCGAGGAAGTGCGCTACGAGGACGAGCGCTACCAGGGCGACCGTTACGGCGAGCGTTACTAGCGCTGAAGAAGCGTTCCCGGGCGCAGCGGGCCGCAGGGCGCGTTGCGCCCGCTGCTCGTCGCTGTTCGTCGCTGCTTGTCTTAGTCGTTCAGCACCGGCGCCTGTTCGGCCGCGAAGGCCGCAACGGGCGCGGCTTGCCTTGCAGCCTTGCCGCCCGGCGCCTTGCGCTTGGCCGGCTTGCGGCGGAACTTGGTCCAGACCACCAGGCCGGTGACGAAGAAGAGCAGGGGCGTCACGCCCACCACGCTGATCAGGATGCGGCCGGCCATCCCGAAGGCTTCGCCGGTATGCAAGGGATACAGGGTGCTGACGAACCAGTCGCCGCCGCGCGCGGCCAGCGGGTCGATCGTGCGCAGCACCGCGCCGCTGCCGGCGTCCACGCTGACCCGGGTCGCGCCCGCGCCGTGGCGCAGTTCTCCCGGCTGGCGCACCCGCACTTCGTAGGGCTGCTCCAGCTTGGCCGGCAGGCCGATGCGCGACACCCGGCCCGCGGGATAGCGCGCCTGGGCCGCCGCCATGGCCGCGCCGGCATCGATGCGCGGCGCCTCCTTCGCACTGGCGTTGGTCACCTTGTCGTTCTTCGCCAGCGGGGCGACGGCGCGGATGGCCGGCGTCACCCAGTCCGGCGCGTTGAAATACACGCCCGAGAAGGCGATCACCAGCAGCACCGGCGCGACATAGAATCCGGCCGCGCGATGCAGCTGGAAGCTGAATTTCGGCCAGTTGCCGCCGCGCCGCACCGTGATCGCGTGCCAGAACGCCGACACGGTCAGCTTCGGCCACCATACCACGATGCCCGTTAATGTGAGCAGCAGCAGGGCGACGCCCTGCACCGCGATCACCAGCTTGCCCGCTTCGCCCGCCATCAGGTAGCGGTGCAGGTGGAACAGGGTCGGCATCAGGAGCGGCCGCGCCAGGCCTGCCTCGCCCCAGTTGCGCTCGCCCAGCACCGCCAGGCTGGCCGGGTCGACCATCACCTGGCGCGTCACGCCCTGGGTCCAGCTGGCGTCCGGCTTTTCCGGCCGGTACCAGGCCACGTACACGTCCCCGTGCACTTCGGGCAGGAACAGGGTGTCGGGCCGTCCGTAGGCCGGATCGCCGGCCAGGCGCGCGACGACCGCCGCCGCCTGGGCAGGGGCGGGCCGCGCCTCGGCGCCGGCCTGGGCGCCGGCGGGCGGCGCCACCTGCAGCAGGCCAGGATTCAGCCAGGCGTCGAGCTCGTGGCGCCAGCCGATGACGGTTCCGGTCAGGCCCTGCAGGACCAGAATGGTGCCGAAGATCAGGCCGGCCCAGAGATGGAGGGTACGGATGAGCGGTTTCATGCACTAAATGATAACCGAAATGAGAATGATTCTCGATCTTGCGTCCTTACATGATAACGATTATCATTCAAGAATTCCTGCTGAGTAAAGAATCCATAAGCGAATTCCACGTCATGAACAAGAACAAGTCGATCAAGCCGCTGAAGACCCTCCCCGCCGCCGTCGCTGCCGCCTGCATGCTGATGGCCATGTCCCACGCCGCCGCCCAGGAACAGCAGGCGACCCAGCAGGCCGCACAAGAGAAGGAACAGGAACTCGCCTCGGTGGTCGTCACCGCCACCCGCACCGCCAAGGCGGTCGACAAGATCCCGGGCGCGGTCTCGGTGATCACCCAGCAGGAACTCGCCACCCAATACCTGATCGCCGACGATCCCTCGCAGGCGCTGGCCACCTATGTGCCGGGCTATGCGCCGAGCCGCCAGAAGATGACTTCCACCGGCGAATCGCTGCGCGGGCGCCAGCCGTTGATCCTGTTCGACGGCATCCCGCAATCGAACCCGCTGCGCGCCGGCATGCGCGAAGGCTACTTTGCCGACAGCGCCATCATCGAGCGCATCGAGGTGATCAACGGCGCCTCGGCCATGCAGGGCATGGGCGCCACCGGCGGCATCATCAACTACATCACCAGGACCCCGCGCAAGGAAGGCACCAGCTACACCGTCAACACGCGCTTCTCGAGCCAGTTCGAATCCGACAGCCTGGACTGGAAGACCGGCCTGACGGTGAGCCATAAATCGGGCGGCTTCGACCTGCTGGCCTTCGCCAGCGTGCAGCGCCGCGGCATCGGCTACGACGGCAGCGGCCGCCGCATGGGCGTGGACGCGGTGCAGGGCGACACCATGGATTCGCACGGCAACGACCTGTTCCTCAAGATCGGCAAGTCCTTCGGCGACCAGCGCCTGCAGCTCACCCTGAACCGCTTCGACCTGGCCGGTGACGGCGACTACCGCAGCGTGCCGGGCGTGCTGGCCCAGGGCGTGCCGACCAGCTCCACCCCCGGCACGCCGATCGGCATGCCGCCGCGTAACAAGGTGCGCAGCGCCAGCCTCGATTACCGCCACCACGACCTGGCGGGCGGCAGCCTGACCGTGCAGCTGTTCGGCCACGAGTTCTCGGCCCTGTACGGCGCCACCAATACCTCCACCTTCCAGGACGTGGCGATCGCCCCGCGCGGCACCCTGTGGGACCAGTCGCAGGTGGTGACCGACAAGCGCGGTGCGCGCATCACCTGGGTGCGTCCGGACGTCCTGGTGCAGGGACTGGAATTGACGGCCGGCCTCGACTGGCTGCAGGACAACCCGCAGCAGCGCCTGGCCGGTACCGGCCGCACCTGGGTGCCGGAACTGAAGTTCCGTTCGCTGGCGCCCTTCGCCCAGCTCGAATACGAATTCGGTCCGGTGACCGTGCGCGGCGGGGTGCGCTACGAAGACGCCAAGCTGGACGTCGACACCTATACCACCCTGGCCGCCTACGGCAGCCGCCGGGTGGAAGGCGGTTCCGCCGAGTTCTCGAAAGCCGTCAAGAACGTCGGCGCAGTGTGGCGCTTCGCCCCGGGCTGGTCGGCCTTCGTCGGCAGCTCGGAAGGCTTCGGCCTGCCGGACGCCGGCCTGGTGCTGCGCGGCGTGGCGGTGCCGAACCAGTCGGTGTCGAGCCTGATCAGCCTGCAGCCCATCATCACCCGCAACAACGAGGTCGGCGTCAACTGGCGCGGCAAACATGGCCAGTTCGGCCTGTCGCGCTACGATTCGCGCTCCAAGCTCGGCAGCGTGATCCGCATCACCTCGGCCGGCATCGGCCTGGTCGAGCGCGTGCCGACCACGGTCAAGGGCTGGGAAGCGAATGCCGAATGGCGCCCCAACAAGGACTGGACCGTGTTCGGCACCTGGGCCACCCTCGACGGCAAGACCGCGGCCACCCAGGGCGCGCCGATGGACCTCGACCTCGGCGCCCGCTCGCAGGGCCCGGACAAGGCCGTGCTGGGCGCCAACTGGAGCTTCCAGCCCCAGGCCCAGCTGCGCCTGCAGGCCACCCACCTGCGCGACCGCGACATCAATATCGGCCGCCGGGTCGGCACCAGCAACCTGGAAGAGCACTTCAAGGGCTACACCCTGGTCGATGCCGCCGCCACCTGGGACACCGCCTACGGACGCTTCGGCCTGAGCCTCGAGAACCTGTTCGACAAGTACTACGTGGGTTATTACTCGCAGTCGGCCTCGAGCGTGGATGTCAACGCCACTTATGCCGGCCGCGGCCGCACGCTGGCGCTGAGCTGGAACCGCAGCTTCTGAGCGCAGCCTGATGTGGCGGCAGGCGACACGGTGCCTGCCGCCTGCACCAAAATTGCGCTCAAGCAAATCCTTTCTGCCGAGCTCGTCCAAACTGTCCGATGGGCGGCCCAACCGGGGCCGCGTTTCCGCGATTGGAGACGAGATTGAGAACGCACACCACCTTCCCGGCAGCGCTGCTCGGCGCCGCCTTGCTGCTGTCGCCGCAATCCATGCTTGCGGCGCCGATGATGAGCGCACCCACCAACTTGAGCGCCACGGCCAAGTCCTCGGTGCTGGCCCAGCTGATGGCGCAGCGCCAGGCCAAGGGCCTGGACGCCGACCATAGCTACCGCATCACCTCGCAGCATCCGGGCGCCAACGGCACCCAGATCCTGCGCGCGGCCCATACCTGGAAGGGCCTGCGGGTATTCGGTTCCGACTCGGTGGTGGTGCTCGACAAGTCGGCCAAGGTGCTGTCCGAGTCGGCGTCGGAGCGCCGCCAGCACCTGGGCACCGGCAGCGCGAACCGCCTGGGCGCCCTGACCGCGAGCTTCAGCGTCCAGCCGCAGGTCAACAGCAAGGCGGCCATCGCGGCGGCGCTGGCCTCGCTGGCGCCGACCCTGGGCCAGAACGCGGTGCACGTGGTGAAGCCGAGCGCCGAGCTGCTGATCTATCCCGTGATGCGCACGCAGCGCGTGGTCGGCGCCGGCGCCAAGGAAGAAGGCGAGCTCAACGCGGTCGACGTGCAGGACGTGGTCGAGCGCTACGAACTGGCCTGGCTGGTGCGCACCCGCATGCGCCTGGGCGACCAGCCGATCTATTACGACACGGTGATCAGCGCGCGCGACGCCGCCGTGCTCGACCAGTGGAACATGCTGCAGACCGTGGTCGGCGTGGGAAAAAGCCAGTACAACGGCGAAGTCCCGATCAGCACCACGCTTTCCGACGGCATGTACCGGATGCTCGATCCCGAGCGCGGCAAGGGCGGGACCTTCGGCGCGATGGCGATCACCAACGCCAACAACGGCAGCAGCGCCGGCAAGGTCTACACCAACGCCGCCAACCTCTGGGGCGACGGCAAGCAGTTCGTCGAGGGCTCGAGCACCACGGGCGTGAACGGCCAGACCGCGGCCGTGAACGCCATGTGGGGCCTGATGAACACCTACGACGCGCACAAGAACGTGCTGGGCTGGCTCGCGCTGGACGGCAAGGACACCGCCACCTATATCGCCGCCCACGTCAACCGCGGCTACGACAACGCCTACTACAGCGATACCTGCAAGTGCATGTTCATCGGCGACGGCACCTATTTCACCAGCCTGGGGGCGATCGACGTGGTCGGCCACGAGATGGGGCACGGCATCACCGCCGCGACCTCGAACCTGATCTATTCGGGCGAATCGGGCGGGCTGAACGAATCGAGCTCGGACATTGCCGGCGAGGTGGTGGAAGCCTATGCGCGCGCCGGCGGCAAGGGCGACAAGTTCCCGGAAGAGGGCAACGACTGGCAGCTGGGGACCGAGATCAGCAAGAACGCCACGCCGCTGCGCTGGATGTACCGTCCCAGCAAGGACGGCAGCAGCCCGGACGCCTGGAGCACCTCGCTGCGCCGCCTCGACGTGCACTACAGCAGCGGTCCGAACAACCGCATGTTCTACTTCCTGGCGCGCGGCTCGCGCGACGACAGCGCGGGGGACTACTACAGCAAGTACCTGGTGAAGCAGCCGAAAGCCATGACCGGCATCGGCACCGACAAGGCCTTCCGCATCTGGTTCCATGCGAACACCACCAAGTTCACTTCCAGTACCAACTATGCCGATGCGCGCGCCAGGATGATCGAGGCCGCCGAGGAGCTGTACGGCAAGGCCAGCCGCGAGTCGGTGGCGGTGCAGCGCGCCTATGCCGCCATCAACGTCGGCGCCGACGTGGACGAGCCGGGCGCGGTGGCCTCGCCTTACTGAGCCGCGACGGTCTGCTGGTCGCTCAGCAGCGGGAAGGGATTGATCGGCGTCCCTTTCCACCACAGCTTCTCGGGCGTGAGCTCGAACACGGCGAAGTGCAGGTGCGGGGCGTTCGGGTCGGAGTTGCCGCTCACCCCCACATAGCCGATCACGTCGCCGCGCTTGATCGCCATGCCTTCCTTGACGCCGTCGGCGTAGCGGTCCAGGTGCGCGTAGTAATAAGCGTACTTCTCGCTCGGGTCGAACTGGTACAGGGTGGTGCCGCCCGGCTTGCTGGTGAACAGCTTGGCCACCTTGCCGTCGGCCGCGGCCAGCACCGGGGTGCCCTTGGGCGCCATGATGTCGAGCGCTTCGTGCTGGCGCTGCTTGCCGCGCGGCTGGTCATAGGTGTCGCTCAGGCTGGCGAGCTTCATGCCCTGCACCGGCACCATGAGCTTGCCGTGGACGGCGGTCGCGACGGCGTCGGCCGGGGCCTGCGCACTGCTGGCCGCCATCTCCGAGGAAGGACGCAGCGGCAGGTCGACGTCGCTCAGGTCGGCCTGCACGACCGGCGGCCCCGGCAACTGCGGATCGATCTGGGTGGCCGGCACTCCGGTGGCCGGCACTCCGGTGGCCGGCGGCGGGGCCGTGGCCACCACGGGCGCCGGCTCGTCCGGCACGGCGCGCAACAGAACGAACAGTCCGCCGGCGCCGACCAGCACGCCGAGCACGAAGCTCATCAGCCATCTCATGTCATCCTCCTCCGGGTTTCAATTGGGTTGTCAGCTCTCCAGCACGACCTCGAGCCCGGCGCTGACCGCGCCCGCCACCTCGGCGGCGCTCCAGTTGGTCAGGCGGATGCAGCCGTGCGACTCGGTCTTGCCGACGTGGCCCGGCACCGGGGTGCCGTGGATGCCGTAGTGCGGCTTGGACAGGTCGATCCAGACCACGCCGACCGGGTTGTTCGGGCCCGGCGCGACCTTGGCCTTCTTGTCGCCCGGTTCGGCGTCCCAGAACAGCTTCGGGTTGTAGTGGTAGGTCGGGTTGGCGTGCACGCCTTCGATCTTCCAGCTGCCGACCGGCAGCGGATCGTTGGCGCTGCCGGTCGAGACCGGATACTGGGCGAGCAGGGCCCCGCCGGCGTCGAACAGCTGCAGCACCTTGGGGCCTTCCTTGACCACGACTTTCGCCGCCTTCGGCAGCGGCTGCTTGCCGTGCACGTTCGGGACCACGACCTGCTCGCCCGCGCGGCCGAAGTCCTTGCCCGGGTTCAGGGCCTGCAGCATGGCCGGCTTGGCGTGGAATTTCTCGCCCAGGCCTTCGAGCACGTTCTCGTAGCCGAGCTCGGGGAGCTTGGCCTTGTCCATCATGTCGCTCGGCACCGGGCGGAACGGACCGGCCACGTCGGCTTCGACCAGGGTATAGGTGACCAGGTGCGGGCTGTTGTCGGCGTTCAGGGCGTTCCAGGTGGCATCGTCCAGCTTGCCGGTCACCGGCAGCTTGCGCAGTGTCTGGAAGGTGCTCAGGGCCTGGCGCATGTTGGACCCGTAGGCGCCGTCGATTTCGCCGGGCGAGAGGTTGGCGCGGTCGAGCAGGACCTGGGCGCGCAGGTTGCGTTCGAACTGGGCCTTCCTGGCCGTGGCCGGGTCGACCGGAGCGCCGGCTTGGGCGGGGGCGTGTGCGGCCTCGGGGGCGCCGGCCTGCTGCGCCTGGGCCAGGGGAAGGGCGCCGATCAGGGCGGCCAGGAGGGGGATGGTGTGCAATTTACTCATTTTAGTTTCCTGCAATGCTTGCTTTTGGAAACCTCAGAGTAGGCTTGGGGCGGTCGCGGGTCTGTGCGAGAACGAACTCAAGCGCCTGGGCCGGCGCCATGCCGCAAGGGCGTTACAATCGCCCGCATGACCCGCCATACCATCGTGCTCCAGCCCGCCGGCCTCGCCTTCGAGGCGGACGGCGACACCAGCATCCTCCATGCCGCCGAGGCCGCCGGCATCGAGCTGCCCAGTTCCTGCCGCAACGGCACCTGCCGTACCTGCATGTGTCGGGTGCGCAGCGGCGCCGCGGCCCACCTGATCGAGTGGCCGGGCCTGTCCTTCGACGAAAAGCGCGAAGGCTGGATCCTGCCCTGCGTGGCGGTGGCGCGCGGCGCGCTCGAGATCGAGGCGCCGCTGGCGCGCCGCATCGCCTGGAGCGAAGACTAGGGCCGGCCCAGCGCCCGCTCGATGGTCGCCAGCACCTGCGGCCAGGCAGGCGAGCTGGCGGCCACTTCATCGTAATGGCTGGCGCCCGGCAGGATCACCACCTCGGCATGGTCGCCCGCCTTGCGCGCCCGCGCCGCGTAGTCCCGGGCCACGCGCGGCGGCGAGATCGTGTCGAGTTCGCCAGTGACGAGCCAGGTGCGGCTGCCGTTGGGCAGGAGTTCGGCCGCATTGGTATCCACGAACACGTCCGGCCGGCCCGGACCCGGCACGCCGGCCAGCTCGGCGCTGTCGCGCCCGCAGCTCGACTTGATCAGGGCCGCTTCATTGCGCAGGTCGGCCAGGCCACCCAGGCTCACCACTGCCGGCACCTTCAGGGTCTGCGCGCGATGCAGCGGACTGGCGGCCGGGATGCGCGCGCGCCCGGCCATCCATTGCACCAGCTGGCCGCCGGCCGAGTGGCCGACCGCGACCAGGCGTTCCAGGTCGAGCGGGTAGCGCCCGGCCTGGGCCGCCAGCAGATCGAGCGCCGCATGCATGTCCTGGTAGGTGCCGGGATAGCCGCCGCCGGCTTCGTCGGTGCGCCGGTACTCCACGTTCCAGACCGCGATCCCGCGCGCCGCCAGCGCCCCGGCCATGTTGCGCAGCTGGGCGATGCCGCCGAAATTGCTGGTCCAGCAGCCGCCATGCACCAGCACCGCCACCGGGAAGGGACCGCTGCCGGGCGGCAGGAACAGTTCCGCGTACTGCGAGGGCGCCTCGCCATAGGGAATGCGCGCGGTCGGCGCCGGGCCGACCAGGGCCAGGTAGTCGGCCAGCTTCATGGGCGTGGCGGCGGATGCGGCGTGGATGCCGCCTGCGAACAGGGCGGCCAGCAGGAGCGGACGGAAATGTGGACGAAGATGCGGGCAAATGCGCTTCATGGTGGGCCAGGAAATAGTTGAGCAGTCACTATACCGAGGATGACCGGTCCCGGCCAGCCTTGTGCCGGCCGGCCGCGCACGATTGAAAATCCCGGCCTTGGCATCCATGCTAGGCTGCACCTGCATGCAACCACGTCAACAAGGAGGAATGTATGACCCAATCGAAATCTGGCGGTAGCCAGGCCAACAAGCAGTCGGACCACCTGTCCGAGGAAGACCTGGCCAAGCAGCGCGCCGGCCAGAATACGCAGAAGAGCAGCCACGATCACATGTCGGACGTCAAGGCCGGCAAGGGCGAGGGCGCCGGTGGCGGCGCCAAGCAGAAACATCAGCGCTGAACCAGGGCACGGCGGGTCCTGCCCGCCGTGTCGACGCTCCCGGAGCACATCCCACCCGAGAGGCCGACCATGACCATGCTCGCAGAAGTGAACAAGCTGCACGGTCCCCCGCCCGTGCACGCCCACAGTACCCCGGAGCCGGACCAGCCGGATCCGAAGCCGACGCCAGATCCGCGCCCGCCAGTGCCGGACGACGTGCCGGACCCGGCGAATGCGCCGGTCGAGGAGCCGCGCTTCCCGCAAGCGCCGATCCGCGCCGCCTGAGCGGCGCGGGGCGTTCTCCAACGCCTGCCCGGCAAGCCGGGCAGGCCTTCAACCGGCGTCTGCCGAATCAAGCCCCCGACTGGCCGGCATCGTCCGCCGGTTTGCCGCCTGCCGGTTTGCCGCCCGACGGCGGCAGTGGTGGAATCTCGCGGATCATTTCCTCGGTTTCGAGTTCGCCGGGCGATTTCTCGCCGCTGCCGATATCGGCTTCGTGATAGGCGTGGCCCCCTTTCGCTGCGGGGTCGACCTTGCGGGTAGGGTCGTTCATGCTGTACTCCAATGCGGTTGTGGATGTCGGATGATCCTAGCAGGGCGATTCCGGCATTGGCGCGCGCTAGCGGGCAGCTAGCTGCCTGTGATGGTTGCGCTTTTGGCCCCGCGCAAACTCCGCGACTGCTCGATGTGTATCCTCATCGCCGCTGTCTGACGATTTGCACATGCGTGCTCTACACGCCCGGCATAGGGTTCAGGGACCTGCGGGCGAGCTCAGCGAGGGGTTAGCGATGGTGACACGGAGAGAAGTCCTGATCCTGGGCGCAGCCGTGGCCTGCCTGCCGGCGTGCGGCGGTGGCGGAGGCAGTGGCGATGGCGGCGGCCGCGGCCTCCCCGACACCGGCTCGGTGCCGCCCGGGCCCGGCGTTCCGCCGCCGGACACCGCCCCGCGCGTCTACGGAACGAAAATCCTCGAGTGGACCCAGCCGCAGGTCGCCACCGGCGCCGGGGTCGTCGCGGCCGGCGCCGCCGAACGGTCGCCTTCGCCCTCGGTCTTGCGGATGACCCCGGGCGTGCCCGGATCGCTCGCGCAGCAAGCGGTCCTGGCCGAGGTGGCCGGCATGATCCCGAAAGGCACGAGCCCGGGGTTCACGGTGGGCATCTGGGCGCGCAACCCGCAAGGGCGCACACTCGACTTCACGTTTGCCATCGCGAGCGCCGGGGGAGCGCACGAGCTGCGCTGGCATTGCGCCGTCGACCCGTCCGACGACTGGGCATTCCTGACCATGTCGCCGACCCAGCAGTTGCCGATGGGGTGGCAGTTCGGCGTGGATGCGCCCGCCGCGGTGCGGGTCACGCAGCAGGACGACATGTCCGAAGGACCCTGGCAGGCCGGCGACTATCTCTTGTTCGGTCCGGTATACGTCGACCTGGCCTACCGGCCGTCCTTCCTGATCACCTTCGACGACGGCCTGGCGTCGCAGCGGCATCCGCCGTCCGCCTCGGTGCCGAGCGGACAGCAGGTCGTCGAGCGCTACGGCTTCAAGGGCACGCTGTTCATCGTGCCGTCCTGGCTCGGCAGCTCGGGCGTCTACGGGTATGGCAAGACCCGCAACAGCTTCCTGTCGGTCGACGATGTGCTGGCGATGCGCGCCGAGGGCTGGACCATCGGTTCGCATTCGAACACCCATCCGTCGAGCGGCGACAATGCGGGCCTGCGCCTGCTCGGCCCCTACGGCTATTTCCTCAGCAACCCGGTCGACATGCTGCCGCCGGCCTACGTGCGCTTCTGGGAGCTCGGCGCCGGGCATCGGCGGCGCGTGGCCCGCGCGAGCGGCGGGAGCGCAGTCCTGGAATTCGAGAACCCGCATCGCTTGCTGGTCAACATGCCGATCAGCTTCACCGACGCAGCCCCGCCGGGTTTTTCGGTCGGCGCCGTGTATTACTGCCAAGATATCCCAAGCGAGACCAGCGCCAGTTTCGCCACCGACCAGGGAAGCCTGGCGAATACGGTAGCGGCCGCCGCCAGCTGGAACGGCCTGGCCAACTATCGCTATCCGGGATCGGCCAACGACGACAGCGCCATCCATGCGGACATCATGGCAGGCGTCGCCGGCCTGGCGCGCATCGGGATCGCTACCGGAGCGAACTATTTCGCCCTCCCGCAAGGCAGTGCCGACCGCTACGTGCGGTCGGCGTGCATCCGTTCGGGCATCAAGTGGGTCCGTGGCGCCTCGTCCTTCCACGGCCAGACGTTCTCGTTTGGACGGCCGACCGGAGGCGGCTTGAGCCAGGTGCTCGACCAGCCGGGCGGCTGGCTTGCCCACCCCGACAGCGTCCAGACCGACGCCGGGGAGACGCCGTCGCCGGAACAGATCAGGAATTACGTCGACACGACCCTGCACCTGGGCGCCTGCGGCTGTTCCTACCACCACGGGGTCGGCCCCAACACCGTGAGCAAGCTGGAGATGCTCTGCGCCTACCTGCGGACCAAGGTCGACGCCAGGCTGGTCGACGTGCTGACCCTCGAGCAGTTCAGCGCCGACCTTCCGCGCGCCATGCCGTAGCGGCCCGATCCATGTCATGCCGCCGTCATGCTGGCTTACCTATAATGAGAGCCGACACTTGACCGGGAGGAAAACATGGGCCACACCTTGTACGACACGATCCAGCTGGGCCGCGGCCCGCTCCATCTCGCGCGCCGGGTCCAGCTGGCGCTGGCGCTCGGGCTGGCGGCCGGTCTTGGCTGGCTGGCGCTGCGCGCGCTGCGCTGAGGCTTGCCGTCGGCCGGCGCGCCGGGTACCATGGCGCGCCCTGGCTGAATGAAAGTAGGAATGAAAAACGAACAACTGACGACGGACGAATACGACGCCCTCGAACTGGTACGCCGCGGCGTCAAGCGCGACACCGCGGGTGCCTGCGTGGGACGCAATGCCAAGCGTCTCTCGGGACTCAAGATGATGGAAACCACCCGCGACGGGCGTATCGTGCTGACCGAAAAAGGGCAGCAGGTGCTGTTCCTGCGCCGCTGCGTGAAAACCCTGGCGGCGCTGGCGGACGACCCGCAGGCGCCGGTCGACAGCGACGTGGGCCGCTTCCTGAGCCTCAAGTCGCACATCGCGCCGCGCGAAGAGGGCGGCTATGCCCTGACCGACAAGGGCCGCGAGACCCTGGACGACATCACGCGCCAGCAACAGCAGCAGCGCCGCTGAAGCGCTGCCTTGAAGGCGATCGCCGCCGCCCGGCCCGGGCCGGGCCCTAGTTGGCGCGGCGGCGGTTCGGGTACACCAGCACCCGCACGGCGACTTCCGCCGGCACGTTCATCGTCGCCAGGAATTCCGCTGCGCGCTGCAGTCCGAGCGTGGGAATCGACGCCACCGCCTGGTTGATCAGGTCGCGCGTGCGGATGTCGTTGCGCTGCCGCCGGACGCTGCCGGCGTCGCCGGCGCTGCCGGCCAGGGTAGCCAGCTCACCGCTATCGTTCATCATCATCCATATCCGTATGTCCGGGGTTGCAAAAGAGACACGGCTATTTTAAGGCTAACAATGTTGAAAAAGCCACAAATAAATAGCTTCCCGGCACTTTATCTGTTGATGCGCTAGAAATTTGCGCAGGATCAAGCCGGAACCGTCTCCGCTACTCCGTCCACCACCGTGTCCGCCGCTGTTTCGCTGCCGTGATGGCGTGCCGGTGGCAAGGCGCGCCGCTGCACCAGCAGCTGCTCGAAGTCCTCGGCCGCCAGCGGCTTGCTGAAGAAATAGCCCTGCATTTCGTCGCAGCCATGGCTGCGCAGGTAGTCGAGCTGCTCGAGCGTCTCGACGCCTTCCGCGATCACCGCCAGCTTCAGATTGTGCGCCAGGGCGATGATCGAGGTGACGATGGCGGCGTCGTTGGCGTCGTGGGTGATGTCGGCCACGAAGGAGCGGTCGATCTTCAGCACGTCGATCGGGAAGCGCGACAGGTAGGACAGGCTCGAGTAGCCGGTGCCGAAGTCGTCGATCGACAGGTTCACGCCCAGCGACTTCATGCGGTGCAGCAGCTCCACCGCCGGCGTCACGTCGCTCATGAACAGGCTTTCGGTCAGCTCGATCTCGAGGCAGTCCGGGTCGAGCATGGTATCGCGCAGCACCGATTCCAGGCCGGCGATCAGGTCCGGCGCGCCGAACTGGCGCGCCGACAGGTTGACCGCCACCCGCAGCCGGCCCAGGCCGGCATCCTGCCAGGCCTTGTTCTGGGCGCAGGCGGTGCGCATCACCCACGCGCCGATCTGGACGATCAGGCCGGTCTCTTCGGCGATGCCGATGAAGCGTCCCGGCGGCACCATGCCCAGTTCCGGATGGCGCCAGCGCAGCAGGGCTTCCATGCCGACGATCTGGCCGGTCTTCAGGTCCACCTGCGGCTGGTAGTGCAGCACGAATTCGTTGCGCTCGAGGGCGTTGCGCAGCGCGCCTTCGATGCGCACGCGTTCCAGCGACTCCTCGTTCATGGCCGGGGTATAGAACTGGAAGTTGTTGCGGCCCATCTTCTTGGCGCTGTACATCGCAATGTCGGCGTGCTCGATCAGGCTGTCGGCCGGCGTGCCCTCGCTCGGGTACACCGCCACCCCGATCGAGCAGGTGACGAAGAACTCCTTGGTGCCGAGCATGACCGGCTGGGCCACCGAATCCATCACCCGCTGCACGATCTCGGGACGCAGGGACTCGTCGTGGTGTTCGGACAGGATCACCACGAATTCGTCGCCCGACAGGCGGGCCACGGTATCGGTGTCGCGCAGCGAGCCGGTCAGGCGCGCTGCCACAGTCATCAGGAGCACGTCGCCGGCCTTGTGGCCCATCGAGTCGTTGACGAACTTGAAGCGGTCGAGGTCGATCAGCATCACCCACATCGGGTGGCCGCTGCGATTGGCGTAGGCGATCGCCTGGCCGAGGCGGTCCTGCAGCAGCGAGCGGTTGGGCAGGCCGGTCAGCACGTCGTGCTGGGCCACGTGGTGCACGCGCTGCTCGGTGAGCTTGCGCTCGGTGATGTCGCTGCCGGTGCCGCGATAGCCCAGCAGCGCGCCCTGGTCGTCGAACACCGGCTGACCGTTGACGCAGAACCAGCGGGTGTCGCCGTGTTCGTCAAGCACCTTGTATTCGAGGTTGGCGAAAGGTTCGTGGGCCTTGACCTGGGCGATGTGGGCGCGCCCGGCCTCGGTCTCGAGTAAATCGGGCACGTATTCCCAGCGGGTCTTGCCGAGCACCGTCTCCACCGCGACGCCGGCCTTCTCGGTGAAGCCCCCGGTGACCATGGTGAAGCGCAGCTCGCAGTCCTGCTCCCAGTACCAGTCCGAAGACATCGACACCAGCTGGCGGAAGCGCTGTTCGCTCTGCTGCAGGGCGCGTTCGGCGCGTTCGCGCGCAGCCATGTCCTCGACCAGCCGGCGGTTGGTGCGGCGCAGGTCGGCGGTGCGTTGGCGCACCAGTTGCTGTACCTTGCGCGCACGCTGTCCCGACGCCTGCACGAAGGCGGTGCCCAGCAGGGTCATCAGGATGCCGCCCACCAGCAGCGCGCTCGAGGCCATGTGGTCCTGCAGGAAGGGGCGCGGCGCGCTCGCCACCTCGACGCGCCAGGACTTGCCGGCGATGCGCAGCAGCGTGCTGCTGTAGCCGGTATGGCCGGGCGACATGAAGTCGGCCAGCCAGCTGTCGGCGGGCTTGGCGGTGTCGCCGGTGGAAAACATCAGGTTTTCGTGTCCGGCGCGGTCGCCGGCGTAGACCGAGACGAAGATCTCGGCCGGGACGTCGCGCGGATCGAGCAGGCCGGTGTTGGCCAACGCGGCGCGCACCAGCTCGGGGCCGCGGATCACCACTGCGGTGTCGCCGGCCAGCATGCCCTGGCGGTCGAGCACCGGCATGATCAGTTCGAAGCTCGGCTGCCGGGCGTCGTCCTGGGCCAGCTGGAACAGGTCGGTGGCGGCGGCGCGGCCGTCGGCGCGGGCCAGCGACAGGGCGCCCATCACCTGGGCGTTCTCGGAGGCGTTCAGGCCGAAGGCGCGTTCGTTGCCGGCCATCGGTTCGATGAAATCGACGATGTGGTAGCGGGCGCGCTGCGGCGCCGTCACCAGGCCTTGCGGGGTCAGTTCGGTGAACACCGTGCCCGGGCGGACGCGCTGCAGCTCGCGTTCGACCGCGGCGCGCTGCTCGCCCGGCACGCTGCGATGGAAATTGAAGGCTTGGATGTAGCGGTGGCGCTCCAGCAGGGCCGCGGTGAAATCGTGGAACTGCTCGCGGCCGACCGGCTCGCCGCGCGCGAACAGCTGGTTGGTCACGGTCAGCACTTCGACCGCCTGGTCGATGCCCTGGCGTACCGCCGCCACGCGCTCGTCGGCGCGCTGGGCGAATTCGAGCGCCATGTTGTCGTACTCGAGGTGGCTGACCCCCAGGAACAGGGCGCCGGACGCGGCCAGGCCGCCCCCGAGCGTGAGGGCCGCCGCGAGAGTCAGCGACAGGGGCAGGCGAAGCGGCATCGAAGTTCCAGAATATTCGTGAGCAAGACTTGCCAGCAGGCATTAATACGGCAAGTTTGTCACATCCAGCGACGATTCGGCAAATTAAATGTCGCGCAGGCGCCCCGCCCGGGCCGCGTGCGCACACCGGCTGGCGCTAGCGTTTTGACAGCCAGGCAACCACGACGCGCGCCAGCAGGCGGTTGAGCGAAGCCGCGCCGAGGCCGCGATTGCCCAGCCGATCGCGCAGGAAGTGCAGGCAACGCAGGCTGTGGCCGGGGGCGGCGCCGGCGGGCGGCGCACGCTGGGCGAACAGGATCTGGTTGTTGCCGGCGATGCCGGCCAGCCAACAGACCGCGCCGTCGAAGGCTGCCTGCAGGCGTTGCACCGCCGACACATAGTCGGGATCGTAGGTGAAGATGTTGGCGACCAGCACGCCCCCGGGCCGCAGTGCGCGCCGGCAATGCGCATAGAATGCCGCGCTCGACAGGGCAGGGGGCAGTCCGGCGGCATCGAAGCCGTCCACCAGCAACACGTCGGCCACCGCAGCGTCCGTGTGCGCCAGCCATGCCGCCGCATCGCAGTGCAGCACCCGCAGCCGGGCATCGTCCGGCGGCACCTGGAACTGGTCGCGCAGTGCGATCACGTCGGCGCGCACCTCCAGCACGGTGATGCGGGCCCGGGGAAAGTAGCGGTGGCAGAACTTGGCCAGCGAACCGCCGCCCAGGCCGACCATGACGATGTGGCGCGGGCGCGGCGCCAGCAGGGCGAAGCACATCATGGCGCGCGCATAGGACAACACCAGCGCGCCCGGGCGCGACAGCCGCATCTCGCTCTGGATGTCGCCGGGGGTGAACTCGAGCGTGCGGCGGTCGCCCCGGGTGGAGACGATCGGCGCAGGCGGCGTCGAAGAAGTAGGCGGGAGCTCGGGCGCAGGCATGGCGCCAGTATAGTGGAGCCGCCGGCCCCGGGTGGCAGCATGGCCAGTCCTGCGTGGCTTGTTCTGCGGCATCGCTTTCTGATAAGCTGACCATCCGAACAATAGGACAGCCCCCATGTTCCTGGACCATCCTTCGATCACCGCCACCAACGCCCAGACCGAGCCCGACCGACTCGAGCGCCTGCAGCGCGTGTACGGCTATGCGATGGCCCTGGCCGACAGCGCCGGCAATGCCGGTTTCGTCGACAAGCTGACCCAGCTGCACGACCACAAGGGCACCCTGATCGTGCTCTGGCACGCCCCGCCCAGCGCCGAGGAACAGGATTATTTCAGCCGCGCCTGGGCCAGCAAGGTCGGCGACGGCACCACCATGGTCGAACACGAATACTGAGGCAGGACCGGACACATGACGAACCTGGACGCGACCACGATGGTGCTGGTGCTGGCCCTGGGCAACCTGGCCCTGTGCGCGCTGCTGACCTTCTTCGACCACGGACCGGCACGGCCTGCCGCGTTCGGCGCCTGGGCGCTGTCGAAGCAGGTGCAGGCCGGCGCCTGGACCCTGCTGGCGCTGGGCGGGGCGGGCGTGGTGCCCGAAACGCTGGCGCTGCCGGGCGGCTATGCCTTGCTGCTGGCCGGCGTGGCTGTCGAAGCCGGGGCCGCCTGGCAGGAAGCCGGCCGCGACGGCTGGCGCCGTCCCACGCTGCTGGCCGGCGGGCTGGCGGTGCTGGCCTTCTTCGTCTGCTACCTGATCGACGAGCAGGGCCTGCGCAGCCTGGCCGCCTCGCTGCTGCTGGGCGCCCTGTACCTGAACGTCGCCGCGGCGCTGGCCGCCGGCTGGCGCCAGGCCAGCCTGCTGCAGCGCTTCCTGGCCCTGGTCACCGCTGCGCTGGCGCTGGTGGTGGCCGCGCGCGGCCTGTCGGTACTGCTGCTGCCGGGCGGCTGGCGCTGGCTCTCGAGCGAGCTGCTGCGCCAGCTGTCCAGCGCCGCGCTCTACCTCCTGATGCTGGCCAACGCCTTCGGCATGCTGCTGCTTGGCCGCGAGCGCGCCGCGCGCGAGCTGGCCCGCCTCGAGGTGGTGGACCCGCTCACCGACGTGCCCAACCGGCGCGGCTTCTTCAACGCCCTGGCGCCCTGGATGGCGCTGGCGCGCCGCCCCGGCCTGCCCACCGCTTTGGTGGTGCTCGACCTCGACCAGTTCAAGCGCGTCAACGACGCCTATGGCCACCCGGCCGGCGACACCGTGCTGCGCCACGTGGTCGAGCTGTGCAAGCGCCAGCTGCGCGATTCCGACCTGGTGGGACGCCTGGTGGGCGTCGAGTTCGCGATCCTGCTGCCGCGCACCAATCTCGACGAAGCTATCCTGGTGGCCGAGCGCATCCGGGCGGCGATCGCCAGCTCGCCGGTCAAGAGCGAGCGCGCGATGATCGCCATGACGGCCAGCTTCGGCGTCACCGTGATCCGCCCCGAGGACAGCACCGTGACCCTGTTCCAGCGCGCCGACGACGCCCTGCGCGCGGCCAAGGAGGCCGGGCGCAACCGGGTGAGCCAGGGTGTGGCGGTGCCGGTCGAGGTGTAAAGGAAGGAGGAAGCATTTCCGGTCCGGCTTGGTGTTTCCGGCTCCCGTTTTGGGAATTTGCGTGCGCTGCCGTCAGCCATGTGGGTCTGCAAACAGCAGCAAGCGGACTGCGTCGATCAAGGGCCGGCCGGCGCTGTGCCGGGGCCATCGAGTCCCTTTACAAACGCGGCGATGCGCTCGATGGCCCGATTGGCCTCCGGCACCAGGCCCGCGTGTAATTGATAGTCGTGCCACAAGCCCGGTGCTTCATCGACCGTCACCGCTACCCCCGCGCTGCGCATTCGGTTCCCTAGCGCGCGTATTTCCGGCGCGAGCAATTCATCCGATGCAAACTGAAGCAGTGTTGGCGGCATGCCACGCAGGGGCGCTTGTGCAGCAGAGACAAATGCAGTCGCGCGCAAAGGCTTTGGTACGAATGCATCCTGCAACTGATGGATCCAGGCCGCGCTGAGCAACGCGTCCTGACGATTCCTGTCATCATATGTAGCAAGGACATCGACCCACGGCGATATGAGCACCAGGCCCCGGGGCGCGGTGCGCCCGTGGTCCTTGCAATACAGGGCCAGTGTCAGGGCCAAGTTGCCGCCTGCCGAGTCTCCCGCAAAAAACAGCCCATCGGGATACGAGCCATCTCGCTCCAGCGCATCCAGGCAGCGTAGCGCATCATCGAGTTGCGCCGGATACGGATGCTCGGGCGCCAGCCGGTAGCGCGGCACGATCACTGGCAGGCCAGTTTGCGCAGCCAGGCGCATCGTCAGACTGCGATGCGTCGCCGGCGAGCCCATTGCATAGCCACCTCCATGCCAGTAAAGGACGGCGCTTCCTTGTTCCGTGTCGGGCTGGCGCGCGGCGAGCAGTTGTTCCGTTTCGATCCCATCGAGGAGGAGCGCGAGGCGATGCACGTCGGATGGTTTCGGGAACAGGCTCATCATCGCCGCCGTGATACGGCGCTGCCACAGCAGCGGTACCCTGGGGGCCAGCAAGGGCTTGAACAGGATGCGCATGCTCGCGGCAGCGACCCTGGCATGCCAGGATACTTCGCTCGATCCCGTAACGCCGGTATCTCCCATGTCTCGCTCCGGTGAGCGCGGCGGCCAGGCCGCGCAGGTTTGAAGCGCCTAACAATTCCCCCAATCGCTGCGTTGCATCGTCTCGCCGTACTAGCGTACTGCTTCGACGCTGCGCCTTGCTGTTGGGGTTGTGTCAGGCGCTGTTAGTCAGTGTATCGATCGTCCAGGCGCGTGGGAACGCAGCGCCGGAGAAACGCGAGTTGGTCGGCAACGACCCGTTCGAACGCCTCGCCCACGTAGAGATCGAAGTGTCGTTCCGGATAGAGGCGCACCTCGGCTGCCGGCGCGCCTTTTGCATAGCGCAGGCTCGGCGCCGCGGGCGCGACCGAATCCCTGTCGCAAATACAGAACAGGATAGGGCAGGCCACTTTCGCCGCCTTGCGGCCCGGGCGGTAAGTCAGGATGTCCAGTGCCGCACGTGCGGCTACCCGATTATGAAAGGCCAGGCCCTCCGGCACCAGGGCCAGGAATCCGGCTTGCGCATCGGGGGCCGACATGAGCGCTGCCGATCCGGCCGGGCCTGCGGTGGCTACGAAAACCGGCGCCAGCCCCAGCAGGGAGCCAAGCACATCGCAAACCGCCATCGCCGTCACTTTGAGGCTGCTTTGCCAGTTCATGGCCAGGGCTGAGGCAATCCCGTCGGTAAAAGGGCACTGGGCAATTGCAGCTGCCACCCGGTGATCCCGCGCGGCGCTGACGATCACATGGCCCGCGCCGAACGATGTCCCCCACAGGACGACCTGGGCAGGGCGTAGCTGCTCTTGCTCCCGTGCAAAGGCAATGGCACAAGACCAATCTTGGAGCTGGCGGTCGATGACGAGCAGCTGGCGCGGATGGCCCTCGCTGGCGCCGAAATGCCGGTAGTCGAATACGAGGCACGCATAACCCGCCATCGAAAATCGTTCGGCAAACGCGTCCAGGCGCATCTCCCTGACGCCTCCCAATCCGTGCGCCATGACGATGACAGGGAACGGGCCGATTCCATCGGGCTCGTACAACCAGGCCAGGCAATGCTCGCCCTGCTGGCCAGATGCGAACTTGACGTCCAGGCGCTGTTTCATCGCTCCGCCGATCCTTCAACCCGGTGCTGCCGCCGGCCAGTAGCGCTGCTTGATGCGGTCGTGGTAGGCCAACAGTTCTGGCCGGGCCAGGGCGAAGTCTTGCAAGGGCCCGGGAAACGGGTGCTTGACCAGCGCATGCAGTTGGCCGTACACGCTTGCGTCGACGGTACTCGGCGTGGCGCCGAAAAGATAGGCTTGCTCGCCCAGCAGTGTGGTTAAAGCCTGTAATGCGCTGCGACCGATGGTTACGACCTCATCTGCGGAGTGGCGGGCCATTCCCTGCGCCCACACCTGGCGCATTTTCTGGCGACGGATCAGGGAAATGGCTAGCGGTCCCAGTACCGGCAGCAACGGGCGCTGCCAGCCAGCCACACTGCGCTTTGCGTAGTCGAGCAACAAAGGCCGGTAACGGACAAAGTTCGTGTCAACGCACCAGCGAAAGTAAAAGCCTGCAAAATATAACTGGCTTTCGGCCATGCACTGGATTGCCTCCGCCTGGGCTTGCTGCACCGGGTCGAGATGGGTGTCGTCAAGTGCGCGTGGATCGTGCTTCTGGAGGTAAGCGATAATGAAGGAAGAGTCGGCGATCAGGCGCCCATCCACGCGTGCCGAAGGGAGTTTTGCTTTCGGCATTTCACGCCGGGTGCCGGTGCGCGTCTCGTAAGGGATGCCTGACATGCGCAGCCACGTTTCCAGCTTGATAACGAATGGACTGATGTCAGGCGTATCGGTGCCAGCAGGGTAACCATACTTGTAGACGATGATCACAGGGCCTCCTCGGCTCGAACGCACCGTATGAGCACGCTCGGTAGTAGCTTACTCCAGATTGCTCCATCCAATCCGACATTCATAAGCAGGAACACGACCGGGCCGGGGAGGGGACGCATTTCCCCAGGGGCTGTTTCAGCCGTCCCGCTAGCTCGTCGAGATTCTCCGTTCCCCAGTTGAATCCACAGTCGAAATACAGACGGCCGAGTTAGCGCCGCTGCCGGCCAGAAACCGACCTCGCCAATCCTGCGCGGCAGGATGCGAGATCGCGCCGCAAGAACGTCAAGGCTGCCGGCCTGTCAGCTTTTCCTTCACGTAAGCCAGCCAGCGGTCGTCCGGATCCGGCCTGCCGCGGACGGTCTCGATGTGTTCGAAGCTGCGCCAGGTGGCAGGCTTGCCGCGGAAGATCAGATAGTGTTCGCCGACGACAAAATTCGGCCGCAGGACACAGTCGGAATCGTTATGCAAGCGCCCTCCGCCACGCTGCCAGAAAGCGGCGTCACGGTGGTCGTTCGATGGTGACGCGCGCCGGTTTTCCCCTTGCGCGCCAATGAGGACAAAGCGTCGTTCGTCCGGACCCAGCAGGCGCTCCTGGACGTCGAATTCGTATTCCACGGCCGGGCGGCCGCCACCATTTGAATGCGACAACAAGGGCGCCAACGGGGTGGCGCGAACCACCCTGGCAACGACGACATCGCTGGCCAGTGCGATCTGCTCGTCCGGCGTGACGACCTGTTCCATGGGAGGGGCAAAGCAGGCATGACTTCCCGGGCTCGCCAGGATGCCGAGCAACAGGATGGCATAAGCGGGCTTTGCCGGGCCAAACCGCGAAAACAGCGTGATCATCGAGGCTCCTCCTGTCAATCGAATGGTGCATGTTAGCAGTTGGCCGGCTGTGGAAATGCGCGCTCTGTCACCGTTGGCCGGGTGTTGCACCCTGCAGGCCCGTCACACGCCGGTCATCTCCCGGACCTATCCTGCGGCATCGCCGTTGCCGGAGCGTCCCATGCATCCTCCATCCTTCCCTCCTTTCCGCTACGCCGCCGTCGAACTCGGCTCCGACAGTTTTCGCCTGCACGTCGGGCGCATCGAGCGCGATGAACTGGTGCTGGAGGCGTCCCTGTGCGAGCGGGTGGCGCTGGCCGCCTCCTTCGAAGAGGACGGCAGCCTGTGCGAAGCCGCGATGCGGCGCGCGCTGGCCTGCCTGCGCGACTTTGCGCAGACGCTCGACGCCTGGCGTCCGCAGGCGGTGCGGGTGGTCGCCACCGCCGCGCTCCGGATGGCCCGCAACGCCGCCGTGTTCCTGCCCGCCGCCGAAACGGCCTTGCGGCGCCCGATCGAACTGGTCGCCGGCGACGAGACCGGGCGCCTGGTTTACCTGGGCGTAGCCAGCACCCTGGACGACGCGGGCGCGCCAAGCGGGTGCGCTCGCCTGGTGCTCGACATCGGCGCCGCCTCGACCGAACTGGTGCTGGGCCGGGGGGCGGTGGTCGAGCGCGTCGAATCGTTCAGGGTAGGGGCGGTGCGCCAGAGCCTGAGCTTCTTCGGCGACGGCCGCATCGATGCGGCCGGCTTCGACGCCGCCGTGCGCTCCGGACGCAGCCGGTTCGCCGAGAGCGCACTGGCCGGGGGGCGCTGGGAAGTGGCCTACGGCGCCTGCGGGACCGTGCGGGCGCTCAGCGAGATCGCCGGCGCGCAGCGCCTGACCCCGGACACCCTGCGCGCGCTGCGGGCGCGCTTCCTGGAGGCCGGCCACCTGGCCCGGGTGCGCCTGGCCTGGCCGGCGGCGGCGCGCGTCCCGCACCTGGCTGGTGGGCTGGCGCTGCTGGTCGCGCTGGTGGAGGAATGCGGGTTGGCCGAGGTGGCGCCGGTCCGCGCCGGCCTGCGGGTGGGCGCGCTGTGGGACCTGCACCGCCGGGCCGCCCCCGGCGCGGCCGCCGCCTGAGCGCGGCCGGCGGGGACCCGGGCGCCGCTCAGGTCCCTGGCCGGGTACCCCGAATGTCGTTTTCCGCACCGGCTCCCTCTTTTTACTGTTTTTGGAAACTTCTGGTGGCATACTTCTGTTGTCCGTTCAACCATGCTCCCACCGTTTTTCCATGTTCCGCTTTTTCCTGTCCGCGTTGGCCGTCTCCTGTCTGCTGGTGCACGCCCGGGCCATCGGCGCGCCGGGCGAGCACATCACCCTGTGTTTCGAGCGCCAGGAAGTGCGTCCCTGGCGCACGCTCGACGGCGGCGGCCTGAACTTCGAACTGCTGGCCGAGGTGGCCAGGCGCACCGGCGTCACCTTCGACTACCAGAGCATGCCCTGGAAGCGCTGCCTCGCGCAGCTCAAGGCCAACCAGGTCGGCGGCGCCTTCGCGGTCAGCTTCAATCGCGAACGGATGGCGCTCGGCGCCTATCCGGGCGTGGCCGCCGGCGCCCCGAACCCGCGCGCCGATCCATCCAAGCGCATGCATACCGATACCTACATGCTGGTGCGCCGCCGCGGCAGCCGGCTCGACTGGGACGGCAAGGCCTTCCGCAACCTGGAAGGACGGATCGGCTTCCAGCTCGGCTATTCGGTGGGCGACTTCCTGCGCGCGCAGGGCGCGCAGACTGACGAAGGCAGCCAGCGCTCGGACGAGCTGGCGCAGAAGCTGATCGCGGGCCGCCTGGCCGGTGCGGCGCTGGGCGGCGGCGACGCCGCGCGCCTGATGCGCGGGCCCTACGGCAAGCGGCTCGAGCTGCTGCCGGTGCCGCTGATCGAGAAACCCTATTTCCTGGTGCTCTCGAATGCCCTGGCCGCGGCCCAGCCGCAGCTGGCCGCGCGCTTGTGGGACGCGGTCGAGGAGGTGCGCACCAGCCCGGCCTACCGCAAGCGCGAGCAGCAGGAGCTCGGCGGACGCCAGTTTGGCAGCCGCGCGAGCGGCGAGGGCCGCGGCCGCGCCGCAAGCAGCGCGGCAATCATGGAGCGTGAGCATGGAGGCAGCCATTAAGCGCCACGGCAGGGGCCTGCGCGCCGTGCCGCGCCGGCTGGTCGAGAACTGGCGCCAGAACATCGTGTTCCGGCTCGGCGCCGGGATCGTGCTCGCGGTCGCGCTGTCGACCGGCGTCTACACCACCTACACCCTGCATACCCTGCGCCTGGAAGCCGATGCGCGCCTGCAGGAGCGCATGGAGCGCCAGGCCACGGTGCTGTCGCACGCGCTGGCGCGTCCGCTGTTCGACATCAACAGCGCCGCCGTGTCCTCGGTGGTCGATGCGCTCGGCGCCACGCCCGAGGTGCAGACCCTGCGCGTGCTTTCGCCCGACGGCACCCTGCAGGCCGCGCTCGGGAATACCGGTGCACACGAGGACGGCGCGCAGGAGGACGGAGGTAAAGCGCTGCGCGTGCGCCGCCGCATCAGCTACAACGACGGCACCCGCACCTATTCGGTCGGCGTGATCGAGCTGGCCTTCTCGCGCGAGCAGATCGACCAGGACCTGCGCCAGCAGATTATCCACACGGCCGCCGCCAACATCCTGCTGACGCTGGCCATCGTCGGCTGCGTGTTCGTGGTGGGGCGCCGCATGTCGCAGCCTTTCGCCGACATCCAGGACGCGCTCGAGAAGCTGGCGCGCGGCGCAACCGACATCCGCCTGTCCGGGATCGGCCGGCGCGACCAGGTCGGGCGCCTGTCGTCGGCGGTGCGCAGCTTTCGGGACACCCTGAACCGGCTGCGCCAGGCCGAGCAGGCGACTTCCGGCCTGCTGCGCGAGAAGAGCCGCATCGAGCAGCAGCTGCGCGAGCTGAACGAAGACCTGGAGCAGAAGATCGCCGCCCGCACCGAGGAGCTGACGCAGTCGAACCTGCGCGCGGAAGCCGCCAACGTCGCCAAGTCCGAATTCCTGGCCAACATGAGCCACGAGATCCGCACGCCGATGAGCGCGATCATCGGCATGGCCTACCTGGCGCTGCGCACCGACCTGAATCCCAAGCAGCAGGACTACGTCGGCAAGATCCACCGCGCCGCGCTGTCGCTGCTCGGGATCATCAACGACATCCTCGATTTTTCCAAGATCGAGGCCGGCAAGCTGGACGTCGAGCAGGTCCCGTTCTGCCTCGACGAAGTGCTCGGCAACGTGGCCAGCGTGACCAGCCAGCGCGCCGCCGACAAGCGCCTCGAATACCTGTTCCACGTGCCGCACGCGGTGCCGCGCAAGCTGGTGGGCGACCCGCTGCGCCTGGGACAGGTCTTGATCAACCTGGTCAACAACGCCGTCAAGTTCACGCCCGCCGGCGAGCTGCAGCTGTCCTGCATCCCGCTGAAAGGGGGCGAGCCCGGCCGCGTCAAGCTGCGCTTCGCGGTGCGCGACACCGGCATCGGCATCGGCGAAGAACAGCAGGCCAAGCTGTTTCGCGCCTTCAGCCAGGCCAACGGCTCGACCACCCGCGAATACGGCGGCACCGGCCTCGGGCTGTCGATCTCGCAGCAGCTGGTGGGCCTGATGGGCGGGCGCATCGCGGTCGACAGCGCGCCCGGCGCCGGCTCGACCTTCCACTTCGACCTCGACTTCGCGCTGTCGGGCGAACCGGAACCGGCCATGGCCGCGCCGCCCGAACTGAGCGGCGCGCGGGTGCTGGTGGTGGACGACAGCGCGCTGGCGCGCGCCATCCTGCGCGAAGCCCTGGCGGCGCTGCCGCTGCGGGTGGAATGCGCCTCGGATGCGCGCCACGCCGAGGGCGCGATCGTGGCCGCCGACGCCGCCGGCATGCCGTACCGCCTGGTGCTCACCGACTGCAGCATGCCGCGCATGGACGGCATCGAACTGGTGCGCCGCGTCCGCGCCAACCAGGCCTTGCGCGCGCCGCCGCTCACCGTGCTGGTGACCGCCTTCGGGCGCGAGGACGTGCAGGCCCGGGCCGAGGAGGCGGGCGTGGACGGCTTCCTGTTCAAGCCCTTCGTGCAGTCGGCGCTGATGGACACCTTGTCCGGCCTGTACAGCGCCGCCCGGACCGGCGTGGCCGGGGGCGGGGTGGCGCGCAGCCACCAGCACGGCGCGCGCGTGCTGGTGGTGGAGGACAACCTGGTCAACCAGCAGATCGCGCGCGAATTGCTCGAGGCCCAGGGCGTGGACGTCGACGTCGCCTCGACCGGCCACCAGGCGCTGGAAAAGCTGCACCAGGCCGGGCCGGGCGGCTATCGGCTGGTGCTGATGGACCTCGAGATGCCCCAACTCGACGGCCATGCGGCGACCGTGGAACTGCGCAAGGACCCGCGCTTCGACGAGCTGCCGGTCATTGCGATGACGGCGCATGCCTTGGCCGAGATCCGTGAACGCTGCCTGAGCGAGGGCATGCAGGACTACATCACCAAGCCGGTCGACCCGGAAAAACTGGTTGCCACGCTGGCGCGCTGGATCGGCAAGGCGATGCCGGCGCGGTTTTCCTCGCCGGCCCTGTCGGCCGCCGACCTGGCGCCGCTGCCGGGGCTGGCCGGCATCGATTCCAGCTTCGGCCTGCGCAACGTGGGCGGCAACAGCGCGCTCTACGTCGAGCTGCTGGACCGCTTCCGCGCTTCGCAGCGCGACGCCGGCTGCAGCATCCGCAGCGACCTCGACGGCGGACGCCTGCGCGAGGTGGCCAGCCGCGCGCATTCGCTGCGCGGCGTGGCCGGCAACATCGGCGCGCGCGAGCTGCAGTCGCTCGCGCAGGAGATCGAGGAAGGCGTCGGCAGGCCGGCGCCCGACCTGGCCGCGCTCGACCGCAGCGTGTCGGCCCTCGAGCGCGCCATCACCGACCTGATGGATTCGCTCGACTGCTATTTCGCCAACGCGCCCGAAGTCCCGGCTGCCGCGCCGGCCGGCGCCACGGCGGACCCGAACGACGCCGAAGCGGCCATGCAGGCGGCGGCCCGGCTGGAAAGCCTGCTGGCCGAGTTCTCGGGCGAAGCCACCGATTATTTCGACACCGTGCGCGCGCCGCTGGGCCGCCTGCTCGGTCCCGGTGCGCTGGCGCGCCTCGAGGCCCACCTGTCGCGTTACGAATTCGAAGAAGCCCGCCTGGTGCTCAGCCAGGGCAGGGGCGCTTCCCCCTCCATTGCGGAACACATATGAATGCCCTGAAGGACAAGTTGCAGCCACAAGCGCAGCCACAGCCCTACCGGCCGACGATCCTGATCGTCGACGACACGCCCGACAACATCATGCTGCTGTTGCGCCTGCTGAAAGACAAATACCACACCAAGGTCGCCACCAACGGCAGTACCGCGCTGCAGGTGGCCGGCGCCACCCCGGACCTGGACCTGATCCTGCTCGACGTGATGATGCCCGGTATGGACGGTTACGAGACCTGCCGCCAGCTGAAGGCCAATCCGGCCACCGCCGACATCCCGGTGATCTTCCTGACCGCGAAGAACCAGATCGAGGACGAGGCCATGGGCTTGTCGGTGGGCGCGGTGGACTACCTCGGCAAGCCGATCAGCCCGCCGATCCTGTTCGCGCGCGTCTCGACCCACCTGACTCTGCGCGCGGCGCGCAGGCAGCTGGAGGAGCACAACCAGAACCTGGAGCGGATGGTGCAGCAGCGCACCGCGCAGCTGCTGCTGGTGCAGGAGGCCTTGATCCTGGCGATGGGGGCGATGGCCGAGACCCGCGACGGCCAGGGCCCGGACGGCGGCGGGACCAACCACATCCGCCGCACCCAGCATTACATGCGCGCGCTGGCCACCAGGCTGCGCAGCCACCCGCGCTTCGCCGCCAGCCTGAGCGACGAGAACATCGAGCTGATGACCAAGTCGGCGCCGCTGCACGACATCGGCAAGGTGGCGATCCCCGACCACATCCTGCAGAAGCGGGGCAAGCTCGACCCCGAGGAATTCGAGGTGATGAAGCTGCACGCGGCCTACGGCCACGACACCATCATGCTGGCCGAGAAGCACCTGGGCGGCACCAACAGCTTCCTGATGTTCGCGCGCGAGATCGCCCATTCGCACCAGGAGAAATGGGATGGCAGCGGCTATCCGGAAAGCCTGCGTGGCGAGGCGATTCCCGTGTCGGCGCGCCTGATGGCGGTGGCCGACGTCTACGACGCGCTGATTTCGCGCCGCGTGTACAAGCCGCCCTTCACCCATGCGCAGTCGCTCGAGATCATGGCGCAGGGACGCGGCACCCATTTCGATCCGGACGTGCTGGATGCCTTCTTTGCACTGGAAGCCGAATTCAGGCGTATCGCGCAGGAATACGCCGACGAGGACGAGCTGGCGCAGCAGGATGGCGGCTAGCGCCGGCCCGGAGCATTGACCAGCGTGTTGGCAGTCGCGGGGCAAATCGACTATATTGTTTAGCTTGTTGAACGATGGAGTCAGTAATGCCCAGGAAGTCAGCTGCCGTGACGCCGGCAGCCAAGGCCGCCAGGCCGGCTGCAAAAGCAGTGGCCAAGGCGGCCAAAGTGCCGCCCAAGGCAGCGCCAAAAGCAGCGGCGAAGGCGGTAAGAATGCCGGCTGTGAAGGCCGTGCCCGTCAAGGCCGCACCCGCAAAATCAGGCAAACCCGCAGCCAATCCCGTGACCAAACCCGCGGCCAAACCCGCCGCCAGGCCGGCCGTCAAGGCCGCCGTGAAGGCCGCCGCCAAGTCGCTGGCGGCCCCCGCGCCCAAGCGCGCCGCGCGCAAGGCGCCGGCCGTCGAGGCCGCGGTGCGCGATGCGACACCGGCGCGTCCGGCGCTGGTGCGCGACAGCTTCACCATGCCCGAGCAGGAGTACGCCGTGCTGGCCGACGTCAAGCAGGCCTGCCTGCGCGCCGGCATCGACGTCAAGAAGAGCGAACTGCTGCGCATCGGCGTGGCCCTGCTGGGCCAGGTCGACATCGCCACGCTGCGCTCGGTGCTGGCGGCGCTGCCCCAGCTCAAGACCGGGCGTCCTCCGGCCGCAGCGTAGCGGCTTCCTGCGCCCACGGTCCGCTGGTGGGCGCGGGAGTGCGCCGTGCACGTGCGCTAATGAATGGAAGCGCTGGTCAGTTCCTTGAGCTCGCGGATCGGGATGTTCGATTTTTCGTGCATGCGCAGCAGTATCGTGGCGCCGACGTTGAGCTTGCGGTGGCGGATCTTGCTGATGATCGGCGGCTGCACCTCCAGCACGCGGCACAGTTCGGCATCGTTCTTCAGCTGCATCCGCTCGATCAGGGTGTCGAGCAGTTTATTGGGCACGAAGCTCGACGGTTCCAGGGCGCGCGCCCGGTGCATCGCGGCGAGCATTTCCTGTTTTTTCTGTCGTACGCTCATGTTGCTTCTCCGAATATGTAAACATGGATTCGGGACAGATCGACTGTTCTGGAAATAAGTCCTGCCTGTTGTGATCAGGATTTGTTGGCGGGTCGTTGTGATATTACTACGATTGCGCCACGCACGATTCACAAGTTGAGCGTAACGTTCTGCAACATGCGTCTTTCTTCGCGGAATTTACGCTAATTTCAATCCGGAACGTGTCAGCAGCAGTACCTGGTCGGCCATGGCGGCCGCGGCGTGCGAGTGGGTGACCATGATGGCGCCGGCGCCGCTGGCGCGGGTTTCGCGGCGCAGCAGGGCCAGGATGCCCTCGGCGGTCTCGGGGTCGAGGTTGCCGGTCGGCTCGTCGGCCAGCAGCAGGGCGGGGCGGTGCACCAGCGCGCGCGCGATCGCCACCCGCTGCAGTTCGCCGCCGGACAGCTGGCGCGGGAAGTCGGCGCCGCGTCCGCCGAGGCCGACGGCGTCCAGCATCTCGTCGGCGCGCGCGTCGGGTGCGTGGTTGAGCAGTAGCGGCAGCGCCACGTTCTGGCGCAGCGTCAGGTGCGGCAGCACGTGGAAAGCCTGGAAGATGAAGCCCATGCTGGTGCGGCGCAGGCGCGTCGCGGCGTCGTCGTCGAGCGCTGACATCGGGGTGCCGTCGACGATCACCTGGCCGGCGTCGGGGGCGTCCAGGCCAGCGATGATGTTCAGCAAGGTCGACTTGCCGACCCCGGACTCGCCCATGATGGCGACGAACTCGCCGGCGCGGAAGCTGTGCGAGAGGCCGGACAGCACGCTGCGGCCGCCATAGGACTTGGTCAGGTTGTCGAGGACGAGCATGCTTCTCCCGGGGATGGTCGGCGAATCGAAGCGTCAGCGCGTCAGTGCGCGGCGCAGCGCGAAACTCAGGGCGTCCACCGCCGCCACCAGCAGCAGCATCGCGATCACGACCGTCGCCGCGTTCTGCATCTGGAACAGCGACAGGTGGTATTTCAGCATCTGGCCCAGCCCGCCGGCGCCGACCACGCCCAGCACCGCGGCGGCGCGGATGTTGTTCTCCCAGCGGTACAGGGTATAGGACAGCATTTGCGGCAGCGCCTGCGGCAGGGTAGCGTACAGGAAGGCCGCCAGCGGCGCGGCGCCGTTGTTGCGCAGGCTCGCCTCCGGCAGCGGCTCGACGTTCTCCAGGGCGTCGGCGAACAGGCGTCCCAGCACGCCGCTGGTGTGCGCCGCCAGGGCCAGGGTGCCGGCGAAGGGCCCGAGCCCGGCCGCGACCAGCAGCAGCGCGGCCCAGACCAGTTCCGGGATCGAGCGCAGCACGTTCAGCAGGACCCGGGTGGCTGCGCGCAAGGCCTGGCCCAGGCGGCCGGCCGCGGGCAGGGCCAGCAGCATGCCGCCGCCGACGGCCAGCAGGGTGCCCACCAGCGACATGGCCAGGGTCTCCCACAAGGCGCCGGCGGTCTTGACCAGGAAGGCGTGGCCGGTCTCGGGCGGTGCGAAGCCGGCCAGGAATTCCCTGGCCGAGGTGACGGCCTCCGGCGTGAAGAAGGCGGACCACTGCAGCGGCAGCGAGGCGAAGCTGGCGACCACCAGGATGAGCAGGCAGGCCAGCAGCACCAGGGTGCCGAGCGGGCGCCGCGGCGGCGGGAGCGCGGCCTTCATGCCAGCCTCCGGCGCAGCAGTTTCGACACCAGGTCGGCCAGGGCGACCAGCAGCACGAACATGATCAGCATGGTAGACACTTCGCCGCCCGCCATCATCTTGGTCGACTCCTCCATGCGCTGTCCCAGGCCGCCGGCGCCCACGAAACCCATCACCGCCGAACCGCGGATCGCGCACTCCCAGCGGTAGACGGTGTAGGACACCAGTTCGGCGCTGGATGCGGGCAGGGCCCCGTACAGCAGGGCCGGCAGGCGCCCGCTGCCGTTGGCCAGCAGGACGTCGGTGGCGTGGGCGTCGGACGATTCGAGGATCTCGGCATGCACCTTGGCCAGCATGCCGCAATAGGTGAGGGCGATGGCCAGCACGCCGGCGGTCGGCCCGAGGCCGACGATGCGCACGAACAGCAGCGCCCATACCAGTTCCGGCACGCTGCGCAGCAGCACCAGCAGCCAGCGCAGCAGCTGGCGCAGCAGGCGTGCACCTGGGCGCATGCGCCCGGTGCCGAGGCGCGAAATCGACAGGCGCTCCGTAATCACCATGGTGGCCGGGACCGCGCCCAGCAGCGCCAGGCTCAGGCCGGCTGTGGCGATGGCCACGGTCTGCCAGGTCTCGCGCAGCACCAGCGCCAGGAATTCGCTCCCGTGGGCCGGGTGCAGGAAGTCGGACAGGAAGTGCCCGGCCGCGGCCAGGCTCTGCGGGTCGAACAGGATCCAGGGCTTGAACTCGCTTGCCGTGAGCATCGGCCACAGCAGCAGCAGGCACACGAAGGTAGCGGTGACGCGGCCGCGCCAGGCCGGGTCCGGATGCAGCACGGCGGTCATCAGAAACAGGCGCCGACGGCGATCCGGTCGGGCGAATCGTGCGGATGCACGGGCTGGGGCTGGACGTTCTCGTTCTCGTACAGCGCCGCGATCATGGCATCGCTGACCTGCGCGGTGGGGGCGTCGAACACGATGCGGCCGGCGCGCAGGCCGACCAGGCGCGGGAAATGGGCGCGCGCCATCTCGACCTGGTGCAGGCTGCAGACCAGCGCGGCACGGCGGCCGGCGGCTTCCTGCTGCAGGGTGGCCAGGGTATGGCGCGCCAGCGCCGGGTCGAGCGCGGAGATCGGCTCGTCCACCAGCAGGGCTTCGGCGCTGGAGAGCAGCAGGCGCGCCAGTCCGCAGCGCTGGCGCTCGCCGCCGGACAGGCGGTCGACCCGTGCATACAGCTTGTCGCCCAGGCCGAAGCGCGCCAGGGCGGCGTGCGCGGCGTCCGGGTCGCTTGGGCGCACCAGCGAGGCAAAGGCCTGCCACAGGCTCATGTGGGGCAGGCGCGCCGCCAGCACCGCGGTCACCACGCGCTGGCGCGGCGGCAGCGGCGGCGTCTGCGGCGCCAGGAACAGGCGCGCGCGCAGGCGGTGGCGCGCCGCCTGGGACAAGGCCCAGGGGTCTTGCCCGAACACGGCAAAGCCGCCGTGCGCGGGCCGGTGGGCGCAGGCGAGGGTGGCAAGCAGGGTGGTCTTGCCGGCCCCGGAAGGGCCGATCAGGGCCAGCTGCTCGCCGGGCGCGACGACCAGGTCGAGGGCGGAGAGGGCGGGCGCCGTGTCGCGCGCCGCCGCCAGGTGCCGTACCGTGAGTTTCTCGAGCTGGAAAGTCATCGCTAGTACCGTACTCCCGCTTACTTCAGCAGGCCCGCATTGCGCGCCGCCGCTTCGATCGCCTGGTAATTCGAGGCCTTGGTCGGGACGAACTTCGTGGCGCGCTGCAGTTCCAGGATCTGCTTGCCTTCCGGGGTCGAGGCGTCCAGCGCCAGGAAGGCCTCAAGGATCTTCTTCTGCAGGGCCGGGTTCATGTCGCTGCGCACGGTCCAGTTGTAGTCGTAGTAGCCCGGGGTGGTGTAGAACACGCGCACCACTTTCGGGTCGACCTTCTTGGTTTCGACCAGCTTGTCCCACACCGAGATGTTGAGCGCGCCGGCATCGACCTTGCCGCCCGCGACCGCCGCCACGGTGGCGTCGTGCGCGCCCGAGAAGGCGACGCGCTTCAGGTCGGTGTCCGGGTTGATCTTGGCCGCCAGCAGGTAGGAACGCGGCATCAGGTGGCCCGAGGTCGAGGATTCCGAACCGAAGGACAGGGTCTTGCCCTTCAGGTCTTCCAGCTTGTTGATGGACGGGTTGGTGGTGATGAAGACCGAGCGGAATTTCTCGTCTTCGGCGCGCTGCACCAGCGGCGTCACCTGGCCCTTGCTGCGCACGTTGGCCTGCACGAAGGTGAAGCCGCCGAACCAGACCATGTCGATCTTGCGGTTGATCAGGCCTTCGACCGAGGCGGCGTAGTCGGTCACCGGGGTGAACTCGACCTTCAGGCCGGTGGCCTTGGCCAGGTAGTCGCCCAGCGGCTTGAACTTGCGCTGCAGTTCGGTCGGGGCTTCGTCGGGAATCGCCGAGACGCGCAGCACGCCGGGCGTGTTCTGGGCAGCGGCGCCGCCGGCAACGGCGAACATCAGGCCCGCCGTAGCGGCAGCGAACATGGTTTTCAAGACACGCAAGGACGAGAACGAGGTCATGGTTGGCATTCTTATTGAGTAATGGAAAATAGTGAACCGGGGACGTCACGGCAGCACGGCTTCCGGGTGCGGCGAAAATCAGGAATCCGGTATTATGGCAAAAACAGCAACTCGCCGTGCGGGTCCGCTGTCTAACGAAACCTGATCGAACCCTATGCCATGGCGCATCCGGCGGTGTGGCGGCACGAATGATAACGCTTATGCACATCTCCTGCACGCAAGACCGCCCGCGCGCCGCCAATGCCCATGTGGCGGACGAGCTGCATGCCGGCCTCCAGGCGCCGGAGGCATGGATCTCGCCGAAGTTCCTGTACGACGCGCTCGGCTCCCGGCTGTTCGAGGCCATCTGCGAGCTGCCCGAGTACTACCCCACCCGCACCGAGGCGGCCATCTTCGCGCGCCACGGCGCCGAGATCGCGCGCGTGGCCGGCACCGGGGCCACCCTGGTCGACCTGGGCGCCGGCAATTGCGCCAAGGCGGCCGCGCTGTTCCCTCTGCTCGCGCCCGCCCAGTACGTGGCGGTCGACATCTCGACCGAATTCCTGTGCGAGGCGCTCGAGCGCCTGCGCCTGCGTTTCCCGCACATCGACATGGAAGCGCTGGGCATGGACTTTTCCAGCCGCTTCGAGCTGCCCCTCCAGGTGCGGCCCGAACGCCGCCTGTTCTTCTATCCGGGTTCCTCGATCGGCAACTTCACGCCGGACGAGGCGCAGGCCTTCCTGGTGCGCCTGCGCGCCCAGTGCGGCCCGGATGGCGGCGTGCTGCTCGGCGTCGACCTGGCCAAGGACCAGGCCACGCTCGATGCCGCCTACGACGACGCGCTCGGCGTCACCGCCGCCTTCAACCTGAACCTGCTGCGCCACGTGAACCGCCTGGTCGACGCCGATTTCGACATCCGCGCCTGGCGCCACCACGGCTTCTACAAGCCCGCGCGCGGGCGGGTCGAGATGCACCTGGAAGCGGTGCGGCGGCAGGAGGTGCACTGGTGCTGCGGCGGACAGGCCTGTTCGCGCGTCTTCGAGCCGGGCGACCGCATCCACACCGAGAACAGCTACAAGTACCAGCAGGCCGACGCCATCGCGCTGCTGGAGCGCTCCGGGTTCGAGGCCACCCGCGTGTGGACCGACCCGCAGCGCTGGTTCGCGGTGATCCACGCACAGGCGGTTCAGTAATGGGCATCGGGCAGCGCGAAGACCTCCTGCACGCGTTCGAACGGATCCGCCGGCGCTCGCTCGAGATCGCCGCGCCGCTGTCGAGCGAAGATTGCTGCGCCCAGTCGATGCCGGACGCCAGTCCGGTCAAGTGGCACCTGGCGCACACCACCTGGTTCTTCGAGACCTTCATCCTCGAATCCCATGAGCGCCATTTCGCGCCTTTCCATCCGGCTTTCCGGGTACTGTTCAACTCCTACTACAACGGCATCGGCGCCAAGCACCCGCGCCCGCAGCGCGGCCTGCTCACCCGGCCCTCGCTGGACGAAGTGCGCGCCTACCGCAACGATGTCGACCGCCGCATCGCGCGCCTGCTGGCCTCCGGTCCCGGCCCAGCCGATTCCGCCGTTGCCGGCCTGCTCGAGCTGGGCCTGCAGCACGAGCAGCAGCACCAGGAACTGATGCTCACCGACTTCAAGCACCTGCTGGCCCAGAATCCCCTGTACCCGGCCTATACGCCGCAAGCGATGGAAGCGGGCGTGGCGCCCGAGCCGACCGCCTGGATCGGCTTCGACGGTGGCCTGGCCGAGATCGGCTACGGCGGCAGCGGTTTCTGCTTCGACAACGAGCTGCCGCGCCACTGCACCTATGTCGCGCCTTTCGAGCTGGCCTCGCGCCTGGTCACCAACGGCGAGTACCTGGCCTTCGTCGAGGCCGGCGGCTACCGCGACCCCTCCCTGTGGCTGGCCGAGGGCTGGGACCGGGTGTGCAGCGGCGAGATCCCGCACCCGCTGTACTGGATCGCCGGCGCCGACGGCGCCTGGAGCGAATTCACGCTGCACGGCGTGCAGGCGCTCGACCTGGCGCGCCCGGTCACCCACGTCTCGCTGTACGAGGCCGATGCGTATGCGCGCTGGCGCGCGATCCGCGAGCCCGGCCTGCGCCTGCCGACCGAATCCGAGTGGGAATTCGCCGCGCGCCAGGCGGCGCTGGCCGACGGCGCCCTGCACCCGGCGCCGGCCGACGGCGAAGGCCTGCTGCAGATGTTCGGGGCTTGCTGGCAATGGACCAGCAGCAGCTATGCGGCTTACCCCGGCTATGCGCCGGCCGCGGGCGCCATCGGCGAGTACAACGGCAAGTTCATGGTCAACCAGTACGTGCTGCGCGGTTCCTCCTGCGCCACCCCCGAAGGCCATGCCCGCGCCAGTTACCGCAACTTCTTCCCGGCCGGGGCGCGCTGGCAGTTCACCGGGATCAGGCTGGCCCGATGAGCCGGCGCCGCAGCTGGCGCGAGCGCATGCTGGACCAGCGCGCGAATGCCTGGATCCTGGCCCATCCGCTGGGCTTCGCCCTGCAGGTGATCCGGGGGTTTCGCGCCAACCAGGGCCTGCTGCTGGCCGGCGCCGTCGCCTACTACGCGCTACTGTCGATCGTGCCCTTCCTGATGCTGGTGGTGGTGGCGCTGTCGCACTTCATCGACCAGGCCGAGCTGCTCGACACCCTGCAGCGCTACCTCGGCCTGCTGGTGCCGGGACAGACCAAGCCGATCGTGGCCGAGGTCGCGCACTTCCTCGAGAACCGCGAGCTGATCACCTGGGTGCTGGGGGCGACCATGCTGTTTTTCAGCTCGCTGGCCTTCACGGTGCTGGAAAACGCGATGAGCGTGATCTTCATCCACCGGGTGGCGGTGCGGCGCCGTCACTTCCTGGTCTCGGCCGTGCTGCCGTATTGCTACATCCTGGCGCTGGGCTTCGGCGTCATGATCGTCACCCTGGTGGCGGGCACGCTCGAAGTGCTGGGCAAGGAAAGCGTCTGGCTGTTCGGCTACCGCTGGTCGCTGGGCGGGGTCTCGGGCGTGCTGCTCTACCTGCTCGGGCTGTTCGGCGAAATCCTGGTGCTGACCTCGATCTACCTGGTGATGCCGGTCGGCCGGCTGTCGCTTTGGCATGCGCTGGTCGGCGGCATAAGCGCGGCGCTGCTGTGGGAGCTGGCGCGCCACGTGCTGGTCTGGTACTTCTCGACCCTGTCGCAGGTGAACGTCGTGTACGGCTCGATGACGACCGCCATCGTGGTGATGTTCAGCCTCGAGATCGCCGCCACCTTGCTGCTGCTGGGCGCCCAGGTGATCGCCGAATACGAGCGCGTCGGCCATGGCCTGACCGACCGGCCGGCCGAACCCTTGCAGACCGAGCCGCCGGCTTGAGTTCCGGTAGGAAAATGCTGGTACGAGTTCGTACTTGCGTTTAATCAATTTCTTTCAGTAAGGCAGTGGCACAGTATGGCCTTGCGCCGACCTTGGGCTAGCTCAATCGGGCGCGAGATCAACCTTATCGGGAGATGCCATGAGCCAAACTGTCGCCTTCGTTCTTCCCCCGCCGGTCGCGCTTGCGCTGGTGGTCATGCTGCTCGTGCTGCTGGTCTTGAGCGCGGTCGCGCTGTCGCTGCGCAAGCCGGCGCCGCTCCGGCTGCCGGCCGGCGAGTCCGGCGAATCCGGCGAATCCGGTTATGACGGCAGCGGCGAGGGCGACGGTTTCCGCCTCGGCCACCTGCGCATCGACGGCCTGGGCGAGCTTGCCGGCCCCCAGCGCCGCGTGCGCTGATCGCGAAGGGACCGGCTCATGTCGATCAAGCTGGGCCGCCTGCTGGCCGGCGTCAAGCGCGCAGTCGTGGAGGCGCAGCGCAGCGTCGCCGAGCAGCACATGGAAGAACCGGCGCAGTACTTCGTGCCCGCGTCCGGCCAGAAGGCCGAGCTGCAATTCCCCGACGGTCAATGGGAGGCGCGCAGCGTCACCATGCAGGTGCCGCACAAGGCCAGCCGCAACGGCAAGGTCTCGATCGAGCGGCGCGCGGTGCATGGGAAAGCGCCGGCACCCACGCCGGCTACTTCAGCCGCAACCAGGGACAACCGGACGGCGCCGGCGCGCTGGCGCTGGCGCGCGCGGTCGGGCAGCCGCTTGGTTTGAGCATCTATTTCGCGGTCGACTACGATCCGACGCAGGCCGACCTCGAAGGGCCGGTGGCCGACTACTTCGCCGGCGTCACCTCCACGCTGGGCAGCGGCTACCGCCTCGGCGTCTATGGTTCGGGCATGTGCTGCGGCTTCCTCCTCGACCACGGACAGGCCGACTGCAGCTGGCTGTCGCAGTCGACCGGCTTCGCCGGCTCGAAAGCCTTCGCCCAGGCCCGGCGCTACGACCTGATCCAGGCGCTGCCGAAGACCATCGCGGTGGACGGCGGCGTGCTGGACATCGATCCGGACAGCACCAATCCGTCCGGCGACGCCGGGCTGTTCCAGCCCGGCTGAGCGGGCTCAGGTGGAGGCGCCGCCCTGCGAGCGGCTCAGTCGACTTGCACGCGCGGCGCGCCCGCTTCCATGCGGCCGATCACCGCCGCGTCGGCGAAGCCTTCGCGCGCGAACAGCGCCAGCACCTCGTCCACGCTGGCCGGGTCGCAGGCGACCAGCAGGCCGCCCGAGGTCTGCGGGTCGGTCAGCAGCGCGCGCTGGGCCGGGGTGACGGCGGCGCCGAGTTCCACATCCTTGCCATAGGCATCCCAGTTGCGCCCGGAGGCGCCGGTAAAGAAGCCGTCCTGGGCCAGCTGCAGCACGCCCGGCAGCAGCGGCACCCGGGCCATGTCGAGGGTGGCCGAGAGCTGCGCGCCGCGCGCCAGTTCGAGCAGGTGGCCGAGCAGGCCGAAACCGGTGACGTCGGTGAGCGCGTGCACGCCCGGCATGTCGGCCAGCAGGCGGCCCGGCTTGTTCAGCTTGGTGGTGTTGGCGATCATCGCGGCATAGCCTTCCTCGCCCAGCGCGTCCTTCTTCAGCGCGGCCGACAGCACCCCCACGCCGAGCGGCTTGCCGAGCACCAGCACGTCGCCGGCACGGGCGTCGGCATTGCGCTTGACCTTGGAGGGATGCACCAGGCCCATCACCACCAGGCCGTAGATCGGCTCGACCGAGTCGATGGTGTGGCCGCCGGCGATCGGGATGCCGGCATCGGCGCACACCGACTCGCCGCCGCGGATGATCTGGCCGATGGTCTCGAGCGGCAGCTTGTTGACCGGCATGCCGACCAGGGCCAGCGCCATGATCGGCGTGCCGCCCATCGCGTAGACGTCCGAGATCGCATTGGTTGCGGCGATGCGGCCGAAGTCGAAGGGATCGTCGACGATCGGCATGAAGAAGTCGGTGGTGGCGATCAGGGCCTGCTCGTCGTTCAGCTTGTAGACGGCGGCGTCGTCGGCGGTCTCGATGCCGACCATCAGCTCTTTCGGCACCGGGAAGCCGGTGGATTTGCTCAGAATCTCGGACAGCACGCCCGGCGCGATCTTGCAGCCGCAGCCGCCGCCGTGCGAGAACGAAGTCAGTTTGATGGGTTGTTCGGTCGTCGTGCTCATCGATGTCTTCCAGTTGATGTGTGGGTCGCGCCGGGCGCGGCAAGTAAAAGATTATCCACCAAGTCGCGCACGGCCGCTTGCTCGGCGCTTGGTGCGAACAGGGCGGCGCGCGCGGCGCACTGGCGCCGCAGCAGGGCATCGAATGCCGGGTCGTCGAGCGAACGGTCGACCAGGCGCGCCAGCGCGGCCGCGTCGCCCAGCGGGAAGTAGCCGGCATAGTCCTCGCCCAGCATGCCGCGGTTGCCGCTGATGTCTGAGGCCAGCACCGGCACCCCGCTGGTGACGGCTTCGATGATGACGTTGGCCCCGCCCTCCATGCTGGATGCGATCGCCATCGCGTGGCAGCGCTTGAGGCGCTGGCGCGCGGCCGCGTGGGGCAGGGCGCCGAGCCAGCGGTAGCGCGGGTTGCATTCTTGCGCGGCCTGGGCGGCCTGGCCCAGCGCCGGATCGAGCGCGCCGCCGATGTGCAGCAGGCGCGCGGCCGGATGGCGCACCAGCGCGGCGGCGCGGATGAAGGTGAGCGGGTCTTTTTCGGCGCGCAGGTGGCCGATCATGACGATGTCGGCGAAGCGCGGCGCGGCACTGCGTCGATAAGGGCGCAGACTCGGGGCGGACTGGTAGATGACCCGCGCCTTGGCGCGCAGTTCGTCGGGGAGCAGCGCCAGGCCGGCAGGCTGCAGCAGCACCAGGGCAGCGGCATGGTCGAGCGAGGCGCGCGCCGCCGGGTCGTGCGCGATATCGCGGTACAGATCGGTCCCGGTCAGGACCAGCACCGAGGGACGCTCCGGATGCGCCTTGCCGAACGTGGCCAACGCCGCCGCCGAACGGCGCGCATGCAGGGCCACCATCAGGTCCGGCGCCGGATCGCTTGCCGACCAGGCGCCGGCGATCCGCACCCGGTGCGCAGCGCGCAGGAAGCGCGCCCAGCGGCTGGCGGTCTGCCAGTTGCCGTTGTTCTCGCGTGCCGATGCCGGGCTGACGATGAGGATGTGCTTGCGCACTGCCGGGTTCTCCAGAAGACGGGATCGCGATTATACGCCGGGCGCCCGGCACTGCGCCGAGGGCGGCAGGGTGTGGGCGCGGACGAAAAAAAAGCGCTGTCATCGTTGACTATGGATGACCCCGATCGCGATGCGTAGCAATTGTTCGGCAGAGGTGATCCGGTTGCCGTCGAGCGCCCAGCGCCAGCCCAGGTAGTTGGGCAAATAGCGCGAGGCCACGCCGCGAAAGCGGCTCAACCACTGGCGAAAGCGGCTGTGGTAGGCGTTCACATTCTGGACGTGGATCGCGCCGGCGGCGCTCCGGCGTAGGCGTATCCCTGCGCGCAAGTCGACCGCCTGGTGCGCAATGCCGTGCTGGCGGGCGAAGGCCCGGTAAGCGGCATGCCCGTCGCTGACCAGAAGCACTTGCCGGTCGAGCCTGGGCAGCAGGTGGCGCGCCAGGTGCGCCGCCGTCAGCGCGCCGCGTCCGACCACGGCATCGATGGTCTGCCCGCCACGGTCGCGCGCCACCAGGATGCAGTCGAGCTCGCGGGAGATCCCGCGCTTGCCGGCACGGCCGCCGCGCTTGCGCGCCGGGCGGTCGAGCTTTTTTGCCCCCTTTTGCGACTCCAGCAGGAACATCTCGTCGGCCTCGGCAATGCCATTGAGCAGTTGCGGGCGGTCATGCTTGGCGCGCTCGAGAAAGCGGTGGCGCCAGCGAAAGGCCGTGTTGCGGTGCACGCCGACTTGGGCGGCCGCCGACCGCACCGAGGTCGAAGTCAGGACCGTGCCCAGGTAATCCAGCCACTTGTCTCTCCGCCGCAGGCGTGCCAGCGGTGTGCCGCTCAGGTCGCTATAGGTGCGCCTGCATGCGCGGCAGCGGTAGCGTGGCAGGCCATTGGCCTGGCCGTGCCGGTGGTACCGTTCGCAGGCGCAAGCGGGACAGCGCCGCTGCGCCGCGCCAAGCTGGCTGATCAGCGCCACCACCTGCGCCAGGCCGGCTGCCGGCTGCAGGGCGGCCAGCGTGTGCAGGCGCTGCGGCAGGTTCAGGGCCGACAGTCTGGCAAACCACTTCTTGAACTGAGGCGTACGCATGCTCGTTTCCCGGTGGTGGAGACCGGTGTTCGACCATGAAACAGCTCAGCAGTTCAAACCTCATCCATAGCAAAGGATGACAGCGCCAAAAAAAACGGCTGCCGAGGCAGCCGTTCGTATCGGTGGCCTGGGTCAGCCACCTATGGTGCAGCGATCAATACTCGCCGAAGCTGCGACGGGTACCGTCGGCCGAGCGCGGGTGCGCCGGCTTGGCGTAGCCGCCTTCACGGCGTGCGCCTTCCGGGCGGTTGCCGCGGTAGCCGCCTTCGCGGGGTGCGCCGGACGGTGCAGCTTCGCGCGGACCGCGGTCGGCGTAACGGCTGTCGGTCGGGCGGCTGTAGCCGCCTTCACGCTGCGGACGGTCGCCGAAGCCGCCTTCGCGCGGTCCGGCGTCGCGGCGGAAGCCGCCTTCGCGCGGCGCGCCGAAACCTTCACGCGGGCCACGGTCGGCCGCCGGGCGGGCATAGCCGCCTTCGCGCGGGGCGCGATCGGCATAGCCGCCGCTGAACCCGCCTTCGCGCGGCGCACGGTCGCCGTAACCCGGCTTGGCGAAGCTGCGCTGGCCCGGCTTGTGACCGCTGTTGCGGCCATCGCCCGGCTTCCAGCCCGGACGGCTGGCCGAACGGGTCGGGGCGGCGCGCTTCGGCTCGAAGCCTTCCACCACGTCGACCGGGATGGTCTGCTTGGTGAAGCGCTCGATGCGGCGCACGTTCATGTTCTCGGCGTGGTTCACCAGCGAGATCGCGAGACCGTTGCGGCCGGCACGGCCGGTACGGCCGATGCGGTGTACGTAGTCTTCCGGGAACTTCGGCAGGTCGTAGTTCACCACGTGGGTGATGGTGGGCACGTCGATGCCGCGGGCGGCGACGTCGGTGGCCACCAGCACGCGCACCTGGCCGCGGCGCATGCTGTCCAGGGTGCGGTTGCGCGCGCCCTGGTGCATGTCGCCGTGCAGGGCGGCGGCCGCGAAGCCGGCGATGTTCAGGCGGTCGGCGATCATGTCGGCGTCGCGCTTGGTCGCGGTGAACACCACTGCCTGGTCCATCGACTCGTCACGCAGCAGGTGGTCGAGCAGGCGGTTCTTGTGCGACAGGTCGTCGACAAAGTGCACCTTCTGCACAATGTTCTCGTGGCGGTTGGCCGCGCTCATGATCTGGATCGTCTGCGGATCCTTGGTGATGCGGCGCGCCATGTTGCCCACCACGCCGTCCAGCGTGGCCGAGAACAGCATGGTCTGGCGGGTAGCCGGGGTCGCGGCGACGATCTTCTCGATGTCGTCGATGAAGCCCATGTCGAGCATGCGGTCGGCTTCGTCCAGCACCAGGATCTCGAGCTGCGAGAAGTCGATCTTGCCCGACTCCATGTGGTCGATCAGGCGGCCCGGGGTCGCCACCAGGATTTCCGGGTTCTTCGACAGCAACTGCATCTGCTTCGGATAGGGCATGCCGCCCAGGATCGACACGGCGCGGATGCGGCGCATGTCGGAGGTGTATTGTTCGGTCGCGGTGGTCACCTGCAGTGCCAGTTCGCGGGTCGGGGTCAGGACCAGCATCTTCGGCTGGGCCGGGGTGAAACGCACGCGTTCGCCACGGGCGCGCGCCGACTGTGCGCTCTGCGCCGGGGTGCGGGCCTGGGGCGCCGGTTCCATGTTGGCGAGCTTGTGCAGGGCCGGCAGCATGAATGCCGCGGTCTTGCCCGAGCCGGTCTGCGACGACACCAGCAGGTCGCGGCCGGCGATGCCGGCAGGGATGGCCTGCTCCTGCACCGGGGTCGGCTTGGTATAGCCGGCGGCCGCTACTGCCTTGACGATCGACGCGTGTAAACCTAGTGCTTCAAAACTCATGTGTACTTTTACTTTCGGAATTAAATCATGATCGCGCGTGTCGTGTCTAAAACGACGAGCGCAGAATAGCAACGCGAACCAACACTACGAAATGACTCAGAAATGAAAGAAATTTCGGCACAAAAGCTTTGCGCCGGGACGGTGTCTGGATGCTGACACGCAGGGCGGGAGGGCTTTTAAGAAGGGCGATCGTTTGTCGCCAAGGCTTGCGATGCTGCTTGTATTACTGCGGTGAACTGCTGCGTGCTGTCTGTTTTGGACGTGCTATTGCAGCGCACAAACGACACTATACATCAGAATGGAAAAGTCTGCACGCGGCCGCACGGTCGTGCGGTCGCGTGGGAGGGCGCTTAAGGCTGGCCTAAGCGCCGGCCTTGATGTGCATCAACGTTGCTTGCGCTTTGAAGACGTATTGCGGGAAACGCGTTTTTTGTTGGAGCCGCCGGCCTTGGCCTTGTAGCGCGAGCTTGATGCCTTCACGCGCGGGCTGCGTTCGGCTTCGAAGGCGACCACCGCGTTGTCGATGATGTTTTCGGCAATGTCGCCGGCATTCGAGGCGGACGCCTTCGGCACCAGGATGGTCGAGCCGGCCTTGATGGTCGACTTCGCCGGGATGTTGTTGGCCTGGCGGATGACTTCCGGCGTGGTGCCGAACTTCGATGCCAGCGCGGCGATGCTGGTGCGGGCGCTGGTGATCTTGTGGGTGGTCCAGGTCGACAGTTCGCGGCCCCATTGGGCCAGGTTCAGCTCGAATTTCTCGGCGTTTGCCTTCGGCAGCAGGATCTTGGTTTTTTCGCCGCCGGTGATCACCGGCTTCTTGAACTGCGGATTGAGCGCCTTGAATTCGTCGAGCGACATTTCGGCCAGCTGGGCGGCGACGGCGAGGTCGATGTCGCTGGTCTTGTCGATGGCGGTGAAGTAGGGCTGGTTGTCGATCGCCGGCAGGGCGACGTTGTACTGGGCCGGGCTGGCGACGATGTTCTTGACGGCCTGCAGCTTCGGTACGTAGTTGCGGGTTTCAAGCGGCATCAGGTCGGCCAGGCTTTCGAAGTCGGTGCCCTTGCCCAGTGCCTGGTTCTTCTTGATGGCGCGCTGAACATTGCCCTCGCCCCAGTTATAGGCCGCCAGGGCCAGGTGCCAGTCGCCGAACATGGTGTACAGGCGCTGCAGGTAGGTCAGCGCCGCGTCGGTCGACGCCAGCACGCCGCGGCGCTCGTCCTTGAACATGTTCTGCTTCAGGTCGAAGTCCTTGCCGGTGCCCGGCACGAACTGCCACAGGCCGGCGGCGTCGGCGGTGGACAGGGCCTGCGGGTTGAAGGCCGATTCGATGACCGGCAGCAGGGCCAGTTCGGTCGGCATGCCGCGCTTTTCGAGTTCCTGGACGATGTGGTAGAGGTAAGGCGAGGCGCGGCCCGAGATGCGCTTGAGGCTGTCGGGACGGGCGCTGTAGGCCTGGGTATGGCGCTTGACCAGGCTGTTGTCGATGTCGGGGATTGCATAGCCGCTGCGGATCCGGCCCCATACGTCGGTTTCCTTGTACTCGTCGGCCTTCAGCAGGCCGGGCGCCAGGGGTGCGGCAACGCGGGCATTCGGCGCGGCGGCGGTCGTGGCCGATACGGCGGCGAGGGACGCGTTGTCCATCGCGTGGGTGAGCGGTGAGGTGGCCAGCAGTGCCAGCGCGGCAGTCGCTACAGTCTTGCGGATCATGTCGTGCATCGCTTTCCAATGTTGCATCCGGGAACGGATGTACTGGTCAAGGGGGCAGTGTACGTAGTCACGCTTCAGTCAGTCAAGAATTATGTCCAGCTCGTTACAAATTTCTTTCCACCCTTCATTTGTGTAAATTGACATCATGAAAACGGACATTGCCGTGAATTAGCAGCCGGTTCGCTGCAGTTGCTTGTGCAAAAGCGGCCGCCGGCAGGCTCGGGCCTTGCTCGTCCGTTTCCTTCGTAGCCTAGCTCGCTGAGGGTGTCAATCTATGAGGGCACGCAAAGTGTGCGTACAATCCGGCATCCGCCTACTGCACTTTTTTGAAGCCTCACCCATGAGTATTGCTAATCCGAACGCCGACGACGATGCAATCGTCGCCGCCACCCGCCGCTGGCTGGAACGGGCCGTCATCGGCCTCAACCTCTGTCCCTTCGCCAAGTCCGTCTACGTGAAGGAGCAGGTGCGCTACGTCGTGTCGAGCGCCACCACGCCCGAGGCCCTGCTCGAGCAGCTCATGGACGAGTTGCAGCACCTGTCGGACACGACCAGTGAGCAGGTCGACACGACCCTGCTGATCCATCCCTTCGTGCTGAACGATTTCGAGGACTACAACGAATTCCTGGACGTGGCCGATGCCGCGGTCGAGGACATGCAGCTCGACGGCGAACTGCAGGTGGCCAGCTTCCACCCCGACTACCAGTTCGCGGACACCGACCCGAACGACATCGCGAACTATACCAACCGGGCGCCATATCCGATCCTGCACCTGCTGCGCGAGGACAGCATCGACCGCGCGGTCGAGGCTTTCCCGGAAGCCGCCGAGATCTTCGAGAAGAATATCGATACCATGGAAAAGCTCGGCCACGACGGCTGGGACAAGCTCGATGTCGGCCCGGCCCGCTAACGGGGCCGACGGGGCCGGCGCGCCGGAACGCCCGGACACGCCCTGTGTCGCCGTGTGCTCGACCACCTTCGACGAGGTCTGCCGCGGCTGCGGGCGCACCGTGGCCGAGGTGGCGCACTGGGTCTCGATGAGCGCGGAGGAAAAGGAGCGCGTGTGGGTGCGCATCCTGGCGCAGGGCTACCCGCGCCGGAATACCTAGCCTCGAGGGCGGGCGACAGGGCCGGCCGCCCCGGCTGGGATCAGAGCCCCAGGAAGTCGCGCTTCCCGATCGGCACGCCGTTGTGCCGCAGGATCGCGTATGCGGTCGTCACGTGGAAGAAGAAGTTGGGCAGCACGAAGCTGGTGAGGTAGTCCTCGCCGCGCTCGAAGTGGCGGGCGCGCTCGCCGGCGCCGTGGGTGATGGCGCGTTCGCCGGCCGCGTCGAAGGCCTCGCGCGGCAGCGATTCGATGTAGCCCAGGGTCTTGGTGATGCGCTGCTGCAGTTCGGCGAAGCTCTGCTCGTTGTCGTCGTAGCGCGGCACGTCCTTGCCGGCCAGGCGTGCGCTAGCGCCCTTGGCGAAATCGGTGGCGATCAGCACCTGGCCGACCAGCGGAAACATGTCCGGGTACAGGCGCGCCTGCAGCAGGGCGGCCGGCTCGATCTTGTGCTGCTGGGCGTGCGCTTCGGCTTTTTCCAGCACCGCGCCCAGCGCGCGCAGCATTTTCTGGAATACCGGAACCGACGCGGAATACATGGACAGGCTCATAGTTTCTCCTTTGAAAGATTCAATCATAACAAGTCTTGTCGCTTGCCGCCGACACTCCGACGGCAAGCGCCCGGCGCCGCACGCAATTTGATGACTGGCTGTCATCGAGGATGCATAATCCAGTCATTACATTGCCATAAGTAAATTCCCCTGCAGCGGAGCAGGGCCGCCGAACCTCATGCACCAGCCACGCTTTCCCCTCCGAGCGCCGCTCGACCGCCTTGCCGCCTGGCTGCGCAAGCTCTACGGCCGCAGCATCTACGGTGCACTGCTGCTGGTGGTGTTCGCCGGGCTCGCGGTGCCCGCCATTGTCGGCGGCTATTTCCTGATCGTCGTGAAGGAACAGCAGGCTTCCGTGCAGACCGTCAAGGACGCGCTGCAGCGCAACGCCGATATCCTGGCCCTCGGCGTGCAGGAATCATTATGGGACATGAATACCGAAGCGGCACGCGCGCTGGTCGATTCCTTCGTGCGCGACCCCGGCATCGTGCGTGTCGAGGTGCGCGACCTGGCCCAGGCCGACTTCATCAGCCGGCACGTTCCGGCGCCGCCCGGGGCGCACCTGTATCGCGCCGAGCGCGAAATCACGGTGCGCGGCCAGAAGGTCGGCCAGGTGATGGTCGAGATGAGCGACCACCAATACCAGGACGTGCTGCGTTCGAAGCAGCGCGACTATGCCCTGGTGCTGGCGGTCCAGCTGGCGGTGTCGCTGCTGCTGATCGCGCTGCTGATCAGGCGCCGCCTGTTGTGGCCGCTGCGCACGCTCACCGGCTTCTCCGACCGCCTGGCGCGCGGCGACTTCGATACCCCGCTGGCGTTGCCCGCGAACGACGAACTGGGACGCCTGGGGCGCCAGATGGAGCGCATGCGCATGGCGATCGGCCAGCTGTTCGCCGACATCGGCCGGCGCGAGGAGCAGTTCCGCACCATCGTCTCCCAGGTGCCGGGCGCGGTGTTCCGCGCCCGCCCGGGCGGCCAGGTCGACTTCGTCAGCGAGGCCATCGCGGGCATTTCCGGCTACCCGTCCGAGCGCTTCATGCTGGCCACCACCGACGACTGGGCCGACATCATCCATCCGGAAGACCGGCGCATGCACCGCCGCCTGGCCATGGACGCGCTTGCGGCCGGCAGCTCCTACGAGATCGAGTACCGCATCGTCGACGCCGGGGGCATCGAGCGCTGGGTGCTGGAGAGCGGCCAGCCGCAGGGCGTGTGGGGCAGTCCCGAGTTCCGGGTGGACGGCATCATCTACGACATCAGCGAGCGCAAGCACGACGAGATGCGCATCGAGGCCCTGCTCACCGAACAGGGCGCGATCCTGGACAACGTCATGTTCGGGGTGCTGTTCGTGCGCGCGCGCCGCATCGTCTCGGCCAACCGCCGCGCGGAAACCCTGTTCGGCTATGCCGAAGGGGCCATGACGGGCGGCTCGACCGAGATCCTGTTCCCCGGGTGCGCCGACGGCGAGCGCCTGTGGCTCGAGCGCGATCCGAAGGCCGGCATTGGCCCCGACAACGGCAAGGAAATCCAGTTCCGGCGCCGCGACGGCAGCATGTTCTGGCTGCTGGTGAGCGGCTGCGCGCTCGACCCCGCCCGCCCGGACGAGGGCAGCATCTGGGTGTTCGCCGACATTACCGAGCGCAAGCTGGCCGAGGAAAAGCTGCGCCTGTCGGCCACGGTGCTCGAACACATCGCGGACGGCGTGATGGTGCTCGACGTGGCCGGCCGGGTGGTCGCCACCAATCCGGCCTTTACCCAGATCACCGGCTACACCGAACGCGAAGCGCTCGGCCAGCCGTCGAACCTGATGCGCGCCGGCCAGCACGAGGATCCGATTTACCAGCAGCTGTGGCGCGACCTGCTGGATGCCGGCTTCTGGCGCGGCGAGCTGTGGGAGACCCGCAAGAACGGCGAGGTCTACCTCGAGTCGCTCACGGTATCGAGCGTGCACGACGACAGCGACCGGGTGACCCACTACGTCTGCGTGTTCAGCGACATCACCAAGGTCAAGGAGGCGCAGGACAAGCTCGACCACCTGGCCCACCACGATCCGCTCACCGCGCTGCCGAACCGGCTGCTGTTCCACGACCGCCTGCAGCACGCCATGGTGCGCGCCGCGCGCGAGGGCGAACAGCTGGCGGTGCTGTTCATCGACCTGGACCGCTTCAAGAACGTCAACGACACCCTCGGCCACCACGTGGGCGACGAGCTGCTCAAGCAGGTGGCCGGCGCGCTGGCGCGCTGCCTGCGCGAAGGCGACACGCTGGCCCGCCTGGGCGGCGATGAGTTCATCGTGCTGCTGGAAGACGTCAAGGGCGCCTTCGGCGCGATCCAGGTGGCCGAGAAGCTGATGCTGCTGTTCGACCGCTCGTTCACCGTATCCGGCCACGAGCTGTTCGTCACGGGCAGCGTCGGCATCAGCCTGTTCCCCCAGGACGCCCAGGACCTGAACATGCTGGTACGGAATGCCGACGTCGCCATGTACCAGGCCAAGGCGCGCGGCCGCAACGGCTACCAGTTCTACGCGCCCTCGATGAGCGGCGAGGGCGTCGCGCGCCTGCGCCTGGAAGCGCTGCTGCGCCGCGCGATCGAGAAACGCGAGATCTTCCTCGAGTACCAGCCGCAGGTCGAGATCGACAGCGGCCGCCTGGTCGGGGTCGAGGCGCTGGTGCGCTGGAACAGCCCGGAACTGGGCATCGTGCCGCCGGTGCGCTTCATCCCGGTGGCCGAGGACATGGGCTTCATCGGCCAGCTGGGCCAGTGGGTGCTGGCCGAGGCTTGCGCCCAGATGCGGCGCTGGGACCAGGCCGGCCTGCAAGTGCCGAAGATGGCGGTCAACCTGTCGGTGCGCCAGTTCGAGCGCGGCAGCGTGGCGCCGCTGGTGGCCGCGGTGCTGCGCGACAGCGGGCTGCAGGCCGCGCGCCTGCAGCTGGAGGTGACCGAATCGGTGATCATGAACACCGGCGACGCGCTCGACTACATCAACGACCTGCGCGCGATCGGGGTCGGGCTGGCGATCGACGACTTCGGCACCGGCTATTCCTCGCTGGCCTACCTGAGCCAGCTGCCGGTCCAGACCCTGAAGATCGACCGCAGCTTCATCCAGGACATCGCGCGCGATCGCAACGACGAGGCGATCGCCGTGGCCATCATCCAGCTTGGCAAGAGCCTGAACCTGTCGGTGGTGGCCGAAGGCGTGGAGAACGCCGAGCAGGCCGCCTTCCTGCTGCGCCACGGCTGCCGCCTGGCCCAGGGCTACCTCTACAGCCGTCCGGTGGCGCCCGACGATATACTGGCGCGCTGGAAGCAGAATCCACAACAAGGTCATGATGAAGCGAATGCAGCTGGTGCATCCCAAACAAGCGAAACCTGAGCCAAGCCTGGCGCCGGCCGGCGCCAGGCGCGGCCTGAGCCGGCGCGGCTTCCTGCTGGGCGGCGTGCTGGCCGGCGGCGCCCTGCTGGTCGGATGGGGCGTGCAGCCGCCGCGCCAGCGCCTGCATACGTCCAGTCCGCTGGCGCTGGGCGGCGACACGGTGGCCCTGAACGGCTGGATCGCGATCGCGCCCGACGGCGCGGTGTCGGTGGTGGTGCCGCGCAGCGAGATGGGGCAGGGCGTGCACACCGCCCTGCCGATGCTGGTGGCCGAGGAGCTCGACGCGCCGATGAGCGCGGTGCGCATCGCCCAGGCCCCGATCGACAAGATCTTCGCCAACCTCACCGTGCTGCGCGAGAACCTGCCCTTCCACCCGGACGACACCGGCAGCGCGCGCCAGGGCGCCCAGTGGCTGATGGCCAAGCTCGGGCGCGAGCTGGGCATCATGTTTACCGGCGGCTCCACCAGCGTCAAGGATGCCTGGACGCCGATGCGCGAGGCCGGCGCGGTGGCGCGTGCCATGCTGGTCAAGGCCGCGTCCGAGGAGTGGAACACGCCGGTGGCGCGCCTGCGCACCGAGGACGGCTTCGTGCTGCACCCGGACGGCCGCCGCGCGGCCTATGGCGCGCTGGCGGCGCGCGCGGCCCGCGTCGGCGCCGGCATCGGAGCCGGCGACGTGCGCCTGAAGGAGCCGCGCGAGTTCCGCCTGATCGGCAAACCCCTGGCGCGCCTGGACAGCCGGGCCAAGGTGGACGGCAGCGCGCGCTTCGGGATCGACGCGCGCGTGCCCGGCATGGTCTACGCCGCGGTCAAGATGGCGCCCGTGTTCGGCGCCCGGATGAGCGCTATCGACGCCAAGGATGCGATGGCGATGCCGGGCGTGCTGCAGGTGGTGCCGATCGCGGGCATGCCGGGCGCCGGCGATGGCTTCGGCGCCGGCGCCGCCGTGCTGGCCGCCAGCTGGTGGCAGGCGCGCCAGGCCCTGGAGGCGCTGACGGTCAAGTGGGAGATCGGCGCGGAGGCGCAGCTGTCCAGCGAGGCGGTGTTCGAGGAATTCGCGCGCGCCCTCGACGAGGACAGCGGCTACGTGTACCACGAGGCGGGCAGCCAGGACGTGCGCGGCGCCGCCGTCACGGTCACGGCCGAGTACCGCGCGCCCTACCTGGCGCATGCGGCGATGGAACCGGTCAACTGCACCGCCCAGTACGCGGACGGCAAGCTGCGCCTGTGGGCCTCGACCCAGGTGCCGAGCGTGGCCGTGGACGTGGCGGCGCGCGTGGCCGGGATCGACCGCGCGGACGTGGCGATCGAGGTCATGCTGCTGGGCGGCGGCTTCGGCCGGCGCCTCGAAACCGACATGGTGGCGCAGGCGGCGACGGTGGCGCTGGCCGCGGGAGGCAAGCCGGTGCAGCTGATCTGGACCCGCGAGGACGACACCACCCACGACGTCTACCGCCCGGCCGCGCTGGCGCGCTTTCGCGCCCACCTGGACGCGCAAGGGAAGATCCTGGCCTGGGACAACAAGTCGGCCAGCGGCGCCATCGGCCACCAGTACTTTCCGCGCAACCTCGGCCTGCCGGGCGTGGGACCGGACAAGACCACCGCCGAGGGCGAATACGACATGCAGTATGCGATCGCCAACCAGCGCATCGCCCACGTGATCGTCGACAGCGCCGTGCCGCTCGGCTACTGGCGCTCGGTGGGGCATTCGCACAATGCCTTCTTCAAGGAGAGCTTCGTCGACGAGCTGGCCCATGCCGCGAAACGCGACGGCGTGGAGTTCCGCCGTGCGCTGCTGGGCGGGCATCCGCGCGCGCTGGCGGTGCTGGACGCCGCGGTGGCGCGCGCCGGCCAGCCCCAGGCGGGGCGCGCCCACGGCGTGGCGCTGCACCGCTCCTTCGGCAGCACCGTGGCCCAGGTGGCCGAAGTGTCGGTGGAGGGCACGCAGATCCGCGTGCACCGCGTGGTGTGCGCGATCGATTGCGGGCTGGTGGTGAATCCGAACATCGTGGCGCAGCAGGTCGAGTCCGGCGTGCTGTTCGGCCTGTCGGCGGCGCTGCACGGCGAGATCACGATCAAGGATGGGCGGGTGCAGCAGTCGAACTTCGGCGACTATCCGGTGCTGCGCATGAGCGAGGCGCCGCTGGTGGAGACCATCGTCATGCCGAGCAGCGCCCATCCGGAAGGCGTGGGCGAACCGGCGGTGCCGCCGGTTGCGCCGGCGGTGGCGGCGGCGGTGTTCAAGCTCACCGGGCAGCGGCTGCGCAGCCTGCCGCTGAAGCTGGCCTGAGCTGGCCCAGGTAGGGTGGTCGGCTCTGCCGACCGCGCGTTCAACCATCTCTTGCAGTATCACGACGCGACCGGGAGCTGAACGCGCGGGCGGCGCATGGGCAACCTTCTACACGGCCTACAGGGTGGAGCCGCCCACCCTACGCAGCTAGAAGGACCCGCAGGTTGCAGTCGCGCTGCCAGCCGCGCCGCTCTTCGCTGGAGGCGGCCAGGCGCGCCAGTTCCTCGGGCGTGGCGGCGGCCTGGGCCTGCACCAGGCGGTCGGCCACGGCGCCGTCGGGCAGCATGGTGCCGAAGAAGGCCACGGTGTCGCCGCGCTGCACCAGCAGGGTAGGGAAGTTGTCGACGTCGAGGTCGCCGACGACGTCGGCCTGGTCTTCGATGTCGATCCAGACGAAGGTCTTGTCGGGGTGGCGCAGGGCCAGTTCCTCGAAGGTGGCGCGGTAGGTCGAGCAGGTGCCGCACCAGGCGGCGCACAAGCAGGCGACCGTCATGGCGTCGCCGTTGACGGCGGCGGCGATGGCCGCGCGGTTGTCGGAATCCAGGGTCAGGCTTTGCATGAGCCGGATTGTACCTTGTCGGCCCGGTTTTTCGCAGTCCCGGGAGCCCGCAGGCCCGGCGGCCGGCCTGGCGTGGCCTGGGGACGGCCGAGCAGGTAAAATATGGGCATGTCCAAGATTCTCGCCATTGAAACCTCGTCCGAACTCGCCTCCTGCGCGCTGCTCGACGGGGACCACGTCATCGCCCGTTCCACCTCCGGCGTGCGCACCCATTCGCAATCGGTCCTGCCGATGGTGCAGGAACTGCTGCGCGAAGCCGGCATTTCCCTGGCCGACTGCGACGCCATCGCCTTCGGCGCCGGCCCCGGCTCGTTTACCGGCGTGCGCACCGCCTGCGGCGTGGCCCAGGGCCTGGCCTTCGGCGCCGGCCTGCCGGTGCTGCCGCTGGTGACGCTCGAGGCGATGGCCGAAGCCTGCCGCGCGCGCACCGGCGCCGGCGAGGTGCTGGCCGTGCTGGACGCGCGCATGGGCGAAGTGTATTGGGCCCAGTACCGCCACGACGCCGGCCGCCAGGCCTGGATCGAGGTCGCCGCGCCCGCGCTGTGCGCGCCGCAAGACCTGCAACCCGTGCCGGCCGAGGGGCTGGCCGCCTGCGGCAACGGTTTTTCGGCCTACCCGGAAGCCTTTGCCGGCAAGGCCTTCGCCGCCGCGGCGCTGGACGACATCCTGCCGCACGCGCGCGAACTGGCGCTGCTGGGCGCCCCGGCGCTGGCGGCCGGGCTGGCGGTGCCGGCCGCCCAGGCCCAGCCGCTCTACCTGCGCAACAAGGTGGCGTATACCAGCGCCGAACGCCAGGCCATCAATGCCGCGAAGGCGCAGCCATGACGGTCGCGCAAGCCGTTTCCGGCCTGGTGTTCGCGCCGATGCAGCCGGGCGACGTGGACGAGGTCCATGCGCTCGAATGCAGCGTGTTCCCGCACCCCTGGAGCCGCGCCAATTTCACCGAGTCGCTGGCCAGCGGCTACGACGCCTGGACCGCGCGCGACGCGGGGGGAACGCTGGCCGGCTATTACCTGCTGATGTATGCGGTCGACGAGGCCCACCTGCTCGACGTGGCGGTGGCCGCCGGCCGCCAGCGCCAGGGTCTGGGGCGTTACCTGCTGGACCGCATCGGCGCGCGCGCCCGCGAGCAGGGCATGGCCTCGGTGCTGCTCGAAGTGCGCCCGTCCAACGAGCGTGCGCTGGAGGTCTACCGCCGCTACGGCTACCGCGAAATCGGCCGCCGCAAGGCCTACTATCCGGCCCACGGCGGCCAGCGCGAGGATGCCATCGTGATGAGGATCGACCTGTGAACCCTGCAGTGAAGCGTATCGGCGAGCGCGACGCCGCCTTCCTGGCCGAGATGGGCATCGGCCCCTTGTGGAGTTTGCGCGCCGTGCCGGAAGCGGCAGCGGAAGTGGCTGCAGAAGCGGCGCCGCAAGCACCGGCACCAGCACCGGCGCCAGTGCAAGCGCTGGCCCCGCCGCCGATGCCGCGCCAGGTCGCGGAGCCCGCCGTGCGGCAGGCCTGGACCCCGCCGGTCGACGAGGAGCGCGCCCGCGAAGCCGCGGCCGAGGCCGAACGCGCCCGCCTGGACGTTTCCGGCATGGACTGGGACGCCCTGCGCCAGGCCATCGCCACCTGCAAACACTGCAGCGCCTGCAGCGAAGGCCGCAAGCCGGTCCCCGGGGCCGGCGCGCGCGAGGCGCGCTGGCTGGTTGCAGCCGGCACCGCCAGCGCGGCGGACGAAGCCGCCGGCCAGCCGCTCACCGGCGAGCCGGGCAAGCTGCTCGACAACATGCTGGCGGCGGTCGGCATGTCGCGCGCGGCCGATGTCTATGTGACCACCCTGGTCAAATGCCGTCCGGCCAACGCCAACGGCGGCGACCGCGCCCCGACCGCGGAGGAAGCGGCGGCCTGCCGCCCCTTCCTGGAACGCGAGCGCGAACTGTCCGGCGCGCGCCTGGTGCTGACGCTGGGCCAGGTGGCGGCCGACGGCCTGCTGGGCAAGCCGCTGTCCGAGCCGCTGGCCGGCGCACGCGGCGCCGTGCACCGCCTGGGCAGCGTGCCGATGGTGGCCACCCTGCATCCGGGCGAACTGCTGCGGCGCGGCGCCGACAAGGCGCTGGCCTGGGCCGACCTGTGCCGCGCCAGGGCCGCGAGCGGCGAGCATGGACGCGCCGGCTGAGAGCTACCAGCAAGGCTTCCACCGCCGCTGGGGCCACCTGCGGCGCGCCCGGGTGCGGGCCCTGGCCTGGCTGCTCGATGCGCCCGACCTGCTCGACGCGCACGACCCGCTGTGGGCCGGCCGCATCGCCACCCTCGATCCGGTAACGCCGGAGCTCGCCGACTGGCTCGCGCGCCTGGACCGCGACCCTACAGCGCTCGATGAAGCGCTCGGCGCCAAGGTGCACACGCGCCTGGGCCTGTATGCCGAAAAGCTGATGGCCTTCTATTTCGCCCAGCACGGCCGCCTGGTCGCGCACAGCCTGCAGGTGCGCGCCAGCGCCAACGACACCATCGGCGAATTCGACTTCCTGCTGGACGACGGGCCGGACGGGCTCGAGCACATCGAGTTCGCCACCAAGTTCTATCTACTCGACGGCGATGGCGGAGGGCAGGGCGATGGTGCGGCGCAGGACTGGCAGCTGAACGCCCTGGTCGGCCCCAACCTGGCCGACAGCCTGGGCCGCAAGATGCGCAAGGTCTTCGAGCGCCAGTTGAACCTGGGTGGGCACCCGGCCGCGCAGGCGCTGCTGCCGCGCCCGGTAGCCCGGGCGCGCGCCCTGGTGAAGGGATGGCTGTTCTATCCCGCCGGCAGCTGGCCGGCGATGCGCGGCATCGCCGCCGGCCACTGCCGCGGCTTCTGGTGCGCGCTGGACGAGATCGACAGCCTGGCCGGGGAAGAATTCCTGATGCTGCCGCGCCTGCAATGGCTGGCGCCGTTCCGCGCCGCCTCGGCCACCTGGATGCTGAACCGCGCCCAGCTGCATGCGGAGCTGTCGGCGCAGTTCGAGACCGTGCCGGCGCCGGTGCTGGTGGCGGTGGTGCGCCACACTGCGGAGCTGATCGAGGAAGTCGAGCGCGGCTTCATCGTGCCGAACGACTGGCGCGAGCGCGCCGCGGCGCGGCGGGTGCTGAAGGCGGCATCCTGATTCAGTGATACGCAGCAGGCGAGCTATCGTCGCCTGTGATATGCGCAGGGAATCAGTGTTTTTCTTCGCCGATCAGCGCCAGCGAATCGTGCTCGCGCTGGTTGGCGGCGTGGCGGCGGCCGATGAAGTACATGATGCCCGCCACCGACAGCCCGAACATGACGATGATGATGTCGAGGTCCAGGTTCAGCGTGATCATGATCGCGTACAGCGCCAGCATGGTCAGGATCGACAGGTTCTCGTTGAAGTTCTGCACCGCGATCGAGTGGCCGGCGCTCATCAACACGTGGCCGCGGTGCTGCAGCAGCGCGTTCATCGGCACCACGAAGAAGCCCGACAGGAAGCCGATCAGGGCCAGCAGCGGGTAGGCCAGGTTCACCGAGGTCACGAAGATCATGCTGCACACGACCAGGCCCATGATGATCCCGAGCGGGATCACGGTGAGCGATTTGCGCAGCGGGATCATGCGCGCCGCCATGACCGCGCCCAGCGCCACGCCGATCGCCACGATGCCGATCAGGTTGGTGGCTTTGTCGAGCGGCATGTGCAGCGAGCGCTCGGCCCATTTCAGCACGATGAACTGCAAGGTGGCGCCGGCGCCCCAGAACAGGGTGGTCACGGCCAGCGAGATCTGGCCCAGCTTGTCGCGCCACAGGGTGGCCGAGCAGTTGGCGAAATCGGCGATCAGCTTGGCCGGATTGCGTTCCTGGTGCTCGTAGCGCGCGCCGGTGTCGGGAATGCGCAGGTTGAACAGGGCGGCCAGGATGTACACCACCACCACCACCGCCATCGCGGCATGGGCGCCGGTGTCGATGCCGGGGATGCCGAAGCCGAGCAGGAAGCTCGAACCGCGCTCGCTCACCAGGGCGCCGCCGGCGACGGTGCCGAGGATGATCGACATCACGGTCAGGCCCTCGATCCAGCCGTTGGCCGGCACGAGCTTCTCGGGCGGCAGCAGTTCGGTCAGGATGCCGTACTTGGCCGGCGAATACACGGCCGCGCCGAAGCCGACCACGGCATAGGCCAGCAGCGGATGCACGGTCAGGAACATCAGGGCGCAGCCGGCGATCTTGATCAGGTTCGCGATGAACATCACGCGGCCCTTGGGCAGCGAATCGGCAAAGGCGCCGACGAAGGCGGCCAGCAGCACATAGAAGAGCACGAATGACAGCTTCAGCAGGGGTGTCAGCGAAGCCGGGGCGTTCATCGACGTCAGCAGACTGATCGCAACAAAGAGAAGCGCATTGTCTGCCAGCGACGAGAAGAACTGCGCCGCCATGATGGTATAAAAACCACGGTTCATTCGAAAAGAGTAAAAACTGGTCCGAGTTGCTTTATACCATGAATGCCAGCCCGGCCAAAAGAAAACACGCCCTGTCAAAAGCGTTGCCGGGCCCGGTCCGGTAGAATAGCCCCTTTCCTGTAACACCGGTTTTTGCCATGCCGCGCCCGCTTTCCGCCACCATCCACCTCGACGCCATGCAGCACAACCTGCTGCGCGCGCGCGCCGAGGCGCCGCACGCCAGGATCTGGGCCGTGGTCAAGGCCAACGCCTACGGGCACGGCCTGGAGCGCGGCATGCGCGGCTTCGCCCAGGCCGACGGCCTGGCCCTGGTCGAGACCGAAAACGCCCTGCGCCTGCGCGAGCTGGGCTGGACCAAGCCGATCCTGCTGCTCGAGGGGATCTTCGATGCCCAGGACGTGCCGATGCTGGCCGAGCATAATATCAATAGCGCGGTCCACAACATCGAGCAGATCAAGATGCTGGAATACACCCGGCACTACCGCCCGATCGACGTGCACCTGAAGATGAACACCGGGATGAACCGCCTCGGCTTCACGCCCGGCGAGTACGAAGCGGCCTACCGGCGCCTGCGCGCGATTCCCGACGTGCGCCACATCACCCACATGACCCACTTCGCCAATGCCGACGAGCTGGAACACCCGCACCTGACCATGGCCGAGCAGGTGCGCCGCTTCCAGTTCGGCGCGGGCGAATTGCCGGGCGAGCGCAGCCTGTCGAATTCCGGCGGGGTGCTGCACCAGAGCCAGCTGGGCGAGGCGCTCAGGAACGACTGGGTCCGGCCCGGCATCATGCTCTACGGCGGCACCCCGGGCGCGCGCTCCGCGCTCGATTATGGCCTGCGCCCGACCATGACCCTGCGCTCCGAGATCATCGGCATCCAGCAGATCGAGGCCGGCGACACGGTGGGCTACGGCAGCCGCTTCGAGGCGACCGGGCCGATGACGATCGGCGTGGTGGCCTGCGGCTATGCCGACGGCTACCCGCGCCACGCGCCGCACGGCACCCCGGTGCTGGTCGACGGCGTTGCGACCACCCTGGTCGGACGGGTCTCGATGGACATGATGACGGTCGACCTGACGCCGGTGGCGAACGCCCGGATCGGCAGCAAGGTGCTGCTGTGGGGCGACGGTCTGCCGATCGACGAGGTAGCCCAGGCGGCCGGCACGATCGGCTATGAACTGATGTGCGCGCTCGCGCAGCGGGTGCGTGTGCAGGAAGTAAAATAAGGGAAGAACGGGAAGCGATGGCCAAGTCACGAACCTCTTTTGTCTGCAGCGAGTGCGGCGCCACCGCCGCCCGCTGGTCCGGCCAGTGCCCGGATTGCAAGGCCTGGAACACCATGGTCGAGACCGTGCAGGATGCGCCGGGCATGAACCGCATGTCGCAGACCGCGCACAAGGCCCTGGCCCAGACCGCGCCGGTGCTGTCGCTGAAGGATATCGAGGCGCTCGACGTGCCGCGCTTCGGCACCGGCATCGAGGAATTCGACCGCGTGCTGGGCGGCGGCCTGGTGGCGGGCGGGGTGGTGCTGATCGGCGGCGACCCCGGCATCGGCAAGTCGACCCTGCTGCTGCAGGCGCTGGCCAACCTGGCCGCCACCCGCAACACCTTGTATGTGAGTGGCGAGGAATCCGGGGCCCAGATCGCGCTGCGCGCGCGCCGCCTGTCGGTCGATTCGGCCGAACTGAAACTGCAGGCCGAGATCCAGCTCGAGAAAATCCTCGGCACCCTGGCGGACCTGAAGCCCGAAGTGGCGGTGATCGATTCGATCCAGACCCTGTATTCGGACGCGCTGACCTCGGCCCCGGGCTCGGTGGCCCAGGTGCGCGAATGCGCGGCCCAGCTCACCCGCGTGGCCAAGCAGACCGGCGTGACCATCATCCTGGTCGGCCACGTCACGAAAGAGGGCGCGCTGGCCGGCCCGCGCGTGCTCGAGCACATCGTCGACACCGTGCTTTATTTTGAAGGCGACACCCAGAGCAGCTTCCGCCTGGTGCGCGCGATCAAGAACCGCTTCGGCGCGGTCAACGAGCTGGGCGTGTTCGCGATGACCGAAAAGGGCCTGAAGGGCGTGTCCAACCCCTCGGCCCTGTTCCTGTCGCAGCACGACAGCCAGGTGCCGGGTTCCTGCGTGATGGTAACCCAGGAAGGCACGCGCCCGCTGCTGGTCGAGATCCAGGCCCTGGTCGACGCCAGCCACCTGCCGAATGCGCGCCGGCTGTCGGTCGGCCTGGAACAAAACCGCCTGGCCATGCTGCTGGCCGTGCTGCACCGCCACGCCGGCATCGCGGCTTTCGACCAGGACGTGTTCATCAATGCAGTGGGCGGCGTCAAGATCACCGAACCGGCGGCCGACCTGGCGGTCCTGCTGGCGATTAACTCGTCGATGCGCAACAAGCCGCTGCCGCGCGGCCTGGTGGTGTTCGGCGAAGTCGGCCTGGCCGGCGAAATCCGCCCGGCCCCGCGTGGGCAGGAACGCCTGCGCGAAGCGGCCAAGCTGGGTTTCTCGATCGCCGTGATCCCGAAGGGAAATGTGCCGAAGCAGAAAATCGAGGGCATGACCATCGTGGCCGTCGAACGCATCGACCAGGCCTTCACCAAGTTGCGCGAGCTCGACTAGGCCCCGCGTTGCGCGTCCGAGCTCTTATAATGCTGGCTGGCTCATCAGTTAATAGCGTGGTCTAAGGTGTTTGCAGAACAAAGAAAATCCGAACGCAAGGTGTTGCGCACGCGCGCCCGCGTCCACATGGAAGGGGCGGCGCCGCTCGGCGGCCGTACCAGCGACCTCGGCGCCAACGGCGTCAGCATCAGCCTGCCTGACCCGCTGCAGGTCGGGCAGACCGGCCAGCTCAGCTTCGACCTGCTGGTGGACGGCAACATCGTGCCGATCAGCGCCCGCGCCAAGGCGCTGTATTGCATTTTCAGCAATGGCGAATTCAAGGTCGGCTTCCAGTTCATGCACCTGGAGCTGGCGGCGATGACGGCGGTGGCGCGCTTCCTGCGCTGAACGCCCGTCCCGGCGTCACCAAGCAAAGCGGCGAGCGCCCAATGGGCCTCGCCGCTTTTTCGCTTTATGACATGGCCCGGTAATCGGGCCGGCACTATTCGTGATAGTGATCGTACAAGCCGTCTTTGCTACCCCGAACTTCCTGCCAGATCTCGAAAGCAACGAGTCCGGCCAGGCCGCTGAGTATGCCAAACACCATTACACTGAACATACAAACAAACGCCTTTCAGCATCCCCTCCCTATGAAAACGACACTTCCAGCTTAGCAGAAAGAGGCGTCTTTACAAGGCCGTCGGCGGCCTCGAGGGTGAATATTTTTATATCGGATGGGGCTGTTCGGGCCCGGCCGGGAAATGCGACAATCCGCATGGCGCGGTGCCGCCCGCTGGCCGGAAAAATGGCTTGTGCGCCCCGCGCTTCGCCGGCGCTTTTCGCCGATTATTACATCTGTCATCAACTTGTCATAATCGGCCAGTAGACTTCGCAGCGTCAATGAAACGGGACCTGTCCCGGACCTCTCTAAAGGATCCATCATGCGCATGAAGCACCTGTTCGTCTCCGTCGCCATCGCCGCCACCAGCCTGGTCGCCAGCGCCCAGGCCGCCAATATCACCGGCGCCGGCGCCACCTTCCCGTACCCGGTCTACGCGAAATGGGCCGAGCTGTACCAGAAGGCGTCGGGCATCGGTCTGAACTACCAATCGGTGGGCTCGGGCGCGGGTATCAAGCAGATCAAGGCCAAGACCGTGAACTTCGGCGCCTCCGACATGCCGCTGCCGGCCGCCGAGCTGAACGCCGCCGGCCTGTTCCAGTTTCCGGCCATCATGGGCGGCGTGGTGCCGGTCATCAACCTGCCGGGCGTGACCCCGGGCCAGGTGCGCCTCTCGGGCGCCGTGCTGGCCGACATCTACCTGGGTAAGATCACCAAGTGGAATGCGCCGCAGATTGCCGCGCTGAACCCGGGCGTGAAGCTGCCGCTTGATGACATCACCGTGGTGCGCCGCGCCGACAGCTCGGGCACTTCCTTCCTGTTCACCGACTACCTGTCGCAGGTCAGCCCCGAGTGGAAGACCAAGATCGGCGCCGGCACCGCGGTGAAGTGGGCGGTGGGCGTGGGCGGCAAGGGCAACGAAGGCGTGGCCGCCAACGTGCAGCGCATCAAGGGTTCGATCGGCTACGTCGAGTGGGCCTATGCCAAGAAGAACCGCATGCAGCACACCCAGCTGCAAAACCGCGAAGGCGCCTTCCTGCAGCCGGACGACGCCGCCTTCAAGGCCGCCGCCGCCGGCGCCAACTGGGCCGGCACCCCGGGCTTCGCGGTGGTGCTGACCAACCAGCCGGGCAAGGCCAGCTGGCCGATCACCGGCGCCAGCTACATCCTGATGCACAAGACCCAGGCCAATGGCGCTGCCGGCAAGGAAGTGCTGAAGTTCTTCGACTGGGCCTACAAGAACGGCGCCCCGGCTGCCGCCGAGCTGGACTACGTGCCGATGCCGGACAGCGTCACCAAGCTGGTGCAGGATGCCTGGCGCGCCAACCTGAAGGACGCGTCGGGCAAGGCAATCTGGTAACTTCCCGCTCGGCGCCAGGGGAGGGCCGGTCGCGCTTCAGCCGGGGCGGCCCTTCCGTTTGCCAGAAAAATCGACAAAAAACTCTATGAGCGTACAACCATCCGTCGCGCTGCGGGACCTGGCTGATCCGGCAGCGGTCGACGCCGCCCACCAGTCCGCAGCCTTGCGCAAGACCATGCGCAAGCAGCGCATCCAGGACTTTTTCTTCCACAAGATCACGCTGCTGTTCGCCGCCTCGGTGCTGCTGGTGCTGGTCGGTATCATCGTCTCGCTCATCATCGGGGCCGCGCCGGCCTTCAGGGAATTCGGCGCCGGCTTCATCACGCGCGTGGAATGGGATCCGGTGGGCGACCAGTTCGGCGCCCTGATCGCGATCTGGGGCACGCTCGCCACCTCGATTATCGCGCTGGCGGTGGCCTTCCCGATCAGCTTCGGGATCGCGCTCTTCCTCACCGAGATCTGCCCGGCATGGCTGCGCCGCCCGATGGGCACCGCGGTCGAGCTGCTGGCCGGCGTGCCGTCGATCATCTACGGCATGTGGGGCCTGTTCGTGTTCGCGCCGCTGTTCGCCGACCACGTACAGCCGCTGCTGAAGGCCAGCATCGGCCAGCTGCCGGTGATCGGCCAGCTGTTCCAGGGCCCGACCATGGGCATCGGCATCCTGACCGCCGGCCTGATCCTGGCCATCATGATCATCCCCTTCATCGCCTCGGTGATGCGCGACGTGTTCGAGATCGTCCCCACCGTGCTGAAGGAATCCGCGTACGGCCTGGGCTGCACCAAGTGGGAAGTGGTGCGCAAGGTGGTGCTCCCCTACACCCGCAACGGCGTGGTCGGCGGCGTGATGCTCGGCCTGGGCCGGGCGCTGGGCGAGACCATGGCCGTGACCTTCGTGATCGGCAACGCGCACGACCTGTCCTGGTCGCTGTTCTCGGCCGGTAACTCGATTTCCTCGACCCTGGCCAACGAATTCGCCGAAGCCGCCTCGCCGCTGCACGTGTCCTCGCTGTTCGCGCTGGCCCTGATCCTGTTCGCCATCACCTTCATCGTGCTGTCGGCAGCCAAACTGATGCTGGTCGGGATGTCCCGCAAGGAAGGAAGCAAATAATGCAAGCCGCTGCGAAGAACCCTGTGTACCGCAAGCGCCTGCTGGCGCACCGCGTCGGCATCGTGCTGTCGGTGCTGGCCATGGGCGTCGGCCTGGCCTTTTTGGCCTGGATCCTGGCGACCCTCCTGATCAACGGCCTGGGCGCCATCTCCGGCGCGCTGTTCTCGGCCGACACCCCGGCCCCGGGCAGCGAAGGCGGGGGCCTGCGCAACGCCATCTTCGGCAGCCTGATGATGGTCGGCCTGTCGACCCTGGTCAGCACCCCGATCGGCATCCTGGCCGGCATCTACCTGGCCGAGTACGGCGAGAACAACAAGTTCGCGCAGGTGACGCGCTTCGTGACCGACATCATGCTGTCGGCCCCGTCGATCGTGATCGGCCTGTTCGTGTATGCGATCTACGTCGCCAAGGTGCAGCACTTCTCGGGCTATGCCGGTTCCATCGCGCTGTCCCTGATCGCGGTGCCGGTGGTGGTGCGCACCACCGACAACATGCTGCGCCTGGTGCCCAACAGCCTGCTGGAAGCGGCCTACGCCCTCGGCGCGCCGCACTGGAAAGTGGCGATGACGGTGCGCCTGCGCGCCGTCAAGGCCGGCGTCGTCACCGGCGTGCTGCTGGCGGTGGCGCGCGTGTCCGGCGAGACCGCGCCGCTGCTGTTCACCGCGCTGAACAACCAGTTCTTCAGCGCCGACATGAACGCGCCGATGGCCAACCTGCCGGTGGTGATCTACCAGTTCGCCATGAGCCCCTACGACGACTGGCGCGCGCTGGCCTGGGGCGGCGCCCTGCTGGTGACCTTTACCGTGCTGCTGCTGAACATCCTGTCGCGGACCCTGTTCAGCCAGAAGACGCCGCGTTGAACCATCTAATTTCAGAGAACAAGTGATGACCCAAGCTATGCAAACCCAGGTGCCGAGCGTTGCCGACAGCAAGAAAACCGGCAAGACGATCGAGATCTCCGGCCTGAACTTCTTCTACGGTAAGACGCAGAGCCTGAAGAACGTGTCGCTCGACATCCACGACAAGCAGGTGACGGCCTTCATCGGCCCCTCGGGCTGCGGCAAGTCGACCCTGCTGCGCACCCTGAACCGCATGTACGATCTGTATCCGGGCCAGCGCGCCGAGGGCTCGATCATGTACCGCGGCCGGAATATCCTCGAGCCGGGCGTGGACGTCAACATGCTGCGCGCCAAGGTCGGCATGGTGTTCCAGAAGCCGACCCCGTTCCCGATGTCGATCTACGACAATATCGCCTTCGGCGTGCGCCTGTACGAGAACCTCTCGAAAGGAGAGATGGACGAGCGCGTGGAGTGGGCGCTGAAGAAGGCGGCCCTGTGGGAAGAGGCCAAGGACAAGCTGAACAAAAGCGGCCTGTCGCTGTCCGGCGGCCAGCAGCAGCGCCTGTGCATCGCGCGCGGCGTGGCGGTCAAGCCCGACGTGCTCTTGCTGGACGAGCCGACCTCGGCGCTGGACCCGATCTCGACCGCCAAGATCGAGGAGCTGATCAGCGAGCTGAAACAGGATTACACGATCACCATCGTCACCCACAACATGCAGCAGGCGGCGCGCTGTTCCGACTACACTGCCTACATGTACCTTGGCGAGCTGGTCGAATTCGGCGAAACCGACCAGATCTTCATGAATCCGGCGCGCAAGGAAACGCAAGACTACATCACCGGCCGCTTCGGCTGATCGAATAATACGAAACCTGAATTGGAGAGCAGTATGACGGGCGAGCATTCATCCAAACAGTATGACCAGGAGCTGGAAGCGATTCGGTCCAAGGTCCTGCTGATGGGCGGCATGGTGGAAACCGCGTTCGACGAGGCGATGGAGTGCTTCCGTGCGGGCGACGTCGCGCGCGCCGACCGCGTGATGGCCGACGACCAGGCCGTCAACCAGCTCGAAGTGCAGCTCGACGACGCCTGCAGCCACCTGATCGTGCGCCGCCAGCCGACCGCGAACGACCTGCGCACCGTGATGGCCACGATCAAGGTCATCACCGACCTGGAGCGCATCGGCGACGAAGCCTCGAAGATCGCGCGCACCGCCAAGAGCCTGCACGAGCGCGGCAGCACGCCGTTCGCCCACTACGACATGGTGCGCACCATCGCGCGCGCCACGTCCGACCTGCTGCACGATTCGCTGGACGCCTTCGCCCGCCTCGACGGCAGGCAGGCGCTGGAACTGATCGCCGCCGACGAGGTGGTGGACCACGAATTCCGCAGCATCCTGCGCAACCTGATCACCTTCATGATGGAAGACCCGCGCACGATCTCGTCGGCGCTGGACACGCTGTGGGTGGCCAAGGCGATCGAGCGCATCGGCGACCACGCCAAGAACATCGCCGAATACGTGATCTACGTGGTCGAAGGCCGCGACATCCGCCACAGCAAGCCGGTGGCCCCCGAGCAGGCGGGCGTCTAGGCATGGCGGACAACACGAGCGTCTTGGTGGTCGAGGACGAACCCGCGATCGTCGAACTGGTGAAGTATTCGCTGCGCGAAGCCGGCTGGGACATCCGCACCGCCGACAGCGTCGGTGGGGCCTGGGACAGCATCACCCGCGCCAAGCCCGACCTGGTGCTGCTGGACTGGATGCTGCCCGACCAGAGCGGGCTGCGCCTGCTGTCGCGCCTGCGCGGCGACCGCGATTTCCAGGAAATCCCGGTCATCATGCTGACCGCCAAGAGCATGGAAGAGGACAAGATCGCCGGCCTGAACACGGGCGCCGACGACTACGTCACCAAGCCGTTCTCGCCGCGCGAACTGCTGGCCCGCGCGCGCGCGCTGCTGCGCCGCAAAAGCCCGCACCTGGCCGAGGCGCCGCTGCGCGCCGGCAGCGTGGTGCTCGACCCGAACAGCTGCACCGTGACGGTCGAGAACCAGCAGATCGAGATCGGCAATGCCGAGTACAAGCTGCTCAAGTTCCTGATGGCGCACCGCGAGCGCGTGTTCTCGCGCGCCCAGTTGCTCGACAAGGTGTGGGGCGACCATGCCGTGATCGAGGAACGCACGGTGGACGTGCACGTGCTGCGCCTGCGCAAGGCGCTCAGAAGCGCCGATGGGCTGATCCGCACGGTGCGCAGCGTCGGCTACATGCTGTCCGAGAAGTGAGCGCCGCGTGAGGGACGATCCGGTACGCTCGATGAGCCCGAAGGTGCTGTTCTGGGTGCCGGCGATCCTGCGCCTGGTGCTGATGTTCGCGGCCGCCGGCATGGTCTGGTGGATGTCGGGCCTGGTCGAGGCCCTGGTGTTCGCGCTGGCGGCCACCGTGATCGCGCTGTTCGTCCAGCTGCGCTACCTGCACGAGCTGGGCGAATGGCTGCACGACCCGCACAGCAGCCGCCTGCCGGACGGGTGGGGCGCCTGGACCGACGTGTTCGCGCGCCTGTACCGCCTGCGGCGCGAGGACGAGCGCCACCAGGCCGAGATGGCCGAGTGGCTGGCGCGCTTCCGCGAGGCGATGCAGCTGCTGCCGGAAGGCGTGGCGATCATGGACGACGTGCTGTTCCTCGAATGGTGCAACGAGGCGGCCGAGCGCCACCTCGGCCTGACCATGGCGCGCGACAAGGGCCTGCGCGTGACCAACCTGGTGCGCCACCCCGAATTCATCGACTACGTGATCCTGGGACGCTACGAGCAGCCGCTCACCCTGTCCTTCCGCGGCCGCAAGCTCGAATGCCGCATCATCCCGTTCGAAAACCGCCGCCAGATCCTGGTCACCCACGACGCCACCGACACCGAGCGGATCGAGGCGATGCGGCGCGACTTCATCGCCAACGCGTCGCACGAGCTGCGCACCCCGCTGACGGTGATCGTCGGCTTCCTCGAGATCGCGATGTCCGACCCGGGCCTGGACGTGGCCACCCGCACCGCCCACCTGAGCCTGATGACCGAACAGGCGCAGCGCATGCAACGCCTGATCGGCGACATGCTGACCCTGTCGCGCCTGGAGTCCGACGAATTCCCGCTCAAGCGCGAGCGCGTGGACATGAAGGCCATGATCGAATCGGTGGCCCTGGAGGCGCGCGCCCTGTCGGGCGGCCGGCACCAGATCGAGGTCGCGGTCGAGGGCCCGGACGTGATGGGCAGCCTGGAAGAGCTGCGCAGCGCGTTTGCCAACCTGGCCTCGAACGCGGTGCGCTATTCGCCCGACGGCGGCACCGTCAAGCTGTCCTGGACGCGCGGCCCGGACGACCTGCGCTTCTCGGTGCAGGACGCCGGCATCGGCATCGAGCCGATCCACATCGCGCGCCTGACCGAGCGCTTCTACCGGGTCGACAAGAGCCGCTCGCGCGAGACCCAGGGCACCGGACTCGGGCTGGCGATCGTCAAGCACGTGCTGCTGCGCCATGGCGGACGGCTGGTGATCGCGTCGGTGCCGGGGCAGGGGAGTACGTTTACGGCGGTGTTGCCGAATACCTCGCTGCCGGGCTGAGCCCAATGTTCTGGCCGGCCGCCGCTCGGGTTACAATCGTAGCTCGTTCTTTTCGGCAGCTTTTATGTTCTCTCGTCGTCGTTCCCTGATCGCCTGCGCCGCGCTGCTCCTGGCCGGCTGCGGCAGCACCCCCACTAAGCCTCCCGCAACGCCCGTCGCCCAGCAGGCCACGCCGCCCGCCCCGCGCAAGATCAAGATCGGCCTTGCCCTCGGCGGCGGCGCCGCGCGCGGCTTCGCCCACATCGGCGTCATCAAGGCGCTGGAAGCCCAGGGCATCGTGCCCGAGATCGTGGTCGGCACCAGCGCCGGCTCGGTGGTCGGCTCGCTGTACGCCTCCGGCATGGACGGCTTCACCCTGCAGAAGACCGCGCTCGGCATGGACGAGGCCACGATTTCGGACTGGGCCTTGCCGCTGTTCGGCAAGTCGACCGGCGTGCTGAAAGGCGAAGCCCTGCAGAATTACGTGAACAAGGCGGTCGGCGGGCTGCCGATGGAGCGCCTGAAGCTGCGCTTCGGCGCGGTCGCCACCGACCTCAAGACCGGCAAGCCGATCCTGTTCAACAAGGGCAACACCGGCATGGCCGTGCGCGCCTCCTCGGCGGTGCCGAGCGTGTTCCAGCCGGTGAAGATCGGCGCCAACACCTACGTGGACGGCGGCCTGGTGGCGCCGGTGCCGGTGAAGTTCACCAGGGACATGGGCGCCGACTTCATTATCGCGGTGAACATTTCCAGTGCGACCGAAGGCGCGGCCACGGCCAGTTCGCTCGACGTGCTGATGCAGACTTTCAGTATCATGGGCCAGCGCCTGAACCACTTCGAGCTGAAGGAAGCAGACATCGTCATCACGCCCAACCTCGGCAACATGGGCAGCGCCGACTTCAGCAACCGCAACCTGGCGATCCTTGCAGGCGAACAGGCGGCCGCCGCTGTGATGCCACAGATCAAGGCCAAGCTCAAGGCCAAGCAATTAGGACAATAAAGGAAGCTCATGCACACCAAGCCTTACCTCACCCTCGAGGACGTCAAGAAGATCGCCGCGGGCGCCGAAGCCGAAGCGCTGAAGAACAACTGGGCGGTGTCCTTCGCCATCGTCGACGACGGCGGTCACCTGCTGTGGTTCCAGCGCCTGGACGGCGCCGCGCCGGCCTCGTCCCACATCGCGCCGGCCAAGGCCAGGACCGCGGCGCTGGGCCGCCGCGAGTCGAAGCTCTATGAAGACGTGATCAACAACGGCCGCATGTCCTTCCTGTCGGCGCCGGAGCTCGAAGGCATGCTGGAAGGCGGCGTGCCGGTGATCGCGGGCGGCCACGTCATCGGCGCGGTCGGCGTGTCGGGCGTGAAGTCGAACGAAGATGCGCAGATCGCCAAGGCCGGCATCGCTGCCCTGGGCGCTGCATAACAGCCGAGCTTGTCACCCCGATGTCACGGAAGGCACCTGCGGGTGCCTTTTGTTTTTATTTCGCACGGGCAGCAATTCATCGAACGCAGGCCGGTTTGCGCGCCACTTTCGCACACGTTTGGGCAAAATCAGCGCCACTTTTGTAGAATTGGTGCATTGCCGAATAGGGGCATTCCGCGCTATAATTCGGAAGTTTAACCATTCACACATTTGCCGTAGCGCCTACCCACCATCCCTCATTCAACTAGATGTCCAGCTACCGGCAGGCAGGTCTCCGCCCGGGTTTGTTGGATGTCGGTCTGACGTGGCGCAGCTACGGTAACTTTATTGGGAGTTACCCTTGCCGCCATTTTTTTCTGGCCCAGCCGTCCCAGCCATCCTGGCCCTCGCTGACGGAACGATTTTCAAAGGAGTTTCCATTGGTGCCACCGGTCACACGACCGGCGAAGTGGTGTTCAACACCGCGATTACTGGCTACCAGGAAATCCTTACCGACCCCAGCTATTCGCGTCAGATCGTTACCCTGACGTACCCGCACATCGGCAACTACGGCGTCAACCCGGCCGACGTCGAGGCCTCCAAGGTCCACGCCGCCGGCCTGATCATTCGTGACCTGCCGCTGCTGGCATCGAATTTCCGCTCCACCCAGTCGCTGTCGGATTACCTGAAGCAAGAGAACGTGGTCGCCATCGCCGGCATCGACACCCGCAAGCTGACCCGCATCCTGCGCGAGAAGGGCGCACAAAGCGGCGCCATCGTGACCGGCATCCAGGGCAAGGAGCCGTCGGAAGCCCAGGCGCTGGAACTGGCGCGCTCCTTCCCGGGCCTGGCAGGCATGGACCTGGCCAAGGTCGTGTCGGTGAAAGAACCGTATGTGTTCACCGAAACCGAGTGGAAACTGGGCGAAGGTTTCGGCCAGCAGGACAATCCCAAGTACCATGTGGTCGCCTTCGACTATGGCGTCAAGCGCAACATCCTGCGCATGCTGGCCGAGCGCGGCTGCAAGGTGACCGTGCTGCCGGCGCAAGCGACCGCGGCCGACGCGCTGGCGCTGAACCCGGACGGCATCTTCCTGGCCAACGGCCCGGGCGACCCGGAACCCTGCGACTACGCCATCAAGGCCAGCAAGGAGCTCATCGAGAAGGGCATCCCGACCTTCGGCATCTGCCTCGGCCACCAGATCATGGCGTTGGCGTCCGGCGCCAGGACCATGAAGATGAAGTTCGGTCACCACGGCGCCAACCACCCGGTGCAGGACCTCGATTCGAAGAAAGTATTGATCACGTCGCAGAATCACGGCTTCGCGGTCGACCCGGACAGCTTGCCGGCCAACTGCCGCGTCACCCACGTGTCGCTGTTCGACGATTCGCTGCAGGGCTTCGAGCGTACCGACAAGCCGGCCTTCTGCTTCCAGGGCCACCCGGAAGCCTCGCCCGGCCCGACCGACGTCGCCTACCTGTTCGACCGCTTCATCAAGCTGATGGATGCGAAAGCTGGAAAAAATACTGCAGGAGAAGAAGTAAATGCCTAAGCGTAGTGATATCAAAAGCATCCTGATCATCGGCGCGGGTCCGATCGTCATCGGCCAGGCGGTCGAATTCGATTACTCGGGCGCCCAGGCCTGCAAGGCCCTGCGCGAGGAAGGCTACAAGGTCATCCTGGTGAACTCGAACCCGGCGACCATCATGACCGACCCGGAAACGGCGGACGTCACCTACATCGAGCCGATCACCTGGAAGGTCGTCGAGCGCATCATCGACAAGGAGCGTCCGGACGCGATCCTGCCGACCATGGGCGGCCAGACCGCGCTGAACTGCGCGCTCGACCTGCACCACAACGGCGTGCTGGAGAAATACAATGTCGAGCTGATCGGCGCGACCCCGGAAGCGATCGACAAGGCCGAAGACCGCGCCAAGTTCAAGGACGCGATGACCAAGATCGGCCTCGGTTCGGCGCGCTCGGGCGTGGCGCACTCGATGGACGAGGCCTGGGCCGTGCAGCGCGAGCTGGGCTTCCCGACCATCATCCGTCCGTCCTTCACCATGGGCGGCAGCGGCGGCGGCATCGCCTACAACGAGGAAGAGTTCGAGCAGATCTGCAAGCGCGGCCTGGAAGCCTCGCCGACCAACGAGCTGTTGATCGAAGAGTCCCTCCTCGGCTGGAAAGAGTACGAGATGGAAGTGGTCCGCGACAAGAAGGACAACTGCATCATCATCTGCTCGATCGAAAACCTGGATCCGATGGGTGTCCACACCGGCGATTCGATCACCGTCGCGCCGGCGCAGACGCTGACCGACAAGGAATACCAGATCATGCGCAACGCGTCGATCAACGTGCTGCGCGAGATCGGCGTCGATACCGGCGGTTCGAACGTGCAGTTCGCGATCAACCCGAAGGACGGCCGCATGATCGTCATCGAGATGAACCCGCGCGTGTCGCGTTCCTCGGCGCTGGCCTCGAAGGCCACCGGCTTCCCGATCGCGAAAGTGGCGGCCAAGCTGGCCGTTGGTTTTACGCTTGATGAGCTGCGCAACGAGATCACCGGCGGCGCGACCCCGGCCTCGTTCGAGCCGTCGATCGACTACGTCGTCACCAAGATCCCGCGCTTCACCTTCGAGAAATTCCCGACCGCGGACAAGCACCTGACCACCCAGATGAAGTCGGTGGGCGAGGTGATGGCCATGGGCCGCACCTTCCAGGAATCCTTCCAGAAGGCCCTGCGCGGCCTGGAAGTCGGCGTCGACGGCCTGAACGAGAAGACCCGCGACCGCGAGAAGATCGAAGAAGAACTCGGCGAGCCGGGACCGGAGCGCATCTGGTACGTGGGCGACGCCTTTGCCCAGGGCTTCACCCTGGAAGAAGTGCATAACCTCACCAAGATCGACCCGTGGTTCCTGGTGCAGATCAAGGAGATCGTCGACATCGAGCTGTGGCTGGATCACCAGAAGCTCGACAGCCTGGACAAGCCGACCCTGTACAAGCTCAAGCAGAAGGGCTTCTCGGACCGTCGCCTGGCCTTCCTGATGCAGACCACGCCGCAGGCCGTACGCGCGCGACGTCACGAACTGGGCATCCGTCCGGTGTACAAGCGCGTCGACACCTGCGCCGCCGAGTTCGCGACCAACACCGCCTACATGTACTCGACCTACGACGAGGAGTGCGAGTCCAACCCGACCGACAAGAAGAAGATCATGGTGCTGGGCGGTGGCCCGAACCGCATCGGCCAGGGCATCGAGTTCGACTACTGCTGCGTGCACGCGGCCCTCGCCATGCGCGAAGACGGCTACGAGACCATCATGGTCAACTGCAACCCGGAGACCGTGTCGACCGACTACGATACCTCGGACCGCCTGTACTTCGAATCGCTGACCCTGGAAGACGTGCTGGAAATCGTCGAGCTGGAAAAACCGGAAGGCGTGATCGTGCAGTACGGCGGCCAGACTCCGCTGAAGCTGGCGCTGGATCTGGAAGCCAACGGCGTGCCGATCATCGGCACTTCGCCGGACATGATCGATGCGGCCGAAGACCGCGAGCGCTTCCAGCAGCTGCTGCAGAAGCTCGGCCTGCGCCAGCCGCCGAACCGCACCGCGCGCACCGAAGCCGACGCGCTGGCGCTGGCCGACGAGATCGGCTACCCGCTGGTGGTGCGTCCGTCCTACGTACTGGGCGGCCGCGCGATGGAGATCGTCCACGAACAGCGCGACCTGGAGCGCTACATGCGCGAAGCGGTCAAGGTCTCGCACGATTCGCCGGTGCTGCTGGACCGCTTCCTGAACGACGCCATCGAAGTCGACGTCGACTGCATCTCGGACGGCGAAGCCACCTTCATCGGCGGCGTGATGGAGCACATCGAACAGGCCGGCGTGCACTCGGGCGACTCGGCCTGCTCGCTGCCGCCGTACTCGCTGTCGCCGCAGACCATCGCCGAGCTGAAGCACCAGACCGCGCTGATGGCCAAGGCCCTGAACGTGGTCGGCCTGATGAACGTGCAGTTCGCCATTCAACAAACGGAAGTCGACGGCAAGACGGTCGATACCGTGTTCGTTCTCGAAGTGAACCCGCGCGCCTCGCGAACCGTGCCCTTCGTGTCGAAGGCGACGGGGCTGCAGCTGGCCAAGATCGCAGCGCGCTGCATGGTGGGACAGACCCTGGCCCAGCAGGGCATCACGAAAGAGGTGACGCCGCCGTTCTACAGCGTCAAGGAAGTCGTGTTCCCGTTCGTGAAGTTCCCGGGCGTCGACACCATCCTCGGACCGGAAATGAAGTCGACCGGCGAGGTGATGGGCGTGGGCGAAACCTTCGGCGAAGCCTTCGTGAAGTCGCAGCTGGCGGCCGGCATCATCCTGCCGACCAAGGGCACCGTGTTCCTATCGGTGAAGGGCACGGACAAGCCGCGCGCCGTTGGCGTGGCGCGCGAGCTGGTGGCGCTGGGCTTCTCGCTGGTGGCCACCAAGGGCACCGCGGCCGTCATCGAAGCGGCCGGCATCCCGGTGCGCCAGGTGAACAAGGTGCTGGAAGGCCGTCCGCACGTGGTCGACATGATCAAGAACCGCGAGATCGTCATGGTGGTCAACACCGTGGAAGAGAAGCGTTCGGCGATCAAGGATTCCGCCACCATCCGTACCTCGGCCCTGCAGTCGCGCGTGGTCACCTACACGACCATCGCCGGCGCGGAAGCCGCGATCGAGGGTATGCGCCACCTGGACGAGCTGCGCGTCTATGATTTACAAGGTCTCCATAAAACCTTAAACTAAGCAGCAAGTAGTACCAGGGACCACAGAGCTCGCGCGGCTTGCGCCGCGCGCCTCTGTGGTTTTCACTTGGTGCGTCCAATCACGAAATAACCTAGAGCGACATGAACACTAGCGTACCACTGACCAAATACGGCGCCGAACTCCTGAAGGAAGAGCTGCACCAGCTCAAGACCAAGGAACGCCGTAACGTGATCGACGCGATCGCCGAAGCGCGCTCGCACGGCGACCTGTCCGAAAATGCCGAATACGATGCCGCGAAAGAGCGCCAGGCATTTGTCGAAGGCCGCATCGCGGAACTCGAGGGCAAGCTGAGCGCCGCGCAGATCATCGACCCGGCCACGCTGGATGCGGAAGGCCGCGTCGTCTTCGCCTCGACCGTCGACCTGGAAGACCTGGAAAGCGGCCAGAAGGTGAGCTACCAGATCGTCGGCATCGACGAAGCCGACATCAAGCTGAACAAGGTATCGGTGACCTCGCCGATCGCCCGCGCCCTGATCGGCAAGTACGCCGGCGACGTGGTCGAAGTGCAGGCCCCGTCGGGTCCGCGCGAATACGAAATCCTCGAAGTCCGCTACGTCTGATGACGCAAGCCGCTGCGCGCCCGGCTTCCCGCAGTGCCTCGCGCCTGGCCGCCGCCCGGCTGCTGGTAGCGGTGCTGTGGGCCGGGGCGCTGTGGGTGCTCGGCTACGTCGCCGCGCCGGCGGTGTTTTCGGCGCTGCCCAGCACGGCGGCCGGCGGCGTCGTCGCCGTCTTCCTGAACCGGCTGGGCTGGGTGTCGCTCGGCTGCGCGGTCCTGATGCTGCTGCTGGTGCGCCTCTCGCCCGATCTCGATGCGGGGCGCCGGCGCTCGCTGAACCTGCTGGTGCTGGCGATGCTGGCCTGCGCGCTGGTGATGTGGGCCGGCCTGCAGCCGGCCATGGCGCAGATGCGCGAGCTGGCCGGCCCGGCCGGGGTGAGGGCGTCGCCGTACTGGACACAGTTCGCCGCGATGCATGGGGTGTCGCAGCTGTTTCACGTGATCGAGAGCGTGCTGGCAGCGATGCTGGTTCTCAAGAGCCGCTAGGGCGGACCCTCAGCTTGGAAGGCTGATGCCAGGTTCGCCAGGCAGGCGAAAAAAAACCGGGTCGCCCCGGTTTTCTCGTGCACGAGCCGAATCACTTGTTCAGTGCATTTTTCTTGGTCGAAGTCTGACGCGGTTTGGCGCGCTTGATGTTGCCTCCCGCGGTCACGCGTTCGTTCCCCTTCAACATGACCTTGGTGACGCTCGGCTTCTTGGTGCCGCTGGCGCTGGCCTTGACGATGGTAACTTCGCGCATGCCCTTGCCGGCCTTGCCGCTGCGTTCCTTGACGGCTTCCTTCTTCGGGCGGTAGAGCACCAGCAGCTTGCCGATGTGCTGGACAGGCGCCGCGTCGAGTTCCGCGCAGATCTGTTCGTACATGGCAACCCGGGCTTCGCGGTCGTCGCCGAACACACGGACCTTGATCAGGCCGTGCGCGTCGAGGCTGGAAGCGATTTCCTTCATGACCGATTCGGTCAGGCCGGATTCGCCGATCATGACGACTGGGTTGAGTCCGTGGGCTTCGGCGCGCAGTGCGCTGCGCTCGGCCGGAGTGAGTTTAAGCATAATAATTTTTTGGATGTACCTTTAAAAGCAGTATTCTACGCGAATGGCCAAGAACAAATTAAACAAAAACTGGTTACACGACCATATTAACGACCCCTACGTCAAACTGGCCCAGAAAGAGGGCTACCGCGCCCGCGCGGCCTACAAGCTCAAGGAAATCGACGAAAGCGAAAAGCTGATCAAGCCGGGCCAGGTCATCGTCGACCTCGGCTGTACGCCCGGCAGCTGGGCCCAGTACACCCGGCGCAAGCTGGCCGGCGCCGACGGCGGCGGCATCCACGGCACCATCATCGGTCTCGACATGTTGCCGATGGAACCGATCGCCGACGTCCAGACCATCCTGGGTGATTTTCGCGAAGAAGAAGTGCTGGACCAGCTCGACGCCTTGCTGCAGGGACGCAAGGTCGACCTGGTGCTGTCCGATATGGCGCCGAATCTGTCGGGTATTCCCACCGCGGATGCTGCGCGAATGGAACACTTGATCGACCTGGCCATTGAGTTTTCTCAAAATCACATGAAACCGAGCGGGGCATTGCTGGTGAAGTGCTTTAAAGATATGGGATTTACTCAGATACTGGAAAAGTTTCGTACCGAATTCAAGACCGTCAAGCAGGTCAAACCCAAGGCAAGCCGGGACAAATCCTCGGAAATTTTCCTGCTTGGACGGGGTCTGAAGAATCCGGTAGCGTGAAAACCGCGTCCGGAAGCACTTTTGCCCTTGATATTCGGCGCAGCAACCGCACATCAGCCAGCGTAAGCCTGGCTGTGCAAACGATTGCCACGCCGCCAGGCGTGTAAAAATGTCATTTTGGCACTATTGTCGTACGTTGCGTGGCGGCGTCGGCTTATTGCGGTTAAAATCGTCATACTGAAATCGGTAGAGATGCAATCCGCATCGGAGGAGTTTTCGTGAATAATATGTTTTCCAAATCCGCCATCTGGGTGGTCGTTGCGCTGCTGTTGTTCATGCTGTTCAAGCAGTTCGACAACCACAGCGTCGCCGGCGGCAGCAAGACCATCGCTTATTCCGAGCTTCTCGATGAGGTGAAAGCGCGTCGCATCAAGGACGTCGTGATCGAAGGCTCGAACATTACCGCGACCAAGAGCGACGACACCAAGGTCCGCGCCACCGCGACCATCCTCGACCGCGGCCTGATCGGCGACCTGCGCGAAAACGGCGTGCGTTTCGATGTCAAGCCGCCCGAGGAACCGTCGTTCCTGCAGCAGGTCTTCATCTCCTGGTTCCCGATGCTGCTGCTGATCGGCGTGTGGGTATTCTTCATGCGCCAGATGCAGGGCGGCGGCAAGGGCGGTGCGTTCTCCTTCGGCAAGTCGAAGGCGCGCATGCTCGATGAAACCAACAACACGGTTACCTTCGCCGACGTCGCCGGCTGCGACGAAGCGAAGGAAGAAGTCTCGGAAATCGTCGACTTCCTGAAAGACCCGACCAAGTTCCAGAAGCTGGGCGGCCGTATCCCGCGCGGCGTGCTGATGGTCGGTCCTCCGGGTACCGGTAAAACCCTGCTGGCACGCGCCATCGCCGGCGAAGCCAAGGTGCCGTTCTTCTCGATCTCCGGTTCGGACTTCGTCGAGATGTTCGTCGGCGTGGGTGCGTCGCGAGTGCGCGACATGTTCGAGAACGCCAAGAAGCATTCGCCCTGCATCATCTTCATCGACGAGATCGACGCCGTCGGCCGCCACCGCGGCGCCGGCATGGGCGGCGGCAACGACGAGCGCGAACAGACCCTGAACCAGTTGCTGGTCGAGATGGACGGCTTCGAAGCCTCCTCGGGCGTCATCGTCATCGCCGCGACCAACCGCGCCGACGTGCTCGACAAGGCGCTGCTGCGCCCGGGCCGTTTCGACCGCCAGGTGATGGTGGGCCTGCCGGACATCCGCGGCCGCGAGCAGATCCTGAACGTGCACATGCGTAAAGTGCCGATCGGCACCGACGTCAAGGCCGACATCCTGGCGCGCGGCACCCCGGGCTTCTCGGGCGCCGACCTGGCCAACCTGGTCAACGAGGCCGCGCTGTTCGCGGCGCGGCGCAGCAAACGCCTGGTCGAGATGATCGACTTCGAAGACGCCAAGGACAAGATCTACATGGGTCCTGAGCGCAAGTCGATGATCATCCGCGAGGAAGAGCGCCGCAACACGGCCTACCACGAGTCGGGCCACGCGGTGGTCGCCAAGCTGCTGCCGAAGGCCGACCCGGTGCACAAGGTCACGATCATGCCGCGCGGCTACGCCCTCGGCCTGACCTGGCAGCTGCCGGAGCACGACAACCTGTCGGGCTACAAAGACAAGATGCTGGAAGAAATCTCGATCCTGTTCGGCGGCCGTATTGCCGAAGAGATCTTCGTCGGCCAGATGTCCACCGGCGCCTCGAACGACTTCGCCCGCGCGACCAAGCTGGCCCGTTCGATGGTCACCCGCTTCGGCATGTCCGAGAGCATGGGCGTCATGGTCTACGAAGACAGCGAGAACGAGGGCTTCTTCGGCGGCGCCACCAAGACCATCTCGGAAGCGACCCAACAGAAGGTCGATGCCGAGATCCGCACGATCCTCGACACGCAGTACGCCCTGGCGCGCCGCCTGTTGGAGGAGAACCGCGACAAGGTCGAGATGATGACCAAGGCGCTGCTCGACTGGGAAACCATCGACGCCGAGCAGATCAACGACATCATGGCGGGCCGCGAGCCGCGCCAGCCCAAGGCCGGTCTGCTGACCAAGCGCACCCCGCCGGGCGACGGCGGCTCGGGCGGGGTGGCGCCGAACGCCACCGCACCTGCCTGATTCGCGGCCTGAGCGCCTGTCCACGCACGCAAAAAGGCATCCACCGGATGCCTTTTGCTCGTTTACGCAATCCCATCGCCATCCGTTTTCATACCATGACCAAGCAACTGCAATGCGGCCAGTACAGCTTCGCGCTGGAAGGCCCGGCCTCCACCCATCCGGTCGTGATGGGCATCCTGAACGTCACGCCGGATTCCTTCTCCGACGGCGGCCGCTACCAAGGGCTCGAGTTCGCCCTGTCGCACGCCGAGGAAATGATCCGCGACGGCGCCACCATGATCGACATCGGCGGCGAGTCGACCCGGCCGGGCTCGCCCAGCGTGCCGGTGGCGGAAGAACTGGCGCGCGTGATCCCGACCCTGTACGCGCTGCGCACCCTCGACTGCGCGCTGTCGGTCGACACCTGCAAGCCTGAGGTCATGCGCGAGGCGCTTATCGCCGGCGCCGACATGATCAACGACATCAACGGCTTCCGGGCCCCGGGCGCCGTGGAGGCGGTGCGCGACAGCGATTGCGGGCTGTGCGTGATGCACATGCAGGCCACGCCCCAGACCATGCAGCAGGAGCCCGTATACGCCGACGTGGTGCGCGAGGTGATCGACTTCCTGAACGAGCGCGTGGACTTCCTGGTGCGCGCCGGCATCGAGCGCGAACGCATCTGCATCGACCCGGGCTTCGGCTTCGGCAAGACGGTCGAGCACAACTACGCGCTGCTGCGTCACCTGGCGCGCATCCGCGACGAAGTCGGCCTGCCGCTGCTGGCCGGGCTGTCGCGCAAGTCGATGATCGGCGCCGTGACCGGGCGTCCGGTGGAGCAGCGCGTGGCCGGCAGCATTGCCGGCGCATTGGCTGCGGTAGCGCATGGCGCTAGAATCGTGCGCGTGCACGATGTGGCGGAGACCGCCGACGCCCTCAAGGTCTGGCACGCGGCGCATGAATCGTGACGGCGTGAAATAATTACTCAGATAAAATACGCACGGCGTTTAATCACGGATAGAAAAGAGAACAACAATGGCACGCAAATATTTTGGTACAGATGGTGTTCGTGGCCTGGTCGGGGAAGCACCGATTACGCCTGACTTCGTCATGCGCCTCGGCTATGCCGCCGGCACGGTGCTGGCCAAGGGCGGGAAGTCGAGCAGCGGCCGTCCGGTCGTCCTGATCGGCAAGGACACCCGTATCTCCGGCTATATGCTCGAAGCCGCGCTGGAAGCGGGCTTCTCCGCCGCCGGCGTGGACGTGATGCTGGCCGGTCCGATGCCGACCCCCGCCATCGCCTACCTGACCCGGGCGCTACGCCTGCAGGCCGGCGTGGTGATCTCGGCCTCGCACAATCCCTTCCAGGACAACGGCATCAAGTTCTTCTCCGAACACGGCACCAAGCTGCCGGACGCGGTGGAACAGGAAATCGAAGATGCGATCGACCAGCCGATGGGCTGCGTGCCGTCGGACAAGCTGGGCCGCGCGACCCGCCTGCGCGACGCCCAGGGCCGCTACATTGAATTCTGCAAGAGCACCTTCCCGAACGAACTGGACCTGCGTGGCCTGAAGATCGTGGTCGACAGCGCCCACGGCGCCGCCTACAACATCGCGCCGCACGTGTTCCACGAGCTCGGCGCCGAAGTGGTCTCGATCGGCGCATCGCCGGACGGTTTCAACATCAACGCCGGCGTCGGCGCGACCGCGCCGAAGGCGCTGTCGGAAGCCGTGGTGGCCAACAAGGCCGACCTCGGCATCGCGCTGGACGGCGATGCCGACCGCCTGATCATGGTCGACGCCAGCGGCCGCGTCTACAACGGCGACGAACTGCTGTACCTGATGGTGCGCGACCGCATGGCCACCGGCCCGGTCGCCGGCGCGGTCGGCACCCTGATGACCAACATGGCGCTGGAAGTGGCGTTCAAGCAGATGGGCGTGGGTTTCGCGCGCGCCAAGGTCGGCGACCGCTACGTGCTCGAAGTGATGCAGGAGCGCGGCTGGCTGTTCGGCGGCGAGAGCTCCGGCCACCTGCTGGCGCTGGACAAGCACAGCACCGGCGACGGCATCGTCTCGGCCCTGCAGGTGCTGTCGGCGCTCAAGCGCAGCAACAAGTCGCTGGCCGAATGCTGCAGCGAACTCAAGCTCTATCCGCAGACCCTGATCAACAAGCGGGTCACCCCGGGCTTCGACTGGACCAGCCACCAGGCCCTGGTGGCCGAGAAGGAAGCGGTCGAGCGCGAGCTGGGCGATTCGGGCCGCGTCCTGATCCGCGCCTCGGGCACCGAGCCCCTGATCCGGGTCATGGTCGAGGCCAAGGAAGCGGAGCTGGCCGAAAGCATGGCGCGCCGCATTGCGGACAAGCTGGCCGCCTGACCTGGCGGCAAGGGTGCGTGATTTGACGCGCACCCGTTGCGGGAGTATGATCGGCCCCATATCGGAGTGTGGCGCAGCCCGGTAGCGCACCTGGTTTGGGACCAGGGGGTCCAAGGTTCGAATCCTTGTACTCCGACCACCGCTTCCTCCGCGGGCTGTCGATCGACAGCCCGTTTCATTTCTGGTGGCCCGGCAATCCGGTTCTTGCGCGCGCCATCTTCATCTGCCCATAGCTCAGTTGGATAGAGCATCAGCCTTCTAAGCTGAGGGTCGCTGGTTCGAACCCAGCTGGGCAGGCCATCCCTGGCATCGTCGCAGTTTCGCGTTTGCCGTCCGCTGCAGTAAGATCACGTTCCCGGACCGGCCCGCCGCGGCCGTCCCTGACCAACACTTTCGGACCCCATGCTTTTCCTGACAGTTCCCTACGCCGAGAAGGACGAAGCGAAGGCGCTCGGCGCCCGCTGGAATCCCACCAAACGCCGCTGGTACGTGCCGGACGGCGTCGCCACCGCCGCCTTCGCCAAATGGGCCGGGCAGGGCGCCGATGCCGGGGGCGGCGCCGCCGCACCGGCGGCTGCCGGCGGCCGCGTCGACAGCTACCAGGGCAAGACGGTGACGGGCGCCAACTACCTGGCGCTCGGCCATGACTGCAACCCCTTCGAGCCTTGCCCGGCATGCGGCGCGGCCCTGGCCGGTACCGAATGGCAAAAGGCGCGCCAGCACCTGGCGGGGATCGTGTCGAGGTTGTAAGCCGGCTCAGGTTCGCTCAGGTTCGCTCAGGCAAGCGAACGGCGTGGGTGGCGTTGCTGTGTTAACGTTCCGGCACCGCGCACCGTCCCCGGAGGCGCGCTTTCGGAGACCGCCCATGCATGTCGCACGCCTGTTCCAGCCCTGTATCCGTCTCGCCTGCCTGGCCGCGCTGCTGTGCGCCCTGGTGCCCGGTGCCGGTGCCGCCGACGCGCCCGCCGCGCCGGCGCCGGGCGAGACTTTCACGCTGCAACTGGCGGGCGATGCCGCGCAGGGCGCCCAGGCCGCGGATGCGGATAGCGGCACCGTGCAGTTCATCGGTACGGCCACGGTGATCATCCGCTTCCAGGGTTTCACCATCCTGACCGACCCGAATTTCCTGCACAAGGGCGAGCACGTCCACCTGGGCTATGGGCTAACGGCCGAACGCAAGACCAATCCGGCGATCGACTTCGACCAGTTGCCGCCGATCGACCTGGTGGTGCTCTCGCACTACCATGGCGACCATTTCGACCAGCTGGTGCAGGAAAAGCTCAACCGCGCCACGCCGATCGTCACCACCAAGGAGGCCAGCGAGCGCCTCAAGCGTTTTGGATTCACCCGCACCATCGGCCTGAGCAGCTGGGATCGGCTCGAGGTCAGCAAGGGCGCGTCGCGCCTGCGCCTGACGGCCGCCCCGGGCCGGCATGGCCCGGCCGGGGTGGCGGTGCTGCTGCCCACGGTGATGGGCTCGGTGCTCGATTTCGGCACCGATCCGGCCGCGCCCGACTACCGCATGTACATCAGTGGCGACACGCTGGTGTACGACGACATCCGCGCCATCCCGCAGCGCTTCCCCGACATCGACCTGGCGCTACTGCACCTCGGCGGCACCCGCATCCTGGGCGTGCTCAAGGTGACCATGGACGGCAAGGACGGCGTGCGCATGATGCAGATCGTGCGGCCGAAGAAAACCGTACCGATCCACTACAACGACTACGACGTGTTCAAGTCGCCGCTCGAGGATTTCGCGCGCGAGGTCAAGGCGGCCGGACTCGAGAAGGACGTGGTCTATCTTGCGCACGGCGAGACCTATTCGTTTAGCCGGATACAGCGCTGACGGGACAAGGCGGCGCGCCGACGCGGGCGACCTGCGCGGCTGGCTCAATCGTGCGCACTCGCAATACTGCCGAGTAAACGCTATGATGCCAGCCTGACAATAATTGCTTCCAGGCCCAAGGCATGTCCCGAGCGCACCACCCCAGTCCGACCGATACCCTGGTCCAGCGCGACCGGCGTCTCGTGGCCGGCATCGCGGTATCGGCACTGCTGCATGGCCTGTTGTTGTCGCTGCAGTTCGGGATTCCGGGCGTCGATGCAGGGCAGGGCGGGCCGATCCAGTTCAGGCTGGCCCCGCCGGCACCGATTCCCGCTCCGGTAGCCCAGCCGTCTCCGGTGGACGCGCCCGCCTTGCCCTTGCCGCCCCTCCCAGTGCCGGCGCCGTCCGCGGCGCCCGCGCGCGGCTTGCGGCTGGTCGATCCGCGCCCGCAGCAGATCGAGCTGGCGCAGGCGGTGCAGCCGAAGCCCGCGGCCAGGCCGGTGCGCCGTCCGAAACCGAAGCGGCGCCCGCTACCGGCGGCCCCCGTCATCGCCTCGATCGCCCAGTCCGATGCGCCGTTCGCGGTCGCGCCGCCGCCGGCCGAGATCGAACCCGACATCGTTCCCAGCGCGGTCGTCAGCGACGCCGACAGCGAGCCCAGACCGGACGAGGCCGCGATCGCCGCGCGTGCCGACGAGCAGGCCATGGAGGCCGAGCGCCAGCGCCGCGAAGAAGCCGACCGGATTGCCGCTGCCGAAGCGCAGCAGCGCCGCGAAGCCGAGACCGCGCGCCTGTTGCGCGAGGAACAGGAACTCGTGATGCGACGTGAGCGCGAAGCGCTCGCCCAGCGCGAGGCCGCCTTGCAGGCGGAAGAGCAGCAGCGCCTCGAACGCCAGCAGGCGGAGCAGAAATTTGCCGAACAGGAGCTGGCGGCACGCCAGCTCGCGCAGCAGCAGCTGGTCGAGCGCGAGCGCCAGCAAGAAGAGCAGCGCGCGGCCGAACAGCGCCTGGCCGAGCAACTGGCGGCCGAGCAGGCGCGGATCGCCCAGCAACGGCTGGAACAGCGCCGGATCGACGCCGAGCAGCAGCGCCTGGCGCGCCTGCGCGACAGCGAAGAAGCCCAGGCGCGCCAGGCGGAGCAGCTGCGTGCCGCCGAGCGCCTGGCCGCCGACCAGGACGAGCGCCGCCGGGCGCAGGCACAGGCAGAGACTGTGGCTCGCCAGCGGGCCGAGGAGCTGGCGCAGCGCCAGGCCGCCGGGGAGCAGGCGCGCCGCCTGGCCCAGGAGCGCGCGGAAGAGGCGGGACGCCACGCCGCGGCCGAGCGCCTGCAGGCCCGGGCCTTGGCGGGAAGCGGCACTCCGGGAGCCGGCGGACCGGCCGCGGGCGGACCCGGAACCGGTGCATCGGGCAGCGGCAGCGGCAGCGGCGACGGCGCCCGGGCGGGCGGCAACGTCCCGGGCGGCGCCATGGCGTCCCGGGCGCGCGAACTATTGCGCGGGATCACGATCCCGAGCGTGGCGCCGCCGCCGGCGCGCCCGGCCGACCAGGCCGCCGGCGGGCGCCGGGCGCTGTCCGACGGCGCCGAGCGCGACGTGCCGCTGCGCCTGTACGTCGACAGCGTGCGCCAGAAGCTGGAACGCACGGCCGTGCTGGGCGGCGCCCAGTTCAGCTTGCGCGACGTGCGCATCGATCCCCTGGTCAGCCTGTCGCTTCGGAGCGACGGCAGCGTCGACGACGTGACCATCGTGCGATCGAGCGGGCGCGCCGAGATGGACGATGCGGTGCGCCGCTTCATCCGGCTCAATGCCCGCTACGCCGCGTTCCCGCCGAACGTCGCGGCACGCTTCGACGTCATCGAAATCCGCCGCGTGTGGCGCTTTGCCGACGGCCTGAAGTTACTGGAGGAAATGCGCTGAGCAGTACCAGAGCCGCTGTTTGATCAGCTGCAAAGCCAAGCCTGATGGACGCCTTACGCTGGACTGAACCGTTCCACTAAGACGTCTATTTTTGATAGGCAACAATCATGGCTTGGTTTTGTTCAGTTGCAATGTCTGTTTGCCGGCCGCTCCTGCTGGCCTTGTCCCTCTCTCTTTCCCTGTCGGGGCTGCTGGCAGGCTGTGCCAGCGGCATCCAGTTCGCCGGCGGCGGCAAGGACGACGGCGACGCCCCGCCTACCGAGATCATCACCGAGCAGCTGATCGAGGCCGAACGGCGCGTGCTGGCCGAGCAGTCCCGGCAAGACCTGTCGCCGCTCATCGTCGCCAATCCCGCCCCCTACACCATCGGCCAGGGCGACGTGCTGTCGATCGTCGTCTGGGACCATCCCGAGCTGGCCGGCAGCGGCATGGCCACCGCCGCCCTCGACAGCGGCACGGCGCCGCCGAACGCGGTCCAGCCGGGCTTTGCCGTCGACCACCTGGGGCGCATCCAGTTCCCGCTGATCGGCCTGCTGCAGGTCGAGGGCCAGACCGAAGAGCAGGCCAGGGCGCTGCTCACCAAGAAGCTGGCGCGCTACATCGCACAGCCCAGCCTCACGCTGCGGGTCCAGTCCTACCGCAGCAAGCGGGTCTACATCGACGGCGAAGTCAAGGCGCCCGGCCTGCAGGCCATCAACGACATTCCCATGACCCTGGTCGAGGCGCTGAACCGCGCCGGCGGCATGCTGCCCAGCGCGGACCAGAGCCGCATCGTGATCGAACGGGGCCCGGGCCGCTACATGATCAACCTGCGCGAGCTGGTGCAGAAGGGCGTCAACCCGGGCAGCGTGATGCTGAAGCACGGCGACGTGGTGCGCGTGCATTCGCGCGACGAAAGCAAGGTGTTCGTGTCCGGCGAGGTGGTCACCCCGCGCGCCCTCACCATGCACAACGGCCGTCTCACCCTGAACGAGGCGCTGGGCGAGAGCGGCGGCGTCAGCCCGCTGAGTGGCGATGCGCGCCAGATCTACGTGGTGCGCAAGACGCCCGAACGCACCCGCGTGTTCCAGCTCGACGCGCGCGTCAGCGGTGCGCTGGCGATGGCCGAATCCTTCGAGCTGCGGCCGAAGGACGTGGTGTACGTCGCCGCTTCGCCGCTGGCCAACTGGAACCGCCAGCTGAGCCTGCTGTTCCCGGGCGCGCTGACGTCCGCGGTCGGCGTCACCACCCGTCCCTGAACACCTGTCCCGAGCATCCCTCCCACGACGAGGTCCGCCACCATGAGCAACCCAGCCGACCATCCGCTGACCCATGTTTCGCATAGTCCACCCGTGCTATCCGTGCCCTTCGACCCGCGGCCGCCCGAGCCGCTGCCCGAAGAGCCCACCGTCGACCTGAAAAGCTACTTCAACACGCTGTACGACAGCCGCTGGCTGATCGGCAGCATCACCGCCTTCATCACCGTGGTCGCGGTGCTGTACGCGCTGGTGGCCAAGCCGGTGTACGAGGCCAACCTCATGATCCACGTCGAAGAGGAGAGCCCGAATGCGTCCAAGAACATCCTAAGCGAAGCCTCCTCGCTGTTCGAAACCAAGAAGGCGGCCATCGCCGAGATGGAGCTGCTGCGTTCGCGCATGGTGGTCTCGCGCGCGGTCGACAACCTGCAGCTCTACATCGAAGTGCAGCCGAAATACTTTCCGGTGGCGGGCTTCTGGTTCGCCACCCAGAACGCCGGCAACCTGTCGAATCCCGGCCTGTTCGGTTACGGCGGTTATGTATGGGGCGGCGAAAAGGCCGACGTGTCGGTGTTCGAGGTGCCCGAATCCTGGCTCAACCGCGAGTTCGTCCTGACCGCGCGTGCCGGCAACCGCTACCGCTTCTCCGGCGGCGGCCAGCGCCTGGCCTTCGACGGCACCGTCGGCCAGCGCTACCGGGTGCCGCTGCCGGACGGCCTGCTCGAGATCAAGGTCGACCGCCTGTATGCGAATCCGGGCGCGCGCTTCCGCATCAAGCGCAAGTCGCGCCTGGGCACCATCCAGGCCATCCAGAGCTCGATGGTGATCACCGAGCAGGGCAAGCAGTCGGGCGTCATCGAGGTCAAGCTGCAGGGCGAGAGCTCGGCGCGCATCAACAGCCTGCTGAGCGAGATCGGACGCGAGTACATGCGCCAGAACCTGGCGCGCAAGACCGAGGAAGCCGAGAAGTCGCTGGCCTTCCTGAACCAGCAGCTGCCGATCCTCAAGCGCCAGCTGGAGCAGTCCGAAGACCGCTACAACCAGTTCCGCAATGCCCACGGCACCGTCGACCTGCGCGAGGAAGCGCGCATGAGCCTGGCGCAGGCCGCGGCGGCGCGCACCCGCCGCATGGAGCTGATCCAGAAAAAGACCGAGCTGCTGGCCCGTTTCACCGAAGACCATCCGGTAGTCGTGGCCATCAACCGCCAGCGCAAGGAGGTCGACGAGGAAATCGAAGCGATCGCCAGCCGCATCCGGACGCTGCCGGTGATGGAGCAGGACGAGGCGCGCCTGACGCGCGACATCAAGGTGAATACCGACCTGTATACGGCGCTGTCGAACACCGCGCAGCAGCTGCGCCTGATCTCCGTCGGGCGGGTCAGCAACGTGCGTCTGGTCGATGCGCCGATCGCGCCGGAAAAACCGATCAAGCCGAACCGGCCGCTGATCGTAGCGATGGCGGTCGTCACCGGCCTGTTCCTCGGCACGCTGATCGCCTTTACCCGCAAGGCCATGCGCGGCGGGATCGACGATCCGCAGAAGATCGAACGCATGCTGCGCGCCCGGGTCGTGTACGCGTCCATCCCGCACAGCAGCAACCAGGACAAGCTGATGCGCAAATCCAAGCCCGACGGCGTGCTGCCGCTGCTGGCCCAGATCCTGCCGGAAGATCCGGCCGTCGAGAGCCTACGCAGCTTCCGCGCCGCCTTGCAGTTCTCGATGCCGCATTTCAAGAACAACGTGGTCATGATGGCTGGGCCCACCCGCGACCTCGGCAAGTCCTTCATCGCCGCCAATTTCGCGGCCGTCATGGCGGCCAGCGGCAAGCGCGTGCTGCTGATCGACGCCGACATGCGCAACGGACACCTGCACCGCTACTTCGGCGTGGACCGGGGCAAGGGCTTGTCGCGCGCGATCGCCGGCGGCGCCGCCATCGACGAAGTCATCCATCGCAACGTGCTGGAGCGGCTCGACTTCATCCCGACCGGCGAATTGCCGACTAACCGTGCCGAATTCCTCCTGCACCTGAACTTCGGCACCCTGCTCGAGACCGTCAGTCCGCTCTACGACCTCGTGCTGATCGATCCGCCGCCGTTGCTGGCGGTGGCCGACGCCCTGATCATCGGTGCCCACGCGGGCGCCGTGTTCCTGGTGACCCGCTCCGCGATCACCACCGAAGGCCAGATCAATGAGTCGATCAAGCGCCTGAACCACGCCGGCATCGCGCCGCGTGGGGTATTGTTCAACGACATGGCCCTGCGGCTGGGCGACTACCGGTCGCAATACGGCGGCGGGCCGCAACTGGCCTACGTGGCCTGAACCGGGGCCGGGGCCAGGCCTGAGCACTGGCCCGGGCTTGAGTCCAAGCTTGGGTCCAGGCCTGCTCCTCAGCGCTCGGTGGACGACGAAGCGACGGCTTGCCTCAGGTGCTGGGACGAAGGAAGTCCCCGCTGACAGGCTGGCGATCGTGCGCCCCACCTGCTTCATTAGCTGCGCGCCCCGGCAGGCACCCGGGAAGCGTGTGGCGCCATCGCCGGCAGCGCGGCAAGTCCTTGCGCGAGGCTCCAGGGGCAGCCCTTGCCGGCACTGCAGCCGGCAAGAGACCGGCGTTCCTGCGGCAGCCGTCGAGGAAATGCCTGGGACGAGCTTGCCGGCGCGTTGCTGCGGATTGCGAGCACAAAACAACGCGGACCGGCAGCGGCTCTCGAATGAGCCGCCCCCGGTCCGCAGGCAGGCAGTCGTTCACTGGTCGCGTCAGTCCGGCGACAGGGCAACCCGTACCGGCTTGGCACGCGGCGTCAGCAGCCATCCCTTCAGCGCATTCCTGATCCGGACGGTGTGGCGCTCGAACAGCAGGTAGAAGACATACGCAAGCGCCACGATGCTGGCGAGCACCGTGAAATACCACAGGAAGTCCGTGGCCACATTCGGGTCGAGGCGGTCGCGGCCTAGGAACTGGCGGCCCAGGTAGCGCATGAACTCGATGACGGGGATGTGCAGCACGTAGAGCGAGAACGAGAACTCGGAGAAGAACACGGCGACCCGGTTGGCCCGCGCATAGCCCGGCGCCTTCGGGTCGGCCTGTTGCTGGAGCGAGGCCAGCAGGAACAGGAAGGGGATGCTGCAGATGATGTCCTGCACAAAGGATCCGGGGACGAGGTCGTCGTTGTTGCCGCGCAGGCGGCAGTAGACGAACAGCGCCAGGCTGAGGAGCAGCAGCAGGCTGCGGACGATGTTGCCGCAATCGATGCGGATCCGCGAAAAGGCGGCGCCGAGCAGCCAGATGATGAAATACAGCGAGATCATGTCGCGCAGCGTCGACAGCAGCAGGATCAGCGCAGCGGCAGCGGCGGCGCGGCGCAGCAGCCCGCCGCCGGCGATCACCAGCAGGAGCAGGGGAAACTGGATGTAGTACCAGGTTTCGTGCGCCAGGCTCCACAGCGGATAGTTGCCGCCGAAGTCGGGCACGGTGACCGTCTGCAGGCCGAACAGGTTGCCGACGAAGGACGCCGCCGAGAACTCGTTGGCCGGATCGAAGTCCATCGGCCCGCCTGCTACGGCGCCGACGATCAGGCCGACGGCCAGGGTCAGCAGCAGGGTCGGGACCAGCACCGTCCACAGCCTGGTGAAACGGTCGATCGCATAATGGGCCAGCGCCTGCGGCTTGCCGAAGCGGTTCATCAGGCTGCCGCCCACCAGCCAGCCGCTGATCAGGAAGAACACGACCACCGCCTGGTGCGCGAAGCCGGTGAAGAAGGCCAGGCCCAGGTAGGCCAGGCTCGGCTCCTCGAGCGTGCGCAGGCCGGGGTAGATTTCGGCGCGCAGGTGCGATGCCGCCACCTGCAGGGCCGCCAGGCCGCGCAGCGCAGAGATCAACAGCGACTGCACCGCGTTCTCGTCCAGGGGCGCTCGTGCTTGCCAATGTATCGAGGGGAAGGAAACCATGTGTCTCTCCATTGATAGAAAATCGCTAGCGGCATGTGTCCCAGGAATAGGGATGCGCGTTGCCGGATAGCGCCAGCGCCAGCCTGACCATCCAGTAACCCACATGCGCGGACTGCATCAATGAGGCCGATGCGAGGAACACCGCTACTGCGCAGGCAGCGGATGCCGGACCCGGCGCGATGCCGCGCGGCTCGGCATGGTACAGGGTGCCGAGGCTGGCACAGGCGCCGAGCAGCCAGCCGGTGGCCGCTTCCGCCACCGCATGCTCGCCTTCGCCGACCAGCACGACGGCCATCAGGAGCCCGAGCGCCAGGCCGGCGCCCGTGGTCGCCAGGGCCCACCCGCGCCCGATCGGCCGGCACAGCAGGTAGCCGAGTACCGGGTACACCGCCGTGACGCCGGCCGCATGGCCGCTGAAGGCCTTGAAGTCGAGCGGCCCGATGTCGGTGCCCCAGCCGAGATGGGCGATCTTGCTGCCTCCCACCAGCGCAATGGTGCCGGCGTACAAGAGCGCCCAGGCGCTTGCCGCGCGCCAGGCGCGCGCCGCCAGCAGCCAGGCGCCCGCGGCGGCCGCCAGGGGCAGGGTCAGCTCGAGGTCGCCAAGGTGCACCAACTGCATCGCATGCTCGCCCGTCAACGTACGATGGCGGCGAGCGTGTGCGCCAGGATGCGCAGGTCGCCCCAGAAACTGCGTTCCTTGACGTAGCGTACGTAGTAGTCGAGCTTGACCGGCAGCACGGCTTCGACGTAGGCCCGCTCCGGGTCGGCCGCGCGGGCCAGGATGGCGTTCTCGTCCTTGTAGCGGATCGCGGCCCAATCGGTAATGCCGGGCGCGACCGACAGCACCACGCGCCGCTGCTCGGGCGGATAGCAGTCGACGTAGCGCGGCACCTCGGGGCGCGGGCCGACCAGGCTCATGCTGCCTTGCACGACGTTCCACAGCTGCGGCAACTCGTCGAGCTTGTAGTGGCGCAGGAAGCGCCCGGCGCGGGTCACGCGCGGATCGGCGCCGACGGTCAGCTGGGGGCCATCTACTTGCCGCAGCTGCATGGTGCGGAACTTGTAGATCGTGAACAATCGGCCGCCGCGCCCGACCCGCTGCTGGCGATACAGCACCGGCCCCGCCGAGTCGAGCCGGATCCAGAGCGCGATCAGCAGAAGGACCGGCGCCAGCACGACCAGCCCCGCAACGCCACCCAGCAGGTCGAAGGCGCGCTTGCTCATGACAGCAGCTCGTGCAGCGCCGTGATCACGCGGTCCTGGTCGGCGTCGAGCATACGGGTGTACAGCGGCAGCGACAGCATGGTCGCGAAGCTCGCCTCTGCCACCGGGAAGGCATCGGGGTCGAGGCCACAGCTTTCGCGCCAGTAGGGCTGGCGATGCAGCGGAATGAAGTGCACGCTGGTGCCGATGCCGCGTTCCGCCAGCGCGTTGATCAGCTCGTCGCGGCCGATCAGCGCGCCGTCGTGCAGGCGCACCACGTACAGGTGCCAGGCATGGGTGCTGCCGAATGCGGGATGCGCCGGCAGCTGCAGCGGCAGCCCGGCCAGGCCCTCGTCGTAGCGCTGGGCCAGCCAGCAACGGCGCTGCTGGAAGCGGTCGATCTTGCGCAGCTGCTCGATGCCGATGGCCGAGGCGATGTCGGTCAGGTTGTACTTGAAGCCGGCCGCGACCACTTCGTAGAACCAGGCCGGCACGCGCGAGGTATAGCGGTCGAAGGCATCGCGGCTGATGCCGTGCAGGCGCATGCAGCGCATCCGCGCCGCCAGCGCGGCGTCGCGCGTGACGATCATCCCGCCTTCGCCGGTGGTCATGGTCTTGTTCGCGTAGAAGCTGAACACGGTGATGTCGCTGCCGAGCGTGCCGACCAGCTTGCCGTCGAGCCGGGTGGGGAAGGCGTGCGCGGCGTCTTCGATGACGCGCAGGCCGTGGCGCGCCGCCAGGGCCAGGATGGCGTCCATGTCGCAGGCCAGGCCGGCGTAGTGCACCGGCATCACGGCGCGGGTGCGCGGCGTGATTGCCGCCGCGATGGCCGCGGGCGAGAGGTTGAGCGTGACGGGGTCGACGTCGACGAACACCGGCCGTGCGCCGAGGTAGCGCACCACCTCGGCGGTGGCGGTGAAGGTCAGGGTCGGGACGATCACTTCGTCGCCGGGACCGACGCCCACGCTTTCCAGCGCCAGGTGCAGGCCGGCGGTGGCCGAGTTGACCGAGATCGCCTCGACGTCGTCGCCCAGGTAGGCGCGGAATTCCTGTTCGAATCGGCGGGTGGTCGGCCCGGTGGTCACCCAGCCCGAACGCAGGCAGGTCTCGACGGCGCGAATCTCTTCGTCGCCGATGTCGGGCAGTGCGAAGGGCAGGAATGTCCGCGGAATATTGTCCAGCGGATCAGTGTGCAAGGGCGCGCCGGTCTGTGCCTGTTCAGCCATGGGAAACCTCGTGTGCGAAAGTGGTCAGGAATCGTTGTCCCAGGACGGGATAGGTCAGGTTGGCCAGGGCATGGGCGCGTCCACGCTCGCCCAGCACGCGTCGCTCGCTCCTGGACATGGCCAGCAAGGTGTCGAGGCCGCGCGCGATGGCGGCGGGATCTTCCGGCGCCACGGTCAGGCCGCAGCCGGCTTCCAGTACCGGGTCGTTGCCGGCTTCCACCGCGTGCAGCACCGGGCAGCCGCCCATCATGTAGTCGAGCAGCTTGTTGGGCGAGATGCCGAAACGGTAAAGGGGCTGGCGCTGCCAGCCAAGGTAGGCGATGTCGAGCCGCGCCATCAGGGCCGGGATCTGCGCCTTCGGGATCGGCGGCGCGAAGTACACCTGCGCGAGGCCGCGATCGAGCCCGAGCAAGCGCGCGCGCCGCTCGAGGCGGGCCTTCTCGGGACCGTCCCCGACCAGCACGAAGGCCACCGGCTTGCCTTTCATGAGATTGGCGGCGTCGAGCAGGGTGTCGAGCGCATTCGCCAGGCCGTGGCTGCCGGCATAGCCGACCACCGCGAGGCCCTGGGCGCGCAAGCCCGCCAGCAGGGTGTCGAGCGATTCGGGCAGCATCGGCGGCGCCACCAGCCATTCGGCCGGATCGGTGCCGTTCGGGATCAAGTGCAGCTTGTGCGGCGCCATGCCGCGCGCCTCGAGGTGTTCGCGCACCTTGGGCAGGATCGACACGATGGTGTCGGCATGGCGACAGGCATAGTCCTCGCCCGCCTGCAGCAGCCGGATGAACGGGTGGTGGCGCGAGAAGCCCCCCAGCTCCATCGGCGACAAGGGCCACAGGTCGTGTACTTCGTGCAGCAGGCGGGCGCCCGCCAGGCGCGCGATCCGGTGCGCCGGCCAGATGTCGAGCGGGTAGGTGCTGGAGGCGATAACCACCTGCGGCGCGACTTCGCGCACCAGGGTACGCGCTTCGCGCCACAGGCGCAGCACGAAGGCAGCCATATTGCGCACCCGCGCCAATCCGTTGCCGCGGTAGGGCGGCGTGGCATACCACGTGTACTCGATGCCGTCGATGGTCTCGTCGCGGCGGCTGCGTCCGGCCATGTCGGGCGCACGGGCGCGCACATGCGCCTCGCTGGCGGCGACGATGCGGACCCGGTGCCCGAGCCGCACCCATTCGCGAGCGAGGTAGTAGGGCCGGTATTCCATGCCGTGATGGACCGAGCCGGCGTAGTGATTGATCAGGAGGATGTTCATCGGGGTCGGCGCCTCATGTACGCCATGCCATTTCTTCGACCAGGCGCCGCACATTGCAGCGCGTGCTCTCGACCCAGTTGGTTTCCCACTGCACCGGATGGGTCAGCAGGCAGATGTGCCGGTAGGCGCCGAGCGCGTCGAAAGGGGACAGCGGATAGTAGTAGACCGGGTGCTTGCGGTCGCTGATGTAGATGTCGAAGCAGCGCAGCAGCTCCGCATCGTAGGATTCGCATTCGATGCCGCAGCGCCGGCGCAGGGCATCGTCGCGCAGCAGTTCGTGGTTGATCACCTTCAGCCGTCGGTTGGCGAAATCGCCGTGGCTGGCCACCGTCGTGAGCGGCAGTCCGAGGCCTTCGACGATTCGGCTCACGTTACGGGCAAACAGTTCGCGGATCTCGGGGAAGCGCTGGCGTACCGCGTCGGCGCTGCGCAGGCGGTGGCGCTTGGCGAAATCGGCCACTTCTTCGTAGTGGTAGCTGGCTTCGCTGCCGGCGGCTTCGATCTCGCGCATGAAGCCGAAATCGAGCGTGCAAAGCCGGAAGTAATAGCTGGCGCGGACCCCGTGGCGCGACTCGATGTCGAACATCTTCCTGGCGGTGCGCAGGTCGCTGTCGATATCGTGCCGGTGCACGAAGGTCTTGCCGGGGGGCGGATCGCCGCCGTGCACCTGGCGGAAGAAATCGCGTACCGACAGCTGGGCGTAGCCGGCCGCCGCCGCCTTGCGTACCAGGGCTTCGTATTCACCGAGCCGGCTCGGCATCAGGTAATCGGCATATACACGGTTGAGCATGGCGTTCATTGCAGCGTATAGCTGGCGCGATACGGGCGGAAGCCCAGAATGGTCTTGAAGTTGCGAAGCCCCGGTTGGGCGCCGAAAAAGGTGTCGTACATGACGTAGCGGACCCGGCCCTCGTCGATCAGATGGCAGACCGCCTCGCTCAGCAGCAGATGCATGATGCCGTCGTTATTGCGGATTCCCATCATTTGGGAAAAGGAAGCAAAATTTCCATAAATGCCCAGCGTGGCATAAGCGACGAGTTTGCCTTGTGGACTGCATACGCCCCAATAACGAAAATGTTTCCGGTTATCGAAACGGTCCTGCCTTTCCAGGTATTTCTGGTCCATCCTGCGGCCCTGGCGGACGTCGAGGCTGGTATGAATGTCGTGGATATCGTCGACGTAATCGTTCCGGTCGATATCGCGCACCACATATCCGCGATTGCGGGCCCGCCTGGCGTGATAGGCGCCCTGGTTCTTTCCCTTGACATGTTCGAGATAGGCTGCGCGGTCCGGGAACGCCGACAGGTCGATCAGGGCGGCGCCAATGGTTTTATGGCGGATGATCTTGTAACGGGGATGCGGTTTGGTGTAGATGCGATAGGTTGCCCTGATATCGTCCGGATCGATTTGCTGAGAGAAAGTCAGCTGGGCACGCGGCAATTTGATTACTTCCAGAAACGTATTGTAGTGTTGCAAGAACATGATTGGTCTCGTATTTCTTTAATAACTAGACAATACGGCCGATGGGATCGGCGCTTTTTGAACTAACGTAAATGCGCGCCTGCGAATTCAATCAATTGACCTTATTGAAGGCGTCGCCAATCCGCGTGTGCCCGCGATCCGGTTCCGATGCGGCCGCGCTGCCAGCAGGTCGGCATAGAACGCAATCAGCTTGTCCGCTTCGTTTTCCCAGTTGTAGCGTTCCATCACGGCGCGGCGGCCGTTGGCGCCCATCTCGTGCGCCAGGCGCGGATGGGTGGCCAGGTGGTCGATGGCGGCGGCGATCGCCGCCGGGTCGCACGGGTCGACGCACAGCCCGCAGCGGCTGCCTTCGACGATGTCGCGCCAGAGCGGGAAGTTCGAGGCGATCACTGGAATGCCGGCGGCCATGTATTCGAACATCTTGACCGGCAGCGCCTCGCGGTAGCTGGCGGTCGGCAACAGGGTCACCAGGCCGGCGAAGGCGCGCGCCATCACCTCGGCGACGCCGCCGCGGTCGAGGTGGCCGAGCGCGTCGACGCGGCCCCAGCCGTGTTGCCGGCTCACCTCGGCCTCGAGTTCCGCCTCGGCGAAGCTGCCTGCCAGCGCCAGCCGTGCCGGTGTGCGCAGCAGCGCGCAGGCCTCGACCAGTTCGCGCACCCCGCGGATCGCCGAGATGCTGCCGACGTAACAGAAGCTGGTGCGCGCCTCCGTCGTGGACGGGGCAGCGTCGAACTCCTCGGCGCGCGGATAATTGTTGACGTCCACGCTCAGGGGATTGTAGTCGGCCAGCCGGTTGCGGATCAGGGGCGTGGCCGCCAGCACGCCGTCGAGGCGGCGCAGGGCGGCCCGCTCGAAACGTGCGTAGGCGCGCGACAGCAGGCGGGCGCTGCGCGGCATCAGGTAGGGTTTGTCGAGCAACTGGGACGGGACGTCCTCGTGGGCGTCGAATACCACCCTGTGCCCGGCGAGCGCGAGCCGCAGCCCCAGGGGAATCAGCTCGGGGTCGTGCAACTGGTAGACGTCGGCGCCCAGCGCCAGGGCGGCGCGGACGACCCGGCGCGTGCTGTGCAGCATGCGTTCGCGCCGGCCGGCCGGACGGCCGACGTCGACAATCCGGATGCCGTCGCGGCAGGCGTCGCCGAGGCCGTCGGCCACCACCAGGGCCACTTCATGTCCGTGGCCGGCGAGGCTGCGGCACTGCTTCACGAAAATCCGCGTATCGAATCGCGGATGTGCCGAGCTCAGATGCACGATGCGGGCCATGTTTCCTCTCGTACGAATAACGTGCGCAGGCGCCGAGGGTGGCGCTGAGCAGCATGTCGGTGAAATAGTGGGACGTCAGCAGCAGCAGGATGGTGACGCAGGCAAAGGCGAAGGCGCACATGAATAGTCCGCGCTCGCGGGCGGCGAAGTACTCGTGAAAGAACATCGGCGTGATCGGCAGCACCGCCAGCGCCGCCAGGTAGGCCATGCCGAACAGGCCGAGGTCGACCCAGGCGGACAGCACGTTGTGCGAGTAGTAGCCCGGCTTGTAGCTGGCGTAGTCGCCGAACAGCGGGTAGGCTACGACGGTTTGCCACGCATGCACGGTCAGCTGGTGGCGCTTGTTGGCCGAGGTCGAGTGCGACAGGTCGAGCAGCTCGAGGATGCGGTTGGAGGGCAGGGCCGCCAGGATCTGGTCGAAGTACATGCCCAACAGCACCGCAAGCATGGCGGCGGCCAGCAGGAAGTACAGCTTGTGGCGCGAGTAGTAGAACTCGATCAGCGGGATGGCGAACAGCAGGGCGGCGAACTCGCTGCGGGCGGTGTTGACGAACAGGGTGGCGGCCCCCAGCGCATGCAGGACCAGGCGCAGCGGCAACGAGCGGGTGAACGCGACCACCGCCAGGTAGGTGAACAGGTAGGAACGCGAAAATCCCTGGTAGGTGGCGAGCGCATCGGCGTCCTTGGCAATGCCCAGCGCGCCCAGGTAGAACACGCCGTCGACCGAATTCGAGAAGGCGATCGCGGACATCGCGGCCAGGCTGAGCAGCCCGACGACGCGGAAGCGGCGGCTCTCGAAATCGATGAAGCTGAACTGGATGAAGACCAGCACCATGAACAGCACGCCGAGGATGTGGTTGCTCACGATGACGCGGTTGGCGCCGGCCGCGCCGTTGACCACCACCACGGTCAGGAAATAGGCGAAGAACAGGCCGTAATGGAGGTCGACCATCGTCAGGCGCCGCGGGTCGCGCCGCATGCGCGACAGGTAGATCAGGCACATCGGAGCGGCAAAGGCCAGCGCCACCGGCGCAAAATAGCCGCCCAGGAAGGCGCCGGTGGTGCCGGTGCCGAGCAGCGTGTGGTAGAAGAAGAAGCCGGGAAAGAGCATGAAGAAGCAGGCGACCAGCACCATCTGGTCGCGCCGCTCCCAGCCACGTTCCCCCCTGTCGTTGGTGCGCGATCTGTTCATGCGGCCGCCAGCACGTTGCGCGAACACTGCCAGGACATGTGCAGGTAGACCAGGTACAGGCAGGAATACCCGATCACGTACCACAGCACGTTCTGGGCCACGCTGCCCGGCGCCAGGAAGGCCCCGAGCGTCATCGTGAACAGCGCGACCTGCCACCACAGGTCGGCCTGCTGGCGCCCGGCCACGAAGAACACATAGCTGAGCGGGCTGGCGATGAAATTCAGCAGGAACAGCGGCGCCATCAGCTGCGCGAGCTCGCCGGCGTTGCGCCAGTGCGCGCCGAACACGAGGGCGAACAGCTGCGGCGCGAACAGCAGCAGGACCAGGGCCGGACCAACGCCGAGCAGCGCCAGGGCCTTGAAGGTGTGGCGGTAGGCGCGGGTGCAGTTGCCGTGCTCCAGGAACTCGCGCACGGATTCGCGCTTGAACACTTCCAGCACGGAGGCGGCGATCAGCGATATCGGGGCCGACAGGACACGCTGGGTGAGCGCGAACAGGCCCGCCGCCAGTGCGCCGTGGCGCATGCCGATCAGGAACAGCGGCAGCTGGCTGACGGCGCCGTTGAGCAGGTTCGACGGCAGCGAGTAGCGCCAGAATTTCTGGTGCCGCCACAGGTGTTCGCGCTGCTCGGCGTCGAGGCGCCAGCCGATCGGTGCCCTGGGCGGATGCAACAGCAGGCGCGCGGTGGCGAAGCCGGCGGCGGTGCCGATCAGGTGGCCCAGCACCAGGCCGATCCCGCCCAGCCCCGCATACAGCAGGGCCAGCTGCGAAGCGACGATGATGGCGGCGGTGGTGACCTTGGCGCGCGCCGCCTTGCCAAATGCATTGTGCGAGGTGGCGAAGGCCAGCGTGGTCTGCATGCAGCCGGTCAGCCAGGTGCCGACGCCGAGGGTGAGCAGTGCGGTCCAGGACAGCCTGGCGGCGGCCTCGATGCCGGCCAGCCGTGCTCCGGCCGCCAGCAGCGTCAGCGCGAGGGCGGTGACGGTGGTGCTGTAGAACACCAGGCGAAAGCAGGCGCGCTGGCGTTCCGCTTCGTGGTCGAGGATCATCGCCGCTTCCATGCGCAGGGTGGAGCCGATCGCCGCGACCGCGACGATGCCGAGCCAGACGCTGTAGGCGCCCAGCTCGCCGGGACTGCACATGCGGGTGAGCAGCGGCGCCGCCAGCAGCGGCAGGGCCTGGGCGCCCATGGCGCCGCCCAGCACCGTGGCCACGTTGCGCCAATACGGCGCCACCGGCATCGAACGCAGCCTCATGCGGCCAGCCTCATGCCGCCTTGTCCCCGGCCAGCCCCGCGCCCTGCAGCGCCTGGGCCAGGGCCTGTGCCACGCGGTGCGTACTGGGGCGGTCGAGGTAAGGCCCCATCGGCAGGCTCAGCACTTCGTGGGCGAGACTGGCGGCCACCGGGCAGCCTGCCGGGTCGGCCCATTGCCGGTAGGCCGGCTGCTGGTCGATCGGGACCGGATAGTGGACTGCGGTCGGGATGCCTGCCACACGCAGGGCTTCCTGCAGCCGCTCGCGCTGCGGCACGCGGACCGTGTACTGGGCGTAGACGCTGGTGCGGTCGGGGCGGCAGCCGACCGGCTCCACCAGATCGGCGAGCGTGCCGCCGAGCAGGTCGTGGTAGCAGGCGGCGGCGCGCTGGCGCTGCTCGACTTCCCACTCGAAGCGCTCGAGCTTGGCCAGCACGACTGCGCATTGCAGGGTGTCCATGCGGCCGCCGACACCGATACGGGTATGCACGTAGCGGCGCGACTGGCCGTGCACGCGGATCTCGCGCATCGCACTGGCCAGGGCGTCGTCGCTGGTGAAGAGCGCGCCGCCGTCGCCGTAGCAGCCGAGCGGCTTGCTCGGGAAGAAGCTGGTGCAGCCGACGGTCGACAGGTTGCAGCTCTTGCGTCCGCGATAGGTGGCGCCGAAGCTCTGGGCGGCATCTTCGATCACGGCCAGGCCGTGGCGTTCGGCGACGGCGTTGATCTCGTCCATGTCGGCCGGCTGGCCGTACAGCGACACCGGGATGATGGCGCGGGTGCGCGGGGTGATCCGGGCCTCGATCAGGCGATGGTCGAGGTTGCAGGTGCCGGCCTCGACGTCGACGAAGACCGGGGTGGCGCCCAGCAGCACGATGGCTTCGGCGGTGGCGATGAAGGAAAAGGGCGTGGTGATGACTTCGTCGCCGGGCTTGACGCCGAGCGCCATCAGCGCGATCACCAGCGCCTCGGTGCCGGAAGACACCGTGACGCAGTGGCGTGCACCGGTGTAGGCAGCCAGCCTGCCTTCGAGTTCGGCAACTTCCGGCCCCATGATGTACTGGCCATGATCGAGGACCGTCTGGATGCGTGCGTTGATCAGTTCACGGGAAGCGAGGTACTGCGACTTGAGGTCGATGAAATCCATGGAGATCCTCGTCAGGTTAGGTGGCGGCGCGCTCGAGGCGGCAAACGCCCTCGTGCAGCACGTACAGGTCGCCGGTATGCGGGCAGCGGGCTTCTCCCTGGGCATTGCCCTCGCTGTTCGCGGCGGGCAGGGGAAGGTCGAGGCGCTCGCCGAACCGGCTCATCCAGCCGATCTGGCGCGCCGGCACGCCGGCCACCAGGGCAAAGGCGGGCACGTCGCGATTGACCACGGCGCCGGCCGCGACAAAGGCAAATTCGCCGACCGTCACGCCGCACACGATGGTGGCGTTGGCGCCGATGGTGGCGCCGCGCCGCACCAGCGTGCGCCGGTACTCGTGCTTGCGGGTGACCGCCGCGCGCGGGTTGTAGACGTTGGTGAACACCATGCTCGGCCCGCAGAACACCTCGTCCTCGAGGGTGACGGCGTCGTAGATCGAGACATTGTTCTGGACCTTCACCTGTTTGCCCAGCACGACGTCGTTGCCGACATACACGTTCTGGCCCAGCGAGCAGTCGTTGCCGATGCGGGCGCCGGCGCAGACGTGGGCGAAGTGCCAGACCCGGGTGCCGTCGCCGAGAGCGGCGCCGTGGTCGACGATGGCGCTGGAGTGGATGACGATGGCCATGTTCAATACTCCAGCGGCAGGGCGATGCGCTTGCCGTCGCGCGCCGAGCGGTAGGCGGCGACCAGCACCTCGAGCGACTTCAGGCCTTCGCGCCCGTCGGTTTCCGGCTCGGCCTCGCCGCGCAGCACCTTGATGACGTTGTCGTAGTAGAGCGGGTGGCCGAAGCCGTAGACCGAGGTGGTCTGGTAGCTGGCGTCCTTGATGCGCTCGTCGTCCGGATCCGGCGTGGCGAATTCCCACTGCTGCACTTCGTTGACGGCGACGCCGCCGATGCGTGCGGTGCCGTGCTCGCCCAGGATGGTGATCGAGCCTTCCATGTTGCGCGGGTAGGTCAGCATGGTGACGTTCATCGAGCCGAGCGCGCCGTTGCGCCAGCGCAGGCTGATGACGCCGGTATCTTCGACCTCGATGTCGCGCGCCAGGGTGGCGGTGTAGGCCTGCAGGCTTTCGACCGGGCCGACGATCCAGTCGATCAGGTCGACGTAGTGGCTGGCCTGGTTCATGAAGGCGCCGCCGTCGAATTCCCAGGTGCCGCGCCATTTGGCGCTGTTGTAGTACTCGCTTGGCCTGGTCCAGAACACGTTGAGGTTGACCATGTAGATGCGTCCGAAGCGTTTCTTCTCGACCGCGCTCTTGAGCAGCTGCAGGGTGGCGTTGCGGCGGTTCTGCTTGACCACGAACAGGCGCACCCCGGCCGCGTCGGCGGCCGCCACCATGGCCTTGCCGTCTTCCCAGCGGGTGGCCATCGGCTTCTCGGTGATCACGTGGCGGCCGGCGCGCGCCACCTGGATCGCCTGCTGCGGGTGCAGGCCGGACGGGGTGCACAGCACGAGGGCGTCGGCCTCGCATTCGGCCAGCATGCGGTCGAGGCTGCGCCAGGTGCGGGCGCCGGTGGCGCCGGCGGCGGCGTCGAGCGCGCGCGGGTCGATGTCGCAGACCCCGACCAGCTCGCAACGGTCGCGGTGCTCGCGGATGGCATTCATGTGGTTCTTTGCAATACGGCCGCAGCCGACCAGTGCGAAGCGGATCTTGCGGTCGGTGATGGCAGGGGGGTAGGAACGCATCGTGTTCTCCGGTGGGTTCGGACTGTTATGGCGTTGTGATGGCGGGCTGCTGCGGCTGGTTTTCGTCAGGCCTTGACGACGTTCGGCAGGCGTTCGATATACACGCCGCGGGTGTCGACGATCAGGTTGGCGTACTGGCGCACCAGCTCGTAGTCGAAGGCGCTGTGGGCGGTGGCCAGCAGGACCACGTCATAGGACGCGATCGCGTTCGGGGTCAGCGGCACGCTGGACAGCTCGAAGCGATGCTCGCGCATGCGCGGGAAGACCGGCACGTGCGGGTCGGCGTAGTCGACCGTGGCGCCCTTGCGGCGCAGGATCTCCATCAGCGCCACCGAAGGCGATTCGCGCATGTCCTCGACGTCTTTCTTGTAGGCGATGCCGAGCACCAGCACCCGGCTGCCCATGATCGACCGTCCCCGTTCGTTCAGCGCGTCGGCCACCTTGCTGATCACCCAGTGCGGCATGTCGCTGTTGATTTCGCCGGCCAGTTCGATGAAGCGAGTGTGCACCCCGTACTCGCGCGCCTTCCAGGTGAGGTAGAAGGGATCGATCGGGATGCAGTGGCCGCCCAGGCCCGGCCCCGGGTAGTAGGGCGTGAAACCGAAGGGCTTGGTGGCGGCCGCACGGATCACCTCGTGGATGTCGATGCCCATCTTGTCGGCGATGATCTTCATTTCGTTGACCAGGCCGATGTTGACCGCGCGGTGGATGTTTTCGAGCAGCTTGGTGAGCTCGGCGGCGCGGGTGGAGCTGACCGGCACCACGCGGTCCACCGCGGCACGGTACAGGGCCAGGCCGGCCTCGAGGCAGGCGGGGGTGGTGCCGCCGCAGACCTTGGGAATGGTGCGGGTCTGGAAGTGGGGATTGCCCGGGTCTTCGCGCTCCGGCGAGAACACCAGGAACAGGTCGCGTCCGACGCTGAAGCCGCGCGACTCCAGCCGCGGGCGCAGTTCTTCCTCGGTGGTGCCGGGGTAGGTGGTGCTTTCCAGCGACACCACCTGGCCTTCGCGCACATAGGGGAGCAGGGCGCCGACGGTGCCCAGCACATAGGACAGGTCCGGCTCGCGGAAGGCGTTCAGCGGGGTCGGCACGCAGATGATCAGGGCGTCCGCTTCGCCGGCGCGGGTGAAGTCGGCGGTGGCCTCGAAGCCGAGTTCGCGCGCCGAGCCGATGGCTTGCGCGTCGATGTGCCTGATGTAGCTTTCCCCGCGGTTCAGGCGCTCGACCTTGTCGGTATCGATGTCGATGCCGAGCACCTTGAAGCCCTGTGCCGCATAGCAGAGCGTCAGCGGCAGGCCGACGTAGCCGAGGCCGACAATGCCGATGACGGCGGTGCGGTCCTGCAGCTTGGCCAGCAGCTGCTCCAGGTGTGGGGAGGTGTTCTCGTCGCGCATGTGTTTCCTCGTCGGTCAGTGGCTATTGAATATGCGTTCTACATACAGGGGTCTAGATCCGGAACGGCACGAACTTCTTGATCAGGCTCGGGGTCTGGATGTCGGCTACCAGGGGCGGCGGCGCCACCGGCGAGGTCGGCACGTACTCGGCGACGATGGCCTTGACCATCGATTCGATGGTGCCGCGTTCGTGTGTCTCGCAGGCCATCATCAGGCAGGTGATGCAGGTCTCCAGCACGCTGGGGCGCAGCGCGCTTTCCTTCATGCGCATGATGCGCGGATGCTCGCTGGGGAAGACGGTGCCTTCGGTCAGCAGTTCCTCGTGCAGCTTTTCGCCGGGGAACAGGCCGACGAACTGGATCTCGATGTCGCCGCGCGGATTCTGCGGCGTGCGTTCGGTCAGGCCCGACATGGCGATCATGGTGCGCGCCAGGTCGACGATCTTGACCGGCTCGCCCATGTCGAGCACGAACACATCGCCGCCCTTGGCCATGGCGCCGGCCTGGATCACCAGCTGCGCGGCTTCGGCGATCAGCATGAAGTAGCGCGACACTTCGGGATGGGTGATGGTCAGCGGGCCGCCGCGCGCGATCTGGCGCTGGAACAGGGGGATCACCGAGCCCGAGGAGCCCAGCACGTTGCCGAAGCGGACCATGCAGAAGGTCGTGTGGGCGCCGTGGCGCACCGCCGCGGCCTGGAAGATCAGCTCGGCGATGCGCTTGCTGGCGCCCATGATGTTGGTCGGGCGCACCGCCTTGTCGCTCGAGATCAGCACGCAGGTCTCGACCTGGTGGCGGGCGGCGGCGCTGGCCATCACCTGGGCGCCCAGCACGTTGTTGCGCAGCCCTTCGACGATGTTGGCCTCGACCAGCGGCACGTGCTTGTAGGCGGCGGCGTGGTAGATGGTGCCGACCTTGCCTTCGCGCAGGATGCGGTCGACCAGGTCGTTGTTGCAGACCGAGCCCAGGTGGGCGTGGATGGCCAGCCCGGGGAAGCGCGCCATCAGTTCCTGGCGCACCGTATAGAGCGCGTATTCGGAGTGGTCGAGCAGGTGCAGTTCGGTCGGCGTGAGGGTGACGATCTGGCGGCACAGTTCGCTGCCGATCGAGCCGCCGGCGCCGGTGACCAGCACGCTCTTGCCGCGCACGCAACGGGCGAACAGGTCGAGCCGCGGCGGCACCGGCGGGCGGCCCAGCAGGTCTTCGAACTTGAGTTCGCGGATCGAGTCGCGCGCCGGCGGCCGGTCGTCGGCCAGGTCGACCAGGCGGCTCAGGAGCTTGACCGGCACGCCGGCCTGGCCCAGGCGCTGCATGATGTCGCGCAGGCGCTCCGGGGAGACCGAGGGCAGGGCGATCACGATGGTGCGGATGCCCTGGGCCGCCACCAGTTCGGCCAGGCGGGTGGTATTGAACACGCGCAGGCCGGCGATGGTGCGCTCGTTGAGAATGCGCTTGTCGTCGAAAAAGCAGACCGGGCGGTATTCATCGCTGTGGCGCATGGCCTGTACCAGGCGCGCCCCGGCCTCGCCGGCGCCGTAGACGGCGACTGCATCGGAACTCCCCGCGCGCCGCCCGCCATGGGCGCGCAGCAGGTTGCGCAGGCCGATGCGGGAAATGACGACATACGAAAACACCACGAACCAGTAAATGGCGAGCGCGCTGCGCGGGAAACGCGGCTCGTTCATGATGATTAATACGACATAGACGCATAATATGGCGAATGCGAGTGCCGCGCCGGTGAAACTCAATAGGCGCTGGTCGATAAAGCGGATAACCGCGCGGTATAAATCAGAGATGGAAAATGCCGCGATCGTGACGACCGCCACCAGGGCGTAGGAAGCGGGGCCGAAATTCCTTGCGAGCTGCAGATCGCCGCCGCGCAATATCATCGCGATGAGAAAACAGGCCGGTAATGCCAGCAGGTCGGTCCCGACCATCAGGGCGATCTTGCTGGTGCGGCTCATCGACACCATTCGTGCGCAAAGCTGGCTGAAAAGACTGGAGCTGAATTTGGGCATGGCAATCCGCTGCTGGTTAGGAATGGGTGAGGAAGCCTTGATGGCAAATGCGAGCGCGGTAATGCATAAGAAGGAATACTTGGAAATGGCTTGTCGTTATTAGGTAAATGAAGGAAGTGGTTTTGTAAAATTATTATCTGGCGACCACTACTAACGGAGTTTGACCTCACTCAACGGCAGCAAGTGAATTAATTCGAAAGGCGAAAAAAATAGGAATAGGAAATGAAATTAGGAAATAAATCGATGATTTAATTTCCATTGATTATTTAATTGATGAGCGGAACGGATGAGCAGTCGCGGCCGGCGCGTGCGGGTGCATCGGCCGGGGATGCCTGGGACGGGGGAGGGAAGAGCGCGCCGGCAGCGCGGCGCGCGGGGAGGGGATGCGGCGCCGCCGCTGGGGCGGCGCGGGTGCTCAGGCGGCCGGGCGGCCCGGGCGCGGTTGCGGCGCCATCGGCGGCACCGTGATCTGCTCGTTCAGGCGCAGGAACTTGAAGCCGGCCAGCACCTGCCCCGGCTTGCCGGCGCTTGCATTGCGCGCCTCGCGTTCGAGCGCGCGCGCGATGAAGGAGTCGAAGCTTTCTTCGCGCACCTGCGGCGCCTGCGAGTGCAGCAGGCGCCGTTCGCCGTCCGGGCCGAGCACCACCAAGCCGACGTGCGAGGCCCAGTACTCGCCGTCGCGGGTCGAGATCACGTTCACGAAGTCGCCTTCCTGCAGCCGCCCGGCGATGGCCGCGACCTGCTCCTTCGGCACGTAGGCCTGGCGGCTGCTCTCCACCGGAATGTCGCGCGCCGTGTGGTGGCGGGTGCGCAGGAAGCGCGCGCGGTCCACCGTCATCGCATACGCGGGCCCGGCCGGGCCGGCCAGTTCGGCGCTGACATCGGTCACCAGCCAGCGGTTGGCCACGTTCCAGTCCATCTCGGTGTAGTGGTTGCGGGTGGCCACGCCGATCACGCCGTCGCGGTAGCGGATCCGCTGCAGCATCCAGAAGAATTCTTCCCAGGACTGCGACAGCGCCATCGCATAGGTATGTTCCGCGAACACGACGCAATCGCTTTCCTTCAGGCTGAACAGCGGCAGGTTGTCGTGGATTTCATACGGAAATTCGCCCAGCAGGTGCAGCGAATAGGGCTGGCCCAGGTTCTTGCGGCCGATCGCGGCGATGCGCTTGCGCAGGTCGGGTTCGGCCGTATGGATGTGGGCGATGTAGCGGCCCGCTTCCTGCGGCGTCATCTGGTAGAGCGGCTTCTGCAGCAGCGCGGCCAGCGGGATCTCCGCAGCCGGCGCGGCCGGGTTCTGGTTCTGTGGAGGAGCGCTGGCGCAGCCGGCGAGGGCGGCGCCGGCGAACAGCAGGCAGCTGAGGCGCAGGGCAGGGATCATGGCAAGAACGGGCTGTGGAGGGTAGGCCAACGCTACTCCTGCGCGCGCGCAAACGGGTAATGAAAATTTGTTTATTTGGTATAACTTTTGCAATGTCCCCATATGTACATTCCTCAAAGTTATATAGCGTCGAAAACAAGTGATTATTCAGCAAGCTTGACATCATCAATACTCCGCCCATGGCAGTAATGGTGCCTACCAATTGCATACCAATAGCTAGAAAACTCAGGAGAGACTGTTATGTTCAAGCAGAAGCCGCTCGCAGCGGCCGTTTCGATGGCGGTGTGGAGCCTGGCCAGCATGTCGGCCATGGCGCAGGACGCCCCCGCAGGCCCGATCCAGACCGTCGAGGTGACCGGTATCCGTGCCTCGATGGCGCAGTCGCTGGCCGTCAAGAAGAACGCCAGCGCCAACGTCGAGGTGATCACCGCCGAAGACGTCGGCAAGATGCCGGACCGTAACCTGGCCGACTCGCTGCAGCGCCTGTCCGGCGTGGCCGTGCGTACCGACTACGACGAAGCCGAAAAAGTCGCGATGCGCGGCACCAACCCCGACCACACCCTGATCCTGTTCAACGGCCACACCGTCTCGGGCGGCGACTGGTATTTCGGCGACCAGCTCTCGAGCAGCCGCTCGACCAGCCTGTCGCTGATGCCGTCCTCGGTCCTGAACCAGGCCGTGGTGTACAAGACATCCGAGGCCAAGCTGGTCGACGGCGGCATGGCAGGCACCATCAACGTCAGCACCCGCAAGCCGCTGCAGCAGAAGGAGCGCCTGAGCGGCATCGTCAACCTGGGCGCCGTGTACGCGGACCTGCCGAGCAAGGCCGCGCACGACACCAACGCCTCGCTCAACTGGAAGAACGAATCGAACACCTTCGGCTTCATCGTCCAGGGCTTCGCCCAGAAGCGCCACGTGCGCCGCGACTCGGCCTCGCGCTTCGCCTACGTCGGCGGCAGCGGCTGGGACGTGATCGACACCAAGACCATGCTGGGCATCACCGACGAATCGCTGGCCGGCACCGGCTACAAGGCCTCGGACCTGAACGGCGTGCGCCTGCCGGGCTCGATGAGCACGGAATACGTCGAAAGCGTGCGTGACCGCAAGGGCGGCATGTTCTCGATGCAGTTCAAGCCGAACCAGGACCTGGACATGACCCTGACCGGCTTCCATTCGGAGATGAAGGCGAACAACTTCGGCCGCCTGAACGCCGGCGCGATGTTCAGCATGCTGAAGGGCCTGGGCGGCGCGCAGGGCGCCGCCACGCCGACCGACTCGAAGGGTCAGCGCGTATACGCCCAGATCAAGAACCCGATCATCACCACCGAGCGTACCGTCTACGGCCACGAGCTGAAGGTGCTGAAGGCCGCCGACATCGTCTACCCGGCCGGCACCACCCCGCAGTACATCGGCGAGACCGAGGGCGCCTACCGCGACGGCGCGCGCGCCACCAGCGCCTTCCTCGACCTGGACGTCAAGTACCGCGTCACCCCGGACCTGACCGTCAAGGCGCTGCTGTCGTCCACCAAGGGCGTCGGCGAGACCGCGCTCGACCAGGGCCTGACCTACACCCGCTACGGCACCGGCGTGTCCTACAAGCTGGGCAGCCTGTACGACGCTCCCTTCGTCAAGTACTACGGCACCGGCCCGAACGTCCCGGGCATGAACCCGGACGGCAGCGGCTACGTGCTGACCGGCCGCGCCGCTTCCGGCGTCACCACCAACGACCGCGAAAACAGCCTCAACCTGGATGCCGAGTACCGCACCGAGCTGGGCGCGCTGCGCTCGGTCGATTTCGGCGTGCGCCATGCCGACCACCGCCGCGACAGCGCGCGCCGCTTCCCGCAACTGCGCACCGGCAACCTGAACGACAACGCACCGACCGGCGCGTTCAACTTCCAGCCGATTCCGGCCGACTTCGGCAGCGGCCTGGACGGCCCGGCCGGCTGGGACAATACCAGCTGGACCCTGACCCCGGAGGCGCTCAAGGCTTACTTCGCGGCCAACTACAAGCCGACCACCGCGGAGTGGGAGCGTCGCGTGTCGACCGAACTCGACATGCGCGAACGCCAGAGCGCGGCCTATATCCAGGGTAACCTGGAAGCGGAACGCTGGTCGGGCAACTTCGGCCTGCGCTTCGTCCGCACCCAGGTCAATGCGATGATCCCGGTCCCGCTGCCGGTCGGTACCTGCGCGCGCACCGAGCCGGGCAAGCCGGCCACCACCTGCGCCGCCGTGCCGGGCGCGATCACCACCGCCAGCGACGGCGTCCAGTACTACGACGGCGTGCCGTTCAACCCGCTGGCCGGCGTGATGTACTACAAGAAGGAACGTGAAACCACCTTCAACAACCTGCTGCCGAGCCTGAACCTGCGCTACGAGCTGAGCAAGGACCAGATCCTGCGCTTCGGCGCCAGCAAGACCATCTCGCGCCAGAACTACAACATCCTGGGCGCCGGTTACGGCTCGCCGGCATGTACCGACGGCGTGTGTCAGGTCACTGGCCCGAATCCGGAAATGGAACCGCTGATCGCCAAGAACCTGGACCTGTCCTGGGCCTGGTACTTCGCACGCCGCTCGATGGTGGGCGTGAACCTGTACTACTCGGATATCAATGGCTATCCGAAGACCGGTACCGCCGGCAGGACCACGGTCGAGCTGCTCGATCCGCGTGATTCGCAGATCAAGACCTTCGCCGTGAACACCGCTTCGCAGCAGGGTGCGCGCATCGCCGGCATCGAGCTGATGTACGAGCAGCCGTTCGGCAACACCGGCTTCGGCTTCACTTCGAACGTCAGCAAGGCCAAGACCAAGGTCGACGACGGTCGTCCGATGGTCGGCGCTTCGGAGTACTCCGCCAACCTGGGCACTTACTACGAGGACGACAAGCTGTCGGCACGCCTGGTGGCCAACTACCGCAGCGAGTACGTGAATACCTCGACCGCTCCGGCGCCGACCGCCAACAGCCAGGGCCTGTCGACCGTCAACGGCATCCTGATGCCGGTGGCGCCGACCTTCGCCGCGCCGGTCACCACGCTGGCCTTCAACGCCAGCTACAACCTGACGCCGACCCTGGTGCTGTCGTTCGACGCGACCAACCTGACCAACGTCAAGCGCGCCTACTATCGCTACAGCGAAGAAGAGCAGCAGAAGCTGGACGTCGGTGGCCGCCAGTACTACGTGAACCTGAAATACAAGTTCTGATCTTCACGTAAGCTGGTCAACAAGGGGAGCTTCGGCTCCCCTTTTTTCGTGCCCGGACTCAGCCGCTTCCAGCGCCGCCCGTGGCCTTGTAGGAGACCGCCTATCGAAAAATGTGCGGCACCTAACGGTGACCTGGGGAGCCCATCGTTATCATGGGAACCGTCTGAGTGAGGGAGCTGCGCGACAAACGCACGGCACCAACAGCTCAACAGGTTAGCCGGTCGCCTCGAGGACCGGCACCAATTCGGGCCGGCGCACTGCGCGACGGCCCCAACGGAAGTGGAGGTCGCCATGTCCGAGATCAAGCAGCCACCCAAGCACCTGGTACGCGAATACCTCGAGCGCCGCGCGCGGGAAAGCGCGCCGCCGCCGACGCCGGAGGAGATTCGCCGCCAGCTCGGCTGGGGCATGCTGATGCCGTCCGATCTCAAGATGGCCACCAACCGTTCCTAACGCGCTGCGCCAGGAAGGCGCGGTCCCCACCGTGCATACGGTGTCCACCCAGGAGACGTTCATGACCAAGAGTATCGGCAACAAACACGAGGCACAACACCGCGGCAAGAAGGAACGACTCGAGATCCGCCGCACCAACATCGCGCGCGAAGCGGTCAAGATGGCCGAGGCCCGCGCCAAGTACCGCAACCAGGTCAAGGGCCGTCCGCCGATGGACCTGTTGGCTTCGGCCTGAGCATCGATTCGATCCAGGTAACGCTGCCCATCCGGCCCGCCTCCACGGCGGGCTTTTTTTCGTCCGCCATCCGCCGAAATCTTCGCCATTCACCGCCTGCGCCCCGCCGTTCGCCGAAAGACGCTTTCGCCGCAGCCCGGGCTTCGGTATCGTGCGTCCATATACCACTCATATGGAGTCACGCAAATGCATACCGAAGAAGCTTACCGCTGGCGCAAACAGGTGGTCTGGGGCCTGATGCTGATCGTGGTCGGCACGATCATCCTCCTGGATCGCCTCGACTACCTCGACGCCGGCGCCTACTGGCATTACTGGCCGCTGCTGCTGGTCGTGGTCGGCATCAACCAGACCATCGGCTACCCGAGCCCGCGCGAATTCGGCAACGGCCTGTGGACCGTCTTCATCGGCCTGTGGCTGTTCGCCTGTTTCGAGAACGTGTTCGGACTGACCTTCCGCAACAGCTGGCCGCTGTTCATCCTGGCCTGGGGCGTCAAGCTGGTCTGCCAGCCCCTGATCGCCCGCCGCCTCGGCCAGCAGCCCGTACTCACCCAGCCGGAGAACAAGCATGAACAATGAATTCCCGTCCAAGGACGCCGTCCATCCGAAGGGGCAGGTGCAGGCCAGGGCCGTCAGCAGCCAGGTCGTGCTCGGCCTGCTCGTGATCCTGATGGGCCTGCTGTTCCTGCTCGATAACCTCGACATCATCGAGACCCGTCGCGTGCTGGCCTTCTGGCCGATGGTCTTCATCGTCGTCGGCGTGGTCAAGCTGTGCGACACCCAGACCCGCGGCGGCCAGATCGTCGGCGCGGTGTTCGTCGGCATCGGCGTCCTGATGACGCTGGACCGCCTCGACATCATCGACTTCAACTGGCGCACCCTGTGGCCGCTGTTCTTCATCGGTTTCGGCGTCTACACGCTGTACAAGGCGCGCACCGGGCGCCGCATGATCGCGGTCGACGGCGTCAAGGGCGAGAACGACCTGGGCGGCGAGGGCGTGGTGGACATCACCGCGATCCTGGGCGGCTTCGAGCGCCGCGTGTTCACCCCGAACTTCCGCGGCGGCGAGATCACGGCGGTAATGGGAGGCTGCAGCCTCGACCTGCGCAACTCCTCGATCCAGGGCGAGGCGGTGGTCAGCGTGTTCGCCTTCTGGGGCGGGGTCACCCTGAAGGTGCCGCCCGACTGGACCGTGGTCCTGAACGGCACGCCGATCATGGGCGGCTTCGAGGAAAAGACCATCGCGCCGCCGGACAACAGCAAGCGCCTGATCGTGCGCGGCTACGCGATCATGGGTGGCGTCGAGGTGCGCAACTGATGGCCCGGGCGATGGCAGCGGCGCGATGAGCGGCGGCATCCAGACCCGGCACGGCGTCGCGCTCTACCTGCTCGCCTGGCTGATGCTGGGCCTGCTGCTGGCGGGGCTGATCGTGGCCACCACCGGCGCCGGACCCGGCGCCAGCCTGTTGTTCGCGCTGCCGCTGACGCTGTTCTACGCCAGCGCCTGCGGCTTCTCCGCCTATTACCTGTGCCGCGCCTATCCGCTGGGGGAACAAGGCCTGGGCGCGGTGCTGGCGGTGTTCGCCTTCAGCGGCGCGAGCGCGGCGCTGCTGTGGTGCGCGGCCGCCAGCGCCTGGGCGGCCCTGTGCGGTCTGTTGCTGGCGCAAGGCGACGCCCTGGCGGTGACGCGCCCCTTCGTGGCGGTGATGTTCGGGATCGGGGTGCTGCTGTACTGGATGACCGCGGTGGCGCATTACCTGGCGCTCGAATTCGAGCGGGCGCGGCGCGCCGAGACCCGCGAACTGGAGTCGCGCCTGCTGGCCCGGGACGCCGAGCTGCGCATGCTGCGCACCCAGGTCGATCCGCACTTCCTGTTCAACAGCCTGAACTCGATCAGCGCGCTGACCGCCATCGATCCCGGCCGCGCGCGCGACATGAGCCTGCAGCTGGCTGGCTTCTTCCGCCACACGCTCGGACTGGAAGCGCACCGCAAGGTGCGGCTGCAGGACGAAGTGGCGCTGGTCGAGCGCTTCCTGGCGATCGAGCAGGTGCGCTTCGGTCCGCGCCTGGCCTTCCGCCACAGCGTGGGCGCGGACGCCGCCGACTGCCTGCTGCCGCCGATGATCCTGCAGCCGCTGGTGGAGAACGCGGTCAAGCACGGGATCGGCGGCCTGCTGGAAGGCGGTAGCATTACGCTTGCCGCCGAACGCGCCGGCTCGCTGTTGCGCATCCGGGTCGAGAACGATGCCGACCCGGACGGCGCGGCGCCGCGCGCCGGCAAGGGCATCGGCCTGGTGAACGTGCGCCAGCGCCTGGCGGCCGCGTACGGCAGGGAAGGCAGCGTGCACTGGGCACGCGAAGACAATACATTCCGGGTGGAGCTGGTGCTGCCCGCGGAGACGGAAGAGGAATAGTCCATGGGAGCAGTCCAATGCGGGTATTGATCGTCGACGACGAACACCTGGCGCGCGCGCTGCTGCGCGAGTACCTGTCCGGCCACCCCGACGTCGAGGTGGTGGGCGAATGCGCGAACGGCTTCGAGGCCGTCAAGGCCATCGGCGAGCTCGCGCCCGAGCTGGTCTTCCTCGACATCCAGATGCCCAAGCTGGACGGCTTCGAGGTGGTCGAGCTGGCCGGCGCCGGCGCGCCGACGGCGCCGCATTACATCTTCGCCACCGCCTACGACCAGTTCGCGCTCAAGGCCTTCGAGGTGCATGCGATCGACTACCTGCTCAAGCCCTTCAGCCGCGAGCGGCTGGCGCAGGCGCTCGAGCATGCGCGCAGCCGGCGCCCGGCGGACGCCCAGGCGGCGCAGCTGGCCGCCGTGGTCAGCGACGCCGCGCAACGGCGCGGCTACCTCGAGCGGGTCTTGATCAAGGACGGCGCCCGCGTCCACGTGGTGGCGAGCGGCGGCATCGATTACATCGAAGCCCAGGACGATTACGTGCAGGTAACGGCAGGCGGCAAGGCCTGGCTCAAGCACCAGCGCCTGTCCGAGCTCGAGGCCCAGCTCGACCCGCAGGTGTTCATCCGCATTCACCGCTCCTACATCGTGAATGTCGGCGCGATCGCGCGCATCGAACCCAGCAGCAAGGACAATTACTGCGCCGTGCTGAAGGACGGCACGCGGCTGCCGATCAGCCGCAGCGGCTACCAGAAGGTGCGCGAGCTGATGCGCTAGCCGGTGGCGGCTTGGTCCGCTTTCCGGACCACCTGCTGGTCCACCTCCCACCAGGCCGGCAGCAGGGCGCGCACTTCGGGCCGCGCGAAGCGGTCGTCGATCAGCCAGACCACGCCGCGGTCGGTTTCGGTCCGGATCACGCGGCCGGCGGCCTGCACCACTTTCTGCATGCCGGGATACAGGTAGGTGTAGTCGTAGCCGGCCCCGAACATCGCTCCCATGCGCTCGCGCAGCTGTTCGTTCACCGGATTCACCTGCGGCAGGCCGAGCGTGGCGACGAAGGCGCCGATCAGGCGCTCGCCCGGCAGGTCGATGCCTTCGCCGAAGGAGCCGCCCAGCACCGCGAAGCCCACGCCCTGGCCGCCGGGCACGAAGCGCTCCAGGAAGGCGGCGCGCTCCGGCTCGCTCATGCGGCGCTCCTGGCGCCAGGCCGGGACCTCCGGGTGGCGCTGTTCGAGCTGCGCCAGCACCTGCTCCAGGTAATCGAAGCTGCTGAAGAAGGCCAGGTAGTTGCCGGGACGTTCCAGGTACTGGCGCGCAACCAGGTCGGCGATCGGTCCCAGGGAAGCCGCGCGCTGCTGGTAGCGCGTCGAAATGCCGCCCGCGACGTGGACCGCGAGCTGGCTGGCGCTGAACGGCGAGGCCACGTCGGCCCAGGCGGTGTCCGCCGGCATGCCGAGCAGGTCGCAGAAGTAATGCCAGGGACTGAGCGTGGCCGAGAACAGCGTCACCGAGCGCGCCAGCGCGAAACGCGGCGCCAGGAAGGGCGCCGGCACCACGTTGCGGATGCTGATGGTCGAGTCGCGCAGCCCCGACCGGCCCAGGTCGCACAGGGAATGCTCGCCGAAGGATTCGGCCAGGCGCAGGAATGCCAGGGCGTCGAAATGGAAACGCTGCAGGTCCGGGTCGAGCGGGCCGGGGAACTCGGCCAGGAAGTCGTTGACGGTGCTGGTGGCGTTCTGCAGGGCGTCGAGCAGCTTGCCCGGCACCTCGGCCAGCAGCTGGTAGGGCGCGGGCGCGTCCTTGTCGACCCCGGTCCAGGCCCGGCCGACCCGTTCCAGCGCCTTCTTCACTACTTCCGGCGCGTTGGCGCGCGCCACGCGCAGGTCGGCACGCGCCAGCTGCGCGCTGTACATCGAGCGCGCCCGCGAGACCATGTTATGGGCCTCGTCGACCAGCACGCTGGCCTTCCAGCCCCGTTCCAGCGCCAGCGCGTACAGCATGGCGCCGCCGTCGAAATAATAGTTGTAGTCGCCCACCACCATGTCGGCCCAGCGCGCCATCTCGCTGCCGAGGTAGTAGGGGCAGACGTCGTGGGCCAGGCCGACCTCGCGCAGGGTCTCGCGGTCCAGCAGGGCCGATTCCGCCGCTGCCGCGGCGGCGGCGCGCGCGGTGGGCAACCGATCGTAGAAGCCTTTCGCGAGCGGACAGGCGTCGCCGTGGCAGGCCTTGTCCGGGTGTTCGCAGGCCTTGTCGCGCGCGGTCAGTTCGAGCACGCGCAGCGGGATGGTCTTGCCGGCGCCCAGGCTGGCGGCGGCATCGAGCGCCAGGCGCCGGCCCGGCGTCTTGGCCGCCAGGAAGAACAGCTTGTCGAGCTTCTCCTGGGGCAGCGCGCGCAGCACGGGGAACAGGCTGCCCACCGTCTTGCCGATGCCGGTCGGGGCCTGCGCCAGCAGGCAGCGCCCGCTGGTGTTGGCGCGGTAGACGTTTTCCGCCAGCTGGCGCTGTCCCGGGCGGAAGTCCGGGTGCGGGAAGCGCAAGGCCGCCAGCGCCGCATCGCGCGCCGCGCGGTGCGCCGCTTCGCTCGCGGCCCAGGCCGAAAAACGCTCGCACAGGTCGGCGAACAGCTGGGACAAGTCCGCCGCAGCGCGGGTCTCGCGCAGCACGGTTTCCTGGCCGCTGCCGATGTCGTAGTAGACCAGCGCCAGGTTGACTTGCTCGAGCCCGAGCTGGAGGCACAACAGGTGACCGTAGACGCGGACCTGGGCCCAGTGCAGGTGGCGATGGTTGTCGGGGATCGCGGAAAACTTGCCGCGGTGGGTCTTGATCTCTTCGATCAGGTTTTGGTCGGGGTCGTAGCCGTCGGCGCGCCCGCGCACCTGCAGCGCGCCCCAGCTGCCCTCCAGTGCCAGCTCGGTGCGGTAGCTGGCGCCGCGCCGGCTGGTGACGACCGCGTGGCCGGCGATGCCCTCCTGGGCGCTGGGCGAGGGCGTGAAGCGCAGGTCGAGGTCGCCCTGCTTGGCGGTGAACTCGCACAGCGCGCGCACCGCGACGGTGTAGGTCGGGCCCACGCTCAAGCGGCCTGTTCCCACTGCAGGTAGCACACCGACACCGGCATGCCGTGCGCGGCGCAATAGTCGATCCAGCGCAGCTGGTTGTCCTGCAGGCGGTCGCCCGGGCCCTTCACTTCGATCATGGTGTAGCGGCCCTCGAGCGGCCAGAACTGGATCAGGTCGGGAAAGCCGGTGTGGTTGGCCTTGACGTCGGCCAGGATGCGCTCGCACCACTTGCGCAGGTGGGCCGGTGGAATGCAGGCCAGGGCCAGTTCCAGCAGTTCATCGCTCAGGGCGCCCCAGTACACGAAAGGCGAGGCGATGCCCGCCTTGTCGCGATAATTCGCGCGGATGGTGTCGCGGTAGCTGCCGTCCTCCAGTTGCGCCAGGCAGGCCGCGAACTCGGCCTGGCGCCGCTGGTGGAAGTCCGGGCTGTTCAAATCGGCGGGGCCGCGGTGGAAGGGGTGGAAGAAGGCGCCCGGAATGGCCGCGAACACGGCGCGCCAGCACAGCAGGCCGAACAGGGAATTGGCCAGCGCGTTCTCGACGTAGAACACCGGCGCGGCTTCGCAGGCCAGGTGTTCGCGCACCACGCCTTCGACCCACCAGTCGCCCGCCGGCATCGGCAGGCACAGGTCGAGCCGCTCGACCGGCGCGGCGCGCTGAGCCGGCAGGCGGGCGTGGCCGAGGCGGCGCGCCAGGCGCGGTGCGATGCGCATCAGGTGCTGGCGTTCGGCCTCGCTTTCCGGGGCGGCCTGAGCCAGCCGCAGGAGCGCATGGGCTTCGTCGAAGCGCTCGTGCTTTTCCAGCACCCGGATGGCGCGCCCGCGCGCCCCGGGAAAGCGGCAGCGCGCGTAGACGGCGTGGGCATTGTCCCAGTCCTTGAGTTTCTCGTAGCCCTGGCCGATCTGGAACAACAGCTTTTCGCGCCGGCCGACCAGCCAGTCGTTGTCGAACACGTGCGAGGGCAGGTCGCGCAGCACCTCGTCGAGCGATTCGCCCGCGTAGAAGCGTTCCTTGCAATCGTGCAGCCGGAGGTAGTGGTCGACGTCCGCGCGCGAGCGAAAGCCGCGCGAGGCCTGCGAGATTTCGACCGGCTCGAAACGGAACATGCCGAGGTCGGACAGCACGAATTCGGTCCAGTCCTGGTGCAGGTTGCCGAAGAAGATCAGGCGCAGGCGGTCGCACAGCGGCTTGACCAGGATGCGCAGGGCGAGGTCGGTGCAGTCGGGGTGCCAGCTTGAATACGGACGGTCGTCGGCGCATGCCGCGCGCAGCGCTTCCAGCTGCTCGGCCTTGCGCGCGTTCTTGTGGGGTAGCAGCGCGCCGAAGGCGGCGGCGATCTCGGGCTTGGACAGCAGGTCGAACAGCTCGTCCAGCGAGAGCACCGGGTCGGCTTCGACCCAGCCGGTGGCCAGCAGGTGGGCGCAGGCCTCGCGCGGACAGCCGATTTCCGCATAGCTCAGCTTGCTGGCGCGGAACAGCGCCCCCTTGCGCATGACCATGCGCACGAACAGGGCGCGTGCATTCCGCGGCAGCGCGGGAAAGGCGGCCAGGAAGGCGAGCTCCTCGTCGACCAGCAGGTCGCGGTAGCGCTCGCTAATCCAGTCAAGGACGCGCTGGAAATTGTCCAGATAATAAAACTCGTTTTCCAGAACCTTGATCATGTCGTAGGGTCATACTGTGCTTATGTACAGTATAACCCTAGTTAGCGGCAATAGCCCAGCAGTAAGCGGTTTTTTCGCCGGTATTGCGGGCTTTTCGCCACGTTACTGGCGCGCCGGCTTGGCCTTGCAGGAATCGTTCGGGCACAGCAGCTCGGTCATCTGCGCCCCCTCGGGTGCGTGTCCATTGGCGTGCACGATCACGGCGGAGATGAGGGCCACGTCGGCATCCACCGGGCCGTCCGCATTCCTGGCCGGGCCGGCGCCGCTTGCGGTCTTCGGCGGAGCGGGGCGGGCGGCATTCTGTGCCACCAGCGCCGGCCTGGGCCTGGCCGGCGTAGCAGCGGGCCGCGCAGCCGGTTTCGCCTCGGCCTGGGCGGCCGCAGCCTGGCGAGGCGCAGGCGTGGCCTTGGCCAGCGGCCGTGCAGGCGCCGTCGCGGCTGGCGCCGGCGCAGGCACGGGCACGGGCGCGCGCGCCGCGGCTACCGGTCTTTCGGTCGCCTTGCCCGGCGCCGGTTTGAGCAGGCGCAGCGCCGGCACGGCCTCGGCGGGCGCTGCGTCCACGATGAGGGCGGCGCTGCCGGGCCGGACGTCCGGCGCGGCGGGCGCCATGGCGACCTGGCGCAGCGCCGCGCCGGCGCCGGGGGCCGCAGTCGGCACGCGCTCGGCGCTCGCCGCTTCGGCCAGCACGGCGTCCGGCGGGGGGCGCCGCACGCCGTCGTTGCCGGCCGCCAGCCAGACCAGCGTTCCGGTCAGCGCCACCGCCAGGCCGGCGCCAACGCCGTACCACGCACGCCGGGCGGCGGATGCGTTGCTGCCGCGCTTGCGCGCGGGCTCGCGCTCGAGCAGCGCCAGAATGCTGTCCTCGCCGCTGGTGCTGACGCGCCGCGGCGACATCAGGTTCGGACGCATGGACGTGGGTTGATTTTCGTCTGTAGGCCGCACGGCATTACTCCTAAGATTGGTTCTCGCAGTTCTGATTAGAAACAATCTTGGGGGAAGCGATGCTGATTTTTCTCGCCCTTCTGTACTTTTGTCTGGCGACCGCGGCGATCTGGCTGGCTTTGTTTCCGTCGGGCAGGGCATTCGTGGTGCGCGGGCTGTTCACCCTGCGCCGGCGCCTGTCCCAGCGCGCGGTCGGCTGGCAGATTGCCGGCAGCCGTTATTCGAGCGCGGTGCGTGGCGAGATGCCGCGCGATCTCCGCGGCAGTCTCCTGCGCTTCGTGCAGCGCCACCGCATTGCCTGCGCGATCGGGGTGCCGGCCGTCCTGATTCCCTCGCTGCTGGCGCTGGCCCTGAGCAGCCCGGCCATGCTGCCGGTCTACGAAGGCGAGAACATCACCCCCGACGCCCAGGTCGCGGCCCTGCTGCAGGGCGAGCGCCTGGTGCCGCCGGTGGCGCTGCCGCCGATGGCCTTCACCACCGCGGAAGTCGAGCTGGTGCGGCCGATGCTGGTCAACGCCAGCCGCAACTGGGGCCTGCTGCATCCGGACTTCAGCCAGCGCCTGCTGCTGGCCTTCAAGATCATGAAGGAAAAGCATGGCTACGAAATGGCGCTGCTGGAAGGCTACCGCAGCCCGGCGCGCCAGGACGAACTGGCCATGGCCGGCAGCCACGTCACCAATGCACGCGCCTTCCAGAGCTGGCACCAGTACGGCCTGGCCGCCGATTGCGCCTTCTGGCGCGACGGCAAGCTGGTGATCTCGGAAAAGGACCCGTGGGCGATGCGCGGCTACCAGCTGTATGGCGAGGTGGCCGAGTCGCTGGGGCTGACCTGGGGCGGACGCTGGAAGATGATGAATTTCGGCCACACCGAGCTGCGTCTGCGGGGCGTCATGCAACGCTGAAGAAGGATAGCGAATGGCCGGCCGGGCAAGCCTTGAGGCGTCGCAAGTGTAGTCCCGCAGTGCCGTGCGAGCATTTCCTATAGAACATTCCTACAACCCACCATCCTGCTCCCGCCATGGCACGAATCTGGCAGTTCCTGACCGACATCCGAGTGCTGGTCGCGATCGGCATCGCCGCGCTAGCGGCTTGCCTCCTTATCGGCGCCGACCTGGTCGGCATCGATCCCATCTGGGCCCCGATCGCAGGGCTCGGACTACTCGCCTGCTGGGGCATCTGGTGGGCGATCCGGCGCCACATCCGCGGGCGCGCGGCCCGGCAGCTGGGCGAGGCCATCATCCCCGGCGAAGACGCGCTCGCACAGGGCGGCCCCGGCGGCGCCGGCGACATGGCGGTGCTGCGCAAGAACATGCTCGAGGCGATCGCCACCATCAAGACCTCCAAGCTGGGCCTGACGCGCGGCGCCGCGGCGCTCTACGAGCTGCCCTGGTACATGATCATCGGGAACCCGGCGGCCGGCAAGAGCAGCGCCATCGCCCGCTCCGGGCTGAGCTTCCCGATCCCCGGCAACAAGGCGCTGCAGGGCGTGGGCGGCACCCGCAACTGCGACTGGTTCTTCACCACCGACGGCATCCTGCTCGACACCGCCGGCCGCTACTCGGTGCAGGACCAGGTCCAGGACACCGACCGCGCCGAGTGGTTCAGCTTCCTCGACCTGCTCAAGAAGCACCGCAACAAGGCGCCCATCAACGGCATCCTGATCGCCGTCAGCGTGGCCGAACTGGTGGCCGGGCCCACCAGCGCCTCGCACGAACTGGCCAAGAGCCTGCGCACCCGCGTGCAGGAACTGACCGAGCGCCTGGGCGTGCACGCGCCGGTCTACGTGGTGTTTACCAAAGCCGACCTGGTGGCCGGCTTCACCGACTTCTTCGCCGAGACCGAGCGTGCCGAGCGCGACCGCATCTGGGGCGCCACGCTGCGCTACAACCGGCGCAGCGCGCCGCAGGACGTGCTGGGCTTCTTCGACCAGCACTTCGACGAGCTGTACGACGGCCTCAAGGAGATGAGCTTGGCGAACATTGGCGCCAACCGCAGCACGCAGATGCGCCCCGGCGTATTCACCTTCCCGCTCGAGTTCGCGGCCATCAAGACCCCGCTGCGCGCCTTCCTCTCGACCCTGTTCGAAGAGAACACCTACCAGTTCAAGCCGGTCTTCCGCGGCTTCTACTTCACCAGCGCGCTGCAGGAAGGCAGTGTGCAGGACCTGTCGAGCAAGCGCGTGGCCAGCCGCTTCGACCTGGCGCTGCGCGAGCAGAAGGGCGGCGAAGTCGCCGAGCAGTCCGGCTACTTCTTGCTCGACCTGTTCCGCAAGGTGATCTTCGCCGACAAGGACCTGGTCCGGCGCTACACCAATCCTTCGGCGGCGCGCTGGAAGGTGGCCGCCTTCTTCGGCGCCACCATCCTGCTGGGCGCCGCGCTGGGCGGCTGGAGCTGGTCCTACATGGGCAACCGCCAGCTGGTGGCCAACGTCCAGTCCGACCTCGACAAGGTGGCCAGGCTGCAGGCCGGCCGCACCGACCTGCAGTCGCGCCTGGAAGCGCTCGACGTCCTGCAGGACCGCATCGAACAGCTCGAGAAGTACCGCAAGGACACGCCGTGGGCGCTGGGCTTCGGCCTGTACCAGGGCGAGGCGCTGGAGCGCAAGCTGCGTGACGAATACTTTGCCGGGGTGCGCGCCGTGATGGTGGAGCCGGTAACGGCGGCGCTGGAAGCAATGCTGGCCGAAGTCAACGCCAACGCCTCCCAGCTGACCCCTGCGACGCCCGATGCGGCCAGCGCCCACCTGGTATCGGCGCAAGGGTCACCCGCAGGCGCGCCGGCGCAGCCGGGAAGCGGGCAGTACCAGAGCGTCTCCGCCACCAGCGTGGCCGATGCCTACAACGCCCTCAAGACCTACCTCATGTTGGGCGACAAGAGCCACGCCGAGCCGGGCCACCTGAACGACCAGCTGACCCGCTACTGGCGCACCTGGCTGGAAGCCAACCGCGGCAACATGCCGCGCGAGCAGATGATCCGCAGCGCCGAGCGCCTGCTGACCTTCCACCTTTCGCAGGTGAACGACCCGGCCTGGCCGCAGATGACGCTGAAACTGAGCCTGCTCGACAGCACCCGCGAGCACCTGCGCCGCGTGGTGCGCGGCACCCCGGCGCGCGAGCGGGTCTACAACGACATCAAGACCCGTGCCGCGACCCGCTTCCCGGCGGTGACGGTGGCGCGCATCGTCGGCGAGCAGGACCACAATCTGGTGGCCGGCAGCCATGCGGTCAGCGGCGCCTTCACGCGCGAGGCCTGGAACAAGTATGTGCTCGGCGCCATCCGCGACGCGTCCAGCAGCGAGGCGCAAAGCGCCGACTGGGTGCTCAAGACGGTCTCGAAGGACGACCTGACCCTGGAAGGCAGCCCGGAACAGATCCAGAAGGCCCTGATCGAGTTGTACAAGGCCGAGTATGCGCGCGAATGGCTCAAGTTCGTGCAGGGCGTGGCGATCGCCGACCTCAAGGGCTTTGACGGCAGCGTGCAGGCGATGAACCGCCTCGGCGACCCGCAGACCTCGCCGATCGCCAAGCTGCTGCGCACGATCTACGACGAGACCGTGTGGGACAACCCGGGCGCGCTTGGGGCCGGCCTGTCGAAAACCGAGCGCGGCTTCGCCGACTGGTTCAAGGAAGTGATCCTGCGCCGCGCGCCGTCCGATGCGCGCACCCTGGCCAACACGGTCGACCCGGCCGCGCTGCTGGGCGGGCAGGGGGCCGGGCCGATCGGCCGCGAGTTCGCCGGGGTGGCGCGCCTGGTCGGGGTCAAGGAGAAGGACGCCTCCCTGATGAGCGGCTATCTCGACGCCCTGTCGAAGCTGCGTACCCGCCTGAACGCCCTGAAGAACCAGGGCGATCCGGGCCCCGGCGCCAAGCAGTTCATGCAGCAGACCCTGGAAGGCAACGGTTCCGAGCTGGCCGACGCGCTGCGCTACGTCGACGAGCAGATGCTGACCGGGATGAGCGACACCCAGAAGGCGGCGCTGCGTCCGCTGCTGGTGCGCCCGCTGATGCAGACCTTCGCCATGGTCGTGCTGCCTTCCGAAGCCGAGATCAACAAGACCTGGCAGCTGCAGGTGGTCGAGCCCTTCCAGCGCACGCTGGCGACCAAGTACCCGTTCGCCGCCGGCTCCAGCGTGGAAGCCACGCCCGGCGAGATCGGCCAGATCTTCGGGCCCGAAGGCCAGGTCGCCAAGTTCGTCAACACGGCGATGGGGCCGCTGGTGGTCAACCGCGGCGGCGTGCTGGCGCCGCGCACCTGGGGCGACATCGGCATCACCCTGGCGCCGCAGGTGGTGGCCGGCTTCCCGGGCTGGATCGCGCCGCTGTCGGCCAACGGCGTGGCCTCCGGCAGCGGCCCGCAGACCGTGTTCCAGATCTTGCCGCAGGCGGCGCCGGGTACGCTCGAGTACACCCTCGACATCGACGGCCAGCAGCTGCGCTACAAGAATACGGCGCCGGCCTGGACCAATATGGTGCACCCGGGGCCGCAGGGCATGGCTGGCGTGCGCATCAGCGCCGTCACCTTCGACGGCCGCAGCGTCGAGCTGTTCAACGAGCCCGGGCAGACCGGCCTGAAACGGATGATCGACGCGGCCCAGAAGAAGAGGAAGGACGGCGGCGTGTTCGAGCTGCGTTGGAGCGCGGGCAACGTGGCGGTGACGGTCGACCTGAAGATCGTCAGCAGCGCGGCCGCCAACGGCAGCGGCGAGCAGGGCCAGGGCTTCCGCGGCCTGAAGCTGCCGACCACCATCGTCGGCCGGCTGCCCGAGGAGGCGCCGAACCAGCCGGCGCTGGCCGCCGCGTCGGGAGCGCAATGATGCGCGGCCCGGCTTCGGAACGGATCGGCTATTTCGGCAAGATCCCGGCACGCGCGGACTTCGTCAAGCTGTCCGACGACCCGGCCGCCATCGCGATGCTGGACCGCTGGCTGGCCCAGGTGATGACCCTGCTGCCCGCCGACGCGCGCTGGCGCATCAACTACGACGCCATGCCCCCGGTCAGCTTTGCCCTGGTGGGGCCGGCGCGCCGGCACGCCATCGCCGGCCACCTGCTGGCCAGCCACGACCAGTCCGGCCGGCGCTTTCCCTTCCTGGCGGCGCGCACCCATGCGGTGCCGGACCCGGCGGCCTTCGTGACGCGCTGCCCGCTGGCCTTTGCGCCGCTGTGGCGCTTTCTCGAGACGCTCTGTCCGAAGGTGCTGTGCGCCGCCGATCCCGCCCTGCACCTGCAGGCCATCGCCGAGACCACGGTGCCGCTGGGCGAGGCCGAGCCGACCCTGTCGCACCTGCTGGCCAACGGCACCGTCGGTTCGCTCGGCACCTTGCTGCAGGAGCGCCAGTTCGCGCGCATGGTGCTGGCCCTGGGCCTGCTGCTGCAGCCGGTGATGCACAGCCAGCCGGCCGAACTGCACAAGAGCCTGGTGCTGCCGCTGCCGGACGACGCCGTCGCGCGCTACGCGGTGGCCGCCTTCTGGCTGCAGCTGATCGCGCCTTTCCTGCGCCGCGCCAGCTTCGACCTGGCCATCTTCATCACCCGCCAGGAAGGCCGGCCGGTGCTGGTGGTGGGGTTCTGCGCGGCCCTGGCCGAGACCCTGCAGGCGCTGGTCGACCCGCTGGTCGGCGCCGAGCAGCAGGTGCGCCTGGGCGACACCGGCTGGATCGACGAACAGCTCTACATCGATACCGACGTGCGCTCGCTGGCGAGCTACCTGGCGCAGGCCGACCTGCCGCTCGGTCTGGCGCGCGACATGTTCATGAAGACCTTCATCGGAGCCGCGACGTGAAACCATCTGCTTTCCTGCTTGTTGCCCTGCTTGCCGGCGCCGCCCATGCCCAGCAGGAGGCGCCGGTCGTCGTCAGCGGCACCGTGGCCGACGAAGCCACCCGCGCCGCGCTGCTCGACCGCCTGCGCATCGTCTACGGGGCCTCGCGCGTGGTCGACCAGCTGACGGTCGGCACCGTGGCGGCGCCGGCCAACTGGAACGACTACGTCGCGCGGCTGATCAACCCCGACCTGAAGCTCATCAAGGGCGGCCAGCTGAAGGTCGAGGGCAGCAATGTCAGTCTGCGCGGCGACGTCGCCAACGAGGAGCAGCGCCAGAAAATCGCCGGCAACATCGCGGCCAGCCTGAATCCGAGCTATACCGTCAACAACGGCTTGCGGGTGGCGGTGTCGCAGCAGGGTGTGCTGGACGCGGCGCTGGCCGACCGCATCATCGAGTTCGAGTCGGGCAAGGCGACGCTGACCGACGCCGGCATGCAGGTGCTGGACCAGATGAGCGCGGCGATGCAGAAGCTCAAGGGCGTGAAGGTCGAGGTGATCGGCCACACCGACAACGCCGGCTCGCGCGCCGGCAACCTGTCGCTCAGCCAGGCGCGCGCGGAGGCGGTCAAGGCCTATATCGTCGGCAAGGGCATCGCGGCGGAGACGATCGCGGTGTCGGGCGAGGGGCCGGACCGGCCGGTGGCGGACAACCGCACGCCGGAGGGCAAGGCGAGGAACCGGCGGATCGAGTTCAAGGTGATCCAGTAGGTTTCCGTCTGAAACTGGATCCCGGCGCAGGCCGGGATCCAGCTTGGTAGCGTACTACCGCTGCGATCTTTTCAAGGCAAGGTAATCGTCACATGCGCCGCCTTCGGCGGCAGCTTCACCAGGTCGTTGTAAGCGGCCATCTGCGTCCCGGCCTGGTTCGACAGCGCGGTCCGGAAGCCCAGGTAGGCCCCCAGCCCCGCCACCATGAACACCGCTCCCATCACCCACAGCGACAGGTCGCTGTGCAGCCGGTTGATCACCTGGTCCGGGCGCTCGGCATGGGGGGCGAAGCCGCGGGTGCGGCCGCGCATGCGCGCGATCTCGTCGCCCAGGCGCGCCACCAGGTAGTCCAGCTTGTCGCGCCCGTCGAGGGCGTAGCGGCCCTGGAAGCCGAGCAGCAGGCACATATGGAAGACTTCGAGCGCCTCCACATGCACCTGGCCCTTGGCGCGCAGGTCCTCGAGCCGGTGGAAGAAGTGCTCGCCGGCCAGCTGGTCGCCGAACACGCGCAGCTGCAGGGGCCTGGTTTCCCAGGCTTCGCGCACCTCGTAGGTCGAGCGCAGGATGATCTCGTCCACCGCCGAGCAGAACGCGTACTTGGCCGCGGTCACGTCCTCGGCCGAGATGCCGAGCGCCTTGGCGTTGCGGTCGACATCGGCCAGGAAGCCGGTCATGTTGTCGGAGAAGGCGCCCTTGTCCTGCGGGCCGCAGCCATTCTTCAGCAGGAACAGGGCGTAGAAGCCTTCGTACATGATGTCCACCAGGCGCTGCGGCGGACGCTCGGCCGTCAAGCCGGCTTGTGGCGCCACGCGCCGTTCGACGAAGGCGCTCATGCCGCCACCGCGATCAGTTCGAGGCGCAGGTCGCGGATCCCGTTCGGGACATGCCCGTCCGGGACGTAGATCGAGATCGCTTGCGATTTCAGCATCGTTTCGTACAGCATGCCACGGTTCTCCAGGATGAAGTAATAGGTATCGGGCCGCACCGGCACCGCCGCCGGCACCTGTGGCGCGTGCACCAGCTTGACGCCGGGCAGGGCCGACAGCACGAACTTGTCGACGTCTTCCGGCGCGCCCACCTTGAACTGCAGCGGCACCACGTCCACCAGCTGCAGCGCCGGCATGTCGGCCGCTACCGCCAGGTAGAGCGTGGTCTGCAGGTTGATCCGCCCCGAATCGAGCGCGCCCAGGTAGTACGAGGGCCGCTCGCGTTTCAGGGCGATCGTGAAATAGCGCGACGAGATCACGGTGTCGAGCAGGTCGCGGATGATGCCGTCCAGGCGCGCGAACTGCGGCCCGGGGTCCGCGTGCACGTAGGCCGGCAGGTCTTCCAGCCGATAGCTGCGCGAGTAGGTCATCAGGCCGCCCGCCAGCGCCAGCATCTCGCCGAACAGGCGCTCCGGATGCAGGTCGCGGTGGCCCAGGTAGTGGGACAGTGCGGCGTAGCCGGTGCTGGCCGTGTGCAGCAGCCAGAAGGCCGAGACGTCGCCGCCGCGGATCTCGATCACGTTCTTGCTCGGTTCGCGCATGTGGCCGTACAGGGCGTTGACCTTGGCCAGCAGCTTTTCCATCAGGCGCGCCAGGTTCAGGTGCAGGCCGGGCGCGGCGTCGATCGACAGGCTGGGCGGGACAAAAGCGGGATCGGCCTCGAAGCCGCCGGTCGGCACCCGGCGCAGCCGCAGCAGCGGGAAGCTGTCGTAGGCCTCGAGCGGCTCGGTGTCGGCGACCAGGCGCAGCGACTTGCGCAGGTAGGTGATCGGCGCCTCGGCCGCGCGCGTGTACAGGTCCTGGGTCTCGCGCTCGTGGCTGGTGTAGCGCGCGTCGGGCGGCGTGTCCGCTTCCTGCGCATGGTTGTCGCCCCAGGCCTTGAGCGCCGGCAGGGCCGCATGAAAGGTCACCGTCTGCACGCCGGCGGGCAGCTCGCCCAGGCGCACCTGCAGCGGCAGCGGGTCGCCGTCCGGGGCGCGGTAGACCTCGCCGTCGGGAAACAGCACGGACAGCTCCTCGACCCGCAGCACGTCGTGGCGCAGCGCGTCGTAGTCGACCACCAGCTTGCGCACGCCCCAGGCGTAAGGGTGCAGCGCGCAGGCCGTCTGGTTCAGGCGCGCCTCGTGGTAACGGTCCTGCTGCTGGAAATGCTGGGGCCGCAGGAAAAGTCCCTCGCCCCACAGTAGCTTCGCTGGCATGCTCATCGACTCGCCTCCGGCTCCAGAAATTCCTAGCTTGGCGGAAACACCGCCGGCTTCATTGACAGCGCACAGAAGAAAGCTTTGCAGCCTGACTATTGCCGCCCACGGTGAGGGCGCAGGCATGCAGGCCGATCGTCAAACCCTCGCGCTCGGCATCGGCGGACGCCACCGCGGTACGCCAGCGTCCCTCGGCCGGACGCTGGAACAGGGCGACCACGGCCAGGTGCACGGCCTCGCGGCTGACTTGTTCGCGCACCTCGTAGCGCTGGCCCGGCACCAGCATGATCTCGCGTACCTCGACCAGGTCGCCGCCCAGGCTCTCGCGCTCGGCCTGGGGATCGAGGAAGGCGGCGTAGGGCGCCTGCTGGAAGGCCTCGGTGCGGCGCAGCTTGTACAGGCGCACGGCGAGGGCGATCGGCTGGCCGCGCCGGTCGAGGTTGAGCTTGGGTGAGGCGTGCAGGCGCAGCGCCACGGTACGCGGCGGCTTCTGTGCATCGGGTAGTTCGGGGGGCTTGCGCAGCCCGCTCGCTTCGAGCGCCGCCGCCGCGATCCCGTTGCTGCCGCAGCCGGCCAGCACGCAGGCCGCAATCCCCGTCACCAGCAATGCACCTGTTCTCATCACCATTTCCTTTGCTCATTGTTTGCACGGTCAACCATGGATTGAACCGGACTGGCGCAGGCCTGCTGTGATCACGCGCAAGCGCAAGGCAGGAACGAATGAAAGAAAGCGAAATCTGTTTTGGTTGACAGTACGCAATTGCACGATAACGGCGATGCGAATAATGGTGGCTGGTTTAACTGTCGTGGAGAGCCAGCATGATGTACAAACGCTTGATGCCGTTGATCGTGGGAGTCGTCGCCCTGGCCGGGTGCGCCAGCGGCCCACAAGCCGGGGCGGGCAAGTCGGCTGCCGCCGTGGGGGAACAGGTCTTTACCGAGGCCGACGCCGCGATCGCGGCCAAACAGGAAGAAAAAGCCTACGCCATGCTCAGGGCCGCGAGCCAGGCGCACCCGGTCGACAAGCGGCCGTGGGTCAAGATGGCGCAGATCCGCTTCAACGCCGGCGTGTATGGCGAAGCGATCACGAATGCGCAGGAGGCGCTGGAGCGCGACCCGGACGACGCGGTGGCGCACAGCATCGTCGCCGTCAGCGGCCTGCGCGTGGCCAGCAAGTCGCTGTCCGACCTGACCCGCAAGAACAACCTGAACGGCGACGTGAAGAGCGAGGCGCAGGACCTGGCCAAGTTGCTGCGCACCAGCCTGGGCGAACCGAACCTGTTCGGAAAACCCGAACCAGCCAAGGTGACGCCGCCGAAACCGCGTCAGGCCAGCGCCGCGTCCAACGCCCCGGCTGCCTCGACCAAGGCGGCGAGCAACGACAAGGATCCGTTCGCCGGCCTCAAATAATCCGCGCGGCCGGCGCCGCCGGCTGTTCCATCCCCCGCAACCTGGAGTCGACATGGCCAAGAATGAAAGCGTGCAGAAGCGCTTGCAGAAGGTGCGCGCGCCGCGCGTGCAGATGACTTACGACGTCGAGATCGGCGACGCCATCGAAAACAAGGAGCTGCCCTTCGTCGTCGGCGTGGTGGGCGACTTCGGCAACGACCCCGCGCAGGAGAAGAAGCGCCTGAAGGACAAGAAGTTCGTGAACGTCGACGCCGGCAATTTCGACGAGGTGCTGGGCGCGGTGGCCCCGAGCGTGAACTTCCGGGTCGACAACCATCTGTCGCCGGAGGGCGGGCAGTTCGCGGTGCAGCTGCAGTTCAAGGAGATGGACGACTTCCGGCCCGAGTCGGTGGTGCGCCAGGTGGCGCCGCTGAACGGCCTGCTGGACGCGCGCACCAAGCTGGCCGACCTGCGCAACAAGCTGGCCGGAAACGACAAGCTCGAGGACATCCTCAGCGAGGTGCTGGGCAATACCGAAAAACTGGCCGGCCTGAAGAAACAGACGGATGAGCAACAGCGACCTGAAGGGGAGGCATGACATGGCGGCAGTCCTCGATACCGCAAAGGCGGCGCCGGCAGTGGAGCTGGATGTGTCCCTGCTCGACCAGATCGTCGAGCAGAGCCGGGTGGCGAAATCCAGCAGCGAGCACGAACGCGCGCGCGACATCATCTCGGAACTGGTGACCCAGGTGATGCAGGGCACCATGGTCATGTCGAACAACCTGTCGGCCATGATCGATGCGCGCCTGGCGGAGCTGGACCGCATGATCTCCCAGCAGCTGTCGGCGGTGATGCACGCGCCCGAATTCCAGAAGCTGGAGCGCAGCTGGACCGGCCTGCACTACCTGGTGAAGAACAGCGCTACCTCCGCCAACCTGCAGATCCGCATGCTCAACGCCAGCAAGCGCGAGCTGGTGAAGGACTTCCAGTCGGCGCTGGAGTTCGACCAGAGCAGCATGTTCAAGAAGGTCTACGAAGAAGAATTCGGCAGTTTCGGCGGCGCCCCCTACGGCACCCTGATCGGCGACTTCGAGATCTCGCGCCAGCCCGAGGACATCTACTTCCTCGAGCAGATGTCGCACGTGGCCGCGGCCAGCCACGCCCCCTTCATCACCTCGGCCGGGCCGGAGCTGTTCGGCATCGACAGCTTTGGCGACCTGGGCAAGCCGCGCGACCTGGCCAAGGTGTTCGACACCGTCGAATACGCCAAGTGGAAGGCCTTCCGCGAATCCGAGGACGCGCGCTACGTCGGCCTGACCCTGCCGCGCTTCCTGGGGCGCCTGCCGTACAACCCGATGGACGGCATGAGCACCGAAGGCTTCAACTACGTCGAGGATGTGGACGGCAGCGACCACCAGAAGTACCTGTGGTGCAACGCCGCGTATGCCTTCGCTTCCAAGCTGACCAAGGCCTTCGAGGACTACGGCTGGTGCGCGGCGATCCGCGGCGTCGAGGGCGGCGGCCTGGTGGAGAACCTGCCGGCCCACACCTTCAAGACCGACGAGGGCGAGGTGGCGCTCAAGTGCCCGACCGAGCTGGCCATCACCGACCGCCGCGAGAAGGAGCTGTCGGAGCTGGGCTTCATCTCCCTGGTCCACTGCAAGAACACCTCGTACGCGGCCTTCTTCGGGGCCCAGTCGGCGCAGAAGGCCAAGAAGTACAACAACGAGGCGGCCAATGCCAACGCCGTGCTGTCCTCGCAGCTGCAGTACATCTTCGCGGTCTCCCGCATCGCGCACTACATGAAGGCGATGATGCGGGACAAGATCGGCAGCTTCGCCGCCGCCTCGAATGTAGAGGATTACCTCAATCGCTGGCTAACCCAATATGTGCTCCTCGACGACAACGCCAGCCAGGACCAGAAAGCCCAGTTCCCGCTGCGCGAAGCCAGCGTGCAGGTGTCCGAGGTGCCCGGCCGTCCCGGCGTCTACCGCGCGGTGTCCTTCCTGCGCCCCCACTTCCAGCTCGACGAGCTGTCCGTTTCGCTCCGACTGGTCGCGGAGTTGCCCCAATCGACCAATGGCTAAGCATTATTTTTTCAACGTGAATGGAGTAGAACATGGCAATTGACGTGTACCTGCAGATCGACGGGATCAAAGGCGAATCGATGGACGACAAGCACAAGGACTGGATCGAGTGCCTGGCCGTGGAATGGGGCGTGAAGCAACCGCGTTCGGCCACTGCCTCGACCGGCGGCGGCCACACCGCCGAGCGCTGCGAGCATGAGGAGATCACCCTCATGAAGCTGGCCGACCTGGCCTCGCCGATCCTGCTGCAGACCTGCTCGGCCGGCAAGACGATCCCGAAGGCCAAGCTGGAATTCATGCGCGCCGACGGCCAGGGCGAGCGCATCAAGTACTTCGAGATCGAGCTGGAAAACGTGCTGATCGGCGGCGTCGAGCCGAGCGTGAAGGAGGGCAGCATCATCCAGGAGAAGGTCGGCCTGAAATTCTCGAAGATCAAGTGGAAGTACACCCAGCAGAAGATCGGCGGCGGCTCGGGGGGCAACACCTCGGGCGGCTGGGACCTGGCGGCCAACAAGGTCGTCTGAGCCTGGACAGGGGCGCCTCGGCCCAGGTGGCCGGCGCGCCCTGCCTGTGCGCGGCGCACGCGGCCTGACACGCGGCGCCGCGCCGTTTTTCCGAACCCTGGAGGACGCATGAAGGGCTACAAGCCCGGCCTGCTGGACCGCCTCATGGACGAGCGTCCGGAGGCCGGCGCCGGCGCCCCGCTGACGAGCGAACAGCTCAAGGACAGCGTGGCGCGCGACCTCGAAGCGCTGCTCAACACCCGCCTGGCCTTCGACCCCGCGATCCTGAACGGCTATCCGGAGGCGCGCGGCTCGCTGCTGCGCTACGGCCTGCTCGACTTCGCCGGCTACTGCCTGACCAGCAGTCTCGATCGCGCCGTCGTCTGCGCCAGCATCCAGGACGCCATCGAGGCCCACGAACCGCGCCTGCGCGAGGTGAGCGCCGCCATCGAGGCGGCGCCGGGCAGCGTCAACCGCCTCAAGTTCGTCATCCACGCCCGCCTCAGCCTGCCGGACAGCAGCGAGCCGGTGAACTTCAATGCGGTGCTGCAGCCTTCGTCGCTGCACTACGCCGTCAAGCGCAACGTCCGGCCGCGCGGCTAGCCGCCGCGGCCGGCCCTCTTCTACAAGGACGCGACACGATGGACATCAATCTCAAGACCCTGATCGGCAAGCTGAACGACACCACCCGGGCCGCCGCCACGCGGGCGGCGTCGATCTGCGTCGGACTGGGGCAGTACGAGGTCGAGATCGAGCACCTGTTCCTGGGCCTGATCGAGCAGCCGGGCAGCGACCTGTGCGTGATCGCGCAGGCATGCGACATCAGCCTGACAGGCCTGGAGACCGACTTGCGCAACGAGATTGCGCGCTTCGCCACCGGCAGCGCGCGCACCCCGGTGTTCTCGCGCCACCTGCCGGTGCTGTTCGAGCATGCCTGGCTGATCGCCTCGCTGGCCACGCCCGCCAACGGCCAGGCGAACCAGATCCGCAGCGCGCACCTGCTGCTGGCGCTGCTCACCGAGCCGTCGCTGGCGCAACTGGCGCAGCGCGCATCAAAGCTGTTCCGCAAGTTCCCGGTCGACCGCCTGAAGCACGACCTGCAAAAGCTCGCCCGCGGCTCGCAGGAAGCGCTGCCGGTGGCGGTCCAGGAAGCCGAAGGCGCGGGCGACGCCGCCGACGAAATCGCGGCCGGCCCGGCGCGCGCCACGCCCGCCCTCGACCAGTACACCACCTGCCTGACCCAACGCGCGCGCGACGGCCGGGTCGACCCGGTGATCGGGCGCGACCCCGAGATCCGCCAGGCCATCGACATCCTGATGCGGCGGCGCCAGAATAACCCGATCCTGACCGGCGAGGCCGGCGTGGGCAAGACCGCGGTGGTCGAGGGCCTGGCGCTGCGCATCGCGCAGGGCGACGTGCCGGACGTGCTGAAAGGCGTGGAGATCCACACGCTCGACATGGGCCTGCTGCAGGCCGGCGCCAGCGTCAAGGGCGAGTTCGAGAACCGCCTGAAGAACGTGATCGACGAGGTCAAGAAAAGCCCGCACGCGATCATCCTGTTCATCGACGAGGCCCACACCATGATCGGCGCCGGCGGCACGGCCGGCCAGAACGACGCGGCCAACCTCCTGAAGCCCGCGCTGGCGCGCGGCGAGCTGCGCACCATCGCGGCGACCACCTGGGGCGAGTACAAGAAGTATTTCGAGAAGGACGCCGCGCTGGCGCGCCGCTTCCAGGTGATCAAGGTCGAGGAACCGGACGAAGCCACCGCCTGCGCCATGCTGCGCGCCATGGCGCCGCTGATGGAAAGCCATTTCAACGTGCGCATCTTCGACGACGCGGTGACCGAGGCGGTGCGCCTCTCGCACCGCTACATCAGCGGGCGCCAGCTGCCGGACAAGGCGATCAGCGTGTTGGACACAGCCTGCGCCAAGGTGGCGCTGGGGCAAAGCGCGACACCGGCCGCGCTGGAAGACTGCAGCCGCCACATCGAGCGGATCGACGCCCAGATGGCGGCGCTGCAGCGCGAAGCCAACGCCGGCGCCGGCCACGAGGAGCAGCTGCTCGCGTTGCGCCAGCGCCGCGGCGCCCTCGACGACGAGCGCATCGGCCTGCAGCGGCGCTGGGACGAGGAACAAAAGATCGCGGCCGAGATCGGCGAGATGCGCACTGCGCTGGAGGAGGGCCGCGCCCAGGATGCCGGGGAATTGCGTACCCGCCTCGACCGCCTGCGCGCCCTGCAAGGCGAAGCGCCGCTGGTGCCGGTGCAGGTGGACGGCCACACGGTGGCCGAGATCGTGGCCAGCTGGACCGGCATCCCGCTGGGCCGCATGGTGAAGGACGAACTGCATACCGTGATCAGGCTGCAGTCGCTGCTGGACGAACGTATCCTGGGACAGTCGCACGCCAGCCAGGCGGTGGCCCAGCGGGTGCGCACGGCGCGCGCCAACCTGGACGACCCGAACAAGCCGAAGGGCGTGTTCCTGTTCGTCGGCACCTCGGGCGTGGGCAAGACCGAGACCGCGCTGGCCCTGGCCGACATCCTGTACGGCGGCGAGCGCAAGCTGGTCACCATCAACATGAGCGAATACCAGGAAGCGCACAGCGTCTCCGGCCTGAAAGGCTCGCCGCCGGGCTACGTGGGCTATGGCGAGGGCGGGGTCCTGACCGAGGCGGTGCGCCGCAATCCCTACAGTGTGGTGCTGCTCGACGAAGTGGAAAAGGCGCATGCCGACGTGCTCGAGCTGTTCTTCCAGGTCTTCGACAAGGGCGTGCTCGACGATGCCGAAGGGCGCCAGATCGACTTCCGCAACACCATCATCATCCTGACCTCGAACGTGGGCTCGAGCCAGATGATGCAGGCCTGCCTGAACAAGCCGCTGAACGAAGTCCCGGCGCCCGAGCAGCTGGCGGAGCTGATCCGTCCGCAACTGATGAAGCATTTCAAGCCGGCCTTCCTGGGCCGCCTGAGCGTGGTGCCCTTCTACCCGATCCGCGACGAGGTGCTGACCAACATCATCCGCCTCAAGCTGGACCGGATCAAGGCGCGCGTGATGGACAACCACCGCGCCCGCTTCGAGTACGACGATGCGCTGGTGTCGGCGGTGCTCAGCCGCTGCACCGAGGTCGATTCCGGCGCGCGCAACGTCGACAACATCCTCAACGGCACCCTGCTGCCCGAGATCGCGGACAGCGTGCTGGCGCGGATGGCCGAGGGCGGCGCCATCACCCGGGTCAAGGTGGGCGCGACCAGGGCGGGCAAGTTCAAGTACGCGATCGAATAAGGACGCACCATGCTCAATCTCGATACCTTGCTGGCCCCGGTCAGCGCGGACCGGCCCTGCGGCGAGGACCTGGCGTTCTCGCCCGAGTTCGACGCCATCAACCGCGCGCGCCAGGCCGACGACCCCTCGATCGAGCAGGGGGCCTGGGTCACCACGCTGAAGGAGGCCGACTGGAAGTTCGTGGCGAAACGCTGCGCGGAGCTGATCGAGACCCGCAGCAAGGACCTGCAGCTGGCCGTTTGGCTGGCCGAGGCCAGCGCCAAACAGGACAGGCTGGCCGGCCTGGCCGCCAGCCTGCGCCTGCTGGCGGCGCTGTGCGAGCGCTACTGGGACCACGTGCATCCCTTGCCCGACGAGGACGGCCATGAGCGCCGCATCGGCAACCTGGCCTGGATCGCCGCCCGCATCGGCCCCCTGGTCAAGGAAGTGCCGCTGGCCGAGGGCGTGTGCATGATGGCCTGGGAGACGGCTCGCGGCCGCGCTCCCGACGCGGTGGCCGAACTGGAAGCGGCACGCCTGAAAGCCACGCCGGCGGCGCGCCAGGCGCTGGCCGAGGCCGCGCACGACTGCCTGGCCGCGCTGGCGGAGCTGGAACGCGTGGTCGACGACCGGCTGGGCGCGGACGGGCCCAGCTTCGGCGCCGGCCGCGCGGCGCTGCGCGATTTCTCCGACATGGCGACGCCGGCCGTGGCGCCATCCGCGCAGCCGGCGCAGGGGACAGGTGCGGCCGCATCGATGCCGGTCGTGGTCGCTGCCGGCACCGCGCCGCGGATGCTGGCGACGATGTCCGAGGGGCCGCTGCACAGCCGCGAACAGGCCCTGGGCCAGCTGCGCGCGGTGGCCGAGTTCTTCCGCCGCACCGAGCCGCACAGCCCGGTGGCCTACCTGGCCGACAAGGCCGCGCGCTGGGGCGAGCAGCCGCTGCACGCATGGCTGCGTTCGGTCATCAAGGACGATGCCGCGCTGGCGCGGCTGGAAGACTTGCTGGGGGTCGAACAGGAAGGAGGTTGAAAGAAAATTTCACTCAAGTGGCTATGGTGAAATTTTCTTTCATGAGGCCGGCCGATGGGCGAAGGCTTATTCGGCCGGCTTTTGCATGCCCGGCTGGACCATCGAGCTGGCCTTGGCGATCTGTGCCTCGACGGTCTGCACCGCCTGGCGGGTGGCCTGGGTGACCTGCTCGTAGCCCTTGAAGGCATTGTCGATCGCGGTCTTGATGATCTCGACGGCGTTCTCCGAACCCGGCTTGACGTTCTGGGTTACGTCGTAGATGAGGGCCGACAGGGTGCTCTTGGCTTCGGCCACGTGGGTGTCGGCGGCCTGGCGGAATTCCTGGTGCATCTCGTCGATGATGGCCCTGAGCTGCTCGCGGTATTCCGCGGCGCCGGCCGCGCCCGGCTGCATGCGCGCATGCAGGGCCGCGATCGCGGCCTTGGGGTCGCTCGCGCTGGCGAACTGCTGGCCGGCGGCAATCGAGCCTTCCATCGAGCTCTTCGCTGCATTCATGTTCAAGGCCATTACCTGCTCGACGCCCTTCACCGTCTTGTCGGCCAGGGTATTGAAAGTCTGCATCTGCAGGTCGAACAGGGTCTTGGTTGCATTGGCGAACTGCTCCGGACTCGTAAACATCGGTGTCTCCTCAGTATTGGAATAGATCGGATGAGCCTTGCTAGCCCATTATTTAGCAACAATGAGTTTTTCGCAATGCGCGTCCCGGTATGGGCCGGCGAATTTTTCCCAGCCGGGTCCGAGCGGCGTCTGCGAGCAGGCCAGGGCGCCGTTGAGCTTGCTGCGCCACTGGAAATACGGGGCCGGGCCGGCAATGGCGGCCTGGACCGCCAGGCCGGCCGCGAGGAGGAGCGTGAACTGTTTCATGGCCTGTCGAGCTTAGCGACATCACGGAACAAGTCAAGCATTGATTCGTCTTTCGTCCCCGGCGCGGCGCAGGGCGGCTAGACCACCCGGGTGTAGCGCAGCACGATCTCGTAGCTGCTGTCCTCGTCGTCGCTGATGTACTCGCGCCGCTCGCGGTAGCGGCCGGCGATCTTGTCGAGCGGCGTGACCTTGACCCGGATGCCTTGCGGCGTGCGGTATTCGCTCGCCGCGGGCAGCGGAAAGTCCACGTTGGTCAGCTCGGCCAGGTCTTCGACGCCCGGCCCGATCATGTCCTCGATGATCGGGTCGGCCGGCGCCCACAGCGCGACGAACACGTCGATCGCCACCAGTACCGCGGCGGCGATGGCGGCGGCAATCAGGCCCTTCAGGCCATAGCTGGTCAGCTTGGCCGCGATGCTGCCGGCTTCCTTGAGGTGGTCCATCACGAAGGCCAGCTGGTCCTTCAGGATCGCGATGAAGGCATCCAGGGTGTCCTCGATCTGCTTTTCGAAGGCCTCCTCGCCATCGATCTCGAAACCCCGGATCGACAGCGCCGCGCCCAGGATCGGCTGCTGGTGCGAGAACAGCAGGTGGTCCATGGCGCGTGTCTCGCCGCTGTCGACGTCGCCGAAGCGGATCGGCTGGCCGCCGTTGGGCAGCTGCGCGGCGCCCGAGCTCAGGTCGGGGAACAGCGGCAGCGCCAGGATGCGGATGCCGACTTCGTCCGAGCCGAGCGAGGCAGGCGAGGTTTCCGCGCGTGCGTACAGGGTCTCGCTGCGGATCTCGAAGCGCGCAGTCGACGGCGTGGCGATCTCGGCGAACTCGACGTTCGACAGCAGCACCGGCCCGTGGCCGGGGTAGGGGCTGAGGTTGGGCACCGCCACCTGGAAGCCGTAGACGCCGGCCGGCAGGTCGGCCGGCAGCGCGAAGCTGAGCCGGTCGTGCACGCGGCAATCGAGGATCAGCCGGTCCTGGTCGCCGATCCGCTCGGTGAGCGGGGTGTCGTCGTCGCCGCAGACCTGGGCCGGGACTTCGCGCAGCACCGTGCCCGGTGTCTCCCTGGCGAAGATCCTGACGGTGGCATCGACGCTGGAGAAGTTCACGCCCTCCAGCAGCAGGCCCTGGCCGGCCTCGACCTGCAGCACGCGCTGGCAGGCCCCCGCCGCGGTATTGCCGGGGCAGTCGGTGGTCTGCGTGTCGCACACCTGGGTCGGTACGCCGCCTTCCAGGATCACGCGGCAACGCTGCTGCAGTTCGGAAGGCAGGTACTCGCCCGGGGACAGCGCCGGTATGTACTGGCCGGTGCGCAGGCCGTTGACGCGGCAGATCCGCACCAGCGGATCGAAGTTTTCTTCGCCCGGGATGTAGGGCCGCACGCGCACCCGGCCCGGGTGTTCCGTGTTCGCGCAGGCGGGGTCGTCGAAGGCCAGCACGCCGACGCGCTCGGCAATCTCCTGGGCGAAGGCCAGCGATAACTGGGCAGGATCGACCGGCTGGTCGACCGAGGGCAGCAGACCCGGGGCGAACAGGCGCTTGCGCTCGCCCTCGCTCAGGCTGCCGAGCGACTCCGCGGCGCAGGCCAGCACGCGCTGTAATTCCGGCGGCAGGCGGCGCCATGCCCCGACGCCTTGTCCTTGCCTGATTTCATGGTGAAGCCTCCGAAAAGGGGGAGCGCTGCAAGTCCTGGGACCATCGAAGGGACTCGGCACCAGTCACAACCCTAGCGCGGGATGCGGCGGCGCCCTTGGACGGCGCTCAACGGCAGCGTTCGCCGCTTCCAGCGGGGCCGCGGTACTGGCGGTAGAATCCACCATGGGCCCGGTGCATTGCATTGCGCACCGGCACCCATCGAATTTTGCACGGCGAGAACAGGAGAACACCATGCCGCAAGGCACCGCGCTGCTCAATATTGGCGAGGCCGCGAAAGCCTCCGGGGTATCGGCCAAGATGATCCGCCACTACGAATCGATCGGCCTGGTCAAGGAGGCCAGGCGCACCGAATCGGGCTACCGGGTGTACAGCCAGGAGGACGTGCGCGTGCTGCAGTTCGTGCACCGTGCCCGCGCGCTCGGCTTCCCGCTCGAGCAGATCGGCAAGCTGCTCAGCCTGTGGCAGGACCAGGGGCGCGCCAGCGCCGACGTGCGCGCCCTGGCGCGCGCCCACATCGATGAACTGAACCGCAAGATCGCCGAGATGGAAGCGATGCGCCGCACGCTGGAAGCGCTGGCCGCGTCCTGCCATGGCGACGCGCGCTCGAGCTGCCCGATCCTGGACGACCTGGCGGCCGCCTGAACCAGGCGTCGGATCGCGCTAGCCGCGTGCAGGCAGGGCGAGCGCGCGCGCCAGCGCCAGTTCCGGAAAACCGGTGACGCGGTAGCGCGCCGGCCAGGCATCGGGAACCGGCTGCATGAGCTCCCCGCAGGCCGCATGCAAGGCGTCCCAGGGCACCACGATCAGTTCCCGCATGTGCTCGTCGTCGAGGTCGACCAGCGCCACGCGATCGGTGCGCGGCAACAGGGCGTCGACGCCGCGCGTCCAGCTGCACATGCTGTACGCGATTCCGCTCGCCGTATCGCGCATCACCTTGTAGCTGGCCACGAACAGGTCGCTGCCCTCGCGTTCGTGCAGCTCGTCCAGCGTTTCCTTCTGCGCGGCGTAGTCGCCGTACAGGTACTGCCGCCCCAGGCTGTCGAGGGCGCTGCGCGCGGGTGCGTCGTCCGGCACATGCGCGACCGGACGGCCGTCCTGGTAGCGGTACAGCAGCGCCGACACCGGGCGGGACTCGGTATCGGCGATGCGCTGCGCCAGCGCCACCATCGCGCGCACCGCGTCGGTGTCGTTGCCGGAGGCGAGCAGCAGGGTGCCGCGCGCGGGCGCCATCGCCAGCGGATTGGCGCCGGCGATGCGGTGCGCCAGGTCGGGCAGCAGCAGGCGCGAGGAATCGTAGACGTCGTTCCAGTCGCCTGCGAATACCCCGCGCTCGACCTGGACCACGCGGTCGACGGTGGCGTCGCGCAAATTGTCCATGGCGGCGGCCAGCGCCTCGTCCACGCTGACGCCCCATTGCGCCAGCTGCTCCGAGCGAAACGACTGCATCGACTGTTCGCCGTCGACCATCAGCGTCAGGATCGTGTCGCTGCTGAACGGCAGGAGCAGGAAGCCCGACGCGGGCTGCCTAGCCTTGTCCAGTTCGGTCAGGCGCAGGTATTCGGCCATGCCGCGTCCACGCAATACCGGCATCAGGCGGGCGCGCACCTCGGCGAAGCCGGCGGGGAGTTCGGCGCGCTGCACCAGGGCCAGCACGCGCGCGAGCTGGCGCACGCGTTCCTGGCGGCCGGCCGCGCAGTATTCGGCGTACAGATTGTGCAGGTTGATCACGTGGCCGCCGTCGGCGCCGACCAGCAGGCGAAAGCCCTGGGCGTCGAAGCGGACCGGCTCCTCGGCATGGTGGCGTGCCAGCATCCTCATGAGGAGCCGGGCGTAGCGCCGGGGCGCGGGAGGACGGCGGAAGAAATCGAGGAGCGTCATGGCCGCAGTCTAGGCAGATTCGACGCGCCTGTCCAAGTGGCGGGCATAAAACGCAAAACGCCGTAAGCCTTTTTCAAAGCTTACGGCGTTTTGCGGGACTGTCGTCCAAGTAGAGTTTGGTGCCCACGGAGGGACTCGAACCCCCACACCTCGCGGCACATGGACCTGAACCATGCGCGTCTACCAATTCCGCCACGTGGGCACTGATGTTGCTACGACTTCAAAACAATGACTGCTAACTACTTGCGGATATACATCCGGTAGATGGTGCCCACGGAGGGACTCGAACCCCCACACCTCGCGGCACATGGACCTGAACCATGCGCGTCTACCAATTCCGCCACGTGGGCATATTTACTTCGCTTACTGCTGCTACTGTGCTGCTTTCCGCTCCAGCGTCTGTAATTTCGGACATTGTCCAAACTTACCCCGCCGGGCCTACGATACTGCATACTTCTACGGAATTCTATGGTGCCCACGGAGGGACTCGAACCCCCACACCTCGCGGCACATGGACCTGAACCATGCGCGTCTACCAATTCCGCCACGTGGGCACTGATACTGCTACAACAGACTTTACAACGATACTGCTTGCGGAAAACTACTCCGGTAGAGTGGTGCCCACGGAGGGACTCGAACCCCCACACCTCGCGGCACATGGACCTGAACCATGCGCGTCTACCAATTCCGCCACGTGGGCACTGAACCAACTCTGCTACAATAGCAGGCTTTGTCATTTTTCGCCAGATCAACTTTCGTTGACCGCAGCGTCGAATACACTGACCGCTACTGCTTTTCTCCTGCTGCAGCGAGCTGCGTTGCTGAAGAGACCGAGATTATAGCGGAAGGATTGCAAAAGTCAAAAGCCCCGCAATGGGGATTTGTCATGGGAGCCTGCGAGCACACTTCGCCGCATACGTTAGGCGAATCCTGCAGCTCTCCGTTACACTACGCCTGTCAAGGTGTCAATCAATCATCATCCAGGCGCTGCGTTGGCGGCTCCCTACTTAAGAGAAATAAGAAAACGATTTGAAGCAACCTACTCATACCATTCCTAGCCGCGAGGAAATCCTCGCCATCTTTCGCAGTGCCAAGGGTCCGCTCGGCGCGGCCGACCTGGCGCGCGCCCTGAAGGTCAAGCCCGCCGCGCAGGAAGTGCTCGGCCGCAGGCTCAACGCCATGGAGCGCGACGGCCAGATCCGCGCCGACGTCGCCGGCACCTATCTGTTGGCCGACCAGTCCGGTTTCATCACCGGCCGCGTCAGCGCGCACCGCGACGGCTACGGCTTCGTCATTCCGGATGAGGGCGGCGACGACCTGTTCCTGAACGATAAGGAAATGAACAAGGTGCTCAACGGCGACCGCGTGCGCGCACGCGTCACCGGCACCGATCGCCGCGGCCGTCCGGAAGGGACCATCGTCGAAGTGGTCGAACGCGCCAACACCCACCTGATCGGCCGCCTGATGAACGAAGGCGGCGTCTGGATCGTCTCGCCGGAAGACATCCGCATCAGCCAGGACGTGCTGGTGGCGGGCGGGCCGGGCAAGGCCAAGGCGGGGCAGGTGGTCAGCGTCGAACTGATCGAGCAGCCTTCGCGCTTCCAGCAGCCTACCGGCCGGATCGTCGAGGTGCTCGGCGAGCTGGACGACCCGGGCATGGAAATCGAGATCGCGGTGCGCAAGTTCGGCGTGCCGCACGTGTTCTCCGCCGCCGCACTGAAGCAGGCCAACCGCCTGCCGAACGAAGTGGTCGATGCCGACCTGGCAAACCGCGTCGACCTGCGCGACATGCCGCTGGTGACGATCGACGGCGAAGACGCGCGCGACTTCGACGACGCGGTCTATTGCGAACCGGTCAAGATCGGCCGCACCAGGGGCTACCGCCTGCTGGTCGCCATCGCCGACGTCAGCCACTACGTCAAGCCGAACGACGCCCTCGACCAGGACGCGATCGAGCGCAGCACCTCGGTGTACTTCCCGCGCCGCGTGATCCCGATGCTGCCCGAGAAGCTGTCCAACGGCCTGTGTTCGCTGAACCCGGCGGTCGACCGCTGCACCCTGGTGTGCGACATGGTCGTGACCCAGGACGGCGAAGTGACGGCCTACCAGTTCTATCCGGCCGTGATGCACTCGGCCGCGCGCCTGACCTACAACGAAGTGGCCGACATCCTCGGCAACACCGGCGGTCCGGAAGCGCAGCGCCGCCCGGGCATCGTGCCGCACCTGCTGCACCTGAACGAAGTGTTCCGCGCCCTGTTGAAGGCGCGCCAGGAACGCGGCGCGATCGACTTCGAGACCACCGAGACCTACATCGTCTGCAATGCCGTGGGCAAGATCGAGAAGATCATCCCGCGCACCCGCAACGACGCGCACCGCCTGATCGAAGAGTGCATGCTGGCCGCCAACGTGTGCGCGGCCGACCTCCTGATCCGCCACAAGCACCCCGGCACCTTCCGCATCCACGCGACCCCGACCGAGGAAAAGCTGCTGCAACTGCGCACCTTCCTGAAACTGGTCGGCCTGAACCTGGGCGGCGGCGACAAGCCGAGCGCGCGCGACTATGCCGAGGTGATGCAGAAGATCAAGGAGCGCCCGGACGCCGGACTGCTGCAGACCATGCTGCTGCGCTCGATGCAGCAGGCCGTCTACAGCCCGGACAACGTCGGCCACTTCGGCCTGGCCTACGAGGCCTATGCCCACTTCACCAGCCCGATCCGCCGCTACCCCGACCTGCTGACCCACCGCGCCATCAAGGCCATCCTGCAAGGGAAGAAGTACGAGCCGAAGGGCATCGAGCTGGGCAAGCTGAACACCACCATCTCGAACTCGGCGCGCAAGCAGGCCGCCAAGGACAAGGCCGCCGGCACCCAGAAGAACGAGAAGGACCTGACCATCTGGGACGCGCTGGGCGTGCACTGCTCGGCCAACGAGCGCCGCGCCGACGAAGCCTCGCGCGACGTCGAGAACTGGCTGAAGTGCTACTTCATGCAGGACAAGCTGGGCGAGGACTTCACCGGCACCGTGTCCGGCGTGACCCCGTTCGGCATCTTCGTCACGCTCGACCAGCTCTACGTCGAGGGCCTGGTGCACATCAGCGGCCTGGGCACCGACTACTTCCAGTACGACGAAGCGCGCCACGAACTGCGCGGCGAGCGCAGCGGCCAGACCTACAAGCTGACCAGCAAGGTCAATGTCAAAGTGGCCAAGGTCGACCTGGAAGCGCGCAAGATCGACCTGGTGCTGGCAGAGACGCAGGAAGCCGTCCCGGCGCCGCTCGAGCGCGCGCGCCAGGCCGCGCTCGAAGCGCGCGAACCGAAGCCGCCCAAGAAGCGCAAGGCCAAGGGCGCTGCTGCCTCCGCCGAGCCGGCCCCGCTGGCGCCGTCGCGCTACACCAGCACCGAAGAAGACGAAAGCGACGACCAGGACGTGGTCTTCGTGCCGCCGCCGCGCGTGCCGCGCAGTGCCCGCAAGTCCGATGCCAAGACCGCCGGCAAGGCCGCGGCCGCAGGCACGGCAAAGGGCGCGCCGAAGGCCGCCGCCAAGACCGCCGGCAAGACCCCAACCACGCGTGCGACCAAGAGCGCACCGGCAAGCAAAGCAGGGGCCAAGACCCCTGCGTCCAAAACCAGCAGGAAGAAACAGTAATACATGAAAAATAAAATGTTATTCGGGTTCCACGCGGTGACCTCGCGGCTGCGCCACGAGGCCCAGTCGGTGGAAGAGATCTTCGTCGATGCCGAGCGCAATGATGCCCGCATGAAGGCCCTGATCGCCAGCGCGAAAGAGGCCGGCGTGCGCGTGATGCCGGTCGACGCCGCGCGTCTCGACAAGATCACCGGCACCCGCCGCCACCAGGGCGTGATCGCCTTCGCCAGCCAGCTGGCGCTGGCGCGCAACCTGGACGAGCTGCTCGATGCGATCGAAGGTCCTCCGCTGCTGCTCATCCTGGACGGCATCACCGATCCGCACAACCTGGGCGCCTGCCTGCGCGTGGCCGACGGCGTCGGCGCGCACGCGGTCATCGTCCCGAAAGACCGCGCGGTGGGCCTGAACGCCACCGCGGCGAAGGTGGCGAGCGGCGCGGCCGAGACCGTCCCCTACATCACGGTGACCAACCTGGCGCGCACCATGCGCGAGCTGAAGGACCGCGGCATCTGGCTGATCGGCACCTCGGACGACGCCGACAAGGGCCTGTACGAAGCCGATTTCACCGGCCCGACTGCGCTGGTGATGGGCTCGGAAGGCGAGGGCATGCGCCGCCTGACCCGCGAGACCTGCGACCTGCTGGTCAACATCCCGATGTTCGGCTCGGTCGAGAGCCTGAACGTGTCGGTCGCGTCGGGCGTGTGCCTGTACGAGGCGCGGCGCCAGCGGATCGCCCGCGAAGGCTGATTTAGCCCGTCCAGATCGGGGGCAATGCCCGTGGCATTGCCCCCGATCCGTTTGCGCAGCCATTGTCGCAAGCGTTCCTGCACCACCCCAAGCAAACCGTCCGCACATACGCTACCATCACCCCCTGGTTTGCGATCATCCTTATTATGTTTTCTCATCTACGCGACGATATCCGGAGCATCATCCAGCGCGACCCCGCCGCCCGTAACGGCTGGGAAGTCCTGACCTGCTATCCCGGCCTGCACGCGGTCATCATGCACCGCTGGGCGCACGCCTGCTGGCAGCTCGGGCTGAAGTGGGTCGGGCGCTTCATTTCCTACCTCGCCCGCGTCATCACCGGCATCGAGATCCACCCCGGCGCCACCATCGGGCGCCGGGTCTTCATCGACCACGGCTTCGGCGTGGTCATCGGCGAGACCGCCGTGGTCGGCGACGACTGCACCATCTACCAGGGCGTCACCCTGGGCGGCACCACCCTGGTGGCCGGCACCAAGCGCCACCCGACGCTCGAGCGCGGCGTGATCGTCGGCGCCGGCGCCCAGGTGCTGGGCGCCTTCACCGTGGGCGAATACGCCAAGGTCGGCTCGAACGCCGTGGTCATCAAGCCGGTGCCTGGCGGCGCCACCGCGGTCGGCAACCCGGCCCACATCATCCGCAAGGAAGACCAGTCGCGCAGCGCCCAGCTGTTCGCCGCCTATGGCGTCACGCCCAACGGCGACGACCCGCTGTCGAAGGCCTTGCGCGGCCTGATCGACCACGTGGCGCGCCAGGACGAGCAGATCGAGCGCCTTACCAATACCATGCGCGAGGCAGGCCTGTGCTGTCCGAAGGTGGCCGAGGGTGATAAACTCGATTCGGAACAACTGAACCGACTGGTCGATTGAGGAACCGAATGACGAATGACGTGACGGGCGCGCCCGAGGCGCCCGAGGCGCCTGCGAATGCCGCGCTGCTGGACCCGATGGAAATCCGCGTGCTCGCGGTACTGGCCGAGAAAGAGGCGCTGACGCCCGATAACTACCCGATGTCGGTGAATGCGATCGTCAACGGCTGCAACCAATTGTCGAGCCGCGACCCGATCATGCAGCTGACCGACGAGGTGGTGCAGGATACCCTGCAGCGCCTGATCGAGAAGAAGCTGGTCAGCGCCATTTCGCAGGCCGGCGCGCGCGTGGTCAAGTACGAACACCGCATGCGCATCAAGTGGACCCTGGAGCAGGACAAGGTGGCGGTGCTTGCCATCCTGATGCTGCGCGGCCTGCAGACCGCCGGCGAGATCCGCACCCGCAGCGGCCGCCTGTTCGAATTCAAGGGCGTGCCCGAAGTCGAAACCGTGCTGCAGTTCCTGATCGACAAATACCCGCCGCTGGTTGCCAGGCTGGACCGCGCGCCGGGTACCAAGGAAGCGCGCTACGGCCACCTGCTGGGCGGCGAACTGGCCGCCTACGAGCCGCCCGCCGCCGGCGCTGGCCTGGGCGGTGGCGGCGCCAGCCGCGTCGGCCAGCTGGAGCAGGAAGTCGCCGCCTTGCGCGGCGAGCTCGAGGACCTCAAGGCGCAGTTCGAGGCGTTTCGCCAGCAGTTCCAGTAGGCGCGTCCGGCGCGTCGGCATAGCTCAGTTCGACCACGGCGTCGTCGCTCCAGTTCGGGTTCCCGATCGGCACCTGGAAGGTCTTGCCCTTGGCTTCCAGTTTTGCCGAGCGGTTCCCGTCGACCAGCACCGCGCCGGCGAGCGGCCGCTCGCTGCGGAAGGGGAAGTGCGCCTTCTTGCTCACGCCTTCCCAACGGAAATCATCCGGGTCGCCGAAGAAGTTGCACCAGTCGGTCCGCAGGATGATGGTATTGATGGCCAACACCACGAAGGTCGGGATCTCTTCCTTGGCCATCGCCACCGTCACCTTGCACTCCAGCCGCAGGTCGCCCAGGCGGCGCTGGTTGGCGGGCAGGCCCGGCGTGCGGATGTCGGGGTCGGTGCGGTAGGCGTGGCGCTTGCGGTTGAGCTCCAGTTCGCTCTCCGCATCCTCGGCCGCCTCGCTGCGCGGCACCACGAAGCGGCCTTCGGCGTCGATGGGGAGCGGCATGTTGAAACCCGCGTCGCCCACCAGCCGGATCGCCAGCGGCTGCGCCGCCTCGTCCTTTGCCTGCGCCCGCAGCCGGAACTGCAGCCGTTCGGCCGCCGGCGCCAGCTGGCGGTGCCTGTCGAAGGCGTCCAGGCCGGCCAGGATGACCTTGTACTTGCGCACTTCCGGATTGCGCATGGCGTTGACATGCACCGGCTCCAGTTCGCGCACCGGCTTGTCCTCGGCGGCGGTGGCGCCGCCGCAGAGAAGCAGGGTGCCGAGCCCGATCGCAGCGAGGGCGCGCACCGGTTCAGCCTTCATCGCGCCAGCGGCGCAGGCGCATCGCCGCGTAGATCATGCCGGCGCCCACCGCTGCGGCAACCCAGACGCCCGGGCTGGCCAGCGTCGCATACGACAGGCCGAGCAGCTGGGTCGGGTCGAGGCCGACCTCCTTGTTGATCACCACGATGTCGCCGTGCGACAGCCAGATCCCCGGCACCAGGCCGCCCAGGCCGCGCGCCACCACTTCCGACACGAACCAGTCGATGTCGAAGATGGTATCCGAGACGTGGCCGACGATGAAGTTGAACCACTTCAGGACCAGCACCGCGATCAGCGGCGTGCCGACCGCCCACAGGAAGACCTTCGAACGGGCCCAGCTCGACACCATCAGCAGCCAGCCGACGGTCGGCAGCGCCCAGATGATGTACAGGGGCAGGAAGGCCACCAGGTACAGCGGGCTCAGGTACAGGTTCGGTTCCATCAGCACCGGGGCGAACAGGTTGAAGCCCTTGCCGGTGGCGCTGATCATGCCGAGCACCAGCAGGATGAGCGAGGTGGCGGTGCCGATCGCGATCGTGACCAGGGGCGCCACGACCAGTGCGGTGAGCACCTTCGACAGCACGGTGTCGCGGTCCGACAGTGGCAGCGACTTCCAGAACAGGATGCTGCGGTCGCGGCGGTCGTCGTACAGCGCCGACAGGCAGTAGAAGAACACCACCACGGTCAGCACCAGGAACAGCGGCATGGCCAGGCCCATGTAGCCGGAGGCCGCGACGTGCGCGATCTTGTAGCGCAGCGCCGGCGGAATGCCCTGGATCGAGACCACCTTGTGGCCGTCGATCTGGATGGTCTCGTGGCCGCCGAAGGCCATCGCGTACATGAAGCCGCCGCCCACCAGCAGGATCATCGCCGCCGCCACCGCGACCGGCGCCCAGAAGAAGGCCCCCTTGTGCTCCCAGAATTCGCGCCGGAGCAGCCATTTCATCGTTTTCATGCGTAGCTTCCTTTCATGGTTGCGACGAACAGGTCGGCAACGCTGGGATTGCGGGTCTCGCCGAGCTGGGCGAGCTGGGTGCGCGACACGCCGTCGAACAGCATCACGGCCTTGCCGAACACGGTGCGCTGGTCGATCGGGGCCAGCGCGCTCGCGGCGCCGACCTTGTCGGCCGGGACCATCACTTCGGTGTAGCGTTCGCCGATCTCTTCCATCGAGGCGGCCAGCACGATCTTGCCTTCGCGGATGAACATCAGGTCGGTCAGGATGTGCTCGACTTCTTCCACCTGGTGGGTGGTGATGACGATGGTCTTCTGCTCGTCAAAATAGTCTTCCAGCAGGTTCTGGTAGAACTGCTTGCGGTAAAGGATGTCCAGTCCGAGGGTCGGCTCGTCGAGCACCAGCAGCTTGGCGTCGATCGCCATCACCAGCGCCAGGTGCAGCTGGACGATCATGCCCTTCGACATTTCCTTGACCTTCATGCTCGGCCTGAGCTTGGTGTTCGCGATGTAGCGCTCGGCCTTGGCGCGGTTGAAGCGCGGATGCACGCCTTCGACGAAGTCGACCGCATCCTTCACCCGCAGCCAGCGCGGCAGGATGGCGACGTCGGCGATGAAGCAGGTTTCCTTCATCAGGTCGTCGCGCTGGGTGCGCGGATTGAAGCCCAGCACCGAGAGCTGGCCGTCGAAGGGAATCAGGCCGAGGGCGGCCTTGAGCGTGGTGGTCTTGCCCGAGCCGTTCGGGCCGATCAGGCCGACGATGCGGCCGGCCGGCACCTCGAAGTCGATGCCGTCGACGGCGGTGCGCTTGCCGTAACGCTTGCTCAGGCCGCGCGCGGAGAGCACGGCGTTCATGCCGAACCTCCCGGCGCGTGCTTGCCGGAGGCCTGCAGCAGCTGCTCGACGTTCAGGCCGAGGCGTCGGATGCGCTCGACCATGGCAGGCCATTCCTCGCGGATGAAACGCTCGCGTTCGGTGGCCAAGAGTTTCTCGCTTGCTCCTTCGGTAACGTACATGCCAATTCCCCTTCGCTTTTCCACTAAGTTCTCGTCGACCAGTTCCTGGTAAGCCTTCGATACGGTGATCGGGTTGAGTTGATATTCGGCCGCGATCTGGCGGACCGAGGGCAGGGCGTCGCCGGCTTTCAGAATACCGTCGAGCATCATGCCCACCACCCGCTCCTTGAGCTGGCGGTAAATGGGTGCGTTGTCATTCCAGCCGACTGTCATGTCCAGTCCTCCCTTGTCTTGGCGCTGCGTTGTGCACGTTTGTCTCCTTGGTGTTGCGTTGAGGTGGTGTTGTAGTGAAGTATAACAGTGGTTTGTTAAATGTAAACATACATATTGAACAAATAGTCGGGCGCGGCCCTGCGGCCTGCTTTGGTAGGATGGCGAACGGATGGCAAGATACAGAGGAGGAAGCGATGCTGAAGTGCCCGAACTGCGGGATCTCGCCGCTGGCGCACGCGATCAGGGAAATGCAGTACACCTACAAGGGACAGAGCACGACGATCCCCGACGTCGTGGTCGAGCATTGCGCCGGCTGCAAGGAAGTCATGTTCGCCCAGGGCGAGCACGATCACTACGGCGAACTGGTGGCGGCCTTCCGCAAGCAGGTCGATGCGCAGGAACTGAAGGCGATCCGGGCCATGCGCAAGGCGCTGGGCTTGACCCGGCAGAAGGCCGACGCGTTGTTCGGAGACGGGGAGGGGGACTTTGCGCGCTACGAGTCGGGCGAGGCGTCAGCGCCGGTGGCGCTGGTAAAACTGCTGCGCCTGCTGGGCAAGCACCCGGAATTACTCGATGCCGTCCGGTAGGGTGGTCGGGTGTGCCGGCCGCGCGTTCAACTGGCGCAAGATCAGCCGTCGCGTCTGCTCATAACGGACTTGCGCCCGCCCACCCTACGAAAAATCGTGGCGCGAGAGCGTCCCGTCGTGGCCAAGCGCGATCCACCCGCCGCGCCGCGGCTCGACGTCCAGTTCCCAGTCCGGCAGCACATAGCGCAGCTTGCCATCCGTCTCATGCACGGCCGGCCGGTGCGTATGCCCATGGATGATCACGCCCGCATCGGCCGCCTCGAACAGCGCCTGCACGGCCGCCGGCGCCACATCCATGATCTCGTAGGACTTGCCGGCCTGCGCCTCGCGGCTGCCTTCGCGCAGCCCGGCGATGACGGCCTTGCGCTGCGCCAGCGGCAGTTGCAGGAACTGCTGCTGCCATGCGCGGTCGCGCACCTGGGCGCGGAAGGCCATGTACTTGAGGTCGGCGGTGCACTGGGCGTCGCCATGCACCAGGGCGATGCGCCGGCCGCCGGCCGTGACGATGTGGGGTTCCTCCAGCAGGCTGAGGCCGGCCGCTTCGGCGAAGCCCGGCCCGACCAGGAAATCGCGGTTGCCGGCCAGCCAGTACACGGCCGTGCCGGCAGCGCTCACGGCGCGGATCGCCTGGATGACCTGCTGGTGGAAAGGCTCGGCGAGATCGTCGTCGCCGGCCCAGTATTCGAAAATGTCGCCGAGCAGGTAGAGCCGCTCGGCATGCACCGCGCGCTCGGCCAGGAAAGCGAAGAAGGCTTCGGCCGTGCGCGGATGGGCGGCCTGCAGGTGCAGGTCCGAGATGAACAGCGCAAACGTGCGCTTGGGCGTGGTCATGAAACCGAGGGGTACTGCCGACCCGCGCGCACGTGCTGCATCAGATGACTTCGACCTTCTCGATGATGACCGGATCGACGGGCACGTCCGAGTGCATGCCGCTGCGGGTGGTCTTCACGCCGTTGATCTGGTCGACGATGTCCTGGCCTTCGGTGACCCTGCCGAACACGGCATAGCCCCAGCCGTCCTGGCCCGGGTAGTTCAGGAAGGCGTTGTCCTTGGTGTTGATGAAGAACTGGGCCGATGCCGAGTGCGGCGCCGAGGTGCGGGCCATGGCGATGGTGTACTTGTCGTTCTTCAGGCCGTTCTTGGCTTCGTTCTCGACGGTCGTGTCGGTGGCTTTCTGCTTCATGCCCGGTTCGAAGCCGCCGCCCTGGATCATGAAGTCCTTGATCACGCGGTGGAAGATGGTGTTGCTGAAATGACCCTTGTTGACGTAGTCGATAAAGTTGGCGACGGTCTTCGGAGCCTTGTCGGCATCCAGTTCGACGGTGATGTTGCCCATGTTGGTGGTCATGCGAACGCTGGTCATCTGGTGTCCTCTTCCTTGGTATTGTGAATGATGCGTGTTAACAATGCGAATTGCACATCCGCTATTTTACTAGCTTGTCGCCCTTGAGGACGGTCACGGACTTAATGAAGATCGGCGTCACCGGCACGTTCTGCATGCCGCGCACGTCGTCGACCACCACGCCCTTGATCTTGTCCACCACTTCCTGGCCCTTCACGACCTTGCCGAAGACGGTATAGCCGGAGCCCTTGTAGAGCGGGTAGTCGATGCCCGAATTGTCGGCCACGTTGATGAAGAACTGCGAGGTGGCCGAATCCGGGTGGTCTTCGCGCGCCATCGAGATCGTGTACGGCTGGTTCGACAGGCCGTTGTTCGATTCGTTCTTGACCGGTTTGTTGGTCTTGCGGCCCTCGAATTTCTCGTTCATGCCGCCGGCCTGGATCATGAAGCCGTCGATCACCCGGTGGAAGATCGTGCCCTTGTAGAAGCCTTGCTTGACGTATTGCATGAAGTTGGCGACGGTCTTCGGCGCCCGTTCCTCGTCGAGCTGGACGACGATCTCGCCCATCGAGGTCTTGATCGCCACCTGCGGACCCTTCACGACGGGCGCGGCGGGCGCCTCGGCAGGGGCGTCGGTCGGCGTTTCCTGCGGCGCAGCCAGGGCGGCGCCGGACAGCAGCAGGGCGCCGGCGCCCAGGGCGATGCCCTTGAGCAGCGAGCGGCGGAACGAAGTGGTCATTGTCTAGGCTCTCCTCTGGTGGACGCCGCGCAAGACGGTGTCAAGTCTTTTCCCGAAAAATAAAGCTGAGCCATATGCGGCCAGACGGGATTTTAACAATGCTATACTTTGCGCAGAACGTCCCATTCTATCAAAGAAGAACAACACCAGAGGGTCCAGACGATCTCGACGCATTTCCCGCCGTGCCCGCACTAGCTTGCGCAGCGCCGTACTTGCCCCCGATCCTCTCCCTCGCCAGAACACACCCATGAGCCAACTGAAGATTTACAACACGCTCGCGCGTGACAAGCAGGTATTTGTCCCGATGGAAGCCGGCAAGGTCGGCATGTATGTGTGCGGCATGACCGTGTACGACTACTGCCACGTCGGGCACGCGCGGATGATGATGGCCTTCGACGTCATCTATCGCTGGCTCATGGCCTCGGGCTACGAGGTCAAGTACGTCCGCAACATCACCGACATCGACGACAAGATCATCAAGCGCGCGGTCGAGAACGGCGAGACCATCGGCCAGCTGGTCGAGCGCAACGTCAGGTACATGGACGAAGACATCGCGGCGCTCAACATGCTGCCGCCGACCGTGGTGCCGCGCGCCACCGAATACGTGCCGCAGATGCTGTCGATCATCGAGCAGCTGGAGTCCAAGGGCCTGGCCTACAAGAGCGAGGACGGCGACGTCAACTACGCGGTGCGCGGCTTCGCGGGCTACGGCAAGCTGTCCGGCAAGTCGCTCGACGATCTGCGCGCCGGCGAGCGCGTCGACGTCGCAAGCGGCAAGCGCGATCCGCTCGACTTCGTGTTGTGGAAGGCCGCCAAGGAAAGCGAGCCGCTTGAAGCCAAGTGGGATTCCAAATGGGGCAAGGGCCGTCCGGGCTGGCACATCGAGTGCTCGGCCATGTCCTGCGCCACCCTGGGCCAGCACTTCGACATCCACGGCGGCGGCGCCGACCTGCAGTTCCCGCATCACGAGAACGAGATCGCGCAGTCCGAAGGCGCTTTCGGCGGCAACATGGTCAACTACTGGATCCACAACGGCTTCGTACGCGTGGACAACGAGAAGATGTCCAAGTCGCTGGGCAATTTCTTCACCATCCGCGACGTGCTCAAGCAGTACGACGCCGAAGTCATCCGCTTCTTCATGCTGCGCGCCCACTACCGCAGCCCGCTGAACTATTCGGATGCCCACATCGACGACGCCAAGGGCGCGCTGACCCGCCTGTACACCGCGCTTTCCACTGTCGACATCGGGCTCGACGCCCCGGCGGTCGACTGGGAAGAAGCCCATGCGCTGCGCTTCCGCGAAGCCATGGACGACGATTTCAACACCCCGCTCGCCGTAGCCGAGCTGTTCGACCTGGCCGGCGAGGTCAATCGCAGCAAGTCCCTCGACGCCGCGCGCCAGCTGAAGGCGCTGGCCGGCGTGCTGGGCCTGCTCGAGCGCGCGCCGCAAGCCTACCTGCAAGGCGGCGAGCAGGGCGGGGATGCGGGCATCGTCGATGCCATCGCGCGCCGCGCCGCGGCCAAGAAGGCCCGCAATTTTGCCGAAGCGGACGCCATCCGCGCCGAACTGACTGCCGCCGGGATCATCCTGGAAGACAAGCCGGACGGAACGACGACCTGGCGCCGCGCATAATGGCGGCCGACAAGGACAAGTCCGCGGCGCCGGAAGAGCCGCAGGGTGAGCTGACAGTTCCCGCCTACTGGGCCGAAGCCAAGGCCGAGCTCATGGGACGCGACCGCATCATGGCCAAGCTCATCCCGCAGTTCGGCGACCTGCACCTGCGCGGCCAACCCGACCCGTTCACCACGCTGGCGCGCTCGATCGTGGGCCAGCAGGTGACGCCCAAGGCGGCCGACGCGGCCTGGGGCAAGCTGCTGGCGACCTGTCCGAAGCTGTCGCCCTCGCAGGTGCTGAAGGCCGGCGCCGTCGCGCTCTCGGGCTGCGGATTGTCCAAGCGCAAGACCGAATACATCCTCGACCTGGCCGACAGTTTCAAGGCCAAGCGCGTCCATGCCGACCTGTGGTCGCAGATGGACGACGAGGCCGTCATCGCCGAACTGGTCCAGATCCGCGGCATCAGCCGCTGGACAGCGGAGATGTTTTTGATATTTAATCTGCTCCGTCCAAACGTGTTGCCGCTCGACGATCCCGGCCTGATCCAGGGAATCAGCCAGAATTATTTCTCTGGCGAACCTGTTTCTCGCAGCGATGCGCGCGAGGTGGCGGCGAACTGGGAGCCCTGGAGAACGGTGGCAACCTGGTACTTATGGCGTAGCCTCGATCCGCTGCCTTGACCGCTACACGGTTCGGGTACGGTAAAATAACGCCCAAAACAGGGGTCCACGAGACCCGGTGCATGCTGCGCGAACGGAAACGCTGCGGCCACGAAATAATCCGGAGGTACAATGACTAAAACAACTTTCCTCAATTTTGAGCAGCCAATCGCCGAGCTGGATTCCAAGATTGAAGAGCTGCGGTTCGTGCAGGACGACTCCGCCGTCGACATCTCCGAAGAGATCGACCGCCTGGCCAAGAAGAGCCAGCAACTGACCAAGGACATCTACGCCAAGCTGACCCCGTGGCAGGTGTCGCAGATCGCCCGTCACCCGCAGCGTCCGTATACCATGGACTACGTGAACGCGATCTTCACCGACTTCCACGAACTGCACGGCGACCGCAGCTTCGCCGACGACCAGTCGATCATCGGCGGCCTGGCGCGCTTCAACGGCCAGGCCTGCATGGTCATCGGCCACCAGAAGGGCCGCGACACCAAGGAGCGCGCCATGCGCAACTTCGGCATGCCGCGTCCGGAAGGCTACCGCAAGGCCATGCGCCTGATGAAGCTGGCCGAAAAATTCGGCCTGCCGATCTTCACTTTCGTGGACACCCCGGGCGCCTTCCCGGGCATCGACGCCGAAGAGCGCGGCCAGTCCGAAGCCATCGGCCACAACCTGTACGTCATGGCCGAGCTGAAAGTGCCGCTGATCGCCACCATCATCGGCGAAGGCGGTTCGGGCGGCGCGCTGGCCATTGCCGTCGGCGACGCCGTGCTGATGCTGCAGTACTCGACCTATTCGGTGATCTCGCCGGAAGGCTGCGCCTCGATCCTCTGGAAGACCTCCGAGCGCGCCAGCGACGCTGCCGATGCGCTGGGCCTGACCGCGCACCGCCTGAAAGCCATGGGCCTGATCGACAAGATCGTCAACGAGCCGCTGGGCGGCGCGCACCGCGATCCGAAGCAGATGGCCCAGCTGCTCAAGCGCGCGCTGGCCGACACCCTGCGCCAGTTCCAGGGCATGAAGACCAAGGACCTGCTCGAAGCCCGTCACGCGAAGCTGATGAGCTACGGCAAGTTCAAGGAAACGCTGCCGCGCGAAGAGTGAGTTCCACCAAGGCCGGGCAGGTCCCGGCAGTCTTTGCGCAGGCCATGCATGGCCTGCGTCAAACGTATTCCCCCAGCTCGATTGCCCTTGCCTGCAGCGGCGGCCTCGATTCGATGGCCCTGCTGCGGCTCGCGCACGCCTGGGCCGCCGAATCCGGCATTCCCCTGCACGCCTTTCACGTCCACCACGGCCTGAGCCCGAACGCCGACGCCTGGCTGGCGCATTGCGCGCAGGCCTGCGCCGCGCTGGGCATCGCCTTCGACCATCGCCGCGTCGAGGTCGTGAAAGGCAAGGACGGCCTCGAGGCCGCGGCCCGCAAACTGCGCTATCGCGCCCTGGGCGAGATGTGCGTGCAGCATGGCGTGCCGCTGCTGCTCACCGCCCACCACCTGGACGACCAGGCCGAGACCGTGCTGCTGCAGCTGCTGCGCGGTGCCGGCCCGGCCGGGCTGTCGGGCATGGATGCGGCCAATCGCGCCCCCGGCCTGCTGGGCGACGAGGCGCTGGTGATGGCGCGCCCGCTGCTGGCGCTGGCGCGCGCCCAGCTCGACGACTACGCGCGTGCCGAAGGCCTCGACTGGGTCGAGGACGAATCGAACAGCGACGCGCGTCATGCGCGCAACGCGCTGCGGCACGGCGTCATGCCGGCGCTGGCGGCCAGCTTCCCGGGCTACCAGCAGCGCCTGGCGCGCGGGGCCGCCCACGTGCAGTCGGCCCAGCGCATCCTCGACGAGGTGGCGCAGCAGGACCTGGCCGCCAGCCTCGACGGCGACGCGATCGACCTGGCACGCGTGCAGCAGCTCAGCCGCGACCGCATCGACAACATGCTGCGCCACCTGTTTTCCAGCCGCGGCCTGGCCATGCCCTCGAGCGCCTGGCTGGGCGAAATGGTGTCGCAGCTGTTCTCGGCGCGCGAGGACGCGCAGCTGAAGGTGACCCATCCGGCCTGCCACATCCGCCGTCACCGCGGCAAACTCTTCATCACCCCGAAGCTGCCGGACCTGGCCGGCATGCGCGACCCCGACGACGAAGGCGTTCTTGTGAAAGAGGGCGAAGGCTTCCGTTGGCGCGGCGAGGCCGCGCTGGCCTTCCCGGCCTACGGCGGCGTGCTGCATTTCGAGCCGGCAGCGCAGGGCTTCGATCCGGCCTGGCTGCGCAGCCGGCCCCTGACGATCGACTTCCGCCAGGGGGGCGAGCGCCTCAAGCCGGCCGCCAACCGCCCCAGCCGCAGCCTCAAGCAGCACTACCAGGCGCTCGGCGTGCCGGCCTGGGAGCGCGAACGCGCGCCGCTGGTCTGGTCCGACCGGGAACTGCTGTTTGCCGCCGGCATCGGGATGGATTGCCGCTACCTGAGTGAGGGAGCAGGGCAGGGCGGCCGTATCGCGCTGCGCTGGGTCGCCGATCCTGCCCAGCACGGGTAAAGAGTTTCTATACGAAAAAGGTATTACTTTATTTTCTTTTCGTATAGCTTTTTGCCCCGCCAGTCTTGTGATACTGCGCTGCAGCATGCTAGAGTAAAGATCTCCTTTTGATCTCTCAACAAGCTGGAACCCTCCTGATATGGCTTTAATTGTCCACAAATATGGCGGGACGTCGATGGGCTCGACGGACCGTATCAAGAATGTCGCGGCCCGTGTGGCCAAGTGGCATGATGCCGGCCACCAGATCGTGGTGGTGCCTTCCGCAATGTCCGGCGAAACCAACCGCCTGATCGGACTGGCCAAGGAAATCATGCCGCAGCCGGACCCGCGCGAACTGGACATGATTGCCTCGACCGGCGAGCAGGTCTCGGTCGGCCTGCTGGCGATGGCCCTGCTGGCCATCGGCAAGGATGCGGTTTCCTACACCGGCTGGCAGGCGGGCATCCGCACCGACTCCTCGTTCACCAAGGCGCGCATCCAGTCGATCGACGACACCCGCGTGCGCGGCGACCTCGAAGCCGGCAAGATCGTGATCATCACGGGTTTCCAGGGCATGGACGAAGATGGCAACATCTCGACCCTGGGGCGTGGCGGTTCGGACACCTCGGCCGTGGCGATCGCCGCCGCGCTCAAGGCCGACGAGTGCCTGATCTACACCGACGTGGACGGCGTCTACACGACCGACCCGCGCGTGGTGCACGAGGCGCGCCGCCTGAACAAGATCACCTTCGAGGAAATGCTCGAACTGGCGTCGCTGGGCTCCAAGGTCCTGCAGACCCGTTCGGTCGAATTCGCAGGCAACTACCAGGTCCCGACGCGCGTGCTGTCGTCGCTGACCGATCCCCTGATGCCGCTGGACGAAGAAGCGAAGTCCGGCACCCTGATTTCGTTTGAGGAAGAAAGCAATATGGAACAAGCCGTCATCTCCGGTATCGCCTTCAATCGCGATGAAGCCAAGATCACCGTCCTGGGCGTGCCGGACAAGCCGGGCGTCGCCTTCCACATCCTCGGCCCCATCGCCGAGGCCAATGTTGAAGTGGACATGATCATCCAGAACCAGTCGGTGGACGGCAAGACCGATTTCACCTTCACCGTCTCGCGCAACGACTACGTCAAGGCGATGGGCGTGCTGGAAGCTCAGCGCGAGGCGCTGGGCGCGGCCAAGATCCTGGGCGACGCCAAGGTGTCGAAGGTGTCGGCGGTCGGCGTGGGCATGCGCAGCCACGTGGGCGTGGCCTCGCAGATGTTCCGCACCCTGTCGGAAGAGGGCATCAACATCCTGATGATCTCGACCTCGGAGATCAAGATCTCGGTGCTGATCGACGAGAAATACATGGAGCTGGCCGTGCGCGCCCTGCACAAGGCATTTAACCTCGAGCAAGCTTAACAATTTTCAAAATTTTGGGCGTGCGTCCTTGACGCAACAGGCACCAACCCTTAAGATGCCTGCACTCAGCGCTGACCGACAAAGTTGGTTCTGATTGGAGACGTGGCCGAGTGGCCGAAGGCACTTCCCTGCTAAGGAAGCATACGGCTTATACCCGTATCGTGGGTTCGAATCCCACCGTCTCCGCCAGATTGATGTTTGCTGAGCTTTAGCAAACGCCTAAAACCCCCGGAACTCATACTGAGGCCCGGGGGTTTTTTGTCTTGTGACGTCCTCATGTGTCCAGCCACGTCCAGGATTTTGGGGGTAGGCGTCAGGGTATACGATCAGTCCCCTGCAAGTTTTACCCTTAAACCGGCCGCACCTGACTGTGCCCCCGATGTCTAACCAGGAGACAGGAGGTCACATGCCACGACTAGCGCAACCCCTCAGCGACTCTCAGATCAAGCGCGCGAAGGCTCAAACCAAGCTGGTGAAGCTGTTTGATGGACACGGGCTTTATCTTGAGATCCACCCTTCCGGCGGGAAGTTCTGGCGCTTCAGGTACCGGAAGGCGGACGGGAAGGAAACCACGATTGGCTTCGGTCCCTACCCGGAGGTCAGCTTGGTCGAGGCGAGGAACAAGCGAACCGCAGCACGGCGCGTGCTGCTCGAGGGAGGCGATCCTCTACAGCAGCGAGAGCAGATGCGGCGTGAAAGTGTACGGGCGACTGAATATACATTCCGAAAGGTTGCTACAGAGTGGCATCAACTGAAAGAGAAGGCTTGGTCGCCGGCTTATGCACACAATGTGCTTCACAGGCTGGAACTGGATATTTTTCCGGACTTAGGCAGACTGCCTATCGACGAGGTGACGCATCGGGATCTAATCGATGTCTTTCGCAAAATCGAAGCCAGGGGCGCCCACGAGATTGCAAAACGCAACAAGGCAGTCTGCTCCCAAATTTTCAGCTATGCCATCCAAACTGGGGTAGCCCAACGGAACCTTGTCGTCGATATGAAGGACGTGCTTCAGCCAGTCCCGTCCGGTAATTTTCCCGCAATCTCTAGCGATGAGCTACCAAGGTTTCTTCAAGCGCTGCGTAGCAATGAGGCCTGTATGCAGCCGCTGACGCGTATTGGATTGCGCCTTCTCATGCTCGTATTCGTTCGCACGAGCGAGCTCATAGAGACTCCATGGACCGAGATTGAAGAGGGAAAGTCTGAATGGATCATTCCTTGGTACCGTATGAAGCTGGGAAAGCGTAGGCTTAACCCAATTAAAAAAGATCATTTCGTCCCACTATCACGTCAATCTCTTCAGCTCTTGGGGGATCTGCGGAAGCTAACGGGCGGAGGGCGATTTCTGTTCCCAAATCTTCGTGATCGTAATCGCCCCATGAGCAATAACGCTTTCCTAAAGGCGTTAGAGCGGATGGGTTACAAGGGCGATATGTCGGGTCATGGATTCAGAGCGCTGGCGATGAGTACCATCAAGGAGAAGCTAGGGTATCGGCACGAGGTTGTCGATCGACAGCTTGCGCACGTCGAGAAAAATAAAGTGACCCGTGCCTATGATCGCGCCGAATTCATTGATGAGCGAAGGGTGATGATGCAAGCTTGGGCGGACTATATCGATAGCCTGTCTTGACGATCGTCGCTTCAGTGAACGCCCCAGCCTATCATTTCTGATAGGTGGTTCAATAGCGCTGGATGCGCTTGCTGAGCTGCCCGAATCGCTGAGGCGAGTGGGCATCAAAAGCAAAATCAAAGCAACAGGCGCAAGCCCTTTTTGTGCCAGCCTCTCGGTGATAATTGGTGTTATCACTCTAGAGCTTCGTGCGAATATCCACCCTTCGATCAGCGAAGGTTTGCGCTACAGCGTGGTCGCGCGAAGCCATTGGAACGGATTTGCGGTTCGCTGCAATGGAAGGAGGGCGCACTGATCTTCCCCAGGGGAACCCGATCATTGTCCAGAATTACACGGATGAGGTAACGCTGCCGTTCTGCTGTCCACCTATCCCTGTGCATACTCGTCGAAAACTGAGCTCAAGGTGATATATGGGGTTGTGAGATGCAAATTGGTGAGCGCGTCTGCTCACTTCGCCCTTGGGCTCACAGCCGAGCAGAGGAGAGCTGACAAAAGGTGAGTTCTACGACAGACGTCGTCTGCTTGCTCGACGCGGAGTTTTACAGTTGCCGAAAGCACTCATCGGTAACCAAGGCCTGGTTGGCATACACAACTTAACGCGGATCACTCCTACTTTTGCACTGGCGAACAGTACATGCCGTTTTCATAAATTGGCCTAAGATTAGTCGCGCAGGCCTTATCAAGTCCCGTTCTACTAATATTGGGCGAATTAGCAAAACTGCCGACAAACCCGTTGAGTATTCATTCTTGACATGGAGGCTCCGATGTTTCCTGCAACAACTGAAAAAGCCGAACGCAATACGTCACCGGCCGCCATGCAGCGGTTCGACCAGCAGTTTCGAGAAAACATCGCCCGGCTCAAAGGGGCCGACAAGCATGCAATAGAGCAGCGCTTGAGCGAACTTGATCGTGAGTGGAATGTGGAGAGGGCGATCGAGCTCGAAGCGCCGACCATGATTCTCGTAGGCCTTGCCCTGGGCACCCTGAGCAATCGTAAATGGTTTGCCGTGTCGGCGATGGCGGCGAGCATGGTCATTCTGCACAACCTCCAGGGCTGGTATCCACTACTGCCGGTTTTTCGCGCTGCAGGGCTGAGGACCGCCGAAGAGATCGAACAGGAACGCATGGCGTTGAAGGCATTGCTGGGTGAAGAAACCACGCTGGCACATTCAATTCACTAAGGAGACGATGATGTTCGCTGCCACCGCGACCCAAGTATCAGGCCATACCTCGCCGCAACTGAACGATCAGATTCGGCACGAGACGCAGGAACGGATCAGGGAATACGAACGCAACGACCGGAACGCCTTGATCACTCGTCGCCTCAATGAGCTCGAACACGAGTGGGATGTCGAGCGTACCCTGCAGACAAATTTCGCCACCTTGTCGCTTGTCGGCCTCGCACTTACGCTCAAGAGCGACAAACGCTGGCTGGTACTGGCTGCCGGCGTGCCCCTCTTCATGGTGCAGCACGCGCTGCAAGGCTGGTGTCCGCCGCTTCCCGTGCTGCGCCGGCTAGGCGTTCGCACCGCGCGAGAAATCGCCGAAGAGCGCTATGCGCTGAAATCGCTGCGAGGCGACTTTGACGAAGTCGATCGCTCGAAGGATCCGGACGCGATCGTCCGCGCGGTCCGAGCCTAGCGTCGCCGCGCAGTCCCCAGCTTGTATTCCTGGTATGCAATGCAAGCCAACATGCGCCAGCAGCCGTGTCTCTTGAGGGTGCGCATGCACCCATGATCGTCAACTACCCGGCTTCTGCTCGGCAGCGTTCCGGTCAACGACACCCGGGATATCTTTCGTTGGGCGGGGGAATTTACCTTTCAAATCGTCTACCCCAGATTGAGGCTTGGCAAGCGCGCGCAGATCAGAGCGCTGCTCACGCTTTTTGGCCGTGTCGACTTTCAACTGCTTGTCACGCGCCTCACCGAGGCCAGGCATGATTTCACCATCCCGGTTGAATGACCAGGCAAGCATGGCTTCACCCAACGGTATTTTATTGCCCGGCTTGCCCTGATGACCGGTATGCCACACATGCCAGGTCTTGCCGTAGCTGTTCATCTTCTTCTTCATCAAGGCATGCTCGGCAGCGGCTGGCAGCCCTGGCGCAACAAGCTGGCCGGACAGGATCTCACCGTTATGCGGATGCCAGTATTTTCGCTCTTCTTGGGGCAGGGTATTGAACAGCTTCTCTGAAATTATATATTCCACCCCATTCATGTTGGCGGTTCTTGTATTGCCATCGAAGAGCACACACTGCGCAAAGTCCTCGTTGACCTGGTGGCAGTAATGGTGCGCCTCCATCTGCATTTCAGGGTTGTCCTTCATTGGATGGAATCCATTCAGATACACATCAAATCCTTTGAGAGGAGAGTTGCGCTGCAAGATCTTTGCGCCTGCCTCGAGCATTCTGGTATCGCCATATTTTGCCTCGCCTGCCGGTGCGGTCTTGGGTGACGACTCGGACTGCGCCGTCGCTACACATCCACTCCCAAGCCCGACAACATAGATTGCTGTGGCCATACATGCGCTCAATTTCATTTCGAACTCCTTTCTGTCGATATTCTATAAACGATGTTTCAGTACATAGCATCTCAGCGGTCGATATGGGCTGCCACAGCTTGAGCGGCGTGCTACGCATACGATGCGTCCGCATTCGGGCCTCAGTAGAGGTAAGGCAGCAGTTTCTTGACCTTTTTCTGATACACGGAGTAGTCGGGATAACGCTCCAGCAGCCACGTTTCTTCGCGTGTCGCCTTACAGTCGAAGAACACCCCAAGCAGCAAGGTCAATACAATACGCAAGGGGCTCAATGTCAACAGCGAAATCCCGAGCGCGGCTAGAAGCAGGCCGAAGTAGATCGGGTGCCGAACCAGGCGGTAAGCGCCGCTCGTGACGAGCTGAGCCGTAGGCCGGGGCCGGGGGAAAGGCGTAAGCGATTTCCCGAGCGAGACGACACTACTGCCGAGAACAGCGATTCCGCCCAGTACGACGACCGCTCCCAAGACGCCGAATAGCGTCGGCGTTGGCCAGGCCGGCCCAACCTGGGGCATCAGCAGGAAGAGTGCAAATAGCAAGACCTGGATCACTACCCAGGCTTCGCCACGGTTGCCGAAACGGTTTCGATTCATGTCGTATCCAGTTTTCCTTGAGAAGCGAGCGTCCACCGAGATGAAGCGCACGCCATCCCCAGCCTCAGGTTGGTAACGTCCGCAGCGGTACCATCCATTCGCGCCCGTTGAGCATGCGCTCCCGTCTATTCCTTCTCCAGGCGCGGTGCAAGCGCGCTGAGATCGTACCCTGCCTGCGACGCAGCTTCCAGCAGCGCGGAAGGGGATTCCTCGCCCGCGCGGGAAAGGGCCCACATCGACGTCGAGCGCCGTCCGGTGCGGCAATAGCCGAGTACTGGCTTTGGCAACTCGGCCATCAATTGCTTGAACGCGGCCGAATGGGCATCGGTGACATTATCCGGCGCCGCCGGCAGATACCGTGCTTCCATTCCGAAGCGGGCAGCTTCCTGTTCGATCTCGCTGAAAGCGGGCTGGTCCGGTCCTTCGCCGTCCGGTCGGTTGCAGATGATCGAACGAAAACCGTCCTGTGCCAAGGCGGGGATGTCCTCGAGTTGAACTTGTTGCGAGACCGCGAGGTCCGGGCTGAGCTGTTTAAATTTCATGGGATCTCCAAATGGTTGAGTTTGTCGTCTGACCAAAGCGTATACGAGCTCAAGGCCGACAGAAGGAACGCCGCTGCCCGGCGATGCGGATGAGGGAACCTGATTAGATGCCAAGTGAGCAATTCACTTGCAGCGATTCAGGTGCTATGTCAAAGCATATGTCTGACTACCAACCCGGCACGCACGATGTCGCGGGTCACCGACAAAGGTAACAATATACTTGAAAATAGTTTGAGATGCGATATACTATGAAAATGTATTTTGAGGGGTGGACAGGATGTCAAAGAAAGATGAAGAAGCGGGGCTGAGTCCTGCCGATGGCATCGATATCGAGTCGATGCGCCGTGCTGCAGAGCAGGCTAGCGGCCTGTTGAAGGCGCTGGGCAACATTGACCGCCTGCTGCTGCTTTGCCAGATGACACAAGGGGAGTTTTGTGTCAGCGAGCTGGAAGTCTTGACCGGCATTCGCCAGCCTACGCTCTCGCAACAGCTTGGCGTGCTGCGCGACGAGCAGCTGGTCCATACGCGCCGCGAGGGCAAGCAGATCTATTACAGCATAGCGAGCAGGGAAGCGATGGCTGTAATGGAAGTTTTGTACGGGCTGTACTGCAAACCAACGAAGGAGAGTAAATCATGACCATTAACTGGAGCGAGTTCACGCCCTGGGCGTCACTGTTCGGCGGTTTGCTGATCGGCCTGTCGGCCGCGCTGTTCGTACTGTTCAACGGCCGGATTGCCGGCATCAGCGGCGTGCTTGGTGGTTTACTGCGTCCGCTGCGCGGCGACATCGGCTGGCGTATCGCATTTCTGGCAGGACTGATCGGTGCGCCTTTGGTGTACGGGATGTTTGCTACCTTGCCTGAGGCCCGCATCGAAGCCGGCACCGGGACCCTGGTTGTCGCCGGATTGCTGGTCGGGCTGGGCACGCGTTATGGGGCCGGCTGCACCAGCGGCCACGGCGTATGCGGACTGTCGCGACGTTCGTCGCGTTCCCTAGTCGCCACGGCGAGCTTCATGCTGGCCGGCTTCGTCACCGTGTATGTCGTACGCCACCTGATGGCTTAAGGAGGGAATTCTCATGCAGATCGTAATGGCATTGATCGTCGGGCTTATCTTTGGTATCGGGCTGCTCGTGTCGGGCATGGCCGACCCGGCGAAAGTCTTGAATTTTCTCGACCTGGCGGGTAGCTGGGATCCTTCCCTGGCATTCGTCATGGGTGGCGCGATCGCAGTTGGCGTGATCGCATTCCACTTTGCCGCCGGGCGCAAAAAATCGCTGCTCGGCGATGCGATGCGCTTGCCGACCGCCACGCAGATCGACCGGCGGCTGGTGTTCGGCGGTTTGACCTTCGGGGTAGGCTGGGGCCTGGCGGGCTACTGCCCGGGGCCTGCGCTGGTGTCGCTGGTCGGCGGTGGCGAGAAACCGCTCATTTTCACTGGCGCACTACTGGTCGGAATGGCGATCTTCGAACTGCTGGAGCGCCTGCCCACTGCCACTGGGAAGCAGCATGCGTAATCGCAGCGCCAAGGCGGGGGCGACGTCATGCTGATCAGCCTGGGACTGGGCCTGGTAGTCGGCGTGGTCCTCGCGTTGACCGGTGCCGGCGGCGGCATCCTTGCGGTGCCGCTCCTCGTCTTCGGCATGCAGATGGGAGTTGCCCAAGCCGGTCCGATCGGCCTGATGGCGGTCGGCATGGCGGCGGCCCTTGGTGCCATCCTCGGCTTGAAGGCCGGAATCGTACGTTATCGGGCCGCGGTCCTGATCTCGGTGACAGGGATGCTGTTGTCGCCGGTCGGCTTATGGCTTGCGAACCGTATCGACAATCGCTGGCTCAGCGTACTGTTTGCACTCGTCCTCTTGTTTGTGGCTTTCAAAACATTTCGGCGCGCTACGGCTAAGCAGGCTGTCCGTCAGGACCCTGTCGACCTCGAGCAGCCGTGCATGCGTGACGGCAGTACGGGCCGCTTTGTCTGGACGGCGCGCTGCGCGCGTTCGCTCGCGCTTTCCGGCACGGTTGCGGGCTTGCTCTCCGGCCTGCTTGGTGTCGGTGGCGGTTTCGTGATGGTGCCGGCGCTGCAGCGTTATACCAACTTGGACATGCAGTCGACCGTGGCGACCTCGCTTGCAGTGATCGCACTGGTGTCGGTGACCGGAGTTGCCTCGAGCGCAATCGCCGGCTCGATGAGCTGGCCGGTGGCACTGCCGTTCGCCGCGGGGGCACTGGCCGGCATGCTGGGCGGCCGTATCGTATCGGACCGCTTGGCCGGGCCCCAGCTGCAGATTGGCTTCGCTGCCGTGTCGGCGCTCGTCGCAGTGGGCATGATCGTCAAGGTACTGTACCGATAACCCGAGCCGCCATGCGGCGCTCATCCTATTCCAAGGAGAACCTCCATGAATCTCAAACCGATTCAGTTGTTTGACACCGAGTCTTCGACTTTTACCTACATTCTTGCAACCCAGGCGGGCGGCGAGGCCGTGCTGATCGATCCTGTCGACGAACATTGGGAACGCGACCTGGAGCACTTGCGGCGCCTCGACCTGAAGCTGGCTTACGTCCTCGAGACGCATGCCCATGCGGACCACGTCACGTCCGCCGGCAAACTGCGCGAGCTGACCGGCGCAAAGGCCGCGGTCCCGAGCGGTTGCGGCATCCCGCCCGCCGACGTCCAGTTGAATGACGGCGATGTGATCCGCTTCGGCGGCGAAGAGATCCTCGTATTGCATACGCCTGGCCATACCGCAGGGAGCATGAGCTATGTGTGGCGCAATAACGTGTTCACCGGCGACACGCTCCTGATCAACGGTTGCGGCCGTACCGATTTCCAGAGCGGCAGCGCCGATGCCTTGTTCGACAGCGTGACGAAGAAGCTGTTTTCGCTTCCAGACGACATGTTGATGTGGCCGGGGCACGACTACAAGGGCCAGGTGGTATCGACGATCGGTTGGGAGAAGCAGCATAACGCGCGGCTGGCCAAGCGCAGCCGCGAGGAGTTTGTCCAGTTGATGGCCGAGCTTGACCTGCCCAAGCCGAAGCGGATCGACGTCGCCGTGCCGGCGAACCAGAACCTGGGTTTGCCGCACAGCGCCTGACGCAAGGACAAGGATTGCGATGGCGGACGATACAGTGGCAAAGGCGGCAAGCCTGTGGGACCAGCGATATGGCACACCCGAATTTCTCTTCGGGACGGCGCCCAACGACTACCTGGTCAGTCAGGGGCACCTGCTCCGGCCGGGGATGCGGGCACTGGCGGTCGCGGACGGCGAGGGCCGGAACAGCGTCTGGCTCGCACGCCTCGGCCTGAGCGTAGACGCGTTCGATCTCTCGCCGGTGGCCGTCGGGAAGGCCAGGCAGCTCGCCAGCGATGCACAGGTAGTGGTTGACTTTCACATTGCCGATTGCGATGCCTGGAGCTGGGAGCCGGCATCTTACGATGTGGTCGCGGCGATCTTCGTTCAGTTTGCCGACCCACGCATGCGGGCCCGACTGTTCGCAAACATCATCGCCACGTTGAAGCCGGGCGGGATCCTGATTTTGCAGGGATATACGCCCAGGCAACTCGAATACAAGACGGGCGGTCCTGGAGTGCTGGAGAACCTTTATACCGAGGAAATACTACGCGCGGAACTCGGCTCACTGGACATCGTCGAGCTCCTGAATTACGAGGCAAACCTGGCCGAGGGAACGCAACACGCGGGGCGTTCGGCACTCATCGGCCTGGTGGGCAGAAAAGCCCTGTAGTCGCGACGTGGGGCAGCCTGCCGGCCTGCGCCCAAAGCGCACTTTTATAAAAACAATTGATGGAGACAAGCATGGAAGCATCCCAACCGAATCCGGGCGCCGTCTACAAGGAGGCGCCCGGCTATTTTCGGCGTCTAACGGGCGTTGACTGGATGTTCGGCGCCGGCCTGTTGGCCGCCGCGCTGTTCGCGCTGAACCGTTATGCCGCTTTCATGGATGGCTACGAGCGCGCGATCTTGTTGCTGACCGCGCCGACGCTGGCCGCGCTCGGCTGGCACTGGAAGCCGGTGCGCTGGCTGTTCCCGCTGTCTGCGCTCCTGTCCTTGTGGGCCGTGTCGCTCTACGACGGTTCACTGGCAGCGGCGGAACAGAATTTCTTTCTCAAATACATGCTGTCGAGCCAGTCGGCCATCCTCTGGATGAGCGTGCTGTTCGTGTTCTCGACCGTCTTCTACTGGATCGGGATGCTGGCGCGCTCGCATGCCAGCAGTGCGCTCGGCTCGCGTTTGTGCTGGGCCGCCGTGGTGCTGGGTTTCACCGGCATGGCGGTGCGCTGGTTCGAGTCCTACCTGATGGGGGCGGATATCGGCCATATTCCGGTGTCGAACCTGTACGAGGTCTTCATCCTGTTCGCGCTGATCACCGCGCTGTTCCACCTGTATTACGAAGAGCGCTACGCCACGCTCCAGTTGGGCGCCTTCGTCCTGCTGATCATCGCCGCCGCGGTCGTCTTCCTCCTCTGGTATACGGTGTCACGCGATGCCGCCCAGATCCAGCCGCTGGTGCCGGCCCTGCAGAGCTGGTGGATGAAGATCCACGTGCCTGCAAACTTCATCGGCTACGGCACCTTCGCGCTGGCCGCAATGGTCGGATGCGCTTACCTGCTGAAATCGCACGGCATCCTGGCCGACCGCCTGCCTTCGCTGGAGGTGCTGGACGACGTGATGCATAAATCGATCTCGGTCGGGTTCGCCTTCTTCACCGTCGCCACCATCCTGGGTGCGCTGTGGGCGGCCGAAGCCTGGGGCGGCTACTGGTCCTGGGACCCGAAGGAAACCTGGGCCCTGATCGTCTGGCTCAACTACGCAGCCTGGTTGCACCTGCGCCTGATGAACGGACTACGCGGCCGCTTGGCGGCATGGTGGGCGGTGGTGGGTCTTCTGGTGACCACCTTCGCATTCATTGGCGTGAATATGTTCCTGTCGGGGCTGCACTCGTATGGGGAGCTGTGACGAACGGTAGCGGTTCTGCCGTGGGTAGGCGTGCCCCGGAGGTATGAACAAGCCGGCACAGATCGAGGCGCGACAGCCACTATCACAGTAAATGGCGATAATGGGCCATGGTTTGGTATGCCCGTGTCAATGTCCAGCAAGGTCGCGTTCGGGGATTGAGCCACGCAAGGTTTACTTGCGCAGGGATTGCCTGAAGAATATGCTGCTGGCACGATTCCCGGCTGAAACAACCTCATGCATCCCTCCATTCGCCATATCATTGTCGTCATGTCGCTTGCAGCTGCGATTACGGGCTGCAACACCCTGGGCGTCCTCGCTCGCACCGAACCGGGCGCCGGACGTGAAGCTGCCACGGTGTTCGGCAAGTGGGTCGACGCCGGCGGCGATGCCGCAGCGGCGGCCACCTGGTCACGGAAGGTCGCTCCTGGCGTGTCGATCCAGGAGATCGAAGAAGCCTTTATAAGCTTCGCTGCAGAAGACAATCTCCGACCGGTTGGCGAATTGTTTCTCTCTAACGAACTGGCGCTGCGCACCGGACAGGCCCAGAAGTTCCTCAAAGTCTATTCGTACTGCGATCCCGATACCGCACGGTCGATCGTCGATTTTAGTCCGGCGATGGCGGCCTTCCTGCCATGCCGGATTGCCGTTGTGGAGCAGCAGGATGGGCTCTGGATCTACGCGATGGACATGGACATCCTGATCAAACTGGGGCGGCCGATGCCACCCGAACTCTATGCGAGAGTGACGCGGGTGCGTGCGACCATGCTGAAAATGCTTGATCGCGCTGCGAATGGAGAGTTCTAATCCTGCTCGTTTTCTTATTGGTGCAGACAAGGATGTGACGCTGTTTGCCGCTTTGCAGCATCGAAATATCTTGCACGGTATCTATCTTAATGGTTATATGCTTATAAATACATAAGCTCATAAGTAAAGCGCACCACAGGCATGGATGTTGATCTCGACAACGAGGAGATGGCAGAAGTATTCGAGCAAGTGTCGAATTACTTCAGCCTGCTCTCTGAACCAACACGTTTGAAGATCCTGCACGCCCTGTGCAATGGCGAGCGGTCCGTTGGTGCGATCGTGACGCAGCTCGGGGCCAACCAGGCGAACGTGTCGCGCCAGCTGAACATGCTGTACCGTGCCCGCATCCTGGGACGCCGCAGGGATGGCGCGCAGGTGTACTACCGAATCGAAGACCAGAACACCATCGCCTTGTGTCGCACCGTGTGCAATCACATGGCAGAGAAGGTCAAGAAAAGCCGCCAGATAGACCAGGCAGCGATCGAGAATTTCATGACGGGTAGCTAAGGAGCCGTACGGCAGGCAAATCGGCAGCTGTTCAGTCATTTTATGCGCATATGCGCATATAGGCATATGCGCATGCGGTTATGTTTATTGTTCATCGCAAGGATGGAGTAGATGGGTAACCCGATTCAGAAGTTCGGCCGTGTACTGAAGGCGCCAGAAAATTTTGTCGAGCGCTCTCTGATCAATGACATCAATGAGCATGGCCTGAACGAGGAGCGGCGTGGCTTCCTGCGCCGCAGCTTTCTCGCAGCCAGTGCTGCAATGGCAAGTGGTGGAGCCCTGGCCCAGGCGGGCGAGGGCGATCCGAACATCCTGACGCTGCCCGAGCATGCGCGCACGCTCGGCAAGCCGGTCGCCTCGGCGCCCTACGGCATGCCGTCCCAGTTCGAGGCCAATCTGCAGCGCCGGGAATCTCCCGGGCTGACCCGCGTCTCGGCGGCTTCCGTGGCCTTTACTCCCTTGCAGGGCCTGTTTGGCATCATCACGCCCTCCGGCCTGCACTTCGAACGCCACCACCAGGGATGGCACGACATCGACCCGGGCAAGCATCGCTTCATGATCAACGGCCTGGTCAAACAAGCGAAGGTCTATACGATGGATGACCTGATGCGCATGCCTTCGGTGTCGCGCATGCACTTCATCGAGTGTGGAGCGAATACCGCCATGGAGTGGGGCAACGTGGCCGTCCCGTCGGTGCAGTATTCGCACGGCATGCTGAGCTGCAGCGAGTTCACGGGCGTGCCGCTTTCGGTGCTGCTTGAGGATTGCGGCTACGACAAGCGCAAGGCCAAGGTCGTGCTGGCCGAAGGGGCGGACGGTTCGTCGATGACGCGCACCATTCCAATCGACAGGGCGCTCGACGATGTGATTGTTGCCTGGGCCATGAATGGCGAAATGCTGCGTCCCGAGAACGGCTACCCGCTGCGCCTGGTCGTGCCGGGCATCCAGGGTGTTTCCTGGGTCAAGTGGCTGCGCCGTATCGAAGTCGGCGACCAGCCGTATGCGACGAAGGACGAGGCGATCCATTACATGGACGCCATGCCCGACGGCAGCTATCGCCAGTACACGTCGATCCAGGAATGCAAGTCAGTGATCACCACGCCATCGGCCGGCCAGCGCCTGCTGGACACTGGCTTCTACAACATCACCGGCCTGGCCTGGTCCGGACGCGGCAAGGTCAAGCGGGTCGACGTCTCGGTCGACGGCGGACGCAACTGGCGCACGGCACGGCTGGAGACGCCGGTGCTCAGCAAATGCCTGGCTCGCTTCAACATCGACTGGGAATGGAACGGCGCGCCGGCAATCCTGCAATCGCGTGCAATCGACGATACCGGCTACGTCCAGCCAAAGATCAACGAGCTGCGCGCAGTGCGCGGCACGCGCTCGATCTATCACAACAACGCGATCCAGTCCTGGCAAGTGGCGCAATCGGGGGAGGTGTCGAATGTCCAGGTCTATTAAGCTCGCGGCGGGTGCGCTGCTGGCTGCCGCGGCTGCCGCCGTGTTCGCCGGTCCCCAGGCCTTGCCCGGGCGTCCCGCAACGCCCAAGGAGGTGGCGGCATGGGATATCGACGTGCGGCCCGACTTCAAGGGCCTGCCGAAAGGTTCTGGCACTGTGGCGGCCGGCCAGGTCGTGTGGGAAGGCAAGTGTGCCTCCTGCCATGGCACCTTCGGCGAATCGAACGAGGTATTCACGCCGCTGGTCGGCGGTACGACGGCGGAAGACGTCAAGACCGGCCGGGTGGCCGCGCTCGCCAACGGCCGCCAGCCACAGAAGACCACCCTGATGAAAGTGGCGACGGTCTCGACGCTCTGGGACTACATCAACCGCGCCATGCCCTGGACCGCCCCGAAGTCGCTCACCACCGACGAAGTCTACGCGGTGACCGCCTATCTGCTGAACATGGGCGAGATCATTCCCGAGGACTTCGTGCTCTCCGATAAAACGATGGCGCAGGCCCAGGCGCGCATGCCTAACCGCAATGGCATGGTGACTAAGCACGGGATGTGGGATGTCAAGGGCAAGCCCGACGTGCGCAGCGTGGCATGTATGAAGGACTGCCCGGTCGATCCGGCGCCCCGTTCGACCCTGCCCGAAGCGGCGCGCAATGCCCACGGCAACCTGGCCTTGCAGACCCGCGGTTTCGGCGCCACCCGCGGCGTCGATACCACCCGTCCCGCGCCGTCCACCCGCGCCGCCGCCAGCACGGCTGCGGCGCCGGCAACATCGGTAGCACCGGCGAAGGCCCCGACCGGCGCTGTCCCGACCGCACTGCTGCAGTCGAACGCCTGCCTGGCTTGCCATGGCATCGACAACAAGGTCATGGGCCCGAGCTTCGCCGCGGTGCGCGCCAAGTACAAGGACGATGCCGGCGCGTCCGTGCGGCTGGCCGAAAGGATCAGGCAGGGCAGCAGCGGCGCCTGGGGGGCAGTCCCGATGCCTCCCCAGGCCCATGTGAAGGAGGAGGATCTCAAGGTCCTGGTGGGCTGGATTCTGGCCCCGCAATAAACCGGTACGGCGGCAAGCCATACCGTTAACAATACTTAACGGAGACGTAGCAATATGAAACATGTCGTAAGCGGACTCATCCTGTCGATCGCCTGCGCAGGGGCGATGGCCGCCGAGCACCAGGTCAAGATGCTCAACACCGGCAAGGACGGCACCATGGTCTTCGAGCCGGGGTTCCTGAAGGTCGCCAAGGGCGATACGGTCAAGTTCATCAAGGTGGATGCCTCGCACAACAGTGCTTCGGTCGTCACCCCGGCGGGCGCCGCCGCCTGGAAAGGCAAGCCGGACGAGGAAATCTCGGTCCAGCTCGACCAGGAAGGGGTCTACGTCTACGTGTGCGAGCCGCACAAGATGATGGCCATGGCCGGCGTGATCCAGGTCGGCAAGCCAGTCAATTTGGCCGAAGCGAAGAAAGGTGCGGACGCCCTGTCGAAGTCCTTCGTCATGAGCAAGGACCGTCTCGACAAGTACATGACGCAGGTGAAGTAAGCATCCATGCCGTTCTGGCGGCAAAGCGTTTTCAACAATTGGAGGATGGTATGAATCAACAGCGACGCAATGTCATGCGCATCAGCGCGATCCTGGGGGCGGCCTTTGCCGCAGGGGTGCTGAAACCGGCAGACGTGTTCGCGGCCGAGTGGAGCCAGAAGGTCTTCGACGCCAAGAGCCTCGAGGCGGCAGTCAAGGAACTGGGCGGCGACAAGTTCACGGTCAGTTCCGACGTGTCGATCACCGGGCCGGACATCGCCGAAAACGGCGCCGTGGTGCCGGTTTCGATCGCCAGCAAGGTGCCGAACACCGACTTCATGGCGGTCCTGGTTGAAAAGAATCCGAGCGCCATGTCGGCCAGCTTCAACATCCCGGCAGGCACGGAGGCGGCCGTGACCACGCGGGTAAAGATGGGAGCGACCTCGAACGTTCACGCGCTGGTGCGCGCGGACGGCAAGTGGCTGGTCGCCAGCAAGGAAATCAAGGTCACGCTCGGCGGCTGCGGCGGCTGATCAATCAAGCTATTGAAAGGAAAGAACATGGCAGACCCAATGCGTATTCGCGCCAGCCTTGCCGGCGACACGGTCGAGGTGAAGGTCTTGATGCGACATGACATGGAGACCGGGCAACGCAAGGATGCGACCGGCAAAGTGATTCCCGCCCATTACATCAAGACACTCGTCGCCAAGGTCAAGGACAAGGTTGTGCTGGACGCGAACTTCGGGCCCTCGGTCTCGAAGGATCCATTCCTGGCCTTCAAATTCAAGGGTGCCGCCAAGGGCGACAAGGTCAGCGTCACCTGGGTCGACAGTGCAGGCGACACGCGCACTGACGAGGGCACCATCACCTGAAGCACGAGCCGCCCCGGCAAGGGGCGCTGGCATGCGCGGCGCCAGACCGCGCAGACATATCAAGAGGAGACAGCCATGACCAGGATGCGTTCCGGTTTCGTCGCAGCGTCGCTGCTGGCGCTGTGCGCCACGGCGCTGGCGCAATCGTCAGCAACCGACGAGATCGCCAAATACCGCCAAATGCTGGCGGATGGCAATCCCGCCGAGCTGTGGGAAATGCGTGGTGAAGAGTTGTGGAAGAAGAAAGCGGGCCCGAAGCATGTATCGCTCGAGCGATGCGACTTCGGCAAGGGGCCGGGCGTACTCAAGGGCGCCTATGCCGAACTGCCACGCTACTTCAGGGACGTCGACAAGGTCATGGATCTCGAACAACGCCTGCTGCATTGCCGAATGACCCTGCAAGGGCTAAGCAGGGACGAGGCTACGAAGATACCCTTTGGTTCGACTGGCAAGCAGTCGGACATCGAAGCGCTCGTTGCGTACATCACGGCCGAATCGAGGGGCGTCACGATGGCAGTGTCGACGCAGCATCCGAAGGAAAAGCAGGCGTACGAGACGGGCAAGCAGCTGTTCTTCTATCGTGGCGGCGCTCACGACTTTGCCTGCGCCACCTGCCATTCCACATCGGGCCAGCGCATCCGCCTGCAGGAACTGCCGAACATTCTGGAAAAAGCGAATGCACAGGCGGCCTACACCACCTGGCCCGCCTATCGCGTTTCCCAGGGCGAGGTACGCACCATGCAGCACCGCCTCAACGACTGTTTCCGACAGCAGCGTTTCCCCGAGCCGATGTACGCGTCCGAGGCGATCACCGCGATCACGATGTTCCTCGCTAAAAACGCGAACGGCGGCGTATACGCCGGTCCCGCACTGAAACGATAGGAGGCCAGCATGACAACACTGAAAACAACGCTGATCGTCGTGCTGGGAGCCGCTGCCGCCGGGTGCGCAACCGTCGCAGCCGAGCCCGATTACCGGCAGGCCGCGCTCGCTTTGCTGAAGCAGGACTTCCGTTCGAAGGGACCGGCGACGCTGGAGCGCGTCACCAGCCAGGATGAAGCCCAGCAGCTCTGCAGCCAGTATCCGCAGGAGCGTCCGGCCGAGGTTGCGGCCCGGATCGAAGCCACGCAGATGAAAAATATCCGCCAGCCTGCCGACGGCAAGTACCTGGGCGACTGGAAGGAGGGCGAGAAGATCGCCCAGAACGGGCGCGGCATGCAGTCGTCCGATACGGTCGGCGGCATCAACGGTGGCAACTGCTACGCGTGCCACCAGATCTCGAAGCAGGAGATCTCGTTCGGCAACATCGGCCCGAGCCTCTATAACTACGGCAAGATCCGCGGCAGCAGCGACGAGATGCTCAAGTACACCTGGGGAAAGATCTATAACGCCCAGGCGTACACGGCCTGTTCCAACATGCCGCGTTTCGGCCATAGCGGCATCCTGACCGAGGCACAGATCAAGGATGTGATGGCACTGCTGCTCGATCCGGCGTCGCCTGTCAACCAGTGAACCACTGCGGCGGGCACTCGAGTGCCTGCCGGCTAACAGCATCAAGGACTTAGCATGGGTATGAATCGGCGCGAATTCGCGCAACTGCTCGGGATTGCCGCCGCTGGTGGCATGCTGCTCGGCTCCCGCGGCGCCATGGCGGCGCCGTCGCCGGGCACCCTCTACGACCTGCCGCGCTTCGGCAACGTCCACTTCCTGCATTTCACCGACTGCCACGCGCAGCTGATGCCTGTGTATTTCCGCGAGCCGAGCGTCAACATCGGACTCGGGCCGGCCGCAGGGCGCATGCCACACCTGGTCGGCGAAGCCCTGCTCAAGGCAAGCGGGGTGGCGCCGCACACGCCGCAGGCCCACGCCTTCACGGCGCTCGACTTCGAGCGCGCCGCGCGCACCTATGGCAAGGTCGGCGGCTTCGCCCACCTGGCCACCCTGGTCAAGAAGATGAAGGCCGAGCGCCCGGGCGCGCTGCTGCTCGACGGTGGCGACACCTGGCAGGGGTCGGGGACGGCGCTATGGACCAAGGGGCAGGACATGGTCGACGCCGGCTTGCTGCTGGGCGTGGATGTCATGACGGCGCATTGGGAGATGACGCTGGGCGACAAGCGGGTGCAGGAAATCGTTGGCAAGGACTTCAAGGGCAAGGTCGATTTCGTGGCCCAGAACGTCAAGACCAACGACTTCGGCGATCCCGTGTTCCCACCCTACGTGATCAGGGAAATGAACGGGGTGCCGGTGGCCATCATCGGGCAGGCCTTCCCGTACACGCCGATCGCCAACCCGCGCCACCTGGTTCCCGACTGGAGCTTCGGCATCCAGGAGGAGAACATGCAGCGGATGGTGGACGAGGTCCGCGCCAAGGGAGCAAAAGCGGTGGTGGTGCTGTCCCACAACGGCATGGACGTCGACCTGAAGATGGCGTCGCGCGTGCGCGGTATCGACGCCATCATGGGCGGGCATACGCACGACGGCATTCCGGCGCCGGTCATCGTGAGCAACGGCGCCGGCAAGACCTTGGTGACGAATGCCGGCAGCAACGGCAAATTCCTGGGCGTGCTCGACTTTGATGTGCGCAGCGGCAAGGTGCAGGATTTCCAATACCGCCTCCTGCCGGTGTTCTCCAATTTCCTGCCGGCCGATCGCGACATGGCCGCCCTGGTAACGAAGATCCGCAAGCCCTATGAAACCCGCCTGAACGAAAAGCTGGCCGTGACCGAAGGCACGCTCTACCGGCGCGGCAACTTCAACGGCACCTTCGACCAGCTCATCGTCGACGCGCTGATGGCGGTCAAGGGCGCTGACCTGGCATTCTCGCCAGGCTTCCGCTGGGGCACCACGCTGCTGCCGGACAGTCCGATCCTGATGGAACACCTGATGGACCAGACCGCCACCACGTACTCGCATTCCACACTGACCCCAATGACGGGCGCGACCATCAAGACCGTGCTGGAAGACGTGGCCGACAACCTGTTCAATCCCGACCCCTACTACCAGCAGGGCGGCGACATGGTGCGGGTGGGAGGGATGACCTACGCGATCGATCCCACGGCGCCGATGGGTTCGCGCATCAGTGACATGCGCCTGGGCGGCAAGCCGGTCGAGGCGGGGAAGACCTACAAGGTGGCCGGCTGGGCGCCGGTGGCGGAAGGCGCTTCCGGCGAGCCGGTGTGGGACGTGGTGGCACAATGGCTGCGCTCTGAAAAGGTCGTCAAGCCGCGCAAGCTGAACACGCCGCGCCTGATCGGCGTGCAGGGCAATCCGGGCATCATGGCCTGAGGAGACGAGGATGACGATGATGACGATGAGGGCACTGGCGGCCGCGCTGGCATTGTTGGCCTGCGCGCACGCCTGGGCGGTCGAGGCGGCTGCGGTGCCGAAGAACAAGCAGACCACTGCGGGGCGCTATCTCGATGCCCGCGAAGCCTACGCGATGAAGCGCGAACTGGGCCCGCGCGCCTATTTCGTCGACGTGCGGACCCGCTACGAAGTCGCCTACGTCGGCCTGCCGACCGTGGTGGATGCCAACATTCCTTATGTCGAACACCCGGAGGATGCCCCCTGGGACGACAAGGCGGGCCGGTTCCGGCTCGACGTCAACAGCGACTTCGGCCCGGAACTGGCGCGCCGGCTGCAGGCGGCCGGACTCGGCAAGGATGCGCCGGTACTCCTGCTCTGCCGCTCGGGCGATCGCAGCGCACGCGCGGCGAACCTGCTGAGCCAACTTGGCTACACGTCGGTGTACACGGTCATCGACGGCTTCGAAGGCGATGCCGTGGCCTCGGGCGAGAAACAGGGCCAGCGCATCCTGAACGGCTGGAAGAACGCCGGTCTTCCGTGGTCCTATGACTTGGGCAAGGCGCGTGCCTACTTCCCGGCTTATTGATCGGGCAGGGATCATCCCGCGCGCCGTCCTGCACATGGTGCTGCTGGCTGCATGGGCGGCCGGCAGCGGCGCGGCGGCGCAGCACACCGCCTTGCCCGCCGCGCAAGACCTTGCAAAGGACGGCCGCGATGCCGACCGGCGGCGCGTGCCGGTCGTGATCCTGTTCTCGCTGCCCGAATGCAGATACTGCGAAACGGTGCGCCGCAACTATCTCCTGCCTCTGGCGCGGGAAGGCGAACCGGGGCGGCGTCCGATCGTGCGCGAAACCGTCATGGCGTCGGCCGCGCGCCTGCAAGACTTCGACCGGAAGGCCAGCAGCGGCAAGGCGCTTGCGGCACGCTACCGTATCCGGGTGGCGCCCAGCGTGGCCGTGGTCGACAGCCGCGGCAAACTACTGGCGCCGGTGCTGGAGGGCGGGGATGTCTCCGGCATGTACGGCGCCTATCTCGACGAGGCCCTGGCCGCCGCGCGCCGCGCGCTGGCCGAATCCACAACCAGGAGAACCGAATGAGACTGCCTATCCTTGGCGGCGCGCTGCTGCTGGCGCTGAACGCCGGCCCCGCGCAAGCGCAGGCGCCGGCACCCGCCACCTATACCGTCACCGTGATGAGTCCCGAGCTGGCCCTGCGGGCCGCCCAGGCCGCGCTGGCCGCATGCCGCCAGGCCGGCTACCAGGTGGCGGTGGCCGTGGCCGACCGCGGCGGCCAGGTCCAGGTACTGCTGCGTGACCGCCTCGCCGGGAGCCATACTGTGGATGCGGCGGCCGACAAGGCCTGGACTGCGGCCAGTTTCCGGATGACTACCACGGCGCTGGCGCTGGCCACCAGGGAGGGGGGCGAAGCGAGCGGGATCCGGCACATCCGGCGGGCGCTCGCCGTCGGCGGCGGCATCCCGATCGAGGCGAATGGCGCAATGCTGGGCGCGATCGGCATTTCCGGCGCGCCCGGCGGCGCCGCCGATGACGCCTGCGCTCGCGCGGGAATCGCCGCGGTGGCCGACGACCTGAATTTCTGACCCGCTTCTCGACATGCGCCACGCTGCACAACAGGACCTGACCATGACGTCGATTCACACCACCGCCGTACTCGTCCGCAGGGCGTGGCGCCTGCTGCTGGTGCTGTCCACCGCATCCTTGCTGGCGGCCGGCGCCGCCGCGGCGCCGCTCCCGGTACTGTATCCGATCAAAATCAGTGCGCACGCCTACATGTTCAAGGGTGACGCCGGCATGGCCGACGACGCCAACGCGGGCTTCATGTCGAACGCCGGCTTCGTGGTCACGCGGGATGGCGTGGTCGTCTTCGATGCGCTCGGCACGCCGGCGCTGGGCGAGGCGATGGTGCGGGCCATCCGCGGCGTGACCAGGCAGCCGATCCGCCGCGTCATCGTCAGCCACTACCACGCCGATCATTTCTACGGCCTGCAGGCATTCAAGGCGGCGGGCGCCGAGATCTGGGCGCACGAGCAGGGGCGCGCCTACCTGGCCTCCGACACCGCGGCCCTGCGCCTGGCGCAGCGCAAGGAATCCCTCAAGCCGTGGGTCGACGGCCGCACGCGCCTGCTGCCGGCGGACCGCTGGCTCGCTTTCCCGGGAGGGAAGCCGATCGCGTTCGAGATGGGCGGACTGCACTTCCAGGTGATCGACACGAGTGGCGCCCATGCGCCGGACGACATCATGCTGCTGGTGGCGGAAGACCGCTTGCTGTTCGCCGGCGACCTGTTCTTCACCGGACGCTTGCCCTTCGTCGGCGAAGCCGACAGCCGCGTGTGGCTGGGCGCGCTCGAGCGCATGCTGGCGCTGGCCCCGGCCATCGTGGTGCCCGGGCATGGAGAAGCGTCGCGCGATCCGGGCAAGGACCTCGCACTGACCCGCTCCTACCTGGTCTTCCTACGCAAGGTGATGGGCGAGGCGGTCGCGGAACTGGCGACCTTCGACGAAGCCTACGCGCGGGTCGACTGGAGCGCGTACGCAGGCTATCCTGCCTTTGCCCAGGCCAACCGCATCAATGCCTACGGGACTTTCCTGCTCATGGAGCGCGAAAGCCTGCAGCAGAAGTAAGCCCGCTTACCATCCAAAGGAGACGATATGAAACTGTTCCGTGTAATCGCTGCCATGCTGTTCCTGAGTGTCGCCGTGAGCGCCGGGGCCGCCGGACGGCCCGAGAAAGTCGTGTACCACATCAGCGACGCGAGCAATGCCATGCAGGCGCTCGGGAACATCCGTAACCACCTGAACGCCAGTCCGAACGCCAGCATCGTCGTGGTCACGCACGGCGCCGGGATCGATTTCCTGCTCGAGGACGCCAAGGACAAGAACGGCAATCCCTTCGACGCCGTGGTCCAGGAACTCGCGAACCGCAAGGTCCAGTTCCGGATATGCAATAACACCCTGGAAGGACGCAAGATCGACCGCAAGCGCGTGATGCCGGAAGCGACCGTGGTGCCGTCCGGTGTCGCGGAGCTGGCGCGCCTGCAGTCCCAGGAAGGGTACGCCTACATCAAGCCTTGAATGCCGCGCCTCCATGGTGGCGGGCAGCGCCTGGTAACGCTGCCTTAATCGCGGCCGCTTACGATTGGCAGTCCCACACAAGGAGCTTCCAATGAAAGTGCATAAAGCAGCGATGTTTGTCCTCGCCGGCCTGGTCTTCGGCATGGGAGCGCAGGCGAACGCCTCGGAGCGTAGTGGCGAGGTCACCCTGATCCACATGGGCGACCTGCATGGCCACCTGGTGCCACACGCAAGCGTGCGCAGCGACGCGGCGGGCAAGACGGAAGGCGGCGTTGCGCGCATCTACACGCTGGTGGAACGGATCCGCCGCGCCTATCCCGAAAAGACCTTGCTGGTGAATACGGGCGACACCTTGCACGGCGGGGCCGAGGCGCTGTTCACCGAGGGCGAAGCGATGATCGAGGTGCTCAACGCCTTCCGTTTCGACGCTTATGCGCCCGGCAACTGGGATTACGTCTACGGTGCAGGCAAGTTCCTGTCGTACTTTACCGGCCCCAAGCCGAAGGCGCGCTGGAATCCGGTGATCGCGAACCTGTACTACGATAACTATCCTGGCCTGAGCGCACGGAATGGACAAACGGTGGCGCCGCCCTACCTCATCAAGCAGGTCGACGGCCTGCGGGTCGCCATCATCGGCTTTACCTCGGACCGCGGCCCGCAGGCGGGCGACGAGAAGGTGACGGCAGGCCTGCGTTTCACCGACGGCAAGGAAGAGTATGCGAAGCATGTGAAGCAAGTGCGTGCGCAGGATGTCGACCTGGTCGTGGTGATTTCGGAGCTCGGGCTGCACGGCAACCTGACGCTGGCCGATGCCATTCCCGGGGTGGACGTGATCCTGTCATCGGACAAGCATGAAATCACGCCCCGGCCCGTGGTTTCCCGCAATGGCACCCTGATCGTGGAGCAGGGCATGGACGGCCAAGTGGTGGGTGAACTGCAGGTGCGGGTGAACAAGGGCGTGGTCGCCGACAAGCGCTATGTGTCGCACCGGATCACCGAGCAGCTGGCCGAAGACATGCGCATCGCCGCCATGGTCGCGCAGGTGCGCGCGCCGCTGGTCAGCGGTCCGGCGTTCAAGCCGGGCGCCATTGTCAACCCGTTCAGCGGCGCACGGCTGCGCTCTCCGATCGACACCGTGGTCGGACAGACTGAAGTGCCGCTGCACCGCAGTAACTTCAGCAAGGAGCGCATGCCGGCCGTGATCGAAGGTTCCTCGCACGACTTCCTGGCCGATGCTTTCAGGCGGCAGGGCGGGGCGCAGCTCGGCATGATCACGGGCTTTCGCTATGGCACGGCAGTGGCGCCCGGGCCGATCAAGCTCGAGGACCTGTACCACTTCCTGCCGGTGGGCGCCCAGATCGCGCGCGGCGAGCTGACCGGCATGCAGATCAAGAAGGCGCTCGAGGGCAAGGCGCAGAACACGCAGGCACGGACCGGCGAATGGATCAATGGCTGGACCGCGGGCATCAGCGGACTGACGGCGGACTTCGACCCGCAGGCGCCGCAGGGTTCGCGCGTGAGCAATATGCGCATCAATGGCGAGCCGGTGCGCATGGACGCGACCTATACCGTGGCCGGGCTTTGGTACAAGGAGATTCCGGGCCTCATCAACAGGTTGCCGGCCAAGGGCGTCGTGGTGGTCAAGGACGAGAAGGGGGCGCTGCTCGACGGCACCGACGTCGTGACGAGGTATCTCGACTCCCTGCCGGGCAAGAGCGTGACGAAAGGCGGGCTGCAGCTGGACCGCATCCGCCTGGTCAAGCCGCTTCCGGCCGCGCAGCATGGCATCGTCGAGATACAGCCGCTTGGCGCCGTCGCCCGTTAGGCAGCGCATTCGGCATGGAATCCGCCCGGCGCGGCAGTTGCCCCGCCCCGCACGTTAACGTGCAGCTAATCCTGGGTCGCGACACTCGGTCAAGGGCCATGAAGACAGCGATGAAGCCGACAAGTGCGCCGCTTCGCGGCGCATTTGTGTGAAAGTATGGGCGGCGATCGCAGCCGTCTTTGCAGGCAAGACTGACTCTCAACGAAAGGAGCTGAACCATGTTTTTTCAACGCGTTAAAACGCCGGGGTTGGGCCACAATGCCTATGTGCTCGGATGCGGCAATGGGCTTGCCGTGGTCGTCGATCCGCGGCGCGACGTGGCGGAGTACCTGCAACTGGCACGCGACAATGACTTGAGCATCGCCTACTGCATCGAAACGCATCGCCAGGAGGATTTCGAGTTCGGCTCGGCGAGCCTGGCGGAACTCACCGGCGCCAGAATCCTGGCGGGCAAGCACCCCCTGTTTGGCCGCGTCGACGTGCAAGTCGGGGACGGCGAGGAATTCACGGTGGGGACGACCCGCTTCGTCGCGCTCGCCACCCCCGGACACACGCCCGAGAGCATGTCCTATGCGGTCTATCCCGGCGATGCCGGCGACCGGTGCTGGGGCGTGTTCACCGGAGACACCCTGTTCGTGGGCGACACCGGGCGGACCGACCTGTCGGACCCGGAAAAGACCGCGGAGAACGCGGGCCTGCTCTACGATTCGGTGCACCAGAAACTGGCGCCGCTCGGCGACCAGGCGATCCTGCTGCCGGCGCACGGGGCCGGGTCTGCATGCGGCGGGAACATCTCCGAGCGCGACGAGTCGACGCTCGGCATCGAACGTGCGACCAACCCAGTATTCACGAAAAGCCGCGCGGAATTCATGGCGCAGAAGGCCGGTGAACATCTGCCGCGGCCCCCGTATTTCTCGCACATGGAAGTGGTCAACCTGGAGGCCGGGCGGCCCGTGCCGACATCCCCCGACGACCGGGTGCTGTTGCCCAAGGCATTCCAGGAGCGCGCCAGGGGCTGGCTCGTGATCGATACCCGGTCGCCCGACGCCTTTGCAGGCGCCCACATCCCGGGCTCGTACAACGTCTGGCTGGAGGGCTTGTCCACCTTTGGCGGCTGGCTCGCGGACGAACAGACACCGGTCTTCATGGTCGTGGAACAGCCCGCCAAGGCGCCTGTGGCGATCGCACAGCTTGCACGCATCGGCATCGACCGCGTCGAGGGAGTGCTCGTGAACGGGGTCGAGGCATGGCGCGAAGCGGGCTTGCCGATCGAGGCCCTTGGCACCACGAGCGCCAGCGAAGCCGCGCGCTGGAACGAGGAAGGGGACCTGACCATCCTCGACGTGCGCGACGACATGGAGTGGAAGGAGAAGCACATTCCCGGCGCGCAGCATACCTTCGTGGGCCATCTCGAAGAGAACCTGCCCGCGATTCCCAAGGACCGCCGGATCGTCGCGCACTGCAGCGTGGGGCATCGTTCCGGCCTCGCGGTAAGTATCCTTCGGCGTAACGGGTACACGAACGTGTTTAACATGCTTGGCGGCATAACTGCATGGGACAAGCTCGGGCTGCCATTGAACCGGAACCAGGTCGAATAAGGCGGAGGAGGCGGACATGAACACGGCTGGCGGTGCATGGAATCCCTATGTCGTGGGGGCCCTGATCGGCGTCCTCTCGATGGCGACGTTCTACTTTTCCAGCAAGCCGCTGGGCGTGTCGACTGCTTTCGCACGCATGGCGGGCATGCTGGGCTACCTGGTCTCCAGGAAGCACACCGATTCCCTGGCGTTCTACCAGGACAAGGTGCCCAAAGTCGAGTGGGAAGTCATGCTCGCTTTCGGCATCGTCGTCGGGGCCTTCTTTGCCGCCTTGTCGGGTGGCGAATTCACCGCCAGCGTGATCCCGCCGCTGTGGGCGGCGCATTTCGGAAGTTCGATCCCGCTGCGTCTGTCGGTGGCTTTCATTGGCGGCGTGATCATGGCGTTCGGGGCGCGGCTTGCAGGCGGGTGCACAAGCGGCCACGGCATCAGCGGCGCACTGCAATTGTCGGTCGGATCGTGGATTGCGCTGGCATGCTTCTTCGCGGGCGGTTCCCTGGCGGCGCAGGTGATGTATGGATAGCAAATCCACAAAAGCCGGTGCCACGCCTGCCGGAAGCACTGGCGGCGGGGCCGAGAAAAGCGACTCGCCGAAGCAGCTCGTCCTGGGCCTGTTGTTCGGGATGATCTTTGGCTTCCTGTTGCAGAAGGGCGGCGTTGCCAAGTACGACGTTCTGCTGGGCGCGCTCCTGCTGACCGATTTCACGGTCATGAAAATCATGCTGACGGCGATTCTTGTCGGGATGATCGGCATTTTCGCCATGCATGCGCGTGGACTGGTCAAGCTGCACCTCAAACCCACGAAGTATGCCGCCAATGTCATTGGCGGCTTGGTCTTTGGCGCAGGATTTGCCTTGATCGGGTATTGCCCGGGAACCGGCGCCGCAGCCTTGGGACAGGGGAATCTGGATGCCGTCGCCGGGATCGCCGGACTGCTGGCGGGAAGCTATCTGTTTGCCGAATTGTCCAGAAGCCTCGGTTCGAATGTGCTGGCCTGGGGCGACCGCGGCTGCATCCAGCTCCCAGACCTGATCGGCGTGCGTACCATGCCGTTCCTGCTCGTGTTCGCGCCGGTGTTGGGCGCGGCCTTGTGGCTGTTGTACTTGTATTTTCCCTAGTTCGACCGCTTGGTGAAACAGGGCCGGCGCCGACGACATCCTGCGCATCGTCACCCTGACTTGAACACCAGCGCGCCAACGCGCTGCAACTTGGCGTGGACCACGGGCACGGTGAGCATGGTGCTGGCAACGGCCATCAAGAGCAGGGCCGTGAAGGTTTCGCTGGTGACGATGCCCTTGTCCAGCAGGATGTTAACGAAGATGATCATGATGAGCGCCTTGGTCTGCAGCAGCCAGCCGATGATGGACGCTTCGCCCTGGCCCCACCCGAGGATCTTGCCGGCGACGTGGGTACCGGCCAATTTGCCGCTTACCGAGACGAGCAGCAGCACCGCGGCGGCGAGGAACACCGCCGGCCCACCCATCGCCCAGTTGGTGCGCAAGCCGGTGGACAGGAAGAACACCGGCATGATGGCCAGCAGCACGTGGTGACGCATCAAATCCATTGTCTTCTGGTCGAACCAGTGCGCGTCCATGATCGCACCGGCCAGGAAGGCGCCAACCATGTAGTGCAGTCCGGCCCAGTCGGCGGCGAAGGAACAGGCAGTCAGCCAGATCAGGCTGACGTACCAGCGGTCGCGTTCCTGTAACTTGGCCATCAGTTTGCGGAACAACACGGTGGCCAGGGCGAACACCGCGAGGAACCCGAGCTGGCGTCCGACGCGGTCCCAGTCGAGCAGGATCAGCGCCAGCACGCCCCAGATCGCGATATCGTCCAGGCTTGCATAACGCAGGATGCGTTGCCCGATCGGCTGGCGCAGGATCTCCAGTTTCTCCATGAGCAAGATCAGGATCGGCAAGGCCGTGACGGCGCACGCCATGCCGATGCCCAGCACGAATTGCCAGCTCTCGGCCTTCGGACCGATCCAGCCGGCGTAGCCCAGCATGCCGAGCGCGGCGACGCAGCCAAACAGCAGCGGCGTACCCAGCGCGAGCGATGCGGTGATCATGCTCTCGCGGCGATGGGCCCAGGCCGCTTTCAGGTCGAGTTCGATCCCGGCGATCATCACGAAGATCATCACGGCCCACCAGGCAATACCGTTGAGCGACTGGATTACTTCGGGATTGAATACGAAGCCATAGTATTCCGGGTACACCCTGCCCAGGATGCCCGGTCCGAGCAGGATGCCGGTAATGATCTGTACCACGACCAGCGGGGCATAATAATCCGTGTCGCCCAGACGCCAGATCAGGTAGGGAATGCTGACAATGATCGCCATCGCGATCAGAAAAATTTCGGTCGTGCCCATTGCTGCATGCATTTCGTCTCTGGCCGATGTTGTCATTTGAGTAGGCGAGGGGCGAGTATGGTGTGCTTGTTCAAATCCTGGCAAGAAAAAATTGCGGTGGTGTAATGCGGCCGCATCAAGACCCATCAATTACGCGCAGCGCGGCAAATCCTTAATCCTGCCTTAATCCGCAGTGCATAGCATTGCAATCCGCTACAGGAACTTGCTCGTATTAAATTTGCGGCACCGCTCAACCGGGACGCCACGCCGCATCCGCAGCGCTCCCTCTGTGCGAACCCGATGAACTTGTCTGCGCCGTACCGGCGCAGTCCATTACGCATTCCAACTCATGCCTATCACTATCGGACTACTGCTCGCGCTGAGCTTTACCGCATCGCTTGCCGCGCTCGGCTTCCTGATCTGGGCCATCGCACGCCGCCAGTTCGCGCTGTCGCAAAGCGATGCGTCCACGATCTTCGAGCCGGGCGAGACCGGCGCCCCCGACGACACCACCGCCTTCGGCCGCGCGCCGGCCGGTTCCCATGCCCACCGCTTCGACGTGATCCGCGAGCAAATCGACGTCGCCGGGCGCCGTACGGTGCTGCTGATGGCGGCCGTGGCCGCGTTCTGGCTGGTGCTGGGCTCGGTGTTCGGCGTGATCGCCTCGCTCAAGCTGCACCTGCCTGACTGGCTGGTGGAGCACGCGCCGCTGACCTTCGGCCGCATGCGCAGCATGCACCTGAACCTGGTCGCCTACGGCTGGCTCTCGGTGGCCGGCATCGCCTCGGCGCTGTGGATCGTGCCGCGCATCTTCCACACGCCCCTGCGCCATCCGCGCGTGGCCATGTTCGGCGCCATGGTCTGGACCATCGGCGTCGCCATGGGCGTCACCGCCATCGCCCTCGGCTACACCCAGGGCGTCGAATGGCTGGAAATTCCCTGGCAGATCGGGCTGCTGCTCGCGGTCGGCGGCGCCTGCCTGGCCTTTCCGCTGGTGATGACGGCGCGCCACCGCAAGTCGCACCACATCTACGTGTCGGGCTGGTACTTCCTGGGCGGCCTGGTGTGGTTCCCCGTGCTGTACTTCATCGCCAACCTGCCGGGCCTGCACGCCGGCGTCCAGCAGGCCACGGTCAACTGGTGGTTCGCGCACAACGTGCTCGGCCTGTGGCTGACCCCGCTCGGCGTGGGGACCGCCTATTACCTGATTCCGAAGATCGTCGGCCAGCCGGTGTACTCGTACAGCCTGTCGCTGCTCGGTTTCTGGGGCCTGGCGTTGTTCTACAGCCAGGTCGGCATCCACCACCTGATCGGCGCCCCGGTGCCGACCTGGCTGGTGACGCTCTCGATCGTCCATAGCGTCATGATGTTCATCCCGGTGATCGCCGTGGCGATCAACCAGCACACCACGGTGGCCCGCAACGCGTGGGCGCTGAAGCAGTCGGTGGCGCTGCGCTTCGTGGCGCTGGGCGCGCTGATGTACACGCTGTCCTCGTTCCAGGGTTCGCTGCAAGCCTTGCGTCCGGTGAATTCGATCACCCACTTCACGCACTACACGGTCGGCCATGCCCACCTGGGCGCCTACGGCTTCACCAGCATGGTGCTGTTCGGGGCCTTCTACTACATGCTGCCCTACCTGACCGGCCGCGACTGGCCGTGGCCGCGCCTGCTCAAGCTGCACTTCTGGCTGGTGGTCAGCGGCTTCTCGGTGTATTTCTTCGCGGTGTCGATCGGCGGCTGGCTGCAGGGCATAGGCCTGCTCGAACCGGGGCGCTCGTTCGAAGCCGTGACCCGCGCTACGATGCCTTACCTGGAGGCGCGCTCGCTCGGCGGCACCCTGATGACCCTGGGCCACCTCGTGTTCGCCTTCCATATCGCCGCCCTCCTGATGGGCAAGGGCACCCAGCGTACGGCCATTGCGGGCCAGACGCCGGAAACCGCTACCGCCGGAGCATGACCATGAACCGACTCATTCCGATCTTCGTCGGCGCCATCGCCATCCTCGCCTTCGCGACCCTGATGCTGGTGGTGATCCCGGGCGCGCAGATCCGTGACCAGGCCCCCGCACCGGGGCTGGCGGACTACACGCCGCAGCAGCTGGCCGGGCGCCAGCAGTACATCAACCAGGGCTGCGTCTATTGCCACAGCCAGCAGCCGCGCGCGGCCGGCCAGACCCTGGCCGACCTGTCGAAAGGCTGGGGCCGGGCCCCGACGTCGGCCGACTTCGCCTATGACCGTCCGCACCAGCTCGGCACCATGCGCACCGGCCCCGACCTGCTCAATGTGGGCGCGCGCCTGCCGAGCCGCGACTGGCACCTGACCCACCTCTACCAGCCGCGCGCCATCTTCGGCTGGAGCATCATGCCGTCCTATCCCTACCTGTTCGAGCGCAAGAAGCAGGCGGCGCCGGGCGACGTCGTCGTCAAGCTGCCGCCGGAATACCAGCCGAAAGGGGAGGTGGTGGTGGCGCGCCAGGAAGCGCTCGACCTGGCGGCCTACCTGCAGGGTCTCAAGCGTACTTATCCGGCAGCGCCGGCGGGCCAGGCCGTCCGTGACGAAGGCTATGCATTGTCGAAGGGAGAACAGCGATGAACAAGAACGATCCGGCCAAGAACGGGGCAGCGCCGCAGGTCGACGAAGCCTTCGATCCGTGGGAGCGCACGCGTCCGATTCCCCTGTTCGTGGTCGCGCTGGTGTTCGCGCTGGCATTCTGGGGCCTGCTCACCTACGTGTCGGAGTACCAGGCAGAGCGCCGCGGGCAGCAGCAGAACCAGCAGACTGCCGCGACGGCGGCCGTGGCCGTCGCAGCCGCGCCGCCGGACGTCGTGCGCGGCCTGGCCGACGCCGACCCGGCAACCCTGCAGGCGGTTGGCGCCGGCACGGGCCAGGCATGGAGCTGCGCGTCCTGCCACGGCGCAGCCGGCGAGGGTAATCTCAGCACGCCGCGCCTGGCCGGCCAGCCGGCTGCCTACCTGGTCAAGCAGCTGGAAGACTTCCGCTCGGGCCTGCGCCACAACGAATCGATGGCCTTCGTCGCGCGCGCCCTGAGCGACGAGGACATCGATAAGCTGGCGCGCTACTACGCCGGCATCGAACTGCGCGCAACGCTGGCGCCCAGCCTGGGCGGCAACCTGGAACGCGGCAAGCTGATTGCCGAGAAGGGGGACTGGAAATCCAACGTGCCGGCCTGCTTCCAGTGCCATGGCATGAACGGCGAGGGCGTCGCACCCGGGTTCCCGGCGCTGGCGGGCCAGCAGCCCGACTACATTTTCGCCCAGCTGACCGCCTGGCACGCGGGCGAGCGCAAGAATTCGCCGCAGAAGCTGATGGACGACGTTGCGCGGCGCATGAATCCGGACGACATGCGCGCCGTGTCGGACTACCTCGGCTCGATGCCGGCGCCGGCCATTCCGGCCATGCCGGCCAGGGCCGGCGCCGCTTCCACCCCACCGCTGTGATGGCAATGCGATCTCGAGATACGATATGAACGACCCGAAAAAAACCACGACCAAGTCCCCCTATACCCTGGGCAGCACGGCCCGCCGCATGGCGGCGGCGGCCGGCGGCGGCCTGGTGCTGTTCGCCTTCGGCGCCCTGGTGGTCCAGACCGGCGCCTGGCAGCGATTCCAGACGATGGCCGGATTCACCCCCGATACGCCGGCGCCGGCGCTCACGCGCGAGGCAGCCGAGGCGAAAGCGCGCCAGGAGATGCTCGCCGCACGCGCCGAGCGCAAGAAAGACAAGGAAGGCAAGGTGGCCGCGCCACTGCAGCCGACCGGGCCGGACGGCTACTTCGTGCCGCCGCTCGAGAGCGAGATGCCCGAGGGGCCGGAGGGCGAGGCGATCCGGCGCGGCCGCGACATCTTCGTCCACACGCCGCAGTATGCCCAGCGCTATGTCGGCAACAGCATGGCCTGCGCCCAGTGCCACCTGGACGCGGGACGGCGCGAGAATTCGGCGCCGATGTGGGCGGCCTATGTGCAGTACCCGAAATACCGCGCCAAGAACAACAAGGTCAACACGCTGGAAGAGCGCATCAACGGCTGCTTCAACTATTCGATGAATGCGCAGGCCTCCGAGGCCGGCAAGGCGCCGCCGCCGGGCGACGACATCTACAAGGACCTGATGATCTACATGTACTGGCTTGCCGATGGCGCGCCAACCGGCGAGCAGATGCGCGGCGGCGGCTACATCAAGGTCAAGGAAACGCCGCAGGGCTACGACCATGCGCGCGGCGCCAAGGTCTACGCGCAGAACTGCGCGCTGTGCCACGGCGACGACGGCCAGGGCCGCAAGGACGAGAGCGGCAAGCTGCGCTTCCCGCCGCTGTGGGGCCCGGAAGCCTACAACTGGGGCGCGGGCATGTCGCGCATCGACACCGCGGCGGGCTTCATCAAGGCCAACATGCCGCTCGGTAAGCCGTACAGTTTGTCTGACCAGGACGCATGGGATGCCGCGGCCTACATCAACAGCCACGAGCGGCCGAAGGATCCGCGCCAGACCGGGACCATCGAGGAGGCACGGGTGCGCTTCCACAAGGATGAGAAGAGCTACTACGGCAAGGACGTGAACGGCAAGATCCTCGGTGTCGGCGTGGCCCGCGCTACCCCGGTCGCCGCAAGCAAGGGCTAGGATAGTGAACCTGGCCTTCGCCGGCATCGACCGCGATGCGCTGCGCCGTGCCGGCCGCATGGTCGTCAGCATCGATGGCATGTGGTGCGCCAGCTGCGCACTGGCGGTCGAGCGCACGATCGCGCGTTCGCCCGGCGTGACGGCCGCCAGCACCAGCTTTGCCGGCGGCTCGGCGCTGGTGCGCTGGGACCCGGACCGGATCGACCTCGACGAACTGTTCGCCCGGGTCGAACGGCTCGGCTACGGCATTGTCCCGCTGGTCGAGTCCCAAGAGATGGAAGGGCAGATCGACGCGCAGGCACGGGCGGTCTGGATGCGGCTGGCGGTGGCCGGCTTCTTCGGCATGTGGAGCATGCTCGGGTCGGTGGCGCTGTATCTCGACGCCGGACTGGCGGCCTCGCAGGCAGGATGGTGGATCGCGCTCGCTTCCTGCCTGGCCGCGCTGCCGGTCGTGACCTGGTCGGCCCTGGCCTTCTACCGTGCCGGCTGGCGCACCCTGCGCGCTGGCGTGCCCGGCATGGATGCGCTGGTGTCGACGGGCGTGCTGGCGTCCTGCCTCCTTTCCGCATGGTCGCTGCTGCGCGGCAGCGCCGACGTGTATGCGGACACCGCGACGATGCTGGTGAGCTTCCTGCTGTGCGGGCGCCTGATCGAACTGCATGCCCGGCGCCGTAATTCGGTGGCGGTCAATGCGCTGCGCCAGGCGGTGCCGGAAACGGTGCGCCGCATCGGCGTCAATGGGGTCCCGGCGGAAGAACCCGCGGACCGGGTCCGTCCCGGAGATCTGGTGCTGGTGCACGCCGGCGAGCGCGTGGCGGTCGACGGCACGGTCGTCGAAGGTGAAGGCGAAATCGATGCCGCGATCGTGAGCGGCGAGTCGGCCCCCTTGCCGGTGGCGCCCGGCGACAGCATCGTCGCCGGTTCCATCAACCTGTCGTCGCGACTGGTGCTGCGCGTCGACCAGGCCTGGGGCCAGCGCTTCATCGACCGCATCGGCGTACGCATGCTCGAGCTGCTCGGCACCAAGAGCACCGCCGCGATGCAGGCCGAGCGCTTTGCGCGCTGGCTGGTGCCGGCCGCGCTGGTGCTGGCGGCGGCCAGCTTCACGTTTAGCTGGGCCGCCGGCGGCGATCCTGTGCAGGCCGCCCTGCGCGCCCTGTCGGTACTGGTCGCCGCCTGTCCCTGCGCGGTCGGGCTGGCCCTGCCGCTGGCGTACGCCGCCTCGACCGCGAGCGCGGCGCGCCAGGGGATCCTGTTGCGCGACCCTGCTTCGCTCGAAGCACTGGCCAACGCGCGCGAGATCCTGTTCGACAAGACCGGTACCCTGACCGAAGGCATGCTCGAAGTGCGCGAGGTGCTCGGCTCGCGGCACGCCGATGCGGCCGAGGTGCTCGCCTTCGCGGCGCGGGCGGAAGCGGACATTGCGCACCCGGTGGCGCGCGCGATCCGCTCGGCGGCCGAAGCAACAGGCGCCGACAGCCGCGCCGATGGGCTGGTGCAGCGCCATCCGCGCGGCTGCACCTGGCGCAGCCAGGACGGACAAGTCATGGTACTTGTGGGCAGTGCGGGCTTCGTCGAAGAGCAGGGCGTGAGCTTGCCGCCGGGCGCACCGGCAGACTGCACCAGGGTGGAAGTCGCGCGTAACGGGATCTGGATCGGGGCCATCCTGCTGCAGGACCGCATACGGGAAGACGCCGCGCGCGCCCTGCGGTCGTTCGCGCAGGCGGGAATACGCACCCGCCTGGTTACCGGAGACAGTGCGGCTGCCGCGGCCCCGGTCGCAGAAGCGGTCGGACTGGGGCCGGACCAGGTCCATGCGCATTGTTTACCCGAGGACAAGGTGAAGGTCCTCGAGCGGGCCGCCAGGCCCGCGGTGTTCGTCGGCGACGGTGTCAACGACGCACTCGTCCTGGCTGCCGCCGAATGCGGCGTCGCAGTGCAGGGCGCCACGCCGGCCGCCGTTGCGACGGCAGGGGTGGTCATCGCGAGCGGTGGGGTGGAGCAAGTTGCCGCGGCCTGGCGGCATGCCCGGCGAACCGCCAGGGTAGTGCGCCAGAACCTGGCTTTCTCGATGGTGTATAACGTGGCCGTGCTGGCGCTGGCCTCGAGCGGCATGGTAACGCCGGTTGCCGCCGCTTGCGCCATGCTGGCCAGCAGCCTGAGCGTCATGCTGAATTCGGGACGGCTGCTATCCGGACCGCGTGCGCGGCTGCGCACCTGAACCAGGACTGGCCCGGAAGCGCTATTCGGCAGGGAAGGCGAGGTGCGCGGCCAAGCCGCCGCCCTCGCGGCGTTCCAGCTTCCAGCTCCCGTCGTAGCGCGCGACGATCGCCTTGACGATCGAGAGGCCCAGGCCGCTGCCCTGGCCGCTCCCTCTGCGCCAGAAGCGTTGTCCTGCCTTGCCTATCTCCGCGTCGCTCATCCCGCTGCCCTGGTCTTCCACCGTGAAACCCGCCATCCCGCCATGCTGCACGATCCGCAGCACGACCACCGCCTCGGCATCGCCGTAGCGCAAGGCGTTATCGAGGATGTTGCGTAGCGCGGTCACGGCCAGGGATGCGGGTATGCGCAGGGCGCGCGTTGCGCCGCCTTCGTCGCGAACGCACACCCTGGCGACCTGCTGGGCCGGCAGTTGCATGACGACCTGCTCCGCGACCGCGCCAGCCTGCAGGCGCTCGTCGTCGTCGAATGACATCGAACCCTCGACGCGGGCCAGCATCAGGAGCTGGTTGATGATGCCCTGCAGGCGGCCCACCCCGCGTTCGGCCTGCTGGAGTGCGACCGCCGTGTCCGGTCCGTCGCCGCTCATCCGGGCGACCTGGAGATGGGTTTTCACGGCGGTGAGCGGGGTGCGCAACTCGTGTGCGGCGTCGCCGGTGAAGCGCCGCTCGCGTTCGATGGTGTGCTCGATCCTGGCCAGCAGGCCGTTGACGGTCGTGACCAGCGGGGCGAGCTCACGCGGCAGGCCCTGCTCGGGCAGCGGATGGAGCGCACCGGGCGCACGCGCTTCGAGGGCAACGCGGATCCGTTCGAGCGGGCGCAGCCCATGGCGTACGGCGAACCAGAGCGCGATCAGGGTCGCGCCCATCGCGACCAGGAAGGGCACGAAGGTGGCGAAGGCGATATTCCGGAATAGCTGCTGGCGGCGCTCCGCCTTGTCGGCGGTGGTGATGCGCATCCCGTTGTGCTCGATGGTGTAGCTGCGCCAGGTGACGCCATCGATGACGCGGGTGCGGTAGCCGGGCGACACCAGGCCGAGGCGTTCCGGGCTGTTCTCGGTGCGGCCCACGATGCCGCCCCGCAGCAGCCGGATTTCGCAGGCGACGTTGTCGGTGCGAACCAGGTAGGGAATGGGGCTGGCTCCGCGCGAGCCCGGCTGCACCGAAAGATGGGGCGAGTCGGCGATCAGGGCGGCGACCATGCGTGCCGATGCGGCAAGCCGCTCGTCGAGCGCGTCGCGGAACTCGTCGCGCAGGTCGACCAGCGTCCAGACCGAGGACAGGGTCCAGAACAGCGCGAACGAAGCGCCGATCGTGACCAGCAGGCGCAGGCGCAGCGTCTTCATGCGCCCGCCTTGCCAAGCCGGTACCCGAGGCCACGCACGGTCTCCACGATGTTCGGCCCGAGCTTGCGGCGCAGGTGGTAGATGTGGACGTTCAGGGCATTGCTCTCGACACCATCGCCGAGCCCATACAGGCTGTCCTTGACCTGGTCGGCGCTAAGGATGCGCTGGCCGCTGTTGAGGAGGGCCTGGAGCAGGGCCAGCTCGCGCCGCGACAGCTCGACCGGATTCCCATCCAGCGTCACCACCTGGGTGGCCGGATCGAACGCAAGCGGACCATGCTCGATGCGGTCGACGCTGCGGCCGGCACTACGCCGCTGCAGCGCATGCAGCCGTGCGACCAGTTCGTCGAGCTCGAAAGGTTTCACGAGGTAGTCGTCGGCGCCGCTGCGCAGGCCGGCCACCTTGTCCTGGACGTCGTCGCGCGCGGTCAGGACCAGCACCGGCCAGTCCTTGCCCGCGCCGCGCCAGCGCTTGAGCAGCGTGAGTCCGTCCGTATCCGGCAGTCCGAGATCGAGGAGGAGGACGTCGAAGCGACCGGTCTGGACGGCCATCTCCGCTTGCGAGGCATTGGCGACATGGTCGGCCCCGATTCCCGAAAGGCGCAAGCCGGCCAGAATGCCGCTGGCGACAAGTTCGTCGTCTTCGATGACGAGTACACGCATGGCTAACCCGAGTAGTAAAAGCAGGAACCGCGATCTTACCGCTTTACGGTTATGCCGCGATTAACGGGTATGCGGGAGCGGGCGTTCTGCCAGTTCGGCAGATTCGTTAATGTGGTGCTAATCGGCAAGGAATAGCATGAAGCATTCGCCAGGCGCTGGCCGGGCCCATCCGGGCCCGTCCGGGCCGGCGCCATGCGCAGGAAAGCACACCACCATGACTGTCACACTCGGACCGCTCGCCTTGCCCGGGCAACTGCTGGTCATCTTTGCAACGATCATCATCGGCTCTGCCATCGGCAACCGGGTAGCAGCCAGGAGCGGCGTGAAGGCCGAGGGCTCGCTCTGGCTGATCATCGCCGGGGCGATTCTGGTCGCCCGCATCGTCTTTGTTGCCCGTTACTGGCCTCTGTACGCGGAAGAGCCCTGGCGGTTGCCCGACCTGCGCGACGGCGGGCTGGCGCCTGTCGCGGGCTTTGCGGCGGCTGTCGTCATCGGCACCCTCCTGGCATGGCGCAGGGCCGAGCAGCGCGCCGCGATCGTCATCGCCGTATGGGCAGCCATCTTCATCTGGATCGGCGGGAACGGGCTGCTTCGCATGGCCAACGAGCGCCAGGTCTTGCCCGGAGTGACGCTGACCGATCTCGACGGGCGCGCCGTTCCATTGGCCTCGTTTGCCGGCAAGCCCATGGTTGTCAACCTGTGGGCTAGCTGGTGCCCCCCATGCAGGCGAGAAATGCCCGCACTGGGCAAGGCGCAGCGGGAAGCGAGCGACCTGAATTTCGTGTTCGTCAATCAGGGCGAGGACAGCGCCGCGGTGCGTGCCTACCTGAAGGCAGAGGGTTTGCCGCTGCGGAACGTGGTGCTCGACCCCGGCGGAGAACTTGCCAAGGCAGCCGGCGCCCCGGGTCTGCCGACTACGCTGTTCTTCGACGCAAACGGAATACTGGTCGACAAGCGAATGGGCGAGGTATCGAGCGCCACGCTGGCCGAACACCTGACCGTCCTGCGCGGCAAGCGCTGAACCGAAAAGCGTGCGATAGCGACATCAACAAACGACAGGAGAAAGCGTATGGTTTTCTTATCCCGGACGGTATCCGGATTTCACCAGTGGCTGCGTGCGCTGCTGCTGGCCCAGCTTGTTGCGGTGCTGCTTGCAGCCTCCAACGGCGCGGCGGCGGCCGACGACGATTTCCTGCCCCCTGAGCAGGCATTCCGCTTCGCCGCCTACATGGTCGACGGACAGACGGCTGAAGTGCGCTTCGACATCGCGCCTGGCTATTACATGTACCGCGAGCGCTTCGCATTCGAAGCCGGGCAGACCCGGCTTGGACAGCCTGCCTTCCCGGCCGGTGAGAAGCACTTTGACGAGACCTTCCAGAAGGAGATGGAGACCTACCGAGGCATCGTCAAGGTACGTATTCCCGTGGACGGGAACGGAAGTTTCACCTTGAAGGCCACCTCGCAGGGCTGCTCCGACAAGGGCTTGTGCTACCCGCCGATGGCATCGACCGCGGTCCTGGCTGCTGCCGGGCCGGCGGGGGCGTCCTCGACCGCCGCGGCGGCGCAGGCAAGCCCTCAGCCGGCAGCTGCCGCGCCGGACAGCACGCTGTCGAACGACAACGATAGCGGACGCATCGAACGTGCATTGAGCAGCCGCGAGCTGGCGGTCATCGTCCCGATGTTCCTGCTGTTGGGCCTTGGCCTGTCGTTCACGCCCTGCGTCCTGCCGATGCTGCCGATCCTTTCCTCGATCATCGTCGGTGACAAGGGTTCCGCGTCGCGTGTGCGTGGCCTGGCACTGTCGGTGTCGTATTCGCTCGGCATGGCGATCGTGTACACCGCGATGGGCGTGGCCGCGGGGCTGGCGGGCGAAGGACTGGCGGCGGCACTGCAGAATGCCTGGGTGCTGGGCGCGTTCGCCCTCCTGATGGTCGTGCTGGCCTTGCCGATGTTCGGCGTGTTCGAGCTGCAGATGCCGGCGGTGATCCAGTCGCGCCTGGCGGGGGCGTCCAACCGGCAAGGGGCGGGCACCCACGCCGGTGTGTTCGCAATGGGCGCCATCTCGGCGCTGATCGTCGGGCCCTGCGTCGCCGCGCCGCTCGCGGGCGCGCTCGTGTACATCAGCCAGACCAAAGATGCCTTCATCGGCGGCAGCGCGCTGTTCGCCATGGCTGCCGGCATGAGCGTGCCGCTGCTGCTGGTCGGGGCCTCGGCGGGCACACTGCTCCCGCGCGCCGGTGCCTGGATGGTTGGCGTCAAGCGCTTCTTCGGCGTACTGATGCTCGGTACCGCCTTGTGGATCGCAGCGCCGGTCCTGCCGTCACGGGCCCTGATGCTGGGATGGGGCCTGCTGGGCGCCGGCTATGCGGCGTCGCTGCTGATGCCACGACCGCGCCGGCCGTTCGCGGTAGCGGCCGGCCTGGTCGCAGGGGTGCTCGGCCTGACCCAGCTGGCTGGGCTGGCCGCCGGCGGCAGCGATCCATTGGCGCCGTTCGCTACGGCCGAGGCGCATGGAGAGACGCCGTTCCAGCGCGTCCGTTCGGTCGAGGAGCTCGACGCCATCCTGGCCAGGAGTCCCGGCAAGACCGTCATGCTCGACTTCTACGCGGACTGGTGCGTGTCCTGCAAGGAGATGGAACGTTTCACCTTCTCCGATGCGCGGGTGCAGGAACGCTTCGGCCGGATGCTCCTCCTCCAGGCCGACGTCACCGCCAACAATGCGGCCGACCAGGCCCTGCTCAAGCGCTTCGGCCTGTTCGGGCCACCCGGAATCATCTTCTTCAGTCCTGACGGCCGCGAACTCGGCGGCACCCGGGTGATCGGCTACGAGGATGCCGATGCCTTCCTCGCCTCGCTGCGCAAGGCCGAGGCTGCGCAAACGGGAACCCAACCTTGAATAACACTTCCACATTGGAGACAACATGCAGGCTTACAAACTCGCGCTTCCAGCCACGGTAATCGCCGCTCTCGCAGCGGCACTCATCAACACGGGGGCCCTTGCCGCCCAGCAGACCCCGCCGGCGCTCGCGCGCGCCGTCGACGCCGGCGTCAAGGTGGTGAAGCAGTTCCCGGCGCCCTCCGGGCTCACGGGCTGGGTGCTGGCCCAAGGAGCACGCCATTCCCTGGTGTACACCACGGCCGACGGGAAGACCCTGGTGGCGGGAGCGCTGATCGACGAGCGGGGACAGAATCTGTCGGCCCAGCACGAAGACATGTATATCCCCCAGCCGGATTTCGGCGCCGCGTTCGCGCAGCTGGAGAAATCGGCCTTCATCGCCGAGGGCAGCCTGAAGAATCCGAAGAGTGTCATCTACGCCTTCGTCGACCCGAATTGCCCATATTGCCACTTCATGTGGCGCGCAGTACAGCCCTACGAAGCGGCAGGACTGCAGGTGCGCTGGATTCCGGTCGCGACGCTCGGCCCGACCAGCATGCCGAAAGCGATCGAAGTACTGGCAGCGCCTGACAAAACCGCAGCGTTCCGGCGCATGGAGGGAAACCACGGCAAGCCGTGGAAGCCGGACGCCGGCAAGACCGAGCAGTCGCACCCGTCGGTGGCGGCGTCGATCCGCCGTAACGGAGAACTCATGGAGGCCTTCGGCATTGCCGGAACCCCTGGCGTGGTCTGGCGTGACAAGCAGGGCAAGGTCCAGGTGAAAGGCGGAATGCCGCGTCTGTCGGAGCTTCCGTCCATCACGGGCTTGCCCGAACAACCGGTGACCGACCCGGCGCTGGCCAAATTCAAGTAATACAGCAAGGTATGAGGAAGCATCCGTTTCCAAGGAAAGCGCGGCTTCATATGCGTTGATAAACTGCCGCGCCCGCGCGTCGCATGCGATGTCCCATCGGTCGATTTGGCCCGTTTCTTCCAACGAAGATGCGGGCTGAACGTCTTGCTACACGCATTGCATAATGCTGTTGCACAGCCGTGTCATTTACAGCACAGAAACCTGTTTTCACAATTATTTCCTTCTGGAATTTTAAGTTTCCCCGGATAATTTTCTCTATTGCTGAGCAGTCAGCTGGATCAGAATCGGATGAGGAACGGATGAAACTTCGGAATAGAATGGCCCTATGCATGGCCATTGTCTTTGTGTTGTTCGCGATTGCATTGGCTGTCGCGATCTCGGGAATGCGCGATGCGACGGCGCGCTTCGGCAAATTTGTGGATCAGGACCAGGCTTTCCTGGCCGACGCAAACACGATGTACGCGCAAGGCCTGCAAATGGGGCAGGCGCTGCGCAACGCCGTCCTGGCACCGGACAACGAAATCGGCTACAAGAACCTGGCGGCGGCACGCAAGGACTTCGGTAGCGCCCTGACATCCGCCCGTGCACATGCGGGCAAGGATGCCGCTGCACAGACGGCGCTCACCAGGCTGGAAACGCTGCAACAGCAGCGCGCAGCGGTACAGGACCGCATCCTTGGACTCGTGAAAACCGATGCCGCTTCCGGCGTCGTCATCCTGAATGGCGAGGAAACCCCGGTGTGGCGTGAAATGCGTGGCGAACTGCTTAAGATCCTGAAGGAAAAGAACGCGGCGGCAGAGCAGGTCAAGACCGAACTGATCACGCGTACCCAGACCATGTTCTTGGCCAGCCTGGCGCTCGCCGCCTTCGCCATCGTCGCCGGCGGCGCCGTCGCGTTCTGGCTCACCCGCAGCATCACCCGCCAGCTTGGCGGCGAACCGGACTATGCCGCGCGCATCGCGGGTTCGATCGCGGCGGGCGACCTGACCGTGCAAATCGCCCTCGATGACGAGCGCAACCAGACGAGCCTGATGTTCGCCATGCGCCAGATGCAGCACAGCCTGGCGACCCTGGTGCAGAAGGTTCGCGACGGTACCGACACGATCACGACGGCATCAGGCGAGATCGCGGCGGGCAACCTGGACCTGTCGGCGCGCACCGAAGAGCAGGCCAGTTCGCTCGAGGAGACGGCGGCCTCGATGGAGGAACTCACCAGCACCGTGCAGCAGAATACCGAGAGCGTCCGGCATGCCAACGAACTGGCCACGACCGCCTCGCAGGTGGCGCTGAAGGGCGGCCAGGTGGTCGAGGAGGTCGTCGGCACGATGGGCGCGATCAACGAGGCCGCCAAGCGCATCGCCGACATCATCGGCGTCATCGACGGGATCGCATTCCAGACCAATATCCTGGCGCTGAATGCGGCGGTGGAAGCGGCACGGGCGGGCGAGCAGGGACGCGGGTTCGCGGTCGTCGCTTCCGAGGTCCGCAACCTGGCGCAGCGCAGCGCCGCGGCGGCCAAGGAAATCAAAACGCTGATTGGCGATTCGGTGGGCAAGGTCGATGCGGGTAGCAAGCTCGTCAATGTCGCGGGCGATACCATGACCGAGGTCGTCGCCAGCGTGAAGCGCGTCACCGACATCATGGCCGAGATCACGCTCGCCGGACAGGAGCAGAGTGCCGGCATCGCGCAGGTCAACCAGGCCATCGCACAAATGGACCAGGTCACCCAGCAGAATGCGGCGCTCGTCGAAGAGGCCGCCGCGGCGGCCGACTCGATGCAGGCGCAGGCGCAGGAGCTGCTGGCGGTGGTCAGCACCTTCAAGCTCGCCCCGGAGCCGGCTGCGCATTCGCAGCGCCTGGGCGGCGGCGGCTCGCACAGGTCCCGTCTTGCACTGCCAGCAATGGCGGGGTAATCGGTTGATGCGGGTCAGCGCTTGCGCCCAGTCGCAGGTGCTGCGAGCATCTCCAGGCGCCTGTCGAGGCCGTCACGGTCGAGTTCACCCATGTGGCGCAGGAACAGGCGGCCGTCCCTGCCATAGAAAAGCGTCGTCGGCATCGCAAACGATCCGGTCCGTCGGCCCAGCTCCCGGGCGCGATCGGTCAGTACGTTGTCGAGATCCAGCTTTTGCTGCGCCAGGAACGCCTCGATCGCCGCCGCGTCCTCGCCTTCGTTGACGAAGACGAAGGTGATGCCGGGATGGCGCTTCTGGGCATCCTGCATCGCAGGCATCTCGCGCCGGCACGGCGGGCACCAGGTTGCCCACAGGTTGACCACCATCGGCTTGTCCGTCAGGGTCCGTAGTTGCACCGGTGTGCCGTCGAGCCGGCGCAGTTCGACCAGGGGCACCGGCGTGCTGGGCGGTCCGAAATCGAGCATGGCGATGGCGCCGCCGATCCAGACCACGCCCGCGCTCAGGACCGCGGCGAAGACCGGCCGGCGCGGCGTGTTCGTCCTGGCCGTCAGATGCGCGCCGAGCAAGAATGCCACCAGCACGCCGGCCGTATCCGAGAATCCGCCGTCGCTGACAGCCAAGATCGAGAGCGGCTCGGCGGCGTACTCCGGTGCGTTCTGGAGCACGAACGTGATCCGGGCGGCGACCAGGCCGCCCAGGATCGTCTTCCACACCACCGGCCAGCTGTGCCAGCCGCGCTTGCGCCGGTACCACCAGCTCACTGCAGCGCTGGTCAGGATGGCCAGCGCCGGTATTGCCCACCTGCCTATGTCGAATTCGTCCACCACTCCTCCTGAAAGGACAGTCTTGCATGACCGTCATGCAGCGGCCGCGTCATGGCTTCGGGACCGCTTGCCAGGGAATGCTAAAGTGCGCGGATTAATGCAGCATTAGCAATCGAGCGCGGCTGTTTCAGCGTGGCAGCGCGCGCCAGGAACCTCATCGGCGTTCTATACTGCGGCACCCGAGGGCATGTACGCCCTGATCGTCAGTAGGAGAAGCCGAATGATCTTCCGCCAACTGTTTGAGCCCTTGTCCAGCACCTATACCTATCTGATCGGCTGTCCGGAAACCGGGCAAGCGGTATTGATCGATCCCGTGATCGTGACCATCGATCGTGACCTGGAGGAGCTTCGGCGCCTGGGGCTGACACTTGCATACAGCATCGACACCCATGTCCACGCCGACCACATCACGGCGGCGCTCGAACTTAAGAACAAGGTGGGGAGCAGGATTGCAGCGCCGGCGGCGGAACGCGTCGACTGCGCGGATGCTCAACTGGAAGAGGGAACGCCATTTAGAGTCGGCTCCATGGAATTCCAGCCCCTGCACACGCCGGGCCATACGTCGGGGCATTTCGCCTACGTGCTAGGTGACCGCGTCTTCACCGGCGACGCCCTGTTGATCGAAGCTTGCGGGCGCACCGACTTCCAGCAGGGCGATGCGGATGCGCTCTATCACAGCGTGCGGGGAAAGCTGTTCACGCTGCCCGATGAAACGCTCGTCTATCCGGCGCACGATTATCAGAAAAGATGGGTGTCTTCCGTCATGCAGGAGAAGGAGCGCAATCCCCGCCTTGGTGCAGACCGCTCGATCGAGGAGTTCCGGCAGATCATGGCGGGGCTCAACCTGCCATACCCTAAATTTATCGATTATGCCGTTCCCGGCAATAAGCAATGCGGCGTGTGTCCGGCAGATCTGTCGGAAAACCTCGGCAAGTACTGCCAGCAGATGACGGAGAGTCCGCAAGGATAGTCCGTCGATAAAGGATCGGCAACCGATGCTTCCAGTTGGGAAATGCGGACGGATGAAGTGTCAGTCTAGTGACGAGAAGCAGAGTCACTCTGACGTTCAGCGATGCCGCACTGTCCGCATTTGTCTAGCGTCCAGCAACTCGCTTCGCTCTAATGCTCCTTAGATAATAATCCGTAATATCATCGAAGCATTTCGGGCCGTTTTGTCCTCAATGTTGAGGAGATTGACCTGCCACTTTACGTCCAGGATGCGTATTGTGACAGGCCACTTCCAGAGAAGCTACTTCGAATCAAGCTTGATGTTCGCCATTAGGTCTCCAACTCATAGCACCGTCCTGCGCATTTCCTCCGACTGCTGTCCAAGTTAGCCCTGACTCGTCCACCGCTACACAACCTGGTTGCCAATGCTCCGGGTTACGCAGTTCGTTTACCCACCCTTGCGCCTTTCCTTCTGAGACGATAACAACCCCGGCCCTACCAACATAACCATAGTCTTTACGCCAGCATATGGCTGAAACCACATTGGCCAAGTGCGCTGCGCGGTTACACCCCTGTTGAGCGAGATCCAAAGTTCCACCGCTAGCAAGCATGCGCAAACCGGCAGCAGCATCCATTAAATCCTGATTGCCAAGCTCTAAGGTTGCCGTATCCAGTGCGAGCGCGGCAGCAATGAGCTGGGATTGGTTCGTAAATGGCCGACCAGCGGCTTGATCACGCAGTACAGCTACAGCGATTTGCAGACTCATGCTGATTCCTTTCGTTTGGCGGTGAAGTTTGAGTAGCTACTGACATGCCGCGCGCGCATCAATGCATGGTGCCGACAAGTCGGTGGACGTTCGAGGTTTAATGGGGCGGTTCGTTGTCCCGGCCAGCGCCAGACACCTGACAACAGTGAGCCGGGTACTTTCGCTCAGTCGGTCCAGGTCGATCGATCTCTCGCTCGCATAGATCATTACGCCATAGATTTCTGCCAAAGTACGCAGCTCTGGCGAAAGGACCCCATTCACGGGAGGCGCCACCCGGCGAACTTTGTTGATCGTTGCTTCCAACTCTTCTATCGGGACGAAGAGGGCCATGATGATGTCTCCTTTAGTTTTCTGGCGAGACCGGATGAAAGGTCGATTCGTTGGCTCTTCTTTGTCTTGGGTTCTTCAGCGATGGACGCTCTAGCGCCGGTCAAGAACGTCTGCGGAGGCGTCGCTTCTGCAGCTGAACTAACCCAGCTTCAAGTACAAGGAGTCGCCAGGTAGCGTAGTCAATTTGGGCATGTGTTTTCGATGTCACGGGTGCCAGCCAGCGGCGAACGGCACGGCCGTCCCTTACACCTACGATGCCGGCCACTTGGTCAGCCGTCAAATCGAGGATCTGAATGACCGCTCGCACATCCTCTGGCGTCGGCATTTGGAAGGCAGGATCCGTGTATACAAAGAGCGTTGCAGGCGATACGCAGGTCATAGCTTGTTTTTTCTCTATTGATGCTGGAAGCTGTTTCAATCGTCGCACTGATCTTCTTGGCGACCGTGCGATTCATGTCGCCAGTAATGCCACTTCGAGCATGGCTGGTACCGCGACAAGCCATCGCTTGACCTGTTCGCGTTCACGTCTTGGCCGTGCTCATAAACAGCGATTGGACTAGCAGCGCTAAAACAATTTAGCCAAATACGCCATAACGTCGCCCAATCTTCACCGCGCTTTTTGCCGCCATTGAAATGTCCCTACCAGGCTCGGGAGGTGCAGTGGCGGTCGATATTCATCGAGAACTGATCAGCTCGTGTAGCGTGAGTGTCTGGCAGGAAAGTCGGAATTTCGACGTGAGGCGCGGACTTTAAATTGGGCGCCGCCCGGCATATCGGTAGCGGCATGTCTACTCCAGCAGCGCCGCTGACATGGGTGGTATCGATGGTTGGATTGGTAGATGCAGGTTTGTGGCACGCGTGCAGGAGGGGCTCATTTGTGAGGATGCGGCGTGCAAGCATCGTCACGCAGGAAGCATCATGTCCCTGAACGCCAGATAGTGCGCCACCGCAGTTCAGACAATAGGCATGCTCACCAATCATTTCAGCAAAGCCTTCTGCAATTTTTTCCACGCAATGGCGCCAGCCAGTCGGTGCCAACTCCAGGTTCTGTATATGAAACAACGAAGCAGCAGGCTGAATTGGCTGCAAAGCGAACATATCCATTTAGTCCTCCGAGGCCAGTACGCCCCTCCGGTATGGATGGGCTACAACCATGTTAGGTCTAGGAGACCTAATGCGGCTTGCGCTTCATCAGGTCTCCTAGACCTATTCACGTTATCGCAGGAGTGGTACTTCAGACCTATCGCGGTGGATCTTTCTCCTTGAGGAGATCGTGCTCCTGCAGACGATGTCGCACCTGTTCGATCAGGGCGCGCTGTATCTGGCGACGCTCGGAATCGAGCGGCGGCATATTCTGCATGAAGCACTCGACCTGTTCTGCTAGCTCAGTGTCACCTTCTTGGCGCAACCTGGTTGCGCTTTGAGCGAACTCGCGCATCACATTACGCCGCCGGGCGGCCATAGCGATCTCCCACGGCTTCTGTTCAACCCGGCCCTCTTGCAGCTCCTTCGCAGCATCGTGGAATCGACCTGTTCGGGCTCTAGGCGGTTCAGGATTTCTTCCTCTACGTATGTCCTCTTCATATCGGCGCTGGATGTGCCACTCAGCACTACGCTTGGATTTGAACGATCTACCACGCTCGGACCGTGGAGTTGCGTTGGCCTCAATCCCCCGCGCCCGTAACTGCGCTGCAAACTCTTCCCGCCAGGCGCGCAGATGGGCTTTTCGAATATATATGCGCTGACCATTATCGTCTTCCGCCCTCAAGATCAAGTGAACATGCGGATGTTCTGGTGCGTCGTCAGCTGGATCCGTGTCATGGGTATGGAGCGCCATCACATACTGATGATCCTGGAAACGCTCGCGCGCGAAAGCTTGGACAGCATCCAGCATCCTGTCAGGATCGGTTTTGGCAGGCATGGAGAAGATGATGTTGAATGAAGGATGAAGCGGCTCGTTCTTCCCGCTCCGCATGCGCTGCATATCGAGGTCCCAGGACGCATGTGCCTCTCGGATCGCCTCACGGCCATTCAACTGTTCACCACGCTCGTTCACAGTCAGCAGGCGGCCGTTACGCGAGATATACATCATGTATCGCAGCACGCCCTCAACAGCGGCATGATCACCGTCCTTGGCTCGACGACTGCCTTTGACATTGATGACGACTTCCGGCGCCCGCTTCACGGTCAAGCGTAATCGGTCTTTGATGGCGGACCAGTCCCGACTATCACGCCAAGCTCCGTTGTTGGAAGCTCCGGCGCTGGCTTGTGCGTCTGCCGAGAATCGGTAGACCAGGCGACGGAGTCCAGAACGGCGCCCAGGTTCGCTGGAATCAAGCACCTCATGCTTCGCCATCATTCACCCCCCATCCGCGCACATTCGCCTTTATCAGGTCCTTGACTGCGTTCGTCTCTAGTTCGATCAGCATTTTGACCAGCTCAAAGTCGAGTGATGTCACCAGGTGCGCCGTCTCAAGCGAAGTGTTCAGCTTCCTGGCTATTTGATTGATGTTTCGCCCCATGGCGGCCAGCTGACGCGCAATCTGGCGCACGGCCTGAATTTCGACGTCACATAGCACCGGCCGCCGGTCCAGATGGGCACGGAAGAGGTTACTGAGATACGTGCCGCGGTACCACTGCCGCGCGCTCGCTAGACGCCCAAGCTCGGCAAAGTAGTATGGCTCAAGGCGAACGAAGACCTGTTCAGTCTTGGCTTCTGCAGTTCGCCCGACGGGTGCCGCCGCTGGCCACGGGCGTTGTGGCGGGATGGCCTCTGTGGATGCCGCTTTCTCATGCTTCACAAAATCAGTGATTAGCAGTGCCGCTAAGCGCGAAGAAGTCGTGTCCCGATCATGCGCCAGTGACTCAAACTCGACCTTCGTCTCTGCACTGACTCTTGCTCCTATGATTGGCATTTGCATACCTCCAGGCGTAACAACGGTTGCGGATCGATATCGCTTCAGCATTGCTTCTGTGCGTATTCGACGAGCCTGCTCTGCCTGCGGTTTTAGATCTTGGCAGGATAGACTGTCGTCTTAGATTGTTAACCTCTTCGAGGTTACCAATGGGGTCCTCGTCCCTTCGGGACTGCGGGCGCACACCTTAAACATCGCTAACAACCACGGTGTTGGGAGGCGCTACTGCACGCAACGCAGCCTCATAAAGGACCGACACCGCGATGGCACCGACTGCGAGTCCAGCGCCAGCCCACATAGGTAAAGCAAGATCTGGACGAAGAACCAGGCAGAACAGAAACATGACGGTGCCGACGAAGATCGCCAGATTTGCGATTGGAAGCAGCACGCGGCCGAGTACGAGCAACAGCACGTAAAGGATGAAACTGAAGGCTCTCCATGCCCCGCGTCCTATGCCCAAGGTGATATTCCTAATTGCCGCATTCATGCCTGACCTCTCAGTTTCCGTTCACTTCACCGGGTAATGCGTCGCCGCTTCGCTGCTTGGAACACGAGATCACCCAGCGATACCTCCACAGGTTCACTTCTGCCTTCCAAGGCGATAGTGAGCTTAGTGTCGGATGCGATGCTCGCTTTCATGCCGCGGTAGACAACCTGGATTGCAGTAGATATGGCGCCGCCATGCTCCAAGTTCGCATTGGTCGGCAACAGGACACTTCCTGAGGGTGGCGTTACGTCATGACGTAGTCCCGACGGGCGATGCTCATGGTCACTCTGCAATGGCGGCGTTACGTCATGACGTAACGATTCGCTGTCCACCTTGTCCAGCATTGCTTGCACAGTGTCGGGAGCAGCCACTTCTACCTCGCCGGTGCAGGAGGTCGGGAATTGCTGCCGTAAGACGACTGTAGGTTCTGCAGCAGCTGCAGTTACGTCATGACGTAACTCATCCAGCAGCTCACTGATGGCATCACGTGTGACTTTCGCGCCGCTGGCGCACCATCTCTCGATCTGTTCGGGAAATTCGTCGTGCGCACGGCGCAGGTCATAAAGTGTCCGCGGAGACCTGACCCCGTTCGCATATGCCTGATGAACGCAACTAGGCGCATCCACTAGTGCCAGATGCTCGATTACATAGTTCAGGTTTTTCGCCAGCCTTTCCGCAATCTGTGATTTGGAATGCCCCTCATCTAGCTTGCGCCGGATGAACGCTGCGATTGCCCAGATCGATAGGTCACATCGATGCAAGTTCTCTGCAACCTGGTCGTAGCTGTCGAAATTCGGATCGACGAAGTAGGGGATCGTCGCAGAGCCTGCCGCCTCGGCAGCGTCATAGCGGCAATGTCCATGATTGATCAGCCACATGTCCTGCAAGGTCGGGTGAGGACGCAGTGATATGGGCGACTTGACCCCACGCTGCCGAACGCTTGCATTCAGCTCAGTTTGCCTCTGCTGTTCTTCAGCCGTTCTCAAGTGCATGGGGGGACGAGGATTCTCAGGGTCGCGAAGAATCTTCTCAAGCGGCATCTCAGGTAGTGCCCCAACGTCTTTTCCGCTGACGTTTGCTATCTGGGCCAGCTTCGTCAGGGCTCTCATCGTATTGTCTCGTCTGCGCCCATCAAGCTCTTAAAGTATGCGAATACAGCGTGGATCTCTTTGCCAGCTTCCCTAGCCGCTGTCTTTATATGGCGTCCATCATCGTTCTTCAGTCTCCAAACAGGCACCCTGCAACTAACTGCCTCTCGATATGCCTGACGGTCTGTAATCGCGTGCGGAACCATTAATTTGCCATGGGTTTCTAGTAGAGACTTCAACTGCTTTACTTGAAAAGGTTGGCGAGGGTCGAACTCATTGACAAGGATGCCGAGAAAAACAAGGTTTCCATTTCGAACTCGAGGGTCAGGGTGAGACCTTATTCCGCCAATTCGTCCGATAGTTTCCACGGTTTCCCTAATGCTGTGTTCATCAATTTTCGTGGGCACAGTCACGAAATCACAAGCAATCAGGAATGCGTTTGCTATTCGGCTGTTCGCACCTGCGGTATCGAAGACGGCGTAATCAAAGTATGTGGAAAGTTCTTCTAAGCGAGCGGTCAGATTGCACACCAAATCCAAGTCGTCGACCTCCGACTCTTCAATTTCTCGCAAGTGTTCCCGCTGAGAAGGCATTAAAGCTAGCTTGTTCAACAGGAGAGGCACAGCGAGTGAGTCGCTGCCGAAGAGCTGATGGGTGTACAGCCCAGGAAGCCTGAAATCCGCCATCGTGTCGTTAGCGTCTTCCTGTTCGTCTCCATTGATGAGCAAAGTACGGTGTCCGCATTCAGCGAGGAAGAACGCGAAATTGCAATTCGTGTTTGTCTTACCAACACCGCCTTTTTGGTTCACTGCTGCGAACTTTTTCATCTTTGGATCCTTGTATGCAAGATGCTGGCAAGTTCCTCAATAACGTCAGCGTATTCTGAGGGAAGCGTCACCTCAAAGGTTCTCCAACCTTCAGGCCGCTGGCCGTAACGTAGGGAAATCTTCCAAGCGCGGCCAACCATAGCGCTTACAGCCTCCTTACTCATTCCTAACTCAAGTGCAATATCTTTCTGCTTTGTACCGTCGACCAATATACGGCGAAGCGCATTGATATTCTTTTTTTCAAAGTTTCCTAGATGAGTTTGAATTGATTCAAAGTGCGTTGCCGATAATCTTTTTTTGTTTCTCATGATTCGGCTCCATCATCGCGCTTCTTGCGCTGCTCAGCGCCAGATAACTTTATTGTTAAGTCAACGGTTCAAATATGCGTTTACTCAAAGTCCTGCATGAGCGCAGGTGGTTAACTTTTGGATGTAACTAGTTCGCTATGCGACCCAATTGCGATTCTGCATTTGATTAGTGATGCGGAATGTTTCAAAAGCAAAAAGCTGTTTTGATACGGATTTCCTATGTTCAAATTTTGTATTGTCATTTTTTTACTAATTCCGTATTCCACTTGTGCGTTAGCTCAGGCTTCGAACATGACAATTGGTAAAGAAGAGCAACAAGCACGCGATAAGGATCGGCACATGATTCTTCGCACGGAATTGGTCGCCGAACATCAAGAACTTGCAAAGGCGCAGGGAGCATTTGGCAGGGGAGGAAGCACAGAGTCAGCAGCAGAAGTGCATCGCCGCGAAGAGAACATCAAGGCGCTGCAGCGAGAACTCGCCGCCGTGAGAGACCAAAGCGAGTCAGACGAACCCGCCCGGCTAGTAGCCAGAGCTAGGCAATCAGCCGTCCCGGCTCGCGTTCGACGTGTAAGCAGGGCGGCCACTTTCTGGAACCCGTACAACCGCGCTCCGGATCTCGAAATACCGACCGACTTTCTAACCACCCCTTAGGAGGGATTCATCATGCGTACGAACGTCAACCGTGCAGTTAGCTTCGCGCTGATCGCTGCGCTATGCGCCATGCAGGCCACGCCAGCATTCGCACAGTTCACTGGCGCCGGCACCCAGGCTACCAACTGGGTAGTTCAAATCCTGACTCCGATTATCCCGCTCGCTGTCGCCGTGGTTGGCATCCTCGCCTGGACAGGCCGCGTCAACTGGGGATGGTTCGTTGGCGCGATCGTCGGGACTGCGTTGTTCTTCGGCCGTGACCAGGTCGTTACGATGTTCCGTGGCTGGACGGGGACCTGATATGGACAACGAGAACGGTGTCAACGTCGACACGCTTGCGGTCGGACTAACCCGGCCCTCGACTGTCCTCGGGGTGCCCTACGGGGCCGTGATGCTGAACGTGCTGGTTTCGGTCGAAGCACTGGCTTTGACCGAGAACTTGCTGTGGATGCTGATGTGCATCCCGGTCCACGGCATTTTCTATCTCATCACGTTGAAAGATCCTCGGACCTTCGAACTCCTAGCGCTATGGGCGCGGACGACGTTGGGCACACTCATCGCGTCGCGATGGTACTGGTCGGCAGCTTCTTATAGCCCGCTGACGTTCAGAGAACGTTCCGGCCTCTTCAAAAGATGGCGTCTCAAGCGTCGCTTCAGAAAGGAGAACCAAGGATGAATATTTCAGAGAAGAGACAAAGGGCTGCACGGCGCGAGACGCCGGCCGCCAAAAACATACCCTACAAGGGGCATCTGACGCGCAGCATCGTTGACACCAGCGCCGGCGAATGCCTGTGCGTTCTGCGTTTGGCTGGTGCAGCCTTCGAATGCGCAGACGATGATGTCATCAACAACCGGCACGACCGCCTGAACAGGGTCGTAATGAGCCTGGCTGATCCGCGCATCACGATATGGCAGCACATCGTACGGCGTGAGGAGAACCGATACCCCGAGGGCGATTTCCCGCTAGGGTACGCGCGTGAGTTGAATGAACGTTTCAGGGCCAAGGTCAGCGCTGAACGCCTTATGGCAAACGAGCTATATATCACTGTCGTCTTACGGACGTACGCAAATCGAACGGAAAGTGTATTGGCAGCGCTGTTTGCAGCACGCAGCCCTGAAGAGATCAAAAAGGCGCGCTTCAAGCAGGTTGCTGAACTGGGGAGGGTAGTAGCCGATCTGGTTGCAGCTCTGGGTTACTACGAGGCCGAATCCTTAGAGCTATATGAACGCAACGGTGTGCTGTTTTCCGAGCCGGCCGAGTTCTTCAACTACCTTTTGACTGGCAGGTGGGAGCGTGTTCCTTACGCACCAGTTCCTCTCAAACACCTGATCGGTGGAATGCGTCCGGTCTTCGGGGACGAATCAGTGAAGATCCTCAATCCAGCAGGAACCCATTTTGGTGCGCTGCTAGGCATCGAAGCCTATCCATCTGAAACGAATCCGCTGTTCCTCGATGACCTCCTAACGCTGCCGTTCGAGCTCATCATTACGCAATCGTTCGAATTTCACGCCAAAGATGCCGCATTGCTCAAGATGCAGCTCAAAGGCCGGCGCATGGAAAACGTTGGCGACGCCGCCCAGTCGCAGATCGATGAAATTCCCGAACTTGCCGACGACCTGATAGCGCGTCGAACCGTCATGGGTGGCCAGCATTACACCGTGATGGTGAAAGCCGCTAACCTGGACGACCTGCAGGAAAACGTGGCTGATGCTCGCGGTGTCCTCATTGACGCCGGCATTAGGCCGGCGCGTGAAGACCTGGTTGTAGAGGCTGCCTATTGGGCGCAGCTGCCTGCAAACTTTGCGATGCGACCGCGCCTGTCGCCGATAAATAGCCGCAATCTGTGCGGCTTTGTCCCCTTGCACAACTTCCCGACTGGGCGTCGCAGCGGGAATCACTGGGGACCTGCTATCACCATGCTGGTGACAGCCGCCGGCACGCCCCATTATTTCAGCCTGCACGCTTCTGACCCAAAGGCCAAGAACGGCGGCAATAAGAAGGACGTGGCAAATACCCTGGTGATGGGGCCTACTGGATCCGGCAAGACTGCGACCGTTACCTTCACGCTCACAATGATGCAGAAGTTCGGCATGACATCGGTTCTGTTTTCGACAGACCGAGACACCGAAATCGCTGTCCGGCGCATGCGCGGTAAGGTCTATCCACTGCGTCTTAACGAATCAACGGGGCTTGCTCCGTTCGCACTTGATCCGGACGAGCCGGAGACTCGCCGGCACTTGCAGGTCCTGGTGCGCAAGCTGATGAGCCGGCCGGTCGTTACCGAAGCCGGAATCGAGGTGGATACCAAGCCGCTGACCGTTCAGGAAGAGAAAGAGGTCGACAAGGCGATCGACGCGGTGCTGCACATGCAGCCGCGCGGAGTACGGCGCATTGGGCGTGTGCTGGATTTCCTGCCTAAAGGGGATATTTACGATCGCCTGGCACGCTGGTGCTACGCGCGCGAAACAGGCCGAGAGGATGGACCGCTGGCATGGGTGTTCGACAACCCAGTGCCAACGATCGCCGGTGAGCTCGGAAGCGCACCCATCACGGCATTCGACACCACCGCTTACCTTGATGACCCCGAACTGCGCACGCCGATCAACATGCACCTGTTGCACCTGGCATCGCGCTTGGTTGACGGGCGGCGTTTTGGCCTGTTCGTTGCGGAGTTCTGGAAGCCGCTTGGCGACGCCCACTACGCTGCCTATTTCAAGAAGGCGCTCAAGACTGTCAGAAAGCTAAACGGGTTCGTTGTGCTGGATACGCAATCGCCTAGCGATGCGCTGAGGCTCGAGATCTCTCGCACGCTAATCGAGCAGTGCCCCACATTGATCCTGTTTCCTAACCCCCAAGCCGACCGCAAGGAGTACCGGGAATATCTCGGCCTGTCCGAGCGTGAGTTCAAGCTCATCAAGACTGACCTGCCCGAGGGCTGCGGCATGTTCCTGCTTAAGCAGGGAAGACACTCAACAGTAGTGAGGCTTCCCCTCGACGGGATGGAAGACGACATGGCCGTCTTGTCGGCCCGCACCACCAGCCTTGCATTGATGGATCGGCTCATCGCGCAGTACGGCGACGACCCGGACGCCTGGATTCCCTACTTCAACGAGGAAAGGAAGTCGCTATGAAATTTCGTACCGTGGTTATCGCTGTCACCCTGGCCTGCGCATCAATTCATGCAAATGCGCAGATGGCAGTTATCGATGTGAAAAGTCTTGCGGAGGCGACAAAGCAGGTAAAAGCGTGGGGCGAGCAATACCAGCAAATGCGTGCCCAGATCGAGAACATGACAGCCCAATACAAGGCATTGACCGGTGGCCGCGGGATGGAAACCATCTTGCCTGCTCTTGCACCTATGTTGCCAGCGGATTGGGCCCAGTCGATGAGGAACCTGTCGTCACTTGCACAGCAGATCCGCCAGTCGCAGGCTGTGCTGACCCCTCAGCAAACCGCACACATGTCGCAACAACTTCGACAATTTCTGGCGCAGGCACAAAACCTGTCAGCCGCGAATCAGGCTATGGCTCAGACGGCATTCAACGACGCAGCCGCACGGCAATCGCGCCTGCAGACATTGACCGTCACTCTGGCGAGGACTGAGGATCCCAAGGCGGCCTACGACCTGGCTAATCGGATCGCCATCGAGCACGCCGCGCTGCTCAAGGACCAGAACCAGCTCGAGGCCGCCGCGAGCGCTGCTGCGGCGCAGGATCACGCGCAGCGCCTGATGGTCAGCCAGATGCGGGCAGCGTCAGCGGGCACTCAAATCCCGAAGTTCGATATGCCAGAGCTCTAAACGGGCCACTTCCATTCATAACAGGAGAACACGATGAAACGCCTAGCTATGATCTTCTTGCTGCTGCCCTTAGCCATGGCGGGTTGCAAGCGCGAAGTGTCGCTCGTACCAGCAGACCGCGTCTACACCGTGGAAGAGTATCTGGCGCAGCCCGAGTTGCGAAAGAAAGTCAGTGCCGTGTGCAGTAACGATCCTGGCCGCACCGGGCAGGACGCGAACTGCATCAATGTGCAGCGCGCTGATCGTGTCGCTTCCGCCGGCAGCAGCTCCGGCATGCCGCGCATCGCTCCTTGAGGGGGCAATTATGGCCGCGCCGATTACCCTCTACACAGATAGCCTCAACTACATCAATGCCGTTTGCGAAAGCTACGTTGGCGAAAACGTTGCTGCTGTTGCACGCGTCATCGGACCTTTCGCCTTTACGATGTTGACGCTGTATGTGGCACTGTGGGGCTTTGCCCACTACCGCGGTCTGATCAAAGAGCCAGCCAATGAGTTCATCAACCGGCTCATCACCGTGTGTGTCGTGTTTGGGATCGGGTTCAACCTCGCGAACTACAACGTCCTAGTCACCAACACTTTTCTCCGTGGTCCGGACGAGTTCGTCGCTGGCCTGGCCAGGTCGGGCGGACCAAACGGCGTGGTAAACGGTCTGGATGCGATGCTCGCCCAGGGCTTCGAGCTCGGCGCCCGGTTCTGGGCGAAGGCAGGCGTGCTCGACGGCGACATGGGCATGTACTTCGTGGCCCTCGCCGTGTGGTTTCTGACCATCGTCGTTACCGCATACGGTTTCTTTCTGATGGCCTTGTCCAAGGTGGCGCTGACCGTCCTCATCGGCCTCGGTGCCCTGTTTTTTCTTGGGCTGCTGTTCCAGGCGACCGCCGGATTTTTTAATTCCTGGATCCGGCAGCTGGCCAACTATTTCCTCATTCCGCTGTTGGTCGTGATGGTGAATCTGCTCGTCATGAAGCTGTTCGCGCGTGCCGGTAGCGGTGCCGCTGCCATGACGTCGACCACCGAGGTCGCCCAGGCGTTCCCGTTCTTCGCGATGGGACTCGTTTCCTTGTTGGCCCTTGCCTCGGTACTCACGATCGCCGCCGGCCTGGCAGGTGGTATGTCGTTGTCATCCTTCGGAATGGGGCGCCTCACGGCAGGGCTGCTGAGGAACGGTGGGCTTAAGCTCGGGAAGGGCGGGGCAAGGCTTGGCGCCCATGCAGGCAGGCCGCTGGGTCGTGCTGGCAAGAAGATCGCCCGCAGTGCCTGGAATTCTTACCAGAGCCGTAAGCGCAACTCCATTCAGCCAGCAAAGGCCAAGGCGCGAAGCTATGAGCCGTCGCGTCCGGCCAAAAGCCATTCCGAGACGAAATACCTTACCTACGAACCGTGAGGAACACCATGCGCAGACTACTGATCGTGCTGGCCATGGCCGGCAGCCTGGCCGGGTGTGCGAACACCCTCCGCGTTTGCGACGGCAAAGACCGTCGTCCCATCAATACCCCGGCCCAGGCTGGGGTGGCTTATCCAAGCTGCGGCACTGGCGCGTAAGGAGAACATGATGACAAAGCAAGTTGATGCCGACAAGCTGATCAAGGAGATGGCAGCTATTCGTGAACTGATCGAAGGCCATGCCAACGTCCAGCAACTACTTGATCTGGCTGCGGACGAGGCGGACCGCCACGCTCTTGATAACGAACGCTCGCGCCGCCTCGCCTGGCGCGTCGCCGGCGTTCTCGGAGGCCTGACTGTCATCGCGTTCGGCATCGCATGGGGTGCGGTGCAAACATCGATGCGGCCGGCGCCTCCGCCCGAGGTACTGGTCGTAGATAAAGCCGGTGGTGTCGTGCAACCGCTGATTTCCTTGGCCGAATTCCAGATTTCGCCGGAAGAGGCGACAATTCGTCGCAACATCGATACGCTCGTGACCGCATGTGAAGGGTATAGCTATGAGCAGGCCGACACGCATTACTACCATTGCGCAGCGTTTCTAAGCCCGCAGCTGCAAGCAGAGTGGGCGCGGAAGTGGGATAAATCCAACCCGGAATCCCCGCCAAACAAATTCAAGAGAGAGCGCAAAGTGCGTGCCAAGGTTGGCGCGATTACCGTTTTGCGCAACGGGCTGGGCGCGGCGATCGGCGCGCGGGCCAGTTACACGCGGACCGAAACGCTGAACGGCATGGAGGATGGCACGCCAACCACTTGGGTCGCCAACCTCTCGTTTCGCTGGGTGAACCAGCCTACGAGCGAGCGCGAGCGCCGCGTCAACGACCTTGGAATGGAAGTCATTGACTATGCATCCGACCGCGACTTGACCGCCACCAAGCCGGCACCGGTACCTGCGCCGGTGCGGCAGGCTTCCCACCAGACGCAGTCGTCGCAAATGGCGCTGGTCGCTCCAGGTAACGCCCAGGGAGCGACGCCATGAACAAGCAGCTCCTATTTGCACTCGTAGCGCTGTCGATGGCTGCCGCCGCGCACAGCGCGCAACTACCTGAGGCCGGAAAAAAAGATGCACGGATCCGCTTCGCCACCTACGACCCGCACGACGTAGTGACGATCTATACCCGCGTCGGCCTCCTTACCCAGATTGTCTTCGACCAGGACGAAAGAATCGTGGACATGACGGGCGGCGACGTCGAGGCATGGGGCGCCGCCACTCGGAAGGCGCGTGATGGCGTATTCCTCAAGCCCACTGCAGAAGTGGCGGACGCAAACCTGCACGTCGTGACCAACAAGCGCTCCTATAGCTTCGACCTGAAGCTTGCCAAGAAGGCGAAAAGCGAAGTCGCCTTCATGACCGTCTATTTCCGCTACCCGGACGCGGTGCAGGCTGCGGCGACGATGGCCAAGGAAGCCGATCAGGTTCGCGACCTGCTCGAGACAGCGTCGCCAGTTGCCAACCGTCGTTATTCAGTACAGGGATCGAGCGACTTGGCCCCAATCGAGGTATGGGATGACGGGCGGACCACATTTCTGCGTTTCCGTGCCCGGTCCATGATCCCGGCCATCTATGAACCCAACGAAGACAGCACAGTGAGGCGGATCGAGAACATCAACGTCAAGGACGACGTCCTACAGGTCCAAGGCGTGCGCCGCAAGCTTGTACTGCAGACCGGAAAAGAGGTCGCGTGCGTGTTCAATGACGACTACGACACGAATGCTTCACGTCCCGTCACTAATACGGCATCGCCGCAAGTAAATCGCATTCTGAAAGGAACCGGCAAATGAACCTGCTCAAGTCCCTGTTCAAGTCCAAGTATCAGGAGCCGGACCCCGACGAAGAAGAAAGCATCGAGGGCGAGCGTGAACTTGGCTCAGTCAATAAAGGCCTCACGCGGCAAAACAAGGTCGTGAACTGGATCGTCGCTTGCGGGGCCTGCGCGCTGGCCGCGCTCTTCCTGTACAAGTATTACGCCAGCGTATATGACAAGTACCGGGAGGAGAAGGCGCCTCCGAAGGATCTCACTCGTACCGTGGCTACCACCGGCCTGCCGCCGCTGACCATGCCCGATCCCAGACCCGAGCCAGAAACGGCAGCTGCGGCGCGCGACGCGAGTGACAAACCGCCGCCCCTGCGGCAGCCGGACGGGATGACGGTTGGCGCCGGCGCAGTCTCTGGCCAGCCACCCGTCAAGAGTCTGGCCGAGCTGGTGCGCGAGCGCCGCCTGAAACGAGAAGTGCGTTTTGACCTGGACGGTAATGTGAGCGCGGCCGCCGCTGGTGTAGTAGCGGTCGATCACGCCGCAGCCATCGAGGCAGGTGTCCCGACCGTTGAGACCAAGGCACCTGCCGAGTCGCACCCGGCCGCGCCCAATGTTCCCGCATCGGCCAACGTCGCTGATTCTCGCGCTTACCTGTTGCCGGATCCGACACTGATAATGACCCGGGGAAAGCTGATCCCGTGCACGGTGATGCCGGCGATCGACACCACACTGACCGGCATTGTCACTTGCGTTACCGGCGAGGACGCGACCGGTGCCGATAACAAAGTGTCACTGATGGACCGCGGCACAATCTGCACCGGCAAGCAGGGCGGCGGCATTACCCAGGGCCAGCGCCGGGTCGGCATCATTTGGCAGCGCTGCGAGACGCCCCAGCACGTGATGGTCCCCCTTAACTCAGACGCTGCGGATTTTCTTGGACGTCCGGGCATTCCAGGCCAGGTCGACAACCACTTCTGGGACCGCTTTGGGGCGGCGGTCGCATTAAGTCTGATTACCGACATTGGTCCTTACCTGATCGCCACCCGCCAGAGCGGAAACAACAATACGACGGTTTCCTTCCCGCCTATCACCGGGCCGAAAGATGTGATGTCCGAGGTGTTGAAAAGTACCGTCAACATCCTGCCCACGCTCACCCGACCGCACGCTGCCCAGGTCCTGATCTACTTAGCGGGCGATGTCGACTTCCGCGGCGTTTATCAACTGGAGAGGACGAAGTAATCATGAAAGCCGAAATTCTGCCCCTCGGCGCGGATGCCTCGACGCTCGACCTGCACCTGCAGCCGATCGCCGGATACTTGGCCGATGAAACCGTGACCGAAGTCGTGATCAACCGACCCGGTGAAGTACTGCTGGAACGACGCGACGGCTGGGAGACCGTGCTGAACGATGCGCTCTCCTACAAGTGGTGTGACGGCTTGGCCATGCTCCTGCGTAATCATGCTAATCAGGACCTGACCGAGGGCTGGCCCCTGCTTGGCGCGCAAATCCCAGGAGGCCTGCGCGTACAGGTTGTGATCCCGCCGGCTATCGAGGCTGGGAAGATCTCATTCACGACCCGGCGCCCGATCGGGGAAGTACGTACGATGGGTGAAATCATCGACGGCGGCGCATTTGAACGCGCCCGCTGCGTACAGTCGCTGCTGCTGACCACGGAGGAACGGGCCAGGCTCGAAGCAGCACTGCCCGACAGCGAGCGTTCCATGCTCGAACTGTTCCGCATGGGCACCTGGGGCGGTTTTTTCAAGGCCGCCGTTCAAGGGCGCAAGAACATCGTGTCATCAGGGGCAACTGGATCTGGCAAGACTACCCTCAGCAATGCGTTAGCGGCGATGATTCCTCTCGACGAACGGATCATCACCGTCGAGGACACGCGGGAAATGCGGCTGCCGCATCCGAACCAGGTCAACCTGGAATACAAGAAGGGCGAGAACGGCGTGTCGAAGCTGAAAGCGCGCGACCTGCTCGAAGCGACGCTGCGCATGCGACCCGACCGCGTGCTGCTGGCCGAGCTGCGTGGTGATGAAACGTTTTTCTTCATCCAGAACGTGCTCAATTCAGGCCACCCGGGGACGATAACCACGGTCCACGCTACCCGGGCCAAGCTCGCGTTTCGCCGTCTGGCCCTGCTGATCAAAGGCAGCGTGGAAGGAGCGGGCCTCGAGCTGGCCGATATCACTGACAACTTGTACACCCTTGTCGACATCGTGGTGCAGATGGAGCGCCTGCCTGGCGGTCGCCGGGTCGCTACTGAGGTGTACTTCGACCCGGCTTTCGCGGCGCGTCAACTTGGATAGAGGCCCGCTATGCTCATTACCCCTATCGACAGCCCGCGCTATAAGGCGTTGGCTTTCAGCGGGTTGCTGCTCGGAGGCGTTCTCGTCGCCCTCTACCTGGCGAGCTACCTGTTCTTGATCAAGCTTTCCAGCCCGTTGCTGCCACCCACAGCCGCCACGCCGATGACGGTGGTGCGGTACTGGCAGCATTACGGTACCGACCCATACACCCGTCATTGGCTGGTCGGGTGTCTGATCGCCGGCGCCGTGCCGGTCTCCGCAGGCGTGTTCTCGCTGGTTCGACCGATCAATCGATCACTGCACGGCGATGCTCGTTTTGCCACACTGCGCGAAGTGGCCAATGCCGGACTGTTTGGCGAACTCGGTATTATTCTTGGACGATGGGGGCGGCGCTATTTAGTTCTTGGACGGCAGCTGGCAGCGATCATTATCGCGCCGCCGCGTTCGGGGAAGGGCGCCGGCCTCGTCCAGCCCAATGCTTTGTCTTGGCGTGGAAGCCTGATAGTGAACGACGTGCGCCGGGAGTGTTATCGGATCACGGCCGGCTATCGCCGGCTGTTCTCCAGGGTGTACTTGTTCGATCCTTTGTCGCCTAAAGGCCTGACCGCGCAATGGAATCCGATATCGACTTACTACGTGCCAGACGACCCGCCCCTGCGCGTCAGCGCGCTGCAGAAGCTGGCCAACCAGCTGTCGCCAGATCCGGCGTCGGGTGATCCGTTCTGGCCAGCGTCCTGCCGTGACCTGTTCCTTGGCCTCGGCCTGTATGTAATCGAGACTCGTTCGCTGCCACGCACGATGGGCGAAATGGTCCGCCAGATCATGCATGACGCGGACGACTCCGTTAGCGACCACTGGAGGAAGATCATCAGCGAGCGCGACAAGGCCGGCAACCCGCTGTCATCGACCTGCAAGCGGATGCTTTACGACTTCATCGCCCTCAGTCCCCAGACTCAGTCATCGGTGCGCAAGACCTTCACCGCCAAGCTGCAACTGTGGACCAATCCGCTCATCGACGCGGCGACCAGCGGTGATTCCTTCAATTTCTATGACCTGCGCCGCAAGCGCCTGTCGATCTACCTGGGAGTCAATCCCGGCGATCTGACCCGACTCTCGCTTTTGATGAATCTCTTCTTCACGCAGCTGCTGGACGCGAACATGGACACGATGCCGGAAGACGATCCGACCATCAAACATGAGCTGCTGCCAATCATGGATGAATTCGCCGCATTGGGTCGCATGCCGATAATTGAGAACAGCATCCAGCTGATGGGCGGGTACGGCATCCGGCCGCTACTGATTGCGCACTCGGTCCCGCAGCTGCGCGCCGTGTATGGCCCGGATCAGACCAAGAACATCATCGCCTGCTGCGGCGCGCGTGTCGTGTATGCCCCCAATGACAGTGAATACGCGACCAAGATATCGCGCGAGCTCGGCACCTTTACTGCCGAGAACACTTCGCATTCACGTCCAGCCAGAAGTATGCAGGCTGGAAGCGTCACCAAGTCCAAAGTGGCTCGGGCGCTGCTCAATCCACAAGAAGTGAAATTGATGGGCATAAATAATGAGATTGTGTTCATTGAACACTGTCCACCGATCTTCTGCCGGAAGATCTGGTATTGGCAGCGCCCTGTCTTCCTTCGCCGCGCTAACCGACCGCTTCCCGAGACCATACCGATCGAGATCACGATGCCGCCGTCACCGCCGCCCTTTAAGGAAAAAGAGGAAGTGGCGGACAAGAGTAGGGCACCACGCGACATTACGCCACAGGACGTTACTCGGGTTAGCAACCTGAAGCTAACCGACTTCGCAGCGGATTTTTCGAATGTCCACTTGCCGAAAGGAAAACAACTGACCAGCGAGGACCTGCAAAGAACCTTCGATTCCTTTATGACCGCAGTTGAAGCTTAAGGAGTGGAAACATGAGGACACAGAACGAAGAGAGCAATACCCAACACTCGTTGCCGAGAACGTCTGTGGAACGTACGGCCTTCGACCGGGAGGCGACGCCAGCAGGGTACGCAATTGGGGCAGGTCCAGCCAATGAGGCGGCCAAGGCCGAGGGGACCACGCAAGGTGGCAACGAAAAACCGCCGAAAGAGCGGGATGAGGTCCGGAAGTCCACCCGCGCTGAAGCGAGAAAGATCCGCAGCGAGGAACCGGAAAAAAATCCAGACCCTACGATGGCAGCAGCCAAACCGGCACGTGTAAAGCGCACAAGTACGCAGCCCGCAGAGGAGGTGAAGAACCAGGCGGAGGCGGCAAGCAAGCCAAAACGTCCTTCGAGCAGGAAAATGGCCAAGGTCGTCGAGGTTCCTGCCCTGCCAGCGCCTGCGGGTGGCGAAATACCGCCGATCACCCCCGCGGCAATCGAGTTGCTGGGAAAGCAGGACGCGACTGCCGCCGACGTCCTCAAGCTTGCCCCCGAAAGTCTGGCATTCGTCCAATACCACTTCAAGTATTTACAGCAGCTCGAGGCAAACAGCCAACTGATGAACGCCTATCTGATCGCCAATGCTCGGCCGGTCAGCCCAGCCTTCCAGCACTTCGCCGATGCGCTGGGGGAGCACGGTATTCGTGACCGTAATGTCGCGGTCGTGCAAACCGCAGCCGAGGTGCCAGAATCGGAAAAGCGACAGACGGCGCACGTCGCCATCCCATCCTATCGCCAGAAAGCAGCTACCACATCGGCCTATAACCCCGTCGATGTTCAACTTCCTAAGCACGAAATCGACTCCGGCAAGAGCGCCATCCAGACACAGACCAGCGAGCCCACGCCAGACGATCACAAGCGCGCGTACAGAGTGATTGGTACGGCGCACATCCTGATGAGCGCTCCGAGCAACGACCTGACACTGATGGAAGTTGCCGACCTGGTCGCCAGCGACGTCGAAGAACTACACGCCATAAAGGACATTGCGGCACGGCGGCTTGCGCTTAATGCGATGGTCGAGAGTGGCCTTGCACAGCCGCGCTATCAGGCCGAGTTAGCAAAACAGGCGCCAGAATTGGTAGGGCAGGCCAACCAGGCACACAAGGCCATGAAAGCGGATTGGGGCATAGCCTATGAGGTTAGCACTACCCTCAGCTACCTCGCGGATGCCGAGAAGCCGCTGACCAAGGACGAAACTGCCGTTGTTGCGAAAAAGACCATCGAGGCAATTCGCGCGATTAAAGGCCAACAGTACAGGCAGGAGACATTAGCGTTAAGTCATCAGATTGGTCATTGGCAGCCATTGTACAAAGTGGAATTCGCACGCCAGGCTCCGGATCTCGTCACCCTGGCGGAAGCTGCTTACAAGACCCAAGAGGCGAGGGCCACTGCTGGCTGGAAAGTACCGCAGGCGCTTGATAACTCGATCGAGCGGAGCCCGGTGCAGCTTGTGATGGCGGCGCAGCAAGGATCCACTGCGCCCCTAACAGCCTCGACGCGAGCGTCTACGACCGCCAAAGAGTCTGTCGATAAGCCAGCTGCGTCGGCGGCGCCGGGCGAGCAGGTTGGACCGAATCCAACACCGGCTCTGAGATTTAGCGAACGTTTGGGGCTTGCTCTTGGCGGCGTGGCGAATTGGGCCAGCAGCTGGCTGCCGGGGCAGGGTAAGGCAAGCCTGGGGCGTGCAGCCGGTGCGAAAGTCTCTCTGGACAAGTCTGCGGTTTCGACGGTACCGGTCGACGATAAGTCGGCCGTTGTGCCGGAATCTGTTGCACGCCGCTTTCTTAGAGTCGAGCGCGAATATTACTTTCGAGATAAAAGGCCAGCCTTTTCGGACCGAGGCAACAAGCTCGCCACACGCGGTACCGATCCTGAAGTAGTCCATTCGCTGATCGAGATCGCAAGGGCACGCGGATGGGACACTATCACCGTCAAGGGTACCGAGGACTTTCGTCGCAGCGCTTGGATGGAAGCGACACAGAACGGCTTGAACGTAGACGGTTACAAGCCCACGGCCATTGACTTAGCAGCCCTGGCGAATCGACCGGCAAATAACACGGTCGAGAAAGGATCAGTTCAGACAAAGAGCAGCGTGCCGACGCAGTCGACTGCCGACCAGCCGGCCGTTAAGGCGACCCCAGCGCAACCAGCGGCCCCAGCACAAACTGTGCTCAACGAGCCGGCGCCAAGGGGTACGCAACCCGATACAGAGTTCGCGGTAAAGGCCAAGGCTTTTCAAAAGGACAAGCCAGCGTTTGTCGTGGAGAAGTATCCGGATCTGGCCGCAGCCTACGGGATCGTTGCAGCTGCTAAGGCGTTTGCTGCCGATAAGCTACCTGAAGCAGCACGTAAAGACTTCGTCGAGATGGCTAGGCTGCATATGGTTGAAAAGATCATGGCTGGTCAGCAGATCCAAGGGCCGAAAATTTACTTGGCGCCAACCAAAACTATCGATGTCGGCGACCAGACCAAGACGGCCGCAGAGGCCGTGGATAGGGGGAAGTCGCCTCGTACAAAGGCGGTAGAAAAAGAGCGATAGACCCTCGACAGCTGCCACTCTTTGCTTGACTGATCAACCCCGATTCCAACGTGTGCGGGGTTTCCTTTGCCATCCCGACGTTCAGGTCGGCCGTACTAGCAAGTTGGCACATTCCGGTACCGACGCGCTAATATGTAGGAATGGTGAAACGTTCCTATTCAATCAAGACCTATAAGGTCCTGTTCGGAAAAAGTGGCAATCAATGCGCTCATCCCGACTGTCTCAATGAAGTGATCGCACCTGGAACGGAAGAGAGCGACGCCGCCGTATTGGCTCAGATCTGTCATATCTACGCCGCATCAGACAACGGGCCTCGGGGAAAGCCGGGACTGACCGAGGAGGAACGAAACAGTGACGAGAATCTGATCCTCATGTGTGGCCACCATCATCCACTGGTCGATTCCCAGCACGCGGACTTTCCTGCTGAAACCCTCAAGGAGTGGAAGCGCACGCACGAACGCAAATATCAGCGAGATACCGCTGAAGCGATCCGTCTGCAGGAACGTGCACAGCAGCTGGCCTATGTGACAGCGCTTACCGATGAACAAATTGAGCAGCAGATTCATCAAATCCGTAACGGACGCTTTTTGCCTGGGTTCCCCACAGTGGAACGCGCTCGCACGTTGGCACAAAGCGTTGCGAACAAGGAGTTCGCTGGTGGGTCTAGCGCCGTTCGCGCGCGAGCATTGGCGTGGTGTGCAAGACTGCTGGTGAGGTCGGACGATCCGGCAAGAGCGCAGGAATTGCTGGCGAAATCGCGTGAGCTGGACAAGACCGATGAGGCGCAGATCGCGCAGGCGTTCATCGTTGCGGCGAAGGAGGGCAGCAGCATTCTGGCGCGGCAGATCCTCCTGGCGCTGGGCACGCCGTCATCATTTTCCGCAATGCTCCGAATTATCACCAACGAAAAAGGGGAAAAAGATGCGCTGGATTGGGCAGAGAGCGCGGGTTTGGACTTCGCTTCGTTTGACAGCGAAGGGAAGTTGAATTTCATCATGAATGAAGAAGCGGCAGGACGCTGGGATGCGGCATACGACCATGTCAAAGCACTGACGTCCGCTGATTATGAATCGGTGCCTCTCCTAAATCATGCCGCCGCGCAGGCGCATCTCGCGCGTGTTCTTTCCAGAGATCTTAAAAACCAGGCGCCATTTCATGTGCCATTCGAGAGTAAACATTTTCCGCTTGCTGGCACGAAGGAAGCGATAGAAGACCGACGGCGCGCGGTCGAATTCTACGAGAAGCTCGATGCGGTCGCCCGGGAGTACGGGGTTGCCACAGCTGCGAGACTCGCCGCCGATATGGCGCTATGGCTTCGGCTACGCGACCCCGTTCAGCAAGACACCGCCCTGGAAGTTTTACGTGCAAGCCTGCACGATGATGACATCCTGCTGCGGCGCCTGCCCTTAGCCCTGGAGTTTGGTGTCAAGGTCGACCTGGCCGCTGTCGAGCGACGCATCAGTCAACGGGTAGCGCTCGTCGGCAAGGCGTCGTATGAGGAAGCGGTGGCGCGGTTGGCGCTGGTCTCGACCCAGAAGGATCCTGCTGAAGCGGCGAAATATATCAATACACACCGCGCGCTGCTCACCGAATGCGTTGCACGGTCGACATTGGTGATGATTGAAGTCGAGCTTCTTTGCCGATCCGAGCAGGTAGAAACAGCGAAAGCGGTTCTGTCCGAGTCAACGCAGCTGCCGTTCACCGAACACGAGCTTGACAGGCTTCAACGCATGATTGCTGAAGCCGAGGGAGCCGATCCCGCTGCTGTTCGGCGCAAGCTGTACGAGAAGACCGGCGACATGCAGGACCTTGCTACACTGGTGGGCTTCCTTGAGCAGAAAGGAAGGTGGCAAGAGCTCGCGCCCCATGCACGTGCGCTGTTCGACTTGACTCGCTCAATCGATGACGCGGTCCTGGTGGCAAAATCTCTCGATCGGTCCGGCAAGCGCAGGGACACGCTGCAGTTCCTGCAGACGATTCCTGACATTGTGGCGCAGGAAAATCAGCTGCAATCGCTGTATGCCTGGGCGCTGTATCAAGACGGTCAGTTGAACCTCGCATCGCAGGTGCTGGAGCCTTTGCGGAATAGAAGGGATGCAGTCAACGATTGCGAACTATTCGTCAATCTCGCGATAGCAGCGGGCCACTGGGAAAGGATCGTCGAGCACACAGCACGAGAGTGGGAGCTGCGGGGGCAGCGCACTGCAGAGCGCTTACTGCGCGCTGGCCAGTTGGCCCACGCCGTAAGCGCTCCGCACGCGAAGGAGTTGGTTGTCGAGGCGACACGGATGGCGCCCGATGACCCAACGATCCTGGCCGGGGCTTATTTTCTAGCGACGCATGCCGGTTGGGAGGATAGTGCTCTCACTGCTGGCTGGCTTATACAGGCTGCCGAAAAATCTGGCGGTGATGGGCCGTTGAAGTCAGTCACCATGGAGGAAATTCTCCAGTTGAAGCCAAGTTGGGATCGCCGCCATGAGGAGGCTTACACGGCTTTAAAAGCCGGCGAGATTACCGTTTCGGGTGCGGCGTATGTCATGAACCAGTCGATGAGTGAGGTCTGCTTGCGAGCGGCGGCCAACCGTTCGGAAGCTGACGCACGCAGGCGCGCACTGATATTCGCATTCAGTGGAGCCCGGCCGCCATACTGCAGGTTTGCCGCGCGCCGACTGGCGCTCGATTTGACCGCCATCTTTACTTTCGCTCAACTCGGGATTCTGGAGGAGGTCGTCAAACATTTCGATCGAGTACTGATTCCTGATCAGCTGCTCGTTTGGCTTTTCCAAGAGCGCCGTAGGATTTCTTTTCATCAGCCTAGTCAGATTAGGGAAGCTCACGCCATCAAGAGGTTGGTTGAACTGGGCGTACTGCGTGTCCTCGGCCCTGCGGCGCCCGAGAATGTCGGCCTGGCGCAGGATGTCGGGTTTGATCTCGCTGCCATGCTAGAAGCGGCAGCCAAATCGGAGCCGGATGCCTATGTTGTCAGTTCATCGCCGATCCGTCGACTCAGAAGCTTAACGGAGGAGAATGTCGACCTTTCGCATTACGATCGACATCTGTGCAGCTGCCAAGGGCTAGTTGATGCGATGCGCGCCTCAATGACCGCGTCTGAAGCGAAGCGTGCCCATTCCTATCTCAGTCTTCGCGAAGGACGGTGGCCGAGCGAACCGCACATAAGGCGGAGAGCAGTCCTGTATCTGGACGATCTAGCGGTCACCCATCTCAAGGCTGCAGGTGTCCTCGAGAAGCTAAGCGGGGCAGGGTACACAGTTTATATCAGCAGAACACTCGAGGAGCATGGAAACAGACTCATGCGTTACGAAAGCGTCGCCAACGCACAGCTAACGGAAGTTGAAGCCATACGCGCAGTACTGTCGAGTGGCCTTGATAACGGAAGGATCGAGCTCATTCCATCGGACGAGCAGGACCGCGACGATACGCCGCTTCAGGCGCAGTTGAACTTTCTGTCGAGTGAAAGAGTCATCGATGCGGTGGTAGTCGACGATCGCTTCGTCAACCGTTTTCTCCATATGACCCGTAGTGCGGGCGACACGCCAATCGTGACCAGCCTTGATGTTGTTGAGCACCTGATCGAGGTGGGGCGCATCAGTGTGGCGGACGGTCATGATCACCGTACGAGTCTGCGGCGTTCGGGTTATACGTTCGTACCCGTTCTTGACGATGAGCTGACCCGCTATCTGCTCGATGCCCCCGTTTACGAGGGTTCGTTAGTCGAAACCGCCGAACTTCGAGCGATTCGCGAATCTGCGCTGCTGCTGCGGCTGAGAGAAGTACTCCAGGCGCCCTCAGAACTTGCGTGGCTCACCCAGTTCAAGGCTGCGCTGCTCCACGCTGTTCGAACGGTATGGGATACCGAGACTGACGCGGCGACCGCGCAGGCTCGATGTGAATGGATTCTCGGACAATTCGATACCCGGGGGTGGGCGTCTGTTGTCGAGCCGGCTTCAGTAACGGCTTTCGTTATCGACAGCCATGCCGCGATGCTGCACGCATTGTGCTTCGCATCCGATAGCACGCTCAAATGCACCGATTATGCATTCCACCGATGGATTGAAGACCGAATCCTCAAACCGATCAAGGAAACCGAACCTGAAATATTCGAACGCCTTGTCCTGCTTGCGGGGCGATTGCTCGACGACGTGTTAAATAGGTACCCCAGCAATGGCAGCGACTGAAGAACCTGGCTACGTAAAGGCCGTCAGGGCCGCATACCTGGCGAATGGCTACCCGCCTATTCTCAGGAGTGAGATCCTGTCGCGCCCCGACCTTGTCGACACGAGTACAATCGAGACCGATGGGGTAATCGCGATCGGAAACAACCTTGTGTCGATCGCGGGATCAGTGTTGTTTCCAGCGGTTCAAACTGCTTACGATCAGGTGTCGGTTGTAACCGTTAAATCGATCGACGGAGCCGAATGGAAGGTCTCGTTTGCTGCCTCTTCGGAGATTCCCACCGTGGCGATCGAGTGCGGAACGCATCGGGCAGTTGTGCCTCAGTTTGCGCTCCTGAATCCGGATTCAGATGCTCGCGTCGCTGCCTTCAAGTTCATCGCCGACAAGCAAGGACTACGGGGTGATCGCCTCTCGCGCTGGCTCGAACTGCTTCGCATGCGTGTCCCGACTGGTGACGATTTAACTGCGATCATCGACGAATTGATTCATACGCCGCATGCGGTAAATGACGCAATCGGTCAAAGCCTTCTCGGTGGAGGTTTGTCACTAGAGCAGATGGTTCCAAACCGGGAGGATTATTATCGTCAACTTGTCGGCAATGTTTCCGCCGCCGGAGACCTCAACAAGTACATTGCTGACGTAGCGACTCCTCATCTGTCGGATTTGCTGGCGACACGGCAGCCTCAAGCGCTGGGCTTGTGCTGGCTTCTCTGTTCGCACTCGTCGATCAGCGTCATTATCGATCAGGCTTTTGATCATGGCGACACCGTCTTGACCGAAAGCATCGCGTCGCTAATTGAAACGGGGGACCCTATTAGCCGGGTGGGTGCGATTGAGGTTGGCTTGCGCCGGCTTGCAGCACAACCAGAGTTGGCGCCTTTGCTGGAGACGCTGCTATCGACCTTTGCCGACGGTGATCTAGATTCGGCAAGCAGTGGGTTCGAACTTATTCCAGCGCTGTTTGGCGCGATCTACGGTTACATGGCGAAACGCAGGATCCTTACACACTGGCCTCCATACGCCCGCCGTTTGGCAGCCTTAGCTCAAGCGGCTATGGTCAGCCGTCATTTCCCTGATGCGAATGCGGAACGAGCCGGGCTTGTGATTTGGCTCGACGGCGTGGAACAAGAACACTGGATGCTGCAGGCTTTAATCGACATGAGGGCCGAGCCGCGCTGGTTCCCCGAACTCAACTCAGCCAACCAATGGAAGCATGAGCTGTTGGGCCGGGTTCTGAACGCCGCGCGGTCAATGCCCGAGCTTGGAGGGCCCACCCTTGGCGACTTCCTTAATGATGACAATCCAAAGTCAATCATGCACGACATCGATCACCTGCTGATGCTGCTTCCGGGGCCGCTCGAGGGTGGCATAGACCCGCCGGTCAAGCTCTCCGCCGAAGATGAATTGTATGTTGCGGAACAGCTTGGCACCGCGGTCGATACCAGGGCCTTTCGCGTCTTAATTAACATGTCGATGATATTCGGCCTGCCTGCTGTGCTGGCGGAGCACACCGCAGATGCCATCGAACGCCAGCATTACCAGTTGCGCGAGACGGTTGATCTACCGCTCTATACTTGCCTCCTTCGGCTGGCGGCGACAGCCGCCGCCAGCCGAAGCGTACGGCTGGCGAACGCTGTACTTTCGGTTGTGCGCGCCAGCGATTACCTGCGGCGCGGCCAGTTTTCGATCGGCGAGATGTTCCACATTGGCCTGGTAGCCAGCGCTTCCCACGCCGAATTGATGGCGTGGGCAACCGCAGTCGGCGAATTTGTAGCGGAGCTGGCGTTGCGTGACCTGACGCGCGACGAAGCGACAACGCTTCGGTCGCACTTGTCGACGATGTGCCATCTCGAGCCTTATCTGTGGCGCACGTGCGGTCGAGCCCATGCGGCACTTGACCTCGTTATCGGCGGATGAGTACGCAGTCTGGCTCAGTCGTGATACAACTTCGACATACCGTCATTGTTCAGCCGGCGTGTTGATCACGAGATAGTCGCCTCGCCTTTTGAATACCACGCGCACACTCGGCAATAAACTGACGCGTTATCACGAGTGTGTGGCAAGGTCTGCTAGTCCGTAACAGGGAGCAAGCGGTTACGCCCTGCAAATCCGCTCAACGACCATAGGGCATTTACGGGACTCTGCCGCAGATCAAACTACTTCCGCCTCTCATAACATCGAGCGCTCGGCGGCACGAGCAGAAACCCAAGCTGTTACCTCACTGTAGACCCAAGCCGACGCTTTTTTCGATAGTTTGACCTGGGCTGGAAACTCACCTTTTTGTATGCTTGCGTAAAGGGAGCTGCGAGAGAAACCGCATATGTGAAGGACTTCATTTATTCTTATCAGGCGTTCAGTAGCGGCAGCCTTCGTGTTCATGAGAGCTCCTAGGAGAGATGGGTTCTTTATTGCAATATTAACAATGACGCGGTCTATCGTGTTGATGAACCTAGTATCTGAGCATTCGGACTATTGATCGTTTCGAAATATGGCTGCAGGCTAGAGTAGATCGACGTGTATTGATGAGGTATCAGAGGCGTTGAGGGTACGGGTCAGGGTAGGTACGAGATGGCATTAGGAAGAGACCAGTGCGGGTGTAGGTGTAATGCCTCGAATAGTAATCCCACCGTCTCCGCCAAGTATTAAAGAAAAAAGCCACCGCAAGGTGGCTTTTTTCTTTTGTACCCGACTGAGCGTTTTCCTCCAGGGCGCCGTTGCCGCTGCCCGGCGACGTAAAGCCTTGCGCTTGAACAAACTCTTCATTTGGCGAGTCCAGCCAACCCATGCCGCGCGAAACATGCCGCCGATGACTTGTGGAGGCGCAAAGTCCTGCTGCTGGTACGTCCTAGTATTTTCTTATAGCTAATTGCGAGGTCGCAAGATCTCGCGCTCGTGCCATAAGGAAAGCCGATGAGGGAAACAGCCAGACCGCTTGGGCCCACGCATGCAGGCCGAGCCCATGCGCCGACGCGGCAAGGCGCGCCTGTCCCCGGCCTGCGTCGACAGGCGGGCGTCTTTGCCATCATGCTTGCCATGCTGCTTCCCGTGATCATCGGTTTCATCGGCCTGGCGCTCGAGTTGGGGCGCATGTATAACAGGAAGGCCGAGATGCAGGCGTTGGCCGATGGCATTGCCGTCGCCGCGGCAAAAAAACTCGACGGCACTGACCAGGGCATCGCGAACGCCCTGGCGGCTGCCGAAGACGTGGTCAGCGGCGGCGACGAAACGGCGACCAAGCCGCGCTACGAGTACGTCAACACGATGTCGTTCTCGAGTGCGGCGATCCGGTTCGCCAAGTCGCCCGATGACAACGCCGACTGGCTGGATGCGGCCACGGCCAAGGCATCGCCGGCAGGCCTGGCCTACGTGAAGGTCGACACGGGCAACCTGGATGCCGCTTATGGAACGGTCGACCTGCTGTTCATGCGCTTCGTGAGCAAGCTCACCTCCATGAACATCGCGCATGTTTCGATCGCGGGCAGGCAGCGTCTCAAGCTGACGCCACTCGCCATCTGCGCGATGTCGAAGGATCCGACCCAGCCGTTTGCGGAGCGGGTCAATGCGCCCGGTTTTTCCGAACTGACCGAATATGGATTCCGGCGCGGCGTCAGCTACAACCTGCTGAGGCTGAGCCCGCATACCGCGACGCCCGTGAACTATGTCGTGGACCCGATCAGCCTCCCTCCGAAGAGCGGGAATTTCTCGACGAATACTATCGGGCCCTACGTCTGCACCGGAACGGTGGAGCTTCCGAAGGTCATCGGTGAAAGCCTGAATCTGCAAAGCGGTTTTCCAATTGCCGACTTCGTCAATCAGCTGAATTCCCGCTTCAATATGTATTCCGGAAGCGGAAAATGCAATGCAACGGCAGCCCCGCCGGACTTGAACACGACGCAATACGCACCCGCAAACCTGAGCTGGATGGACGCCCCGGCCGGCCAGGCAGCCAGCGAGCCGCCGCCGACCACGCCGCCAACCCTGCGCCTCGAGACGGTTGCCGATCTGGCTCCCCAAAAACTGGATACGAAAGCCTACGGGCCGCTGTGGGCCTATTCCCGTCCGGTACCCTGGTCGGCTTATACGCCGGCGAAAGCCGAGCCGTCATCGGGTTATCTGCCGTTCGAGGCAACGGACGACAACTGGCAGAAATTGTACGACCCTGGCCCCGACGTGAAGGTCTATCCGACCGATCCGAAGTCGGGCAGGCAAATCACTCCTTATTTCGCATCCTCGACCGAGCCGGCGTCCAACTACCCGGGCTTGCGCAACAGGCGGGTACTCAATATTCCCCTGCTTGAATGTCCGGCAGTCGGCACACCCGGGAAGGTCGTGGCCATCGGACGCTTCTTCATGATGGTGCCGGCCATCGCGGGCAGCAGCTCGGGTACGCCGAGCGGCATCTATGCGGAGTTTGCAGGCGCGACCCTGCAAGAAGAACGTTCAGGTCCTGTGGAGTTGTATCGATGAACAGACTGCTGTCCCAGTCGACGCGCAGGGAATCCGGCTCGGTTGCCGTGGAATTCGCCATCCTGCTGGTCACCATGCTGATCCCGTTACTCGCCGGCGCACTGTTTTTTGGGCGCTTCTTCTGGCATTACACGGTGGCCGAGAAGGCCGCGCAGGATGCCGCCAGATTCGTTGCCACTGCGAGTCCGACCGAGCTCAAGGTACAGTGCACCGTACTTTTCTATAGAGATCCATGCGTTGTAATGGCGGCGATGGGGCTGGCAGCCACCGAATTGGAAGAACTCAATCCCGGCGGGATAGATGCACCTTCAGTCGCGATCTACTGCGACGACAAGAAGTGCCCCACAAACAGAGGGACAGGCCTGCCGTCGGCGATTTCTGCCGAGATTCGCATGACAGTCGAAGATCCTTTCTTGACTGGCCTGGCATCTTTTTTCATGGGTCCCGACGCATCAGTGACTTATCCGATTGTCGCGACTGCGAGGAGCCATTATGTCGGCAACTAAGTCCCATCGGATCGGAGGCTCGCGATACCAGGACGGTGTCGCTGCCGTCGAGTTTGCACTGCTGGTGATCGCCTTCCTCATTGTCTTGTTCGGCATTCTGGAAGTCGCCCGGGTCATGTATATGTTCAATACGCTGGCCGAAGTCACCCGCAGCGCGGCGCGCGGCGCCGCGAATACGTCGTTCAAGGACACGGGCGGGCTCGACCTGGTACGCAAGCGCGCGGTCTTCAATGAAACCACCGGGGAGCTGCCTTTCGGCAGCCCGATCGACTACAGGCATATCCGCTTCGAATATTTGAGCTTGCGTGCAAACTCGTACACGCTGGAGACGATTCCGGAAGCCCTGTTGCCGAGTTGCCCGGCAAAGAACCGATTGATCTGCATGAACGATCCAAACGGCCCCAACACCAACTGCATTCGTGCGGTCCGGGCCAGCATCTGCGCAGAAGGGCAGGCCGAAGGGGCGTGCACTGCGGTCGAATACAAGACGATCTTCCCCTTCATCCCCATGCCGCTCACCCTGCCCACCTCGGTCACCATCGTCACCGCCGAAAGCCTGGGCTACCGGGCCGGCGACCTTCCCTGTAACTGAGCCTTGCAGCAGGCCGGGCAGGCGCAAGGCGCTGCCCGTTGCGTTCACGCGCCCTTGTAGCGGATGGCGTCGATCACCAGGGCCAGCGCGCGCGAGGAATTGCGCCGGCTCGGATAAAAGGCGTGCAGGCCGGGAAAGCGCGGGCACCAGTCTTCCATCACGCTGACCAGGCGTCCGGCCCGGATGTGCTGCGCCACCAGCTCGTCGGGCAGGAAGGCCAGGCCGTTGCCGCTCAGGGCCGCGGCCAGGTGCTGCTTGACGTCGTTGAACACGGCCTGGCCGCGCACCCGCGCTTCGATGTCCTCGCCGCCGTGGCGCAGCTCCCAGGCATAGATGCCTCCGCTGCTCGACAGGCGCAGGGTGATGCAATTGTGCCGCATGAGTTCCTGCAGCGAGGTGGGCCTGGCATGCCAGGTGAAGTAGGCGGGTGCGCCGACGATGCGCATCTGGACGTCATCGGTGAGGCGCACCGCGATCATGTCCTTCTCGACCTGGTCGCCGTGGCGCACGCCGATGTCGAAGCGCTCGGCGGCGATGTCGACGATGCGGTAGTCGGCGCTGAATTCCACGTGCAGGTCCGGGTACTGCGGCAGCAGCGGGGCGATGCGCGGCCACAGGATGTCTTCGATCACGTGGTCGATCGCGGTGATGCGGACGGTGCCGACCGGCTTGTCGCCGAGCTCGCTGATGTCGGCGATCTCGGCCTCGATCTCTTCCAGCTTGGGCGCCACGTTCTGCAGCAGGCGCTCGCCGGCCTCGGTGGGCGACACGCTGCGCGTGGTGCGCTGGAGCAGGCGTACCCCGAGGCGCTGCTCGAGCGCGCGTACGGTATGGCTCAGGGACGACTGGGTCATGCCCAGCCTGGCCGCGGCGCGCGTGAAGCTGCGCTCGCGCGCGACGGCGAGGAAGACCAGGATATCGTTGATGTTGTCGCGGGCCATCGGCGCCTTTTGGATGGGATTGAGCAAATTTTCGCACAAATCGAGCGCCTTATTCATGAATGAGATTCATAAGCCCATGCAATTCCGGGCCCGTGTGCGCTCGCTGCCAGGCGCTATCATCCAGTCCTTGCACCAAACAAGTAAAGGAATCAAGATGACTGTGAAAGCCTACGGCGCCCACGCCGGCGACCAGCCCCTCGGACCGCTCGCGATCACCCGCCGCACGCCGGGCGCGCACGACGTCCAGATCGACATCGCCTACTGCGGCGTGTGCCACTCCGACCTGCACCAGGTGCGCGGCGAGTGGGCCGGCACCGTCTACCCCTGCGTGCCCGGGCACGAGATCGTCGGCCGCGTGTCGGGCGTCGGCGCCCACGTGAGCCGCTACCGGGTGGGCGACCTGGTCGGCGTCGGCTGCATGGTCGACAGCTGCCGCCACTGCGCCGATTGCGAGGCGGGCCTGGAAAACTACTGCGACGGCATGGTCGGCACCTATAACTCGCCGACCCCGGACGCACCCGGCCACACCCTGGGCGGCTACTCGGAACGGATCGTGGTGGACGAACGCTACGTGCTGCGCATTCGCCACGACGAGGCGCAGTTGGCGGCGGTCGCGCCGCTGCTGTGCGCCGGGATCACCACCTGGTCGCCGCTGCGCCACTGGAACGCTGGTCCGGGCAAGCGGGTCGGCATCGTCGGCATCGGCGGGCTGGGCCACATGGGCATCAAGCTGGCGCGCGCCCTCGGCGCCCACGTGGTGGCCTTCACCACTTCCGAATCGAAGCGCAGCGATGCCGAGGCGCTGGGCGCGCACGACGTGGTGGTGTCGCGCGACCCGCAAGCGATGGCGGCGCAGGCCAGGAGCCTGGACCTGATCGTCAACACGGTAGCGGCCCCGCACGACCTGGACGCCTACCTGACCCTGCTCAAGCGCGACGGCACCATGGTGCTGGTCGGCGCGCCGTCCTCGCCGCATCCGTCGCCACAGGTGTTCAACCTGATCATGAAACGGCGCGCACTGGCTGGTTCGATGATCGGCGGGATCCCGGAAACCCAGGAGATGCTGGACTTCTGCGCCGAGCACGGGATCGTCGCCGACATCGAGATGATCCGCGCCGACGAGATCAACGCCGCCTACGAGCGCATGCTGGCCGGCGACGTCAAGTACCGCTTCGTGATCGACAGCGCCACCCTCGGCGCCTGAGTCGGAGATGCAGTTCGAGCTTGCCGCCGGCGCAGCGGCCGCGCCGGCGCAACGGCCCCCCGCCTGGGGCGCCGTGTGCGCGCTGGCGCTGGGGGCCTTCGTCCTGATCGCGTCCGAATTCATGCCGGTCAGCCTGCTGACCCCGATCGCGGCCGAGCTCGGCATTACCGAAGGGCAGGCCGGCCAGGCCATCGCGATCTCCGGCGCCTTTGCCCTCATCACCAGCCTGCTGTTTCCGCGGCTGGCCGGGCGCATCGACCGCAAGCGCCTGCTGCTCGGGCTGACGCTCCTGATGATGGTCTCCGGCGCCCTGGTGGCGCTGGCGCCGAACTACGCCGTGTTCATGGCCGGGCGGGCGCTGGTCGGCGTGGTGATCGGCGGTTTCTGGTCGATGTCGGCCGCTATCGCCATGCGCCTGGTGCCCGGACGCCTGGTGGGACGCGCGCTCGCCATTCTCAACGGCGGCAACGCGCTGGCCACCGTGGTGGCGGCGCCGGCCGGCAGCTACCTGGGCGCCGTGGTCGGCTGGCGTGGCGCCTTCTTCTGCGTGGTGCCGCTGGCGGCCGTCGCCCTGGCTTGGCAGCTCGTCAGCCTGCCCAGGCTGGAGGCCACGCACGGGGGCGCGCCGGCGAAGCCCTCCCGCCTCTTGAGGCGGCCCGAGGTGCGCTGCGGGATGGCGGCCGTGGGCCTGTTCTTCATGGGGCAGTTCGCGCTGTTTACCTACCTGCGGCCGTTCCTGGAGCGGGTGACGCGCGTGGACGTGGCGATGCTCTCGTTCATGCTGCTGCTGATCGGGGTCGCGGGCCTGGTCGGCACCACCGTCATCGGCGCGCTCCTGCGCAAGGGGCTGTACCGGGTGCTGGCAGGGATTCCCGCGCTGATGGCGGCGATCGCCCTGGCGCTGCTGGGCGCCGGCAGCTCGCTGCCGGCCACCGCCATCCTGCTCGCCGGCTGGGGGCTGGTAGCCACCGCGGCGCCGGTCGGCTGGTGGATGTGGCTGTCCAGGACGCTGCCGCAGGATGCCGAGGCGGGAGGCGGGCTGATGGTCGCGGTGATCCAGCTGGCGATCATGCTCGGGGCCATGGTCGGCGGTGTCCTGTTCGACGCGGGCGGCTACCGGGCGGCCTTCGGCGCCGGCGCCGTGCTGCTGCTTGCCGCGGCCGTGCTGGCGCTGAGGGCCGGGCGGGCCAGCCAGGCGGCACACGCTGCGTAGGCAAGGAGCGAGGCTCCCGGGAAGCGAAACGCCCAAGGGGACGCGCCGCCGCGCGCGTTCGTGGCAGACTGGCGTTCCGCCATCGCACCCGCACCGCCATGAACGACCAGATCCTGCCCGTGCCCCTGGAAAAAGCCTACCGCCTGCTCAACCATGGCCCGACCGTGCTGGTGTCGGCGCGCTACCGGGGCGTCGAGAACGTGATGGCGGCCGCCTGGGCCTGCGCCCTGGACTTTGCGCCGCCCAGGCTCACCGTGGTGCTCGACAAGTCGACCCGCACCCGCGCCCTGGTCGAGGGCAGCGGCAGCTTCGTCGTCCAGCTGCCCACCGTGGCCCAGCTGCGCCTGACGCACCAGGTGGGCAGCCACAGCCTGAACGCCGAACCGGACAAGCTGGCGCGCGCCGGCGTGCGCCTGATGCACATGGACGGGGTCGATGCGCCGCTGGTCGAAGGCTGCTCGGCCTGGCTGGCCTGCCGCCTGCTGCCGGAACCGCACAACCAGCAGGCTTACGACCTGTTCATCGGCGAGGTGAGCGCGGCCTGGGCCGATGCGCGCGTGTTCCGCGACGGCCACTGGCACTTCGAGACGGCCGATCCGTCCCTGCGCAGCATCCACCACATCGCCGGCGGCAATTTCTATGCAATCGGCGAGGCGATGCGCGCCCCGGACGCGTGAGCCGGACGGCCCCGGCGGGCTGGTTGCGCCAGGCCGGCTTGTCGCTCAAGTCACAGATCTTCCTGATTGCGACACATTGTTGTAGGCACGACACTAAAATTTTGTGCTGGAAATTGAGTTTCTGATACAGTTCGGTGTGGACGGCAGCCATGCCGTCACCTGACTTCACGGATGTGTATGCCCGCTGCCCCATTGCCACCAGACGAACTCGACCGGCTGTCGCTCCTCGACGCCCTGCACCTGCTCGATACCCCGCCCGAACCCGTCTTCGACCGCGTCACCCGCCTCGCCAGCCGCCTGCTGGATGTGCCGATGGCCATGTTCTCGCTGGTCGATGCCGACCGCCAGTGGTTCAAGTCGCGCGTCGGGATAGAGCTTGCCGAGACCGCGCGCGAATATGCCTTCTGCGCCCACGCGATCGGCATGAGCGCGCCGCTGGTGGTACACGACGCGCGCGAAGACCGGCGCTTCAGCGACAACCCGCTGGTGAACGGCCCGCCGCAGATCCGCTTCTATGCCGGTGTGCCGATCCGCACCACGGCCGGGCTGGCGATCGGTACGCTGTGCGCGCTCGACACCAAACCGCGCATCCTGAGCGCGGAAGAGGTGCAGGTGCTGAACGACCTGGCCGCGATCCTGACCAAGGAAGTGCAGTACCGCGAGCGCATGGCGCTGGCGCGCGATGAGTTGGCGCGCTCGAGCGAAGTGCTGGGCGCCAGCGAGGCGCGCTTCCGTACCATCTTCGACATCGCCAGCGCCGGCATCGCCCTGGTGGCGCCGGACGGCGGCTGGATCAGCGTCAACAAGGCGCTGTGCGACATCGTCGGCTACAGCGAAGAAGAACTGTGGCGCCTGACTTTCCAGCAGATCACCCACCCGGACGACGTGGCGGCCGACCTCGGGCTGCTGGAGGCGATGGTGCGGGGCGAGATCGACCAGTACCAGCTCGAGAAGCGCTACATCCATAAGGACGGCGGCACGGTCTGGATCAACCTGAACGTCTCGCCCAAGCGCAACGCGCAGGGCGCGGTCGAGTATTTCGTCTCGGTGATCAAGGACATCGGCGCGGAGAAGGCGGCGCAGGCCGACCTGGCCGCGCTGAACGCCGAGCTGGAGCGCAGGGTCGCGCTGCGTACCGCCGAACTGGTGGAGGCCAACCGCCGCCTCACCGAGACCATGGAGCGCCAGCGCGCCGCCGAAACAGCGCTGCGCGCGCGCGAAGCGGAGATCCGCAGCGTGGTCGAGAACGCGAACGACGCCTACATCAGCCTGGACGAGGCGGGGACGGTGACCGACTGGAACCGCCAGGCCGAGGAAACTTTCGGCTGGACGCGCAGCGAGGCGCTGGGGCGCAAGCTCGAGGAGCTGATCATCCCGGACGAATACCGCCAGCGCCATCGCCAGGGCATGGACAGCTTCCTGTCCACCGGCATCGCCAGCGCGGTCGACCAGCGCCTGGAGCTGCCGGCGCTGCGGCGCGACGGCAGCGCCCTGACGGTCGAGGTGCGCATCCGCGCGCTCGACTTCGGCGACCGCACCATGTTCAGCGCCTTCCTGCACGACATCAGCGCGCGCAAGCAGGAGCAGGCGCGGCGCGAATACGAAAGCCGGCACGACCCGCTCACCGGCCTGTTGAACCGGCGCGCGCTGCTGGAGTCGATCCCGATGGCCCAGGCGCGCGCGCGGCGCAGCGGCAAGACGGTGGGCATGCTGTTCATCGACCTGGACGGCTTCAAGGCCGTCAACGATTCGCAGGGCCACGAAGCCGGCGACATCCTGCTCGGCGTGATCGGCGAGCGCCTGCGCTCCGGGGTGCGCAAGACCGACAGCGTGTACCGCCTGGCGGGCGACGAATTCACGGTGCTGCTGGAAGACATGGCCGATACCTTCGACGACGCCCACACGGTGGCCGAAAAGCTGATCAACAGCATCGCCGAGCCGGTGGAACTGCCGGGCCGCGCGGTGCGCGTGCGCGCCAGCATCGGCATCGCCCTCGATACCGGCAAGCATGAGCGCGGGCCGGATGAACTGCTGAAGGAGGCCGACCACTTCATGTACCAGGCCAAGAAGGCCGGGCGCGGCCGGGTGTGCTCGGTTCGCCGTCCCTGCTAGCCCCGGAGCGCCCCGGGCATCGGCACGGCGTCAGCGCAGCCGCAGGTCGGTCCAGGCCAGCGGCTGGGCGATGAACAGGGTCGCGCACACATTGGTCGGGTAGGCAAAGTCGAAGGCGACCTTGCCGTGGCTGCCCACCCCGAGCAGGCGGGCGCTGGTGCGCTGCCTGGCCACCGAATACGCCACCAGGTAGTTCCCCGGCGTGCCTTCGTACACACTCGAACAGATATCCGAATGCAGCGCGCGCTCGCGCTCGTAGGGGCGGTGTCCGATGCGCTCAAACGGGCGCCAGGACGGTAGCAAGAAGCTGCTTGACCTTCCCATCGTGGGAAGGAATATCCTTCGGGTATGGATCGAAAAGGGAGCACGATGGATACCAGAACCACAATCGACGCCGGCACGGTCCTGCGGATCGACGGCATGACCTGCGCGTCCTGCGTGGCGCGGGTCGAGAAAGCCCTGCAGAGGGTGCCCGGCGTGACCGGCGCCGCGGTCAACCTCGCCACCGAGAAGGCGACGGTGCACGGCGCCGCCGCCACCGACGCGCTGGTGGCGGCGGTGCGCGATGCCGGTTACGAAGCGAGCGCGGTCCCGGCATCCGGCGCGGCCGCGCCGGCCGCAGGCCCGGACGCGACGCGCGGCGGCCTGCCGGCCTGGTGGCCGGTGGCCGCCGCCGCGCTGCTGAGCATCCCGCTGGTGGCGCCGATGCTGGGCCAGGCCGCCGGCCATGACTGGATGCTGCCGGGCTGGGTGCAGCTGCTGCTGGCGACCCCGGTGCAGTTCTGGCTGGGCGCGCGCTTCTACCGCGCCGGCTGGAAGGCCTTGCGCGCCGGCAGCGGCAACATGGACCTGCTGGTCGCCATCGGCACCAGCGCCGCCTACGGCCTGTCGCTCTACCTGCTGCTGACGGCGGACGCCCACCACGGCACGCCCCACCTGTACTTCGAATCCTCGGCCGTGGTGATCACCCTGGTCCTGCTGGGCAAGTGGCTGGAGGCCCGCGCCAAGCGCCAGGCGCTGGCCGCCATCGGTGCGCTGGAGGCGCTGCGCAGCAACGACGCGCTGGTGCGGCGCGCCGGCCAGGACCTGCGGATTGCGCTCGCCGAGCTGCGCGTGGGCGACCTGATGGTGGTGCGTCCGGGCGAACGGGTGCCGGCCGACGGCGTGGTCGAGGAAGGCCGCAGCCACCTCGACGAATCCCTGCTGACCGGCGAAAGCCTGCCGGTGGCCAAGGGCCCGGGCGAGCGGGTGGCGGGCGGCGCGGTGAATGCCGACGGCCTGCTGCTGGTGCGCGCCAGCGCCGTCGGCGCCGAAACGATGCTGTCGCGGATCATCCGCATGGTCGAGGATGCGCAGGCGGTCAAGGCGCCGATCCAGCGCCTGGTGGACCGGGTCAGCGCGGTGTTCGTGCCGGCGGTGCTGATGGTGTCGCTGCTCACGCTGCTCGGCTGGGGCCTGGCCACCGGCGACTGGCGCATGGCGCTGCTGCACGCGGTGGCGGTGCAGGTGATCGCCTGTCCCTGCGCGCTGGGCCTGGCCACGCCGGCCTCGATCATGGTCGGCACCGGCGCGGCGGCGCGCCACGGCATCCTGATCAAGGACGCCGAAGCGCTCGAGACCGCCCACGCGCTCGACGTGGTGGTGTTCGACAAGACCGGCACCCTGACCGAGGGCAAGCCGCGCCTGGTGGCGCTCGAAGCGGGCGCCGGCAGCGACGCCGGCCGGGTGCTGGAGCTGGCCGCGGCGGTGCAGCAGGCCAGCACCCATCCGCTGGCCCAGGCGGTGCTCGACGCCGCCCGCGAGCGCGGCATCGCCTTGCCGGCGGCGTCCGATGCCAGGGCGTTGCCGGGACGCGGCGTGCAGGCCGCGGTCGGCGCGGCCACCGTCTTGCTCGGCAATGCGCGGCTGATGCACGAGCAGGGCGCGTCGATCGCCGCCCTGGAAGCACAGGCCGCAGCGCACGAGGCCCAAGGACGCACCGTGTCGTGGCTGGCGCTGCAGCAACAGGGCGCCATCGAGGTGGCCGGCTTGCTGGCCTTCGGCGACACCCTCAAGCCGGGCGCGCCGGCGGCGGTGGCGCGCCTGAAGGCCATGGGCATCGCATCGGTGATGCTGACCGGCGACAGCGAGGGCGCGGCGCGCGCCGTGGCGGCCCAGGCCGGGATCGAGCGCTTCCATGCCGGCGTGCTGCCGGGCGACAAGGCGAGTGTGGTCGCGGAACTGATGGCCGCCGGCCGGCGCGTCGCCATGGTCGGCGACGGCATCAACGATGCGCCGGCGCTGGCGGCGGCCGACGTCGGCATCGCCATGGCCAGCGGTACCGACGTCGCCATGCAGACCGCCGGCATCACCCTGATGCGCGGCGACCCCGGCCTGGTGGCCGACGCCGTTGCGATCTCGCAACGCACCTATGCGAAGATCCGCCAGAACCTCGGCTGGGCCTTCGTCTACAACGTGGTCGGCATCCCGCTGGCGGCCTTCGGCTTCCTCAACCCGGTGCTGGCCGGCGCGGCGATGGCGCTCAGTTCGGTGAGCGTGGTCGCCAACGCGCTGCTGCTGCGCGGCTGGCGGCCGGAGACCGCAGGCAAGCACGTATCGATGTCGCAGCAATCATCCACCACCATGGGGGCGGATGCCCCCGTTCAACAAGGAGCACATGATATGTATGAACTGACTGTAGAAGACATGAGCTGCGGCCATTGCGTCGGCCGGGTCACCAAGGCGGTGCAGGGTGTCGACGCCGCCGCCCAGGTCAAGGTCGACCTGGCGAGCAAGCGCGTGAGCATCGACAGCAAGGCCGGGCTCGAGCAGATCGTGGCCGCCATCGATGCCGCCGGCTACCCGGTCAGCGCCCGTTCCTGAAATGGCAAAAAAACAAGCTGCCCAATTTCCTCAAATGGGATATATTTTTATGTAGAGTAAATACAAGAAGAAATCACGGCGCGCGACGACGATTCGGGCAGCATTCCCCTGGGATGACACATGCGACGAGCTGGACAAGGTGTTTTGGTGGAACCGGCAGACCTGGCGAAACACCCTCCCTCCGGGGCCCAGCTGCGCAACGTCCTGGTGGTGCTGGCCGTGCTGGCGCTTTTCTTCCTGCTGCTGGCGCCGTTCGCGCGCACGCCGCTGCCGGCGGCGCCCGAGTTCGTTCCGATGGTCCAGACGGTGCTCATCGGCAGCAACCTGCTTACCGGCATCCTCCTGCTGGGGCATACGCAGACCAGCCGCTCCTGGTCGCTCGGCATCCTCACGCTGGGCTACCTGTTCACGGCCCTGATCGCGCTGGCTTACATGCTGACCGTCCCGGGCCTGTTCTCGGCCGATGGCGTGCTGGGCGGGAACAGCCAGACCACGCCCTGGCTGTTCATGACCTGGCATGCACTGTTCCCCCTGTTCGTGATCGGCTACGCGCGCCGCTACCGGCGCCCATTGCCGGCCCACTTCCTGCGGGTCGGCGCCTTGCTGACGGCCCTGTTCGTGGCGCTGCTGGTGCTGCTCTGCACCAGCGGCGCACCCTACCTGCCCGAGCTGATGGACGGGCACCGGTTTCTTCCGGCCTACCGCTGGATCGGCGCGGCAGTGCTGGCGCTGGCGCTGTTCGCCCTGTGGATCACCGCCCGCAAGCGTCCGCGCGCCGTGCTCGATGTCTGGCTGACCATCGCCATGTCGGCCTGGGCCTTCGAGGTGATGCTGTCCTGCCTGTTCAACAGCGGGCGCTTCGACCTCGGTTTCTACGCCGGACGGATGTACGGCCTGGCGGCCTCGCTGTTCGTGCTGGGCGCGGTCGCGATCGACAACATCGCCCTGCATGCGCGCCTGCGCGACACCTTCGAAGAGATGATCGAGACGCGCGCCCGCGCGCAGTGGCAAAGCCTGCTCGGCTCGGTGCTGCGCCAGCTGCCCGACGGCGTGCTGATCGTCGACCGCGAGGGCCGCTGCGTGATGGCCAACGACCAGGCCGAGCACATGGCGGCGCGCTTCGAACACGCCGGCAAGCAGGGCGCATCGGGACCGGCGGCGATGCTGGCGCTGATCGGGGCGCCGGTGCGGCGCGCGATCGCGGGCGAAGCCTTCCGCGACGCCGTGCTCGAAAGCCTGACCCGCGACGGACGCCGCGTCTACACGGTCAGCGGCGCGCCGCTGCGCGACGGCGCGGCCGACCTGGCGGCGGCGGTGATCGTCCTGGACGACATCACGGAGCGGACCGAGGCGAATGCCGCGCTGGCGCGCGCCCTGGACCAGACGCGCTACCTGATCGAGAACACGCCGCTGGCCGTGATCGAATGGGACCGCGATTTCGTGATCCGCCTGTGGAACAGGCGCGCCGAGGAGCTGTTCGGCTGGAGCGCCCAGGAAGCGGTGGGGCGGCGCATCGACGCGCTGCCGATGATCCACGAGGAAGACGCCGGCAGGGTGGCGGGCGCGATCGGGCGCCTGCTCGATTCGGCCACGCGCTACGTCAAGTCGAGCAACCGCAACCGCACCCGCGACGGCCGCACGCTCTCCTGCGAGTGGTACAACTCGGTGCTGCACGACGAGGACGGCCGCATCGACCGGGTGTTCTCGCTGGTACTCGACGTGAGCGAGCGCGAGGAAGCGATGGAGGCCTTGCGCGAGGCCGACCGCCGCAAGGACGTGTACATCGCCACCCTGGCGCACGAACTGCGCAACCCGCTGGCGCCGATCGCGAACGCCGCCTCGCTCCTGCGCGGCAAGGGCCTGGCCCAGGACCGGATCGACTGGATCGCGGCCATGGTCGGGCGCCAGACCGCGCAGATGGCGCGCCTGCTCGACGACCTGCTCGACGTCACCCGCATCAGCCGCGGCAAGATCGAGCTGCACCGCGCGCCGGTCGAGCTGGGACGCCTGCTGCGCGACACCTTGCAGACCAGCATGCCCCTGATCGAGGCCGGACGCCACCAGGTCGAGCTCGACCTGTGCGACGAGCCGGTCTGGGTCGAGGCCGACGCGCTGCGCCTGACCCAGGTGCTGGCCAACCTGATCAACAACGCCGCCAAGTACACGCCGCCGGGCGGACGTATCGACATCCTCCTGAAGGAGGAGGACGGGGAAGCGCGGGTGCGGGTGAGCGACAACGGCATCGGGATCGAGCCGGACATGCTGGCGCGGGTGTTCGACGCCTTCGTGCAGGTCAGCAGCGCCAGCCACCTGGCGCAAGGCGGGCTCGGGATCGGCCTGTCGCTGGCCAAGGGCCTGGTGGAGCTGCATGGCGGCCGCATCGAGGCCGATAGCGAGGGGCCGGGCCACGGTTCCAGCTTCACGGTGCTGCTGCCGGCGATCCAGCCGGCGGCGACCGGCGACAGCGCCGAGCAGCAGGCCGGGGGGGGCGCGCGCCTGCGCAAGCATGTGCTGGTGGCCGACGACAACGTCGATGCCGCCGAGTCGCTGGCCTGGCTGCTGCGCTCGGAGGGGGCGACCGTGGACGTGGCGCACGACGGCGCCGGCGCGCTGCGCCTGTTCAACGGGCGCCCGGCCGACATCGTGGTGCTGGACCTGGGCATGCCCGAGATCGACGGCCTGGAGGTGGCGACGATCCTGGCGCGGCGGGTGCCGCGTCCCTTCCTGGTGGCCGTGACGGGACGTGGCCGGCAGGAAGACCGGGCGGCCTCGCTGGCGGCCGGCTTCAACGAGCACCTGACCAAGCCGGTGGCGCCGCAGCAGCTGATCGACCTGCTGGCGAACGCCCAGGCGGGCCGTGTTGCTTGATGTTGTCGTAAGTTTAATCTACTGTTAGTATTCCACTGGGATCGACTCGGGAGGGCCCATGCACATGTTGTTCCGAATGTTCGGCCCGCGCCGCAGGAAAAACCAGGAAGAGATCGCTGCCCGCGCGGCCGAGGTGATCGTGCAGGTGCTCTTCGACGTCGGCCTCGACCGCTTCCTGGCGGGCACCATGCTGCTCGACCGGCGCTTTCGCCTCCATTTCTACGCCGTGCCGCCGCAGTCCCCGGCCACGGTGCTGGCCAGCATCCCCATGCATGAACTGTGCGAGGCGCGCGTGTTCCGGGCGCAGGTGGTCCGGGCCGGCATCGATGCGCCGACGCTGGCTATCCAGGCGCGCATCATGGCGGACGCCGTCGTGCGCGAGCTGCGCGCCCGCTCGCCGGCCCTGTGCGCGCTGCCGGCCGCGCGCCATGAGCGGCGCCGGCTGTTGCGCACCCGCTAGCGGGTCCGTGCGCGCCGCCTTGCGCAGGGGCGCTATGCTCCATCCGAGGGGCGCGCGGGCGCCCGCCGTCATTCCCGAGAAAAGGTCACCGGCATGAGCGTACGCAACCTCGAGCACCTGTTCGCACCGAAGTCGGTGGCGCTGATCGGCGCTTCCGAGCGGCCGGGCAGCCTGGGCGCGACACTGCTGCACAACCTGCTCGCCGGCAGCTTCAAGGGCGAAGTCCTGTTCGTCAATCCCAAGTACCAGCAGCTGGCCGGACGGCCCTGCCATGCCGACGTGTCCGCGCTGCCCTCGGTGCCGGCGCTGGCCGTGATCTGCACCCCGCCCGCCACCGTCCCGTCCATTGTGCGCCAGCTGGGCGAGCGCGGCACGCGGGCGGCGGTGGTCCTGAGCAGCGGGCTGGCCGCGGAGCGCGGCCTGGCGCGCGGCAAGGGCGGACGCAGCCTGCGCCAGGCCATGCTGGACGCCGCCCATCCCTACCTGCTGCGCCTGCTGGGGCCGAACAGCGCCGGCCTGCTGGCCCCCGGCCTGGGCCTGAACGCCAGCGTGGCCACCAGCGGCGCGCTGCCGGGACGGATCGCCTTCGTGTCGCAATCGGGCGCGCTGATGGTCGGGCTGCTGGACTGGGCGCGCACCCGCGGCATCGGCTTCTCGCATTTCATCGCGCTGGGCGACGCCGCCGACGTCGACCTGGGCGACGTGCTGGACTACCTCGCCAGCGACGGCGGCACTAGCGCGATCCTGCTGTACCTGCAGGACCTGCGCTATGCGCGCAAGTTCATGTCGGCCGCGCGCGCGGCGGCGCGCAGCAAGCCGGTGCTGGTGCTCAAGGCCGGGCGCGAGGACGACCCGGCGCCCGCCGCAGCCAGCGAAAGCGGGGCGCTGGCCAGCCGCGACGACGTGTTCGACGCCGCCATCCGGCGCGCCGGCATGCTGCGGGTGTACACCACCGACCAGCTGTTCTCGGCCGCCGAGACCCTGGCCTATGCGCGTCCCCTGCACGGCGAGCGCCTGGCGATCGTCAGCAACGGCGCCGGCCCCGGCGTGCTGGCGCGCGACGCGCTGGCCTATGGCGGCGGGGTCGAGGCGGTGTTCTCGGAAGCCGCCTGCGCGCGCCTGGATGCGCTGCTGGCGCCCGGCTGGCGGCGCGGCAACGTGGTCGACCTGCAGGGCCGCGCCGCGCCCGAGCTGTATCGCGAAACCCTCGACATCCTGCTGCAGGATCCCGCGGTCGACGCGGTGCTGGCGATCCAGTCGCCCACCGCCACGGTGGCCAGCCGCGACGTCGCCAACGCCATCGCGCCGCTGGTGCGCAGCGCCTCCAAGACCCTGCTCTCGTGCTGGCTGGGCGGGGCCGCCGTGTCGGAGGCGCGCGCGATCGCCTCCGGCGCGCGCCTGCCGGCCTTCCGCACCCCCGAAGACGCGGTGGCCGGCTTCCTGCAGCTGGTGCACTACCGGCGCAACCAGAACCTCTTGATGGAAGTGCCGCCCTCGATGGCGGGCACGGTCACGCCCGACCGCGCCGCCGCGCGCGCGCTGGTGCGCGAAGCCATCGCCGGCGGGCGCTACCTGCTGTCCGATCCCGAGACCAAGGCCATCCTGCGCACCTACGGCATGGCGGTGGTCGAGACGCGCCGGGCCGCCACGGTCGACGAGGCCGTGCACGCGGCGCTGCGCATCGGCTTTCCGGTGGCGGTCAAGATCCTGACGCCGGACGTGATGCACAAATCCGACTTCGGCGGCGTGGCGCTCGACCTCGACAGCGAGGAGGGCGTGCGCGCGGCCGCCACCCGCATGCGCCGCCGCCTGGCCGAGCTGTTCCCGCAGGCCAGGTTCGAGGGCTATTCGGTGCAGGCCATGGTGCGCCGGACCAATGCGCACGAGCTGATCGCCGGCGCCGCCCTGGATCCGGTGTTCGGCCCGGTGATCGTGTTCGGGCAGGGCGGGGTGACGGTGGAGGTGACCGACGACCATTCGGTGGGCCTGCCGCCGCTCAACCTGGTGCTGGCGCGCGACCTGGTCGACCGGACCCGGGTGGCGAAACTGCTGGCGGGCTACCGCAACCGGCCGGCGGTGAACATGGACGCGGTGCTGGCCACGCTGGTGCAGGTCTCGCGCATGGTCTCCGACATTCCCGAAATCGTCGAACTCGACCTGAACCCGCTGCTGGCCGACAGCCGTGGCGCGGTGGTGCTGGACGCGCGCATGCGGCTGGCGCTGGCCGACCGCTCGGGCAGCACCCTGGACCGGCTGGCGATCCGGCCCTATCCGCGCGAGCTGGAAGAAACCATCGACTGGCAGGGCGCGCCATTGCTGCTGCGGCCGATCCGCCCCGAGGACGGCCCGGCCCACCTGGCCTTCTTCGACGCCCTCACGCCGGACGACGTGCGCTACCGGATGTTCGTGCGCGTGCGCGAACTGCAGCCTTCGCAGCTGGCGCGCTTCACCCAGATCGACTACGACCGCGAGATGGCCTTCATCGCCACGCGCCCCAACGCCCAAGGCGTGGCCGAGACCCTGGCGGTGGGACGGGTGGTGGCCGATCCCGACAACATCACGGCCGAATTCGCGGTGACGGTGCGCTCGGACCTGAAGGGCATGGGGCTGGGGAAGATCATGATGCGCAAGCTGATCGACTACTGCCGCGCGCGCGGCACGCGCGAGATCGTGGGCGAGGCGCTGCCGCAGAATTCGCGCATCACCGGGCTGGCCAGGAGCCTCGGGTTCACGGTGAAGTCGAGCGGGCTGGAAGGGATGCGCGAAATGCGCCTGGTGTTGTAGGGTGGTCGGCTCCGCCGACCGCGCGTTCAAATCACGGTTCTGCTGCCTGCGCGGCCATTTCTTTGCCGGTTGAACGCGCGGTCGGGGAACCCGACCACCCTACGAAATATTATTTCATCTGAATAATCAAAATGAGAGAATATTTCACCGCCGGAAGCGCACATCCTCCTGCACCACCTTGGCCTCGCCCTTCGGCTTCTTGGGCTTCTTCGGCTTCTTGACGATCTGCCCGCCGGCGATGGTCTCGGGCACGCGGTGCTCCGGCTCGAAGCCGCTTTCCTCCACCCGCTGCAGGGTCTGGCGGGTCAGGGCCTCGATCGCCGACAGGTATTCCACCTCGTCGGCCGCCACCAGCGACACCGCTTCGCCGGAGGCGCCGGCGCGCCCGGTGCGGCCGGTGCGGTGCACGTAGTCCTCGGCCACGATCGGCAGGTCGACGTTCACCACCACCGGCAGGTCGTCGATGTCGAGGCCGCGCGCGGCGACGTCGGTCGCCACCAGCACCTTCACTTCGCCGGCCTTGAAGCGTTCCAGCGCGCGCAGGCGCGCCGGCTGCGGCTTGTCGCCGTGGATCGCGTCGGCCGGAATGCGCTTGGCGTCCAGCAGGCCGACCAGGTCGTCCACACCCTTGCGGGTCTTGGCGAAGGCCAGCACCTGGGTCCAGCCGTGTTTCTTGAGCAGGTGCAGGAACAGCTCCGGCTTGCGTTTCTTGTCCACCGGCACCAGCCACTGCTTGATGGCCGACACCGTGGTGTTGCGCGGCGAGGCCTCGATGCGCACCGGTTCGCGCAGCAGGCGGTTGGCCATGGCGCGGATCTGGTCCGAGAAGGTGGCCGAGAACAGCAGGGTCTGGCGTTTTTTCGGCAGGGCCGCGAACACCTGGTCGAGCTCTTTCGAAAAGCCCAGGTCCAGCATGCGGTCGGCCTCGTCCAGCACCAGGGTGAGCACCTCGTTGAACTTCACCGCGTTCTGGCGGTGCAGGTCGAGCAGGCGGCCCGGGGTGGCCACCAGCACGTCGACACCCTTGCGCAGGTTCATCATCTGCGGATTGATGCTGACCCCGCCGTAGGCCACCATGGTGCGCAGGTTCAGTCCGGCGCCATAGGCGCGGAAGCTCTCGTGCACCTGTTCGGCCAGCTCGCGGGTGGGCACCAGCACCAGGGCGCGCACGGCATTGCTGCCCACCGCCTTGTCGCGCTTGAACAGGCGCTGCAGGATGGGCAGGGCGAAGCCGGCGGTCTTGCCGGTGCCGGTCTGGGCCGCGGCCATGACGTCCTTGCCGGACAGGACGGCAGGAATCGCCTGCTGCTGCACGGCGGTCGGGGTGGTGTAGTCGAGCGAAACGAGGGTCTGGACGATCGGTTCGATCAGTCCGAGGGCAGCGAAGGGCATGGAAACCTTACGACGAGTAAATGTACAAGCCGTAGTTTACCTTGCCGGACGCGGCAAGCGAAGGGCGCGTGCGGGCTCAGGCCGACAAGACGGCGTTCGAGAGGTCGACGATGGGCTTGACAGGCTCGCGCTGGTCCTTGCAGCCGGTGAGTAACAGGCAGGCAACGACGAGCGCGGCAGGGAGAATGCGGGGCGTCGGCATGATGGCTCCTTTCTGATAAGTGCCATCATACGCCGGTCCGCCTCCGAAATACATATGGCGTCGTGTGCGGCGCCCAGGCTCAGAAGCTGTACGAGACGCTGGCGCGCAGCACCGGATAGATCTTGTAGTCCGAGGCTTCGTCCTGCAGGCGCAGTTCTTCCACGGCGACGTCCTTGGCCAGCTGGCCGCACACGGCGTTCGAGGTGGTGCAGCCGTAGGGAATCAGGTTGACCGTGGCCTTGCCCTGCCAGAAGGCGCCGATGTCGGCGCCGAAGTTCCAGCGCTTGTTCGGGGTAAGGGCGTTGCCCCAGCCGATGCCGAGATAAGGCGCGGCGCGGCGGAAAGTGACGTCGCCCTTGAGGCTGCCGATGTCGGTGGTCGAATAGCTGTTGCCGTTGAAGCTGAACTTGCCGCCGGCGCCGGGCACGCCGGTCGCGTTGAAGCGGGTGCCGTTGTACAGCACGCCGCCGGTCAGGCGGAAGCTGCTGTTCGACAGAGCGTACCAGTCGAACAGGACGTCGAAGGTCGCCAGCTTGCCGTCGAGCTTGTAGTCGACCAGGCCCGAGCGCTTTTCGAAGTCGTGCTTGAAGTAGTTGGCGCCGAAGCGGCCGTTCAGGGTGCGCTCCATCGGGACCACCAGGTGGAAGCCGGCGCCGGTGCTGCCGAGGTCGGCGGTGAGGGCGGCGCCGACCTGGGCCTGGGCCGACGCGGTGGCGGCGAGTGCGGCCAGTGCGGCCAGTGCGATGGGGGTGTGCTTGAGTGCCATGCTGCAAAAACCTTTCTGTGTCGAATCAGCGCAGCATTGTAGCCCCGGCGCTTGCTTCCAGGGAGAAATCCCACGGCGGAACAGGCGGAATGAGGGCGGCGCGCAACGGATTTTTTATGCCGCCGGCGCCGGGTTTCGTCGCCGCTATCCCGGCTCCGTCGCATAATGTCGCTTGGCAACTGAGACCGGCATTAATCTGGCGCTGCCCTGACTACTGAAAGAACATCATGATTGCAAGCATTCTTCACCTCGGACGGCTGCTCCTGGCCTGGCTCGGCTGCTACCTGTTCCTGTGCATCCTGTTCAACGAAACGGTCTTCGAACCCTTGACCGACCGGGACATCGGCGGATATGCCGCCTTGCTGGCGCTGCTGCTGGGCACCTGGGTGGCCTCGGGCGTGTTCTCGCACATCCGCCGGGTGCGCCTGGTGGCGGGCAGCGTCAACGGCAGCACGCTGTCGAACCGCCAGCGCCGCCAGATCGAGATCCCCTTCGAGGCCGGCGAGGCCTTCGACCTGATCGACGCCGCGATCCGCGAACTGCCGGGCATCGAGATCGTCGACTCGGCCCGCGACAGCCTGCAGGTGCGCGCCAAGGTGGCCCGCATCGACCCCTATGGAAGCGGCCATGGCCGCGCCCAGGGCGACGACCGGGCCGGCGGCTGGGCGCTGGACCGCTTCGGCGCGCACCGCAACCAGATCCTGGCCACCGTCACCCCGAACGGCGACGACGCCGGCAGCGTGACCCTGATCTGCGAGCCGGAACCGGCGGCATGGACCGACCTGTTCCTGGTCGACCACGGCACCAACCTGGAAAATGCCGAGGCCATCGGGCGCGCCATTACCCGCCGGGTGGCCGAGCGCCGCCGCGGCGAAGCGGCGCGGGTGCGCCAGACCGCCACCGAGAAGGAGCTCACGGTAGCCAAGCTGAACCTGCTGCACGCCCAGGTCGAGCCGCACTTCCTGTACAACACCCTGGCCAGCGCCCAGGTGCTGACGCGCACCGACCCGGCCCGCGCCGACGAGATGCTGGGCAACCTGATCCAGTACCTGCGCCACTCGCTGCCGCGCACCGAGGATGCACCCTCGACCATCGGCGAGGAACTGGAGCGGGCCCGCGCCTACCTCGACATCCTGAAGATCCGCATGGGCCCGCGCCTGCAGCTGCAGGTCGACGTCCCGGAAGCACTGCGCGGCGTGCTGTTCCCGAGCATGATGCTGCAGACCCTGGTCGAGAACGCGATCAAGCACGGGCTGGAGCCGAAACCGGGTGGCGGCACCATCTGGATCCTGGCGCGCCAGGTCGACAGCAGCGTGGCGGTGACGGTGGCGGACGACGGCCGCGGCTTCACGGCCGAAGGCGCCGGCACCGGGGTCGGCCTGCGCAACGTGCGCGAACGCCTGCGCCTGGCCTACGGCAATGCGGCGTCGTTCTCGATCGTGGCGAACTTCCCGAACGGAGTGGCGGCCACCATCACGGTGCCGCATGCCGTCAACGGCACGACCACCCTGGGCGGCGCGGTCATGGCCGCGGGGGCCTACCATGAATAAGCCGCTCACCTGCGTCGTCGCCGAAGACGAAGCCCTGCTGCGCGAATCGCTGGTCCAGCTGCTCGGCCAGGTATGGCCGGAACTGCAGGTCGTGGCCAGTTGCGAGGACGGCGGCAGCGCGCTGGAAGCCATCGCCGCGCAGCGCCCGGACGTGGCTTTCCTCGACATCCGCATGCCGGGCCTGAGCGGGCTCGAGGTAGCGTCCAGCCTGATCGACTCCGGCCTGCAGACCGAGGTGGTGTTCGTCACCGCCTACGACCAGTACGCGATCGACGCCTTCGAGCGCGGCGCGGTGGACTACCTGCTGAAACCGGTGGCGCGCGAGCGCCTGGCGGGGACGGTGGGGCGGGTCCAGGCGCGCCTGCAGCGCGGCGGCCAGGACAACGAGCAGTTGCGCCAGCTGCAGGCGATGCTGCAGCAGCTGCAGGTGGTGGCGCCGCCGCAGCCGAAGTCGCCGCCGCTGGTGTGGCTGACCGCCAGCCGGGGGCAGGAGACGCGCCTGATCCTGGTCGACGACGTGGCCTACTTCCAGGCCGACAGCAAGTACACGGTGGTGATGACGGCCGAGGGCGAAACCCTGCTGCGCAAGCCGATCCGCGACCTGCTGGAGGTGCTGGACCCGTCCATGTTCAAGCAGGTGCACCGCTCGACCATCGTCAACCTGCGCGCGGTGGCCGGGGTCACCCGCGACGAGAGCGGGCGCGGCAGCTTGCGCCTGAAGAACCGGCCCGAGACCCTGGCGGTGAGCCAGCCCTTCATGGCGCTGTTCCGTAACATGTAGGCGCTGTCCTCCTTCGCTATGGATGAGGTTTGAACTGCTGAGCTGTTTCATGGTCGAACACCGGTCTCCACCACCGGGAAACGAGCATGCGTGCGCCTCATTTCAAGAAGTGGTTTGCCAGACTGCCGGCCCTGAACCTGCCGCAGCGTCTGCACACGCTGGCCGCCCTGCAGCCGGCAGCCGGCTTGGCGCAGGTGACAGCGCTGATCGGCCAGCTTGGCGCGGCGCAGCGGCGCTGTCCCGCTTGCGCCTGCGAACGGTACCACCGGCACGGCCAGGCCAATGGCCTGCCACGCTACCGCTGCCGCGCATGCAGGCGCACTTATAACGACCTGAGCGGCACACCGCTGGCGCGCCTGCGACAGCGCGAAAAATGGCTGAAGTACCTGGGCACGGTCGTGGCTTCGACCTCGGTGCGGACAGCAGCCAGCCAGGTCGGCGTGCACCGCAACACGGCCTTTCGCTGGCGCCACCGCTTTCTCGAGCGCGCCAAGCATGACCGTCCGCAACTGCTCAATGGCATTGCCGAGGCCGACGAGATGTACCTGCTGGAGTCGCAAAAGGGGGCAAAAAAGCTGAACCGTCCGGCGCGCACGCGCGGTGGACGCGCCGGCAAGCGCGGGATCTCGTGCGAGCTCGACTGCATCCTTGTGGCGCGCGACCGCGGCGGGCAAACCATCGATGCCGTGGTCGGCCGTGGCGCCCTGACGGCGGCGCACCTGGCGCGCCACCTGCTGCCCAGGCTCGATCGGCAAGTGCTCCTGGTGAGTGACGGGCATGCCGCCTATCGGGCCTTTGCCCGCCAGCACGGCATTGCGCACCAGGCGGTCGACTTGCGCGCCGGGGTACGGCTACGCCGGAGCACTGCCGGTGCGATCCACGTCCAGAATGTCAACGCCTACCACAGCCGCTTTCGCCAATGGCTGAGCCGCTTTCGCGGCGTGGCCTCGCGCTACCTATCCAACTACCTGGGTTGGCGCTGGGCGCTCGACGGTAACCGGATTGCCTCTGCCGAGCAATTGCTGCGCATTGCGATCGGCCTCATCCATAGTCAACGATGACAGCGCCAACATGTAAGCGAATGTTAAAGCGTGCACAGAGTGTAAGAGTGTGGGCTGGCGCACATTGGGTTCGGTATTTCCGGTGGTAAAGTTCGCCTGTCAAATAACTTGCGAGATTCCCATGAAAGCCCTGATCCTCTGTGCAGCCCTGGCGGGCGCTGCGTTCCCGGCCCTGGCCCAGACCAATGTCAGCATCAGCGTCGGCCAGCCCGGCTTCTACGGCAGGCTCGACATCGGCGACTTCCGCAGCTACGGCCCGCCGCCGGTCTACGTGGCGCAGCCGATCATCGTCGAGCGCCACTACCGCGCGCGCGCCGAGCCGGTCTACCTGCGCGTGCCGCCGGGCCACCGCAAGAACTGGAGCAAGCACTGCCGCAAATACGGCGCCTGCGGCCAGCCGGTGCTGTTCGTGCAGGACCGCTGGTACAACGACGTGTATGCGCCGCGCTACCGCGAAGTGCACTACCAGGAGCGTCACCACGAGCGCGCCCCGGTGCGCGAGTACTATGAAGAGCGCGGCCACGGCGGCGGCCACGGTCATGGCAACGGTCATGGCAATGGTCATGGCAACGGCCACGGCAAGGGCCACGGCCGCGGTCACGGCTAAGCGAGGGCAGGGGCCCCGCGGCGGGCCCCGCATTCGCTGCGCTTACTCTCCCGTGCAGAACTACCTGCACGACCTGCCGACAAAGGCGTCGCGCCGTTCGTGCGCGCGCGCCTCTTCCGCTTCCAGCGTCTTGCGCTTCTCAGGTTTCGTTTCCCGCTTCTTCTGCGCGTCTGCACGACGCCCTATGCCGGCAGCGGCGCCGCGGCCGGCAGCAGGCCTTCGTGCACCAGGTCCTGCCAGAAGGCCGCCGGAATCCTCAGGTCCATCAGCTCGGCGTTGCGGCGCAGGTGGCGGGTGCTGCTGGCGCCGGGAATGGTCGCGACCACCACGGGATGCGCCGCGCCGAACTGCAGGGCCGCCGCGGGCAGGTCGACCCCGTGGCGCGCCGCGACCTGGCGCAGCCGTTCGCGGCGCTGGTGGTGCAGCGGCCTGGCCGGCACGTAGTCGTAGTGGTCGCCGCCGGCCAGGAAGCCCGAATTGAAGGGGCCGCCCAGCACGATGCCGGCGCCGCGCTCGGTGCACAGCGGAAACAGCGCATCGAGCGGGGTGGTCTCCATCAGGGTGTAGCGTCCGGCCAGCAGGAAGATATCGGGATCGGAATCGCGCAGTGCGCGCAGGCAGGGTTCGACCGTATTCACGCCCAGGCCCCAGGCCTTGATCAGGCCTTCCTCGCGCATCCGCACCAGTTCCTCGAAGGCGCCGCCGGGGCCGGCCGCGATCCGGTAGTGGTGGTCGAAGGCCTCGCCCAGGTGGTCGGGCGACAGGTCGTGCACGTAGACCACGTCGATGCTGCCCAGCGCCAGGCGCTGCAGGCTGTCCTCGACCGAGCGGCGCGCCCCGGCGGCGCTGTAGTCGGTCACGCGCCGGAACGGCAGCGAGGACACGAAGGGCGGGGCGATGTCGCCGGCCGGGTCGGGCAGCAGCAGGCGCCCGACCTTGGTCGACAGGGTGTAGTCGTGGCGCGGCCGGGTGCGCAGGGCCTGGCCGAAGCGGTGCTCGGACAGGCCGGTGCCGTAGTGGGGCGCGGTGTCGAAATAGCGGATGCCGCTCTCCCAGGCTACGTCGACCGTGGTGCGGGCCGCCTCGTCGCTGGTGGTGTGGTACATGTCGCCCAGCCCGGTGCCGCCAAGGCCCAGGCGCGTGATCGGTCGGTAGCGCTGGTTCACGTGGAGTCCTTTCGTTGTCGGGTGCTCGCGCCATGCTACACCCGTGCGTGGCGCGCATGATTGCGACACAAAAATGTAACTAACCCACGATGAGCTCCCGACAGACAGGAAAGCTTGGCGTTGCCGGCTACGAAGCAGCCGGCGTCGCATCGCCCAGGCATCCAGGACCAGGGGCGGGGTCGCCTGGGCTGCCACGCGCGGCCAGTGCGAAGCCGGCTTTGCGCCAACGTAGTAAGATTGCCACATCGCCCATGTGCTGGCATTGCCGGACGGGCGCCATGAGAGGAGCTTACTTTGCGTAGCGAATTCGTGATCGTGGGTGGCGGTGCGGGCGGCCTGGAACTGGCCTGCAAACTGGGCCGCAAGCTGGGTCCCGCCAAGGTGACGCTGGTCGACAGCCGGCTGTACCACATCTGGAAGCCCTCGCTGCACGAGGTCGCGGCCGGCACCCTGGACATCCACCAGGAAGGCCTGTCCTACCAGATGCTGGCGCACGACAACGGCTTCAACTTCGTGTTCGGGCCCATGACCGCGCTCGACGCGGCCTCCAGGACCATCACCGTGGGCGCGATCGTCGCCGCCACCGACAACGACGAGGTGCTGCCCGAACGGCGCATCGGCTACGGCTCGCTGGTGATGGCGATCGGCAGCACCTCGAATTATTTCGGCGTGCCCGGAGCCCAGGAAAACACCATCTCGCTCAACGCCACCGAAGACGCCGAACGCTTCCGCCTGCGCATGCTGCGCCTGATGCTGGCCGCGGAACAGGATCACGAGGAAGGCAAGGGCAAGGGGCTGGACGTGGTGATCATCGGCGGCGGCGCCACCGGCGTGGAGCTGGCGGCCGAACTGCGCGAAGCGTCCGGCGCCTACGTCACCTATGGTTTCGACCAGCTCGACGTCCGCCGCGACGTGCGCATCACCATCCTGGAAGGGGCGCCGCGGGTGCTGGCGCCGCTGCCCGAAAAAGTGTCGGTAGCGGCCAACGACCTGCTGGCCAAGCGCGGCATCCGCGTGGTGACCGACTGCCGGGTCACGCAGATCGACCGCGACAAGGTGATCGACAAGGACGGCAAGGTCTATCCCGCCAACCTGTGCGTGTGGGCTGCCGGGATCAAGGCGCCCGACCTGCTGGCGACGCTCGGCTTGCCGACCGCGAAGGGCGGCCAGATCGAGGTCGACGCGCACCTGCGGGTGAAGGGCGCCGCCGACATCTACGCGCTGGGCGACTGCGCCGCCTGCGTCGACGGCAACGGCAACGCGGTGCCGCCGCGCGCCCAGGCCGCGCACCAGCAGGCCGACTACCTGGTCACCACCTTCCTGCGCAAGTCCAAGGGCCACCCGCCGCAGGAGCGGCCCTACGAATACCGCGACTACGGTTCGCTGGTGTCGGTGGGACGCTCCACCAGCGTGGGCAGCCTGATGGGCTCCCTGCGCGGCGCCAGCTGGTTCGTGCAGGGCACGATGGCGCGCCTGATGTACACCAGCCTGCACCTGATGCACCACCGCGCGGTGCTGGGCACCATGCGCACCGGCGTCCTGGCGCTGGCGCGCTTCCTGGTGCGGCGCGCCACGCCGCTGGTCAAGCTGCACTGACCCGAGGCAGCCGGTACCGCCGGCGGCGCCCTCGGTGCTTCCTCAGTGCTTCCTCAGTGCTTCCTCAGTGCTTGCCCAGGGGCCGCCCGGCGGCCGCGCCAAGCGAGGCGTCCTGCTCCGGCGCCAGGAAACGGGTCGAGGGCCGGCCATCGGCGTTATGCTGCACGATGCGCGCCGGCCGCCCTTGCGCATCGAGCCACACCTGGCCGATGCCGGCGCCGTTCCAGACCCGCTCGCCCTGCCTGCGCTGGTCCGGCAGGTAGGGCGTCAGGGCCAGATCGCGGCGCTGGGTGAACCAGTTCAGCGGCGAGCGCGGCGCATACAGCCAGCGGTTCAGGCGGTCGAGCCAGTCGAGCAGGCGGCGCGGGAATGCGTTCTTGATGCCGCTGCTGGTGACCTGCCAGACGTGCGGCGTGCGCTCCCCTTCGGCCAGTTCGGGCGCTTCGCGCAATCGGATATCGTAGGCGAACGAGTAGCGCACGTCGCCCGACAGCACCACGTAATTGGCCGGGGTGCGCGAATGGCGGAAGATGTTCAGCATGCTGCTGGCCGCGCCGCGGTGCGCCATCCAGTTTTCGGCGTCGACGGTCAGTGCCAGGCCGGCGAAGGTGGCAAGCCTTTGTATCACCTCGATCAGCTTGCCCCCGAACATGGGCGAGGGCGAGACGATGACCGCGGCCGTTTCGTCCAGCAGCTCGTGCTGCAGCTGGGTCAGCGATTCCCAGTCCATCAGGCCGGAAGGATGGCCGGGCCTGCGCCGGTTGCGCCAGCGCCGGGTGCGGGTGTCGAGCACGATCACGGTGGGCTTGGTCCGCAGGACGAAGTCCCACTGGCGGAACGACAGCAGGCGCTGGATCAGTGCATCCTGCCTTGTCGCGTCGAGCCGGTTGTCGGCAGCGGCGGTGGCGGCCAGCGCCGCCATGTCGTCCAGCGGCGCCGCGAACACATCGGGGCGGTTGCCCCAGCCCTGGCACAGCATGTAGGCGATCAGCGCATTGCCCACGATGCGGCGCGAGAACGGGTGTTCGTAGGCGGTGCTTTCCCACCTCGCCGACAGGTTCCAGTCGTCGGTGATGTCGTGGTCGTCGAAGATCATCAGGGTCTGGACGTGCGCCAGGAGGCGCGCGGCCTGCGGCAGGTCGCGCCGGAAGCCCGCCAGCGCCTGCGACTCGCGGCGCCAGCGCTGCGCATGGCGGGGCGCCAGTGCGGGGGGCGGCGCATCGGCCACCAGCCGCCACGGCACCGGCGACCAGACCAGCAGGTACATGGCCATCACCTCGGCCAGGGTAACCAGGTGGTTGTGCGCATTGGCCGTGGTGAAGATCGGCTTTTCCTTGCCGCCGAAGAAGCGGTCGCGCAGCGCATCATTGGACTTGAACGCAGGCAGCAGCTCTTCGCGCCGGTAGTAGGCGGCCGGATGGCGGTACAGCGCCTCGCTGTCCGCCACCACCGCGCCCTGCAGGCTTTCGCCATACAGGCCCAGGCGCTCGACCAGCGCGTGGATCGCCGCCAGCGTCGGGCCGGCCACGTCGTCGGCATACACCTGGTCGCCGCACAGCATGAGCATGGCGGGCCGCTCGTCGGCGCGGTCGATGCGAGCGGCCAGCAAGGCGTCTGCGCGCGCCAGGCCGTCGGGCGCCGGATGATGCGGCTTGCGGCACGAACCGAACAGGATATTGTCGCTGCGGCTGCGCAGCACCAGGTTCGGCCGCATGGCGCCGGCATGCAGCAGGTGCGGCGCCCACTGCGCGATGCCGGCCTCCTGGCCGTCGCCCTGCTTCAGCAGCAGGTCGTACTCGATGAGCGTGTCTTCCGGCAGCGGTTCCGGCAGGGCGACATCGATCAGGTGCACGCAGGCGTGGCGGCCGATGCGCAGCACACGGCAGCTGCGCGCGTCCAGCGCCAGGCGCTGTGGCGCGCCGATGGTGGGCGCCAGCACCAGGCTCAGGTCGAGCGGTGCGCTGCCCACCAGCCACAGCACCAGGCGGTCCGGCTCGAGGCGGCGCAGGACAGGGCCGGCAAGCACGGGCGGAAGGCCCTCGGGGGCAGGAGTCTGGATCAATCGGTGCAGGATGCTGGTTTGATGAACCAGCCAGTGTAGCAGACCCGCCGGGCGGGCTGGGCGCGCGAGCCTCAGGCCGCCGGCGCCGCCTTCGGCAGGGTCATGCACAGCGTGGCGCCGCCGCCTTCCTGGCTGCGCAGCTGGAGCGAGCCGCCCAGGAAGCGGGCCCGTTCGCGCAGCAGGCGCAGGCCGTGGCAGCTGGTCGATGCCAGCAATTCGTCGGCGCAGCTGTGTTGGGGCAGGCCGGCGCCGTTGTCGCGCACGGTCAGCATGACCTGGTCGCCGTCGTCGCCCAGGATCACGTCGACCAGGGTCGCGCGCGCATGCGCGGCCGCGTTGCGCAGGCCTTCCTCGGCGCAGCGCAGCAGCACCACGCCCTGGGTGCGGGTGTACGAAACATCCTCGTCCGGCAGGCTGGTGCGTGCCTTGATGCCGTGGGCGGCGGCAAGGCCCGGCACCAGTTCGGCCAGCGCGGCTTTCAGGCCGAGGAATTCGAGCTTGTCGTTCCACAGATCGAGCTGCATCTTGCGGTTGGTCTCGATGATCTGCGCGAGCAGCTGCTTCATCTGCGCGCTGCGGTCGCGCATCGACTGGTTCTCGGCCGGGATGTGCTGGGTGAGCAGGGCCAGGTGCATGGTCAGCGCCGTCATCGACGAGCCGAGGCTGTCGTGCAGCTGGCGCGCCAGCAGCCGGCGTTCCTCGTCCCAGCAGGCGGCGAGGTAGCCCAGCATCTCGGTGAGTTCAGCGGTGCGGTCCACGACCGGCACTGTGGATGCGACAGCGGCCGTGTCGGGCTGCGGATGTGCCGGTTCGGTCATCGTAGGCTCGGTTGAATGTTTCCCAAATAATACATCACTCCGCGGCATGGCGGCGCGCAAGCCGCGTGCACGGTCGCAGCCGGGGCGCCGGGACAGCGTGCGCTGCCGTACAGTCGCGCCGCCGGTTTCGGGCGAAGCTTGGGGCGTGGCGGATGCCACTTTATTAACAGACGCATCTAACAATCGGGGGTACGACAATGACGACCGCAAGCAAGACGCAGGATGCCATCACGCTGCTGACCGCGCAGCACCGCGAAGTGCACGCGATGTTCGAGAAGTTCGAGAACATGACCGATCGCGCCAAGGTCAGCAAGAAAAAGCTGGCCGACGAGATCTGCCAGGCGCTGATCATGCACACCACCATCGAGGAAGAAATCCTGTATCCGGCGGTGCGCGAAGCCAGCGAGGAAACCGAGGACCTGGTCGACGAAGCCGTGGTCGAGCACGCATCGGCCAAGGACCTGATCGCCCAGATCCAGGAAATGGACCCGGGCGACGAGCTGTACGACGCCAAGGTGAAGGTGCTGGGCGAGATGGTCGACCACCACGTCGAGGAAGAAGAACAGGAGATGTTCCCGAAAATGAAGGAACTCAAGCTGGACCTGCAGGCGCTGGGCCAGGAAATGGCGGCGCGGGCGGCGGAGCTGCAGTAAGCCGGCTCCGGGGCGGCAGCGGCCGTCCCGGACGCGCCGGGATGGCGCCGGCGGCCGGAATCCTCAGGCCGCGTCGGCCGGCAGCAGCTTGGCCGGCGCCAGCGCTTCGAGCAGCTGGTCCATGCCCACCGGTTTCACCAGGTGCTGGTCGAAACCCGCCTCCAGCACGCGGCGCTGGTCTTCGGCCAGGCCGTAGCCGGTCAGTGCGATCAATCGAATGCCGCTGGTGCTGGGGTCGCCCCGCAGGCGGCGCGCCACTTCATAGCCGTCGATGCCGGGCAGGCCGATGTCCACCAGGGCCGCGGCCGGCTTGCCGGCCTGTGCCGCCGCCACGCCCTGCAGGCCGTCGGCGGCCGTGGCCACCGGGAAGCCGTGGGCGGCCAGCATGGTGGCCATCATCTCGCGTCCATCGTCATTGTCTTCGATCAGCAGCACCGAGGGCTTGCCGCTGTTGTCGCCGGCGCTCTGCTGCGGCGCCTGGGCGGCGACGGCCGGCTCGGTGCGCGGCAGGCGGATCATGAAGCTGCTGCCGTTGCCGCTGCCGGAGCTAGCGGCGCTGACGCTGCCGCCGTGCAGCTCCACCAGGCGCCGCACCAGCGACAGGCCGATGCCCAGGCCGCCCTGCGAGCGGTCGATCGAGATCGCGCCCTGCACGAACACGTCGAACACATGCGGCAGCAGCTCTTCGGGGATGCCGACGCCGCTGTCGCGCACCGTCAGCACTACATCCTCGCCCGACTGGGCCAGGCTGATGTCGATGTTGCCGCCGCTGGGGGTGTACTTGAGCGCGTTGTCCAGCAGGTTCGAGGTGATCTGCTCGAGGCGGGTCGGGTCGCCGTCCACCCAGTTCGGGGCCAGGTCGACGCTGAAGCGGTAGCCGGCGGTGCGGCCGGTGGCGCGGAAGGTCTCGAGGCAGCCCGAGACCAGGTTCGACAGGTCGATTGGCTTGCGCGTGAGCAGGATCTTGCCCGACATCGCACGCGACAGGTCGAGCAGGTCGTCGACGATGCGCGACAGGTGCTGGCTCTGGCGCTGGATGATCTGCTTGGCGCGTCCCACGGTTTCGGCGTTGGCGCCCGGCAGGCCGATCAGCGAGGAAGCGCTGCTGATCGCCGACAGCGGGTTGCGCAGCTCGTGGCCGAGCATGGCGAGGAATTCGTCCTTGGCGTGGCTCTTGCGTTCGGCGTCGCGGCGTTCTTCCATCTCGCGCACCAGGCGGCGGTTGGTGGCGGTCAGTTCGGTGGTGCGCTGCGACAGCTTCTCGGCCTGGCGCTTGAGCTGCTCGTTCTTCATCGCCAGCGCCACGAACACCGACACCTTGGCATGCAGGATCTGCGGGATCACCGGGGTGAACAGGAAATCGGCGGCGCCGCGCTGGTAGGCCTTCAGGCGGTCGATCTCGTCGGCCAGGAAGGCGGTCACGAAGATGATCGGGATGTCGGCCGAGCGGGCGCGCTGGTGGATCGCCTCGGCCGTCTCGAAGCCGTCCATGCCCGGCATGTTGACGTCGAGCAGGATCACCGCGAAATCGTGGAGCAGCACCTGGCGCAAGGCCTCCTGGCCGGAGCGGGCCGAATGGACGCTGTAATTGCTCTCGTCCGCCCATTGGTCGAGCAGACTCGTCAGCGCGAGGAGGCTGGCGGCGTCGTCGTTGACGACCAGGATCTTGGGTTTATCAGTATCGGCCACGATGCAATGTCATGCTTTCGCCAGAAGATTTGCCTTCAGGCAAGGGTATACCAGATCACGAACGGCAGCGTAATGAAATCGCTGTAATAACAAAGAATGATATCACGAGCAATTTAAGTGCAAATAGGCAAAAATCAATCGTGCGCGCGGTGACGATGTTCGGTGCCGCACATACGCCGCAGAGTGGGTGTGCGATAGTGGAATCGTCCAGTTCAACCGTATCCATGGAAGACGGGGCTGCCTACATGAAAGGACACGCAATGAATATCGACTCTATCGTCAATCAGGATTATCACGGCAAATCGCTGGCTGAACTCGTCAATGCGCCACTCAGCGCACTATGCGGTGTCAGCGAACAACAGGCCAGCGCCTTTGCCGCCGCCGGCGTACGCACCATCGGCGAGCTGGCCAATATGCGCTTGGTCAACTATGCAATTGCCATCAAGGCACTGGCCGGTTGCGAAGGCGCGACCGGCAAGGAGCAGGCGGAAGAAGAACTGCTCGACGACGCCGTCGAGATGACCTTCCCGGCCAGCGATCCGGTCTCGGTCCAGTCCAGCATCACCCGGATCGAAGTGGCGCCGGACAAGGTCGACGCCAGCCGCGACCACCAGGCTGCCCAGGCCATCGAAGCCAATAGGGAAGAGATGCTGCGCACGGCGGAGATCAATACCAGGTACCTGCAGAAGGACGAGGGCGGGAACCGCTAGACGGCGCTTGCCGTCGTGCGATGACGGGCCACGGGCGGCGCCAGCCTCCCGTGGCCCGTTTTTCATGTCGCCTGCTTCAGGGCTCATGACATGGCCGCAATGACATTGGCCGGAATAATGCCAGCAGCATCATTCCGGCCAGTTCATGGTCCGGCTGGAAGAGGGGTAATCAGCGATGCGCGGCGGTTTCGACTGCGGGCGCGGGCGCCGCCGCCTTGGCGCCGGACTGGCGGTTGGCCGCCGGCGAGCAGAAGCGGTTCTTGCCGGCGCGCTTGGCTTCGTACAGGGCGTAGTCGGCGATGCTGATCAGGGCGTCCACCGATTCGGCGTCGTCCGGATAGATGCTGATGCCGATCGAGGTCGACAGGCGCAGCGTGAGGTCGTTGATGAAGTAGGGCTCGGACACCGCCTCGACCAGCTTGGCGGCCGGTCCCTGGGCGTCGGCCAGGCTGTGGATCTCGCCCAGCACCACCATGAATTCGTCGCCGCCGAGGCGGGCCACGGTGTCTTCCTTGCGCGAGCTGGCCAGCAGGCGCTGCGACACCATCTTGAGGATGTCGTCGCCGTAGGCGTGGCCATAGGTGTCGTTGATCGCCTTGAAGCCGTCCAGGTCGAGGTACATGATCGCGGCCTTGGTATGGCTGCGGTTGGCGTGCTGCAGGGCGGTCTCGATGCGGTCTTCCAGCAGGCGGCGGTTGGGCAGGCCGGTGAGGGCGTCGTGCAGCGCCAGTTCCTGCTGCGCGCGCGAATATTGCGCCAGTTCCTTGTAGAGCAGGCGCACCTCGAGCATGTTGTGGATGCGCTTGTGCACCTCGAGCAGGTCGAAGGGCTTGCTGATGAAGTCGCGCGCGCCGGCTTCCAGCGCGGCGATCTTGAAGCTCGGCTGGGCCGTCAGGGCCAGCACCGGCAGGTAGCCGCCCTGTTCAATTTCCTTCAGGCCCTTCATGACCTGGAAGCCGTTCAGGCCCGGCATCTGCAGGTCGAGCAGGATCAGGTCGTAGTTGTGCTCGCGGTGCAGCGGGCAAACCTGCTCGGGCAGCATCGTCGAACTCACGCAAGTGTAGCCTTCTTCGCGCAATATCTCTTCCATCAGCTCGATATTGTCGGGCGAGTCGTCCACCACCAGGATCTTCGCGTTCAAAATGTCTTGTCTGCTCGGCATGCTCGTTCTCTTGTATGCTGTCGGGAGTATGTTCCATTTCCATTTGGAATGGACACATCCCATCTCTTCATAGTCTAGCAAAGCTCATAAAATTTCTTGTAGGACAGCGCCGCGTGTCGCGGTAGGATCATCAACGACCGTGTTCCTGTGCGTCCCCGGCCGGCCTGGCCAGCGCCGCCGGCTTGGCCGGCGCGGCCACCGAGGCCACCGCGGCAATCAGTTCTCCCGGTTCCACCGGCTTCGAAATATGGGTTGAAAAACCCGCTTCCAGCGCCTTCAAGCGGTCTTCCGGACGGGCGAACGCGGTCAGCGCGATCGCCGGCAGCTGGCCGCCCAGCTCGCGCGGCAACGCGCGCACCCAGCCGATCAGTTCGAAGCCGTCGACCTCGGGCATGCCCAGGTCGCTGATCAACAGGTCGGGGCGGTCGGCGCGCAGGGCGTCGAAGGCCTCGCGCGCGCTGGCCGCCACCCGCACCCGGGCGTGGCAATCGGTCAGGATGCGGGCGATCAGCTCGCGTCCGTCGCGTGCGTCGTCCACCACCAGCACCGTCAGTCCGTTCAGGTCGCGTGCGGCGGCTTCGGGTGCTTCCGGCGTCGGCATCGGCGCCGGGGTGGTGCGCAGCAGGCGCCCGGCCCCGGCCGGCGCCTCGGCACGCGGCAGTTCGATCGTGAAGCTGGCGCCCAGGCCCTCGCCGGGGCTCTCGGCGCGCACCGTGCCGCCGTGCTGCTCGACCAGGTGCTTGACGATCGACAGGCCCAGTCCGAGGCCGCCATGGCGGCGCGTCATGGAAGCGTCTTCCTGGCGGAAACGTTCGAACACGTGGGTGATGAACTCGGAGCGGATGCCGACGCCGTTGTCGCGCACCGTGATCGCCACCACCTTGCCGCCCTGGGCCTCGCGCTCGTTCACCTCCACCGCCACCTTGCCGTCGCGCGGAGTGAACTTGATCGCATTCGACAGCAGGTTCCAGATCACCTGCTGCAGCCGGCCGGCGTCGCCGGCCACCAGCGCCCCTGGGGCCTCGTAGTGCTTCTCGATGGCGATGTGCTTGGCGTCGGCCGCCGGACGCACGGTCTCGATGGCGGCGTCGATGAAGGAAGTCGGCGCGATCGCCTGCATGTCGAGCAGTACCTTGCCCGAGGTGATGCGGCTCATGTCGAGCAGGTCTTCGATCAGCTGGGCCTGGGCGCGCGCGTTGCGCTCGATGGTCTGCAGGCCGCGCTGCAGGTCGGCGCCATCGCGGCTGCCGCGGCGCAGCACCTGCGACCAGCCGAGGATGGCCGATAACGGGGTACGCAGTTCGTGCGACAGGGTGGCCAGGAATTCGTCCTTCATCTGGCTGCTGCGCTCGGCTTCGGCGCGGGCTTCGCGTTCGTTTTCGAGCAGCACCTTGCGCTCCTCGGCGGCGCGGCGGGTGGCGTCGTACAGGCGGATGTTGTCGACCGCGATCGCGGCCTGGGCGGCGATGCCGCGCACGATGCGCTCGCTGCGCTCGTTGAACACGCCTGCTTCCGGGTGGCCGAACACCATGGTGCCGAGCAATTCGCCCGAGCGCGCGGCCACCGGCACCGCCATGTAGGAACGCACTGCGCGGTGGCCGCCGGGCAGGCCGAACTGGGGCGCGGCGCCGGCATGGCGCGGGTCGCAGGCCAGGTCGGCGCTGCGCACCAGGCCATCGGCGCGCAGCGCGGGCGGGTAGAGCGCATCCACGCGCGCCGCGTCCAGGCCCTGGAATTGGCTCGATGCCGCCGCGCCCGCCGCCATCGAGAACACGGCGCCGTCGTCCGCCTGGCCGTAGTGGATGAAGGCGCCGAAGCGCGCACTGCTGACGCCCAGCGCGGCTTCGGTGGCGGCGCGCAGCAGCGCGCGCAGGTCGAGGGTCGAGGCCAGCACGTTGCCGGTATTGTTGAGCAGTTCGAGCACGTGCGACTCGTCGCGTAGCGCCTGCTCGGCGCGCTTGACCTGGTCGACGTCGGTATTCGTGCCGAACCAGCGCACCACGCGGCCTTCGGCGTCGCGCACTGCGCTCACCCGCGTCAGGTACCAGCGGTAGCCGCCATCGGCGCCGCGCAGCGGGAATTCCATCTCGAAGGGCTCGCCGGTGCGGATGGTGTCGCGCCAGCGCGCCATCACCGCCGACAGGACGCTCGGTTCGATCACCTGTTGCCAGCCCCAGCCGACGCTCTGCTGCGGCGTGCGCCCGGTGTAGGCGTACCAGCGGTCGTTGAACCAGACGATGCCGCCGTCGGTGCCGGCCATCCAGGCCAGCTGCGGGATGGTGTTGGCCAGGGCGCGCAGCAGTTCCTCGCTCTGGCGCAGGGTGTCCTCGGCGCTCTTGCGGCCGCTGATGTCCTGCACCACGCCGGTCATGCCGACCAGGGTTTCCTGGCCCTTGCGCTCGGCATAGTCGGGGCGCCCGACCAGGGCCACCCAGCGCGTCGCGCCGTGGCCGGACTCGTGCGGATCGGCGGGCTTGCCGCCATGGCTGGCGGCAACCCGGCATTCGATGTTCAGGTCGGCGCGCGCCTTGAAGGCCTTGAGCACGGCGCGCCGCACCTGGATCCGATGCTCGGGGTGCAGGCGCGCGCGCAACTGCGGCCAGGGCAGGGGCGTCTCGGCCGGCAGTCCCAGGATGCCGGCGGCGCGCGGTCCCAGGATGACGCGGTCGAGCGCCGCATCCCAGCGCCAGTCGCCCAGGCGGCCGGCCGCCAGCGCCACCTGCAGGCGGTTGTTGTTCTCGACCAGGGCCTGCTGGTCCAGCTTGCGCTGGGTGATGTCCTGGAAGTACAGGGTCAGGCCATCGGGCGAAGGGTGCAGGCGCATCTCGAGCCAGCACTGCAGGCGCACATAATAGAAGTCGCGCACCACGGTCTCGCGCTGCTCCATGGCGCGCCGGCAGTCCTCGGCCACCGAGGTGCCGTGCAGGTCCTCGAACTCTTTCCACAGGTTCTTGCCGAGCAGGCCGGCGCGGTGCTTGTCGAGCGGCGCGATCATGTCGAGCGCGCGCCCGTTGATATAAATGATGCGCCATTCGCGGTCGACCGCGCAGAAGCCGTCCGACAGGCTCTCGAGCATGTTTTCCATGCGCTCGTTGGCGCGCCGCAGCGCTTCCTGCGCGGCCAGCAGCTCGTCTTCGGCGCGCTGGCGCGCGGCCAGCACGCTCTGCGCATTGCGCAGCGCGGCCGTGCGCATCATCTCGAGTTCGTGCTCGTCGCTCATGCACCCCCCTCCAGCAGCATGGCGGCCAGGCGCGTGCCTTCGACCCGCGCTGCTACCTTTGCGAACGCGGTGGCGCGGCTGACGCTGTCGTCGTCGAAGAAGGGCGCGAAGCCGGCATCGTCGGTGGTGCCGAGGCGGTCCGCAGGGAGGTAGCGCGCCGCCAGCAGCACCCGGTCGCGCACCTCCTCAAGGCTTTCGACCTGCGGGTTGGCCGGGTCGGTCACGCCGACGAACACGCGCTGGTCCGGGCGCGCATAGTCGCGCGCGATGCGCAGCACGCGTTCGGGTTCGGGCTGGCCGGCCATGGCGATATAGACGCTGCCGGCGCGGATTTCGAACAGCGCCGGGAGCAGTTCGGCATAGTCGACGTGCTCGTCCGCGGCCGGGCGGGCGCCGGCCGGCCGTATCCCGGCAGCCGACACGTGCAGCCCGATCAGGGCCCGCTCGGCGCTCGAAAAGCGGCTCAGGGCCATGTTGTTCAGGTGGATGAAACTGGCCAGCAGGGCGCCGCTCGGATCGAGCCGCATCGCCAGCGGTCCTTCGGCGAAATCGATCTGCACCTTGTGCGCGCCGGCTTCCAGGCAGCGCCGGATCTCGGTTTCGTGTTCGCGCACCAGGTCGTCCAGGAATTGCTCGCGCGGATAGCCCGGCAGGCCGTCGGGCGGGTAGAGCAGCGACAGCGCCGACGGCGAGATGATGGCCTGTTTGACCGGTTGGGTGGCGTGGCGCCGCGCCGCGCGCAGGAACTGGTCGGCATGGCATCGGTAGCGGAACGGGCCGTGGGTCAGGCGCGGCATGCGGTGGCGCGCAGCTTTGCTGCCGTTGGACAGGGGAATCATGAAGCCGTCCGGCGCGGTATTCGCCGCGCCGCGCACCGGGTAGCACCAGAAGTTGTCGAGCTTGCCCTGTTCGCCGTCGCTGATGACGGGGGCGCCGGTCGCCTCGAACTCGGCCACGGTGGCGCGCACCGCCGCATCGAGCAGGGGCGCGAGTTCGTGCGGCCCGGCGCCGCCACGGATCGCGGCGACCAGCTCGGGCGGGCGGGGAATGCTGCCGATCGGTTCAGTCGGAATCATCATCGCTGGCATGGTAGCAGGCCGCGGGCGCACGGCTGCGCCGGGCCCGGCACGACCAAGGTAGCGCCATTGTAGCCCAGCCGGGACCCGCTGAGTCGGGAAACCAGGGTCACCGTCCCTGCGCCGGCCGCTGCGAGACCTTCGCCAGGGCGTCCTGGAGCTGGTCCAGCTCGTAGGGCTTCTGGAGCGACAGGTAGGGGAATTCGAGGTGGCGCAGCAGCGAGTCGCCGTAGCCGGAGGCGAAGATCACCTTCAGCCCCGGATGGTCGGCGAGCGCGCGGCGCGCCAGGTCCACCCCCGACATGCCGGGCAGGCTGACGTCGGAGAACAGCACGTGGTAGCGCTGCTTTCCCAGCAGCGCCAGGGCGTCGTCGGGATGGGCGACGCCGTCGGCCTCGTGGCCGAAGGCCTTCAGCATTTCGCATACCAGGTACTGGGAATCGAGGTTGTCCTCGACTACCAGGATGCGCAAGGCGGCGTCGGGCGCTTCCTGCTCGCCCAGCAGCGGGGCGGGTGCCGGCGGGGCCAGCAGGACGTGCACGCCGCCGATGCCGCCGGCGCCGTCGGGCACCGGCGTCAGGCGCAGGTCGCAGTGGTGCGCGAGCGGGCCGTCCGCGTGGCGGAAGGAAATGTGCGCGTCGGCGACCACGCCGGGCTGGCCGTCCCATGCCCCCTGCAGCGCGCCGGCGGCGCCGGCCAGCGGCGGCGGCAGTACCGAGGGCACCGAGCCGCCCGGCACCCGGCCGCAACCCACCCCGGCCAGCGCGGCATACGCTTCGTTGAAGACCAAGACGGTTTCGCGTCCCCACACCAGCAGTCCCGGCAGGGGCGTATTGAGCAGCAGGTCGGCCGCCACGCGCAGCGGGACAGGCCAGCGGCCCGGCTCGCCCAGGCTCGTGCCGGACCAGTCGTAGGAGGCGGCGTTGCGCGGCTCGGTGGCACTGCGCGGATCGTATTCAGGCATGGGCAAACTGTTGTAGGAACGAAAACATGGCGGCAATCCTACACCAAATGGCGCCGTACTGCCGTCTCGATCCGTGCAGGCCTTGCGCCGCGCGAGCAAAAAAAAGCCCGCTTACTGGAAGCGGGCTGAATCTATTTCCTTGGAGGAGAATAGAGGAGACAGGTAGGATGATGCTGCATTGCCGCAAATTCGTCTAATTTATATTTCCAATGACTGCCATCAGGAATATTGATGAGCGCGCTTTGTCAACCGGTTCGTGGCGTCGCTGCGACGCCGGCGCCGCGGCAATCGTGCGCCCTTGGTGCAGGAGGGAAAATGTTCTAGGATGGCAACTATGTCAAAACCTTCCAAGCTTGCCTGCGTTTGTGCAGCACTGTTTCTGCTGCACACGGGCAGCGGGCACGCGTCCGGCCAGGCCGCGGCGGACGGTGCGGCCGGGCCCGACGGTCTGGCGCTGGAAGACTACTCTCTGGAACAGCTGTCCGACATCGTCGTCACTTCGGTGGCGCGCCAGCCGGGCCGCCTGGCCAGCGCGCCGGCGTCGGTGTACGTGATCAGCGGCGCCGACATCGCGCGCGCCGGTGCGCTCACGATTCCCGAGGCCCTGCGCCTGGCGCCGAACCTGCAGGTGGCGCTCGCCGGGGCGCAGGAGTACGCGATCAGCGCGCGCGGCTTTTCCTCGCAGTTGGCCAACAAGCTGCTGGTGCTGGTCGACGGCCGCAGCGTGTATTCGCCGCTGTTCTCCGGCGTCTACTGGGAAGCCCAGGACCTGGTGATGGCCGATATCGAGCGGATCGAGGTCATCAGCGGCCCGGGCGGCACCATCTGGGGCACCAATGCCGTCAACGGGGTCATCAACATCATCACGCGCAGCGCCGCGGACACCCAGGGCGGGCTGGCGCAAGTCCATGCGGGCCAGCGCTATGCCGGCGCCGTGCTGCGCCACGGCCGCCGGCTGGCCAACGGCGCCTTCGTGCGGGTGTACGGCAAGCGCGACGAGGCCGGCGCATTGAAGCTGGACCCTGCCGGCCACCCCGCGGCAAGCGAAGGCGGCGGCGTGGGCCGGCGCCAGGCCGGCTTCCGGCTCGACTGGGACGGCGCCGAGCAGTCCCTGAGCGTGAGCGGCGACCTGCATGCCGGCGCGCTGCGCGAGAACCGCGCGCCGCGCACCGATTTTTCCGGCGCCAACCTGGTCGCGCGCTTCGATCGCCGCCTGGCCGGCGCCGCCGCATTGCGCCTGCAGGCCTGGGTGGACCAGGACCGGCGCCGCCAGCGCGGGGTCGGCAGGCACCGGCTCGATACGGCCGATATCGAAGCCCAGCTAGCCACCCGGGTCGGCGAGCGCCACGCCCTGACCTGGGGCGGCGGCTACCGCCATGCGCGCGACCGCTTCGAGAACGGCCCGGTCCTGCAGTTCGCGCCGACCCAGCGCCGCCTGCGCTGGTCCAACCTGTTCGCGCAGGACGAGTTTGCCGCCACGCCGGCGCTGCGCGCGACAGCCGGGCTGCGCCTGGAGCACAATGACTATACCGGCACCGAGGTGCTGCCCAGCCTGCGCCTGGCCTGGGACCATGCGCCGGGCGCCATGGCGTGGGCGGCGGCGTCGCGCACGGTGCGGGCGCCGGCGCGCATCGACCGCGACCTGATGCTGGCCGACCCGGCCGCGGACGGGCGCGCCTACCTGGTGGCGGGTGGGCCGGACATGCAGTCCGAAACGGCCAAGGTGTTCGAGCTCGGCTACCGGGCGCAACCGGCCACGGCGCTGTCATATGCGGCTACGCTGTTCTACAGCGACTACGCGCGGCTGCGCACCCTGGAGCCGCAGCCCGGCGGGGCGGTGTTCCGCAACCTCGGCTACGGCCGCGGCCACGGGCTGGAGCTGTGGGGCAGCTGGCAGGCCATGCGCGGCTGGCGCCTGTCGGCCGGCGCGGTGTTGCAGGACGTCGACACCGGGGTCGCGCCGTCCAGCCGCGATGCCTCGGCGCGCATCGGGCTGGCGACCGGCGATCCGCGCAGCTACTGGCAGCTGCGCTCCTCGCACGAACTGGCGCGCGGCCTGGCGGCCGACCTGCTGCTGCGGCGCGTCGCGCGACTGCCTCAGCCGGCCGTGCCGGGCTATCATGAACTCGACGCGCGGATCGCGTGGCAGGCACGCCCCGGCGTCGAACTGGCCCTCACCGGCCGTAACCTGCTGCATGCCAGTCATCCCGAGTTCGGGGCGGCGAGCGTGCGCCAACTGGCCGAACGCAGTGTGTTCGCCAGCGCATCGCTGCGTTTTTGAAGGCCCATGACCAGAATGAAGATCCACCCTCCCGACCGCATGCGACGCCGCCTGGCCTGCAGGACGCTGGCCTTGCCGCTCGTATTGTCGCTCGCATTTCCATTGTGCGCGGCAGCCGCGGGAACGGCGCCGCGCGCCAGCGCCGATGTTGCCGGCGCCGCCGGCCAGGCCCTCGAGCGCCGCGTCAAGGCGGCCTTCCTGTATAAATTCCTCGGCTACGCCGAATTCCCGCCGCAGGCCTTCGCCGACCCGGCCGGGCCGCTCACGATCGCCGTGGTGGGCTCGGACGACATGGCCGCCGAACTGGCGCGCATTGCCGCCGGCCGCGTGGTCGCCGGGCGCCCGATCGCGGTGCGCCGGGTGGCCGAGCACGAAACGGTGCCGCCGGTGCACCTGCTGTTCGTTGCCGGCAGCGACGGCGAGCGCGCCGGCCGCGTGCTGCGCGCCGCGCCCGGCTCCTTCCTTACCGTGACCGAATGCGACGGCGGCCTGCGCTATGGCAGCGTCATCAACTTCCGCATCGTGGATGAGCGGGTGCGTTTCGACGTGTCGCTGGATGCCGCCGAAAAGAACAACGTCAAGCTCAGTTCGCGCCTGCTGACGGTCGCCAACCGAATCCAGAAAGGAGGCTCGTGATGAGCATCCACGATACCGGTTCGGTCCGCAGCAAGCTGATCCTGATGGCGGTGGCGACCACGGTCGTCGCGCTGCTGTCGGCCGCCATTGCCATGATCCTGGTGGACCTGCGCACCTTCCAGCGCGTCTGGGTCGACGACCTGGGCACCCAGGCCGACATCGTCGCCAACGTCGCCGCGCCCGCGCTCTCGTTCAACGACACCGCCGCCGCCACCCGCAGCCTGGCGGTATTGCGGGTGCGTCCGCAGATCCTGGCCGGCGCCATCTATACCAACAGCGGCCAGCGCTTCGCCACCTGGGCCAAGGCCGGCACCGAAGCCGCCTTCCCGGCGCGGCCGGAAGCAGCCGGTTACCGCATGGAGCGCGGCGAACTGGTGGTATTCCGCCCGATCGTCGAGAACGGGGAGCCGCTCGGCACCGTCTACCTGCGCTCGCGCTACGGCCTGCTCGACCGCGTGCTGAGCTACGGCGCCATCCTTGGTGTCGTGATGCTGGGCGCGCTGGTGATCGCCGCGCTGGTGGCCTCGCGCCTGCAAGCCTCGATCACGCGTCCGCTGGAGGCGGTCACCGACGTGGCGCGCCAGGTGATGCTGCGGCGCGACTTCACCCTGCGCGTGCCCGGCAACGAGAAGGGCGAGATCGGGGTGCTGGTCGAGGCTTTCAACGACATGCTGGCCGAGATCGGGCGCCGCTCCGACGCGCTGCAGGCGGCCAACCGCACCCTCGAACACGAGATGACGGTACGCGAGCGCGCCGAACAGGCCCTGATCGTGGCCGACCGTCGCAAGGATGAATTCCTCGCCACCCTGGCGCACGAATTGCGCAATCCGCTGGCGCCGATCCGTACCGGGCTGGACATCCTGCGTATCCGCAGCGGCGACGCCCAGGCGACCCAGCGCGCCACCGACATCATGGAACGCCAGCTGCGCCAGATGGTGCGACTGGTCGACGACCTGCTGGACGTCTCGCGCATCAACACCGGCAAGTTCACCATCAAGATGGGACGGGTCGAGCTGAAGGCGGTCGTCAACGACGCGCTGGAGGTGGTGCGCTCCTATATAGAACTGCATGGCCACGAGCTGTCGATCGACCTGCCGGACCGTCCGGTGTTCCTGCACGGCGACGCCACCCGCCTGGCGCAGGTGCTGTCGAACCTCCTGAACAACGCCGCCAAGTACACCAACCGCGGCGGGCACGTCAGCCTGAAGGCCAGCGTGGAAGACCGCACTCTGGTGCTGGAAGTGGCCGACAACGGCATCGGCATCGCGCCCGACATGCTCGATACCGTGTTCGAGATGTTCGTGCAGGTCGACTCGACCCTCGAGCGCAGCGTCGCCGGCCTGGGCGTCGGCCTGTCGCTGGCGCGCAAGCTGGTCGAGCTGCACGGCGGCACGATCGAAGCCAGGTCCGAAGGCCTGGGCCACGGCAGCCGCTTCGTGGTGCGCCTGCCGATCGTGGTCGATCCGGAACCGATCGCCAAGCCGACGCCGGCCGCCTTCATCAGCACCGAGAGCTACCGCATCCTGCTGGCCGACGACAACGTCGATTTCGTCAACAGCATCGGCGCGCTGCTCACGGCGATGGGCCACAGCGTCGTGATCACCCACAACGGCCCCGATGCGCTGGCCGCGGCGGCGCGCTTCTGCCCGGATTACGCCTTCCTGGACATCGGCCTGCCGCACATGTCGGGCTACGACCTGGCGCGCGGCATCCGCAAGCTGCCCTGCGGCGCGATCACGGTGCTGATCGCCGTCACCGGCTGGGGCCAGGAAAAGGACCGCCAGCTCGCCTTCGAGGCGGGCTTCGACCACCACATGGTCAAGCCGGTGCGCTTCGAGCAGATCGAGGAAATCCTGGGCAACCGCAGCATCATCAAGAAGCTGCGCACCTGATCGGGAGGAAGGGATACTGCGCGGCAGGGAAGGGAACGTGAACCGGGCGTGGCGTCACTGGCTCCAGGCGGAGCCGGCCGATCGTCCACCCGCCCTTGTCCGGTACGCAGGCGAAAGACGAAAAAAAACGGAAGCGCTTGCGCGCTTCCGTCTATGTGCTATGCCAGGCTGCTATCAGGCCTGCTTGGCCTTGCGACGGCGCGCCAGGAAGCCCAGGACGCCGAGGCCGCCCAGCATCATGCCGTAGGTTTCCGGCTCCGGAACCGGGGCCAGCATCACGGCGCCGCCGAACGAGGCGCCGGCATCCGACACCAGGTTACCGCTGACGCGCAGGTAGTAATCGCCGGCGCTCAGGTTGTTGGCGGTGATGCTCCAGACATCGATGGCGCCGCTCTGCAGCATGGTGCCATTGGTGATCAGGGTGTCGTCTTCGCCGTACAGAGCCAGCCCGGTGATGTCCAGGCCCACGTCGGCGCTGCGGCTGATCGACGAGATGATCGCATCCAGGTTCATGCCCATGTCACCATCGATGGTGAAGGTGAAACGGTCAGCGAAGGTATTGCCTCCGTTGTCAGCTTCAAAGGTATCGCCGAAGAAGGCGCTGTTGTCGATCAGGTCGAGCGCCTGAGGGGAGTTGCCGACGACGTCCTGGGCCATGACGGCCGACGAACCAAACGAAGCGGAAGCCAACACAATTGCAGCAATAAGAGATTTTTTCATTTCTTTCCTCGCATAGAATCAGCCGCGTCCTGCAGCCTGGGTTTCAAGTATCGGGGAACTTCATGCTATCAAAAGGATAAAAAAAAGCACGTGAAAGTGTGATTGAACGGTCAATTCGTGATTGTCATGCTAGGAATCAATAAATTTCCAACGGGACATGCTAAAGCGCGTTTCCTCATAGGAGAACGCGGCTGATAGGCGTTGAAGAATAGAAAATTTTTATCGGGTTGCTAAAAAAGCGTGGGCATAGTCCTACAAAAAGAGGGGAGCCTCTCCGGCGTCGAGGCCCCGCTATTTCAGCCCGGTTTAATGATTGAAGCGTAGAAGTTGATGGGTTTTAGGTGCTTTTTGCTGAGTTGCCGCGGCCATACGCGATGAGGAACGATGCGCGAGGCCGGAGAATGCGCCTACTCAGGTCAGAAAAAACGAGGGAGGAGGGCAGAAAAGAAAAATGGCCCAGAATCGCTTCTGAGCCATTTAAAAAAAATTGGTGCGGCTGGCAGGAATCGAACCCACGACCCCTTGGTTCGTAGCCAAGTACTCTATCCAGCTGAGCTACAGCCGCCCGAGGCACGCATTATAGCAGCAGCTGCCGGATTGGCAAACCCCATTTGTGATCGCGGCGAACCGGCCCCAGGGGTTGCCCGGCGCGGCTCAGAAGCTGCCGATGACGATCGGCGAGAACAGCACGATGAAGACGAGGATGCGGATCGCATGGGTTCCGGCGACCCGCAACGAAGGATGACGTTTCTCGACCAGGAGCGACCAGACGAAGCCCGACATCCCGACGGCCAGCGCGAAGGCGATCAATCCCCCCAGGATCAGCAAGCCTTCCGCCAGCATGGCGCTTCGGTGTGGCGCCGGCGCGGCGGCAGCAAGGAAACGGTCCAAACCGACCGGGACCAGGGCGGCCCCCAGGAGCATGAGGCCGTTTGCGACTTTCAGTTGAGTGCGAGGAATCATGCGCGGCAGTCTACATGACGAGCGCGTATTAAAATTCACACAATTTCACTGGCGTAAATAATGGTGGTGATAGACAACATGTGGCCTGATGTGAAGCGCGTCGGCAACGATGCAGAAGGCGACCGGATGCGCCGGCGCCCCAACGAAAAAAGGGACCAGATTTTTTAATCTGGTCCCTGATATTCTGGTGCGGCTGGCAGGAATCGAACCCACGACCCCTTGGTTCGTAGCCAAGTACTCTATCCAGCTGAGCTACAGCCGCCCGAGGCACGCATTATAGCAGGAGTTCGCGTATTGGCAAAACCCTATCGGCACCCAGCCAAGCATGCCGGCGCTGCCTCGCTCCGCGATGCGGGCACACCGCAAGATGGGGGCAGGGCACAACGAAAAAAGGGACCAGATTTTGCAATCTGGTCCCTGATATTCTGGTGCGGCTGGCAGGAATCGAACCCACGACCCCTTGGTTCGTAGCCAAGTACTCTATCCAGCTGAGCTACAGCCGCCCGATGCACGCATTATAGCAGGGGATCGCTAATTGGCAAAATCTCATTGGCATCCGGATGGAAAGAAGACGCCAGGCAGCTTGCAGGCGCAATCGACGCGCAGCGAAGACGGCGCCGCCATCCATTGGCAATGGATGAGGTTTGAACTGCTGCGCCGTTGCATGGCCGAGCTGCGCAGCCGCCATGGGAAGCGGCGATGCATGCGCCTTAGTGAGGGGCAGGCATGCCGCCTGCCGGGCTTTTGCCCGCCAGCGCGGCATTGCGCAGCAAGCGGGCGAGCCGCCCCGCCGGCGCACTAGCGGCCCAAGCTTCATGACGATGGGCGTTCGACGGCAACCGGATCGCCTCTGCCAAGCGATCGCTCCGCATTGCGATCGGCGTCATCCATCGTCGTCGACGACGGCACAACGAAAAAGGGACCAGATTTTTCAATCTGGTCCCTGATATTCTGGTGCGGCTGGCAGGAATCGAACCCACGACCCCTTGGTTCGTAGCCAAGTACTCTATCCAGCTGAGCTACAGCCGCCCGATGCACGCATTATAGCAGCGGCTTATTATTTCCGGAAGTATCAATTTTTTCCGTAGGCAAACGAGCTCTGGTAGATTAGCCGGGTTCGATCATCGAGGATTCGTATGTTTGCCTGGAAGCCGGGACCGCGCCTTGCCCTGTGCGCCCTGATATTGCTGTGGACCTGGGCCGGCGCCGCCATGGCCGCGCCGCGCAGCCTGCGCTTCGAGCGCCTGTCGATCGAGCAGGGGCTGTCGCAGCAATCGGTACTGACCATCCTGCAGGACCGGCGCGGTTTCATGTGGTTCGGCACGCAGGCGGGCCTGAACCGCTTCGACGGCTACCGCTTCACGGTCTACCGCAACGACCCCGACAAGCCCGACAGCCTTCCCGACAATTATGTGCTGGCCTCCCATGAGGACGAGCAGGGGCGACTGTGGTTCGGCACCAAGGGCGGCCTGGCCCGCTTCGACCCGGCTCGCGGCGGCTTCGTGCGCTACGCTGCGCCGCAGGCGAACGGCCGGCGCGCGGGCAGTCCGAACGCCGGCGGCGCGCCGGGCGCCAGCGCCTATGCCGGCAGCCCTTATGCAGGCAACCGCGCCGTGCTGGACATCCAGCCAGCGTCCGGCGGCGGCTTGTGGCTGGCCACCAGCGACGGCCTGCAGTTCCTCGACCCCGCCAGCGGCCGCCTGCGCAGCTACCGGCATGACCCGGCCGACCCGGCCACGCTGCGCGACAACCGCGTCAGCGCGCTGGCCCTCGACGGCCACGGCAACCTGTGGATCGGCACCGCAGCCGGTCTGGACCGGCTGGCGCCGGGCGCCGAGCACTTCCAGCACTACGACGTCGACGCCCGCGACCTGCAGCGCAACACCGTGCTGGCCCTGTCGATGGGCCCGCGCGACACCCTGTGGATCGGCACCGCGGCCGGGCTGGAAGCCTGGCGCCTCGGCGACGGCACCCCCTACGCGCAGCCCGAGCGCCGCCACATCGGCAGCCAGGACGGCCTGGGCGAATCGCGTATCAACGCCCTGTACCACGACGGCGGCAACACCTTGTGGGTCGGCACCGACATGGACGGCCTGAAATGGCTCGATCCGGCTACCGGACGTTTCCTCAGCTACCGCAATGATCGATCCGACCCGCATTCGCTGTCGGACAACCAGGTGAGCGCGATGCTGGTGGACCGTACCGGCACCCTGTGGGCAGGCACGCAGTTCGGCGGCGTCAACCGCACCGACCTGGCCAGCGGCGGCTTCGTGCGCTACGGCAGCAACCATGGCCTGGGACGCGCCAAGGTGCGCGCCATCGCCGAAGATCCGGACGGCAGGGTCTGGATCGGCACCACCGGCGACGGCCTGATGCGCATGGAGCGGCCGGGCGGGCAGGTCGAACGCATCGGCCGCGGCGACCAGCCGGGCGAGGTCGTGACCGCGCTGGCGCACGCCGCCGGCCGCACCTGGATCGGTACGCCGACCGGCCTGGCCTGGCGCGACTCCGCCGGACGGTTCGGCCGCAGCGCGCTCGGCGATAACCCCGGCGCCAACTACGTGCAGGCGATCCATGCAGGACGCAGCGGCACGCTGTGGGTCGTCACGCGCGGCGGGCTGGCGGCGCTGGCGCCCGGCCGCTCAGCCGGCGGCGACCGGGTGCGCACCTGGCGCCACGCTGCCGACGATCCTGCCAGCCTGGGCGAGAACTACGGTTTCACGGCGCTGGAGGACCGCCGCGGCATCGTCTGGATCGGCACCGAGACCGGCCTGGAACGCTACGACCCGGCGACCGGCCGCTTCACCCACTTCCGCCACGAACCGGGCAACCCGAACGGCCTGCGCCACAGCCGCATCTATTACCTGATGGAGTCGGCGCGCGGCGAGCTGTGGGTCGGCACGGCGGGCGGCCTGCACCGCATGCAGGCCGGGAAGGATGGCGTGCGCTTCCGCTACTATCCTTTCGGCAGCGGGCCGGAGGCGCGGCCGATCGGGGCCGTGATCGAGGACCAGCACGGCTTTATCTGGGCCAGCACCACCACCGGCATCACGCGCGTCGATCCCGGCTCGGGCGCGACCACCAATTACACGGCAAAGGACGGGCTGGTGGACGGCTCCTATTTCGTCGGCGCCGCCATGCGCGGCCGGGACGGCCAGTTCTGGTTCGGCGGCGTCAACGGGCTGACCTCGTTCATGCCGGACGCTGTGCGCGAGAACCCGTATCCGCCCGTGGTCGTGATCACCGACTTCCTGGTGCTGAACCGCTCGCGCGCCACGCCCGACCTCCACGCGCAGCCGGCGCTGACGCTGTCGCACCGCGATTCGGTGTTCGCGCTCGAATTCGCCGCGCTGCACTACGCCGACCCCGACGGCAACCGCTATGCCTATCAGCTGGAAGGCTTCGACCAGGGCTGGGTCGATACCGATGCGCGGCGCCGCTACGCCAGCTACACCAACCTCGATCCGGGGACCTATGTGTTCCGCGTGCGCGCCAGCAACAAGGACGGCGTCTGGAGCACGCAGCCGACCAGCCTGACGATCACGATCACGCCGCCGTTCTGGAAGACCTGGTGGTTCCGCATGCTGGCCGTGCTGGCCGCGCTGGCGCTGTTCACCGCCGGCTACCGGCTGCGCATCCGCGCCCTGGTGGCCCAGAAGCTGCTGCTGGAGCGCGAGGTCGGCGCGCGCACGGACGAACTGCTGCGCCAGAAGGAGTCGGCCGAGCGCCGCAAGCGCGAGGTGGAGGAACAGAAGGAAGTGGTGGAGCAGGCGCACCGCAACATCGCACTGCTGTCGGACATCGGGCGCGCGCTCACGTCCAACCTGGACCTGGAGGCGGTGATGTGTACCTTGTACGAGCAGGTGCATGCGCTGATGGATGCGACCCTGTTCGCGGTGGTGCTGCGCCATCCGGAACGGGGCACCCTCGACTATGTCTACGTGGTGGTGGATGGCGAGCGGCGCGATACCTTGGAGCTGGCCGAGGATCCGGACCGGCACCTGGCGGCCTGGTCGATCGTGCGCGGGCGCGAGCTGCTGGCCGGGCAGTCGCAGGGAGCGCTGGCGCACGAGCTGATGGACTACCTGCCGGCACTGCCGCACGACGACCCCGGGCGCGCGCTCGCACTGGCGCTGCCCTGCGCGGCGCGCGCCGGCATGGCGCCGCGCTCGCTGCTGCTGGTGCCGGTGATGGTGGGCGAGCGGGTGCAGGGTGCGCTGACGGTGCAGAGCCCGGCCGCCCGGGCCTACGGCCAGGTCCACCTCGACATGCTGGAAACCCTGGCCGCCTATGTGGGCGTGGCGATCGACAACGCCAGCGCCTACCACCAGCTCAAGGAAACCCAGGCCCAGCTCGCGGCGCGCGAAAAACTGGCCTCGCTCGGCTCGCTGGTGGCGGGTGTCGCCCACGAATTGAATACCCCGATCGGCAACAGCCTCCTGATGGCCAGCACGCTGCAGGAAAAGACCAGCGACATCGCGGCGCGCTTCGACGGCGCGACACTGCGCCGCTCCGACCTGGCCGAGTACATGTCGGCGTCGCGCGAGGCGTCCGGCCTGATCATGCGCAGCCTGCACAATGCGGCCGAACTGGTCAACAGCTTCCGCCAGGTCTCGGTCGACCAGGCCAGCGCGCAGCGGCGCCGCTTCGACCTGGCCCAGGTCTGCCAGGAGATCTCCGCCACCCTGATGAATACCGTGCGCCTGGCCGGCCACCGGCTCGAGCTGGCGGTGCCGGCGGGGATCGCGATGGACAGTTTCCCCGGCCCGCTCGGGCAGGTGGTGATCAACTTCGTCAACAACGCGCTGCTGCACGCCTTCGAGGGCCCGGGCGGCCGCATGCTGCTCGGCGCCACGCTGGTCGAGGGCGGCAGCGTGCGCATCGAATTCCGCGACGACGGACGCGGCATCCCCGCGGAGCACCAGTCGCGCATCTTCGACCCCTTCTTCACCACCCGCATGGGTCAGGGCGGCACCGGCCTCGGACTGAACATCACCTGGAACATCGTCACCACGCTGCTGGGCGGATCGCTGCGTGTCGACAGCCAGCCGGGGCAGGGCGCAGCCTTCATCCTGGAGCTGCCGCTGCGCGCACCCGACCCGCAGGCGGCGCCCGGGGCAATCGACACGCCCGCGCCGGCCTGAGCGGTTCAGGCCACCAGGTTCCGCGGCCGCCCGGCGGCCCAGGCCTCGATGTTATCGACCAGCATGTCGGCCAGCGTTTGCATGGCGCCGCCGCTGGCCCAGGCCACGTGCGGGGTCAGGATGAAGTTCGGCAGGCGCAGGCGCAGGAGCGGATTGTCCGGTTCCGGCGGCTCCTTGCCGAGCACGTCGAAGCCGGCGCCGCCGATGCGCCCGTCCAGCAGGGCCGCGGCCAGCGCCGCCTCGTCCACCAGCCCGCCGCGCGCGGTGTTGATCAGCAGGGCCTGCGGTTTCATGAGGCCGAGTTCGCGCGCGCCGATCAGGTGGCGCGTCTCGGCGCTGAGCGGCAGGTGCAGGCTGACCACGTCGGACGTGGCCAGCAGCGCCTCGAGCGGCAGCTGCGCCACGCCGGCTTCCTTGACCGGCGAGCGCGAAGTGGCCACGACTTCCATCCCGAAGGCACGACCGAGCTGCGCCACTTTCTTCCCCAGCGCGCCGTAGCCGACGATGCCGAGGCGGCTGCCGGCCAGGTCGCCGATCGGGTGGTCCAGCAGGCAGAAACGGCTCGAGCGCTCCCAGCGTCCGGCCTCGACGTCCGCCATGTAGGCGCGCAGGTTGCGGCGCAAGGCGAGCAGCAGGGCGAAGCAGTGCTCGGGGACCGAGACGAGCGAGTAATCGCGGATGTTCGACACCGCGATGCCGCGCGCGCGGCAGGCCTCGAGGTCGACGTTGTCGGTGCCGGTGGCCGCGATCGCGACCATCTTCAGGTCGGGCAGGCGCGCGATGGCCGCAGCGCGCAGCGGCACCTTGTTGGTGATGGCCACTGTGGCCCCGGCCAGGCGCTCGACCACGTCTTGCTCGGCGCTGCCGGGATGGTCCTGCCACTCGTGCTCGAAGGCGGGGACGCGCACATGGGCCTGGAGGCTGTCGCGGTCGAGGAAGACGATTCGGTGCATGGCGTGCTCGCAGCGGGTGAAAACCACATTGTAGACGCCATCCGGGATCCGGAAACGACAAAGGACAGGGCGAACCTGTCCTTTGGCATATGGGGGCCTGGGCGGCGTATTATTTGGTGGCTGCGGTCGTCATGGTCTTGGCATCGGCATGGTCGGCGGCCTTCTCTGCCTTGGCTTCAGCCTTGTCGGCCTTGGCGTCGGCCTTCTTGGCGGCCTCTTTCTGATGCGCCTTGGCCTTGGTCTTGGCAGCATCGGCTTTCGCCTCGGCGACGTCCTTCTTCGCTTCGGCCCTGGTTTTTTCTACCTTGGCGTCGGCCTTGGCGACTTCCTTGTCGTGCTTGGCTTCGGCCTTGGCCACGTCCTTGGCTGCTTTGGCGTCGGGGGTCTGGGCGAACGCCGAGGTGGCGAACAGACCGGCGATCAGGGTAGCAACGATCATGCGCATGGTGCTTGTCCTCATTCAGGTTGGGAACCGGGGCCATCCCCGTATCCTGGCCATTCAACGGGGACGCGCACAGGCGCGTTGACGGTATTTACAACCGGTTACAAGTCCGGCGACACGGTTAGCTGGCGTACAGTCGGGCCGGCTTGCAGGGGCCTACACTGGCTGCACGCCGATAGCCGGGAGGTGTCACATGCCAGACGCGCTCAAACAGTACAAGGCCAAGCGCAATTTCAAGATCACGTCGGAGCCTGCCGAAGGCGGCGTGGCGAGCACGGAGGCGCTGAGCTTCGTCATCCAGAAGCACTGGGCGAGCCGCCTGCACTACGACTTCCGGCTCGAACTCGACGGCACCATGAAGAGCTGGGCCGTGCCCAAGGGGCCGAGCTACGACACCCACGACAAGCGCATGGCCGTGCACGTCGAGGACCATCCCATTTCCTATTCCGATTTTGAAGGCACCATTCCGCCGAAGCAGTATGGCGCGGGCAAAGTCATTATCTGGGACAAGGGTACTTGGGAACCGATCGGCGACCCGCACGAGGGCTACCGCAAAGGCAACCTGAAGTTCGCCATCCACGGCCACAAAATGCAAGGACGCTGGGTGCTGGTGCGCATGAAGGGACGCGGCGACGACAAGCAGGAACCCTGGCTCCTGATCAAGGAGAACGACGAGTACGCCCGCCCGGCGGAAGCATTCTCGGTGGTCGACGAGATGCCCGACAGCGTCAAGGAACTACCGATGCCGAAGCCGGCGCGCGGCAAGCTGGCGGCACTGAAGGCCGCGGATGCGCCCAAACCCGCGCGCAAGCGTGCGGCCGCCAAGGCCGATGCCAAGACACCGGCCAGGCCCGCGGCCAAGCGCAGCCGCAGCAAGGGCGCGAAGGCCGTGCTGCCGGACGGGGTGCAGCAGGCCGCGCTGCCGGAAGCATTCCAGCCCGAACTGGCGACGCTGGTCGACGCCGCCCCGCCAGATCCCGAAAACTGGGTGTTCGAAGTCAAGTTCGACGGCTACCGCATGCTGGCGCGGGTCGAGAACGGCGCGGTGCGCCTGATCACGCGCAACGCCAACGACTGGACCGACAAGCTCAAGCCCCTGCACGACGAACTGGTGCGCATGAAGTTGCCGGACGGCTGGTACGACGGCGAGATCGTGGTGCACGACGAGCATGGCAAGCCGGACTTCGGCCTGCTGCAGCTGGCCTTCGATGGCGTGCGCACCGCCGACGTCGTGTACTTCGTGTTCGACGCGCCCTACTGCAATGGCTACGACCTGCGTGAGGTCCCCCTGGTCGAACGGCGCGCGGCGCTGGAACAGATCCTCAAGAAGGCCAGGTCGGACAAGGTGCGTTTCTCCGCCGAGTTCGGCGACAATCCGGACGAGCTGGTGGTGGCCGCCTGCAAGGTCGGCCTGGAAGGCGTGATCGGCAAGCGCCGCGATTCGCGCTACGTGTCGCGCCGTTCGCCCGACTGGATCAAGCTCAAGTGCGGCCTGCGCCAGGAATTCGTGATCGGCGGCTTTACCGACCCCAAGGGATCGCGCAAGGGCGTCGGCTCGCTGCTGCTCGGCTTCTACGACCGCGAGGGCAAGCTGCGCTACGCCGGCAACGTCGGTTCCGGCTTCAACCACGCCTCCCTGATGGACATCAGCGAACGCCTGGAAGCGCTGCGCACCGACGAGAGCCCGTTCCCGCCGCGCGCGGTGCCGGGCCGCCAGCACCACTGGGTCAAGCCGGTGCTGGTGGCGGAGGTCAGTTTTTCGGAATGGACCAATACCGGCTCGGTGCGCCACCCGGTGTTCCAGGGACTGCGCCAGGACAAGCCGGCGCGCGGCATCCGGCGCGAGGAACCGCGCCACATCGACGACATCGAGGAAAGCAGGCATCGTCCGGCGCCCGACGAGCCGGTGTCGCCGCCGCCTCCGGGCCTGCACGGCAAGCTGCCGGACAAGCTGCGCGTGACCAACCCGGAGCGGGTGGTCGACCCCTCTACCGGCATCACCAAGCTGGATGTCGTCCGCTACTACGCGCTGGTGGGCGAGCTGATGATGGAACACCTCAAGCGCCGCCCGCTGACCCTGGTGCGGGCGCCGAGCGGGATCGGCGCGGAACTGGTGTTCCAGAAGCACGCCGACGTGAAGAAGCTGCCCGGCGTGAAGCAGATGGCGCAGTCGCTCGATCCGGACAACCCGCCGATGCTGGAAATCGCCGGCGTCGAGGGCATCCTGTCGGTGGCGCAATGGAATGCGATCGAGCTGCACACCCAGAACGCGCTCGCGAAAAGCTACGAGACCCCCGACCGCATGGTGTTCGACCTCGACCCGGGCGAGGGCGTGGAGTGGACCCAGATGCAGGAGGCGGCGCAGATCATGCACGCCTTCCTCGACGAACTGGGACTGCCGTCCTTCCTGAAGACCAGCGGCGGCAAGGGCCTGCACGTGGTGGTGCCGCTCAAGCCGGAGTACGGCTGGGACACCGTCAAAGCCTTTTCACAGGCCATCGTGCGGCACCTGGCGGCGACCCTGCCGGACCGCTTCGCCTTCAAGAGCGGCCCCAGGAACCGGGTCGGCAAGATCTTCATCGACTACCTGCGCAATGGCCGCGGCGCGACCACCATCAGCGCCTGGTCGGCGCGCGCCAGGCCGGGATTGGGCATCTCGGTGCCGCTCGCGTGGGATGAACTGATGAAGCTGAAGTCGAGCGCGCAGTGGACCGTGGCCAACGTGCACACGCGGCTGGACAAGGGGAACGAACCGTGGGCGGGCTACGCCAAGGCGGCCAAGGGGCTGACCAAGGCGATGAAGCTGCTGGGATTCGACGACTAGTCAAGGGTTTGACGCGTTCGAATCGCGCCCGAAACCACGCGACCGCACAGTCATCGTGTGCTTGAAGGAGCGGACGGCGCGAGCCGTCCACCCTACAAACACGCGGGCATCAATCGACGTTCCGCCCCAGCGCCTTCAGCGAGGCCCGCACCCCACGCCCGTAGGCCGGATCCGCCTTGTCGAACTGGCGCAGCTGGCGCAGCAGGATGTCCTCATCCACCCCGCTCAGCGGCCCGGCCAGGTTGTCGCACAGGTTCTGCTTCTCCTGCGGCGTCATCAGGCGGAACAGGTTGCCGGCCTGGGTATAGTCGTCTTCCATCCCGCGGAAGTCGTAGCGGCCCGCGTCGCCGGTGATCGGCAGCTCCGGCTCGCCGTGGCCCATGCCCAGGGCGCCGCTCCCGACGCTGTCGATGGTGGCGTAATTGGGGGCGGCTCCGCCGTTGGCGATCGCCATCGCGCCGTCGCGTTGCTGGTTGTGGAAGGGGCAGCGCGGGGCGTTCACCGGCAGGTGCTGGTGGTTGGTGCCGACCCGGTACAGCTGGGCGTCGTGGTAGGCGAACAGGCGGCCCTGCAGCATCTTGTCCGGCGAGTAGCCCATGCCCGGCACCACGTTGGCCGGCGAAAAGGCCGCCTGCTCGACTTCGGCATGGTAATTGTCCGGGTTGCGGTTCAGCTCCAGCACGCCGACCGGCAGCATCGGGAAGTCGCCATGCGGCCACACCTTGGTCAGGTCGAAGGGGTTCCAGCCGGTGCGCTGTTCCCAGTCGGCCAGCTGGCGGCTGGTCGCCACCTGCACCTTGACGTCCCACTGCGGATAGTCGCCCTTGGCAATCGCCTCGAACAGGTCGCGTCCGGCGTGGTCGGGATCGAGCCCCGCAAGGCGTACCGCTTCGGCGTTGCTGAGATTCCTGATGCCCTGGCGGGTCTTGAAGTGCCACTTCACGTAGACCCGCTCGCCCGCCTCGTTGATCAGGCTGTAGGTGTGGCTGCCGAAGCCGTCCATGTGGCGGTAGCCGTCCGGGGTGCCGCGGCTTGAGAACAGGATGGTCACCTGGTGCAGGCTTTCCGGCGCCTTGCTCCAGAAGTCGAACATCGTGTTGGCCGATTTGAGGTTGGTCCGCGGGTCGCGCTTCTGGGTGTGGATGAAGTCCGGGAACTTGATCGGGTCCTTGAGGAAGAATACCGGCGTGTTGTTGCCGACCAGGTCCCAGTTGCCTTCTTCGGTATAGAAGCGCAGCGCGAAGCCGCGCGGGTCGCGTTCGGTGTCGGCGCTGCCCTTTTCGCCGCCGACGGTCGAGAAGCGCAGGAACACCGGGGTGGTCTTGCCGATTTCCGAGAACAGCCCGGCCTTGGTGAAGGGGCGCAGGTCGTGGGTGACGGTGAAGGTTCCGTAGGCGCCCGAGCCCTTGGCGTGGACCACGCGCTCCGGAATGCGCTCGCGGTTGAAGTGCTGCAGCTTCTCGATCAGGTGGAAGTCCTGCAGCAGCAGCGGGCCGCGCGGGCCGGCGCTGAGCGAGTTCTGGTTGTCGGCGACCGGGATGCCGGAAGCGGTGGTCAGGCGGGGGTGGCGCATTCGGGAATCTCCTCGATGTGTGATCAATAGGGAGATTCTATGGCTGAGCCGGAAATTAATAAATTTGATTGATTGTATCGCAGTGATAGCTTTTCACAATCCGGTCTTCGGCGGCCGCGCCTCCTCGTCATCGCGTTTGTCGGAGCGGACCGCCGGCAGCCGGTCGACCGCGATCAGTCCCTCGGCCGCCGCATGGGAGGCCGCGAACACGCTGTCGTGCGAGAGCACCAGCTGGGTGCCGGTGGCGCTGACTTCCTCGATCAGGCGATCCAGCGCATCGATGCGCGAGGGGTCCGGATTGACGTTGCGGATGTAGATCATCTTCACCGCACCCGGGTGGCGACGCACCACTTCGGCATAGATCTCCGGGTCCTGTTCGCCGCTGTCGCCGATCAGCACGAACTGCATGCCGGGATAGAAGTTCAGGATGCGTTCGATCTGTTCCAGCTTGTGGTTGCCGTGCTCGGTGAGCTTGAGCACCTGGCGCACGCTCAGTTCGCGCAGCAGCAGGGGGCCGAGCGGGATGTCCTGCAGCTTGAGGAAGTCGACCAGCGGGCCGTACAGGTGCCAGGGACTGCTCGAGACGTAGAACAGCGGATTGTCCTCGTTGCCCCCGACGCCGTCGCGCAGCGCGCGATAGAAACCGGCGACGCCCTTGAAGGGCTTGCGCGTGTGGTGGTTGGTGCGGGCCAGCATCAAGGCCATGTTCAGCTTGTTGGTGACGTTGGTCCACAGGACGGTGTCGTCGATGTCGCTGATGATGCCGAAGCGCGCGCCGGCGGACGGCACCCGGATCTCGGCGCTGGCGCGCAGCGGCGCGCCGTCAGGCTGCAGGTTATCGGGAAATTCGAGTTCGACCCGGTGCCAGCCGCCCGCCAGCGGCGCGCCGGTCGCGAAGTCGAAGGAAAAATACCCGCCGTTGTCGGTGCGGGTCTCGTGGATGGCCCCGGCGAAATGGGCCTGCACGCGCGCATCGGCGACTTCGTCGGATTCCAGCCGCTGGTACAGGGCCACCAGGTTCTGCCAGCCGGTATCAAGGTCGCTCTGTTCCCGGAAGTCGGCTTCGTCCAGCAGGCGGCCCTTGAGCCAGATGCGGCCGGCATTGCCGAAGCCGAGGTAGGGCACCGCCATCAGGCGGCGCCCGCGTTCGGGCGCGCGCAGCCGGCGCAGCGCAGCGCCGGCGAAGGCGCCGGCGCTGCGCGCCAGGCGTCGCCCGAGCGGCATGGCAGGCGTGAGCGGGGCGTCGGCCGGCTGCAGGCTGTCGGTGGCGTTGGCCGCCGTGGCGGCAAGCGGCGCACCGCGTTCGACCCAGACGCTGCCGCGCGCGTTGCGGGTCAGGAGCAGGGCCTGCTGTACCTCCCGGGGCCTGGCTGGATCGACCGGCGTCGCCATGACGTGCACCGCGGTGCCCGTTTCGCGCAGGCGTGCGATGTCGGCTTCCGACAGCAGGCCGGGATTCAGGAACAGGCTGGCCCTGCCGAGATCGACGCGGGCGGCGATATCGTCGAAGCCGGCGCGGGTCAGCACGAGGAAGGGCATGGCATGGTCGGTCATGGTCGGTGCCGGGATGAATAGTCGAGATACTGCAAGTATCGCTCACGCGCGCGGAATCGGACGCGCGGAATGGGCGAGCGCGGGCAGCCGCCGGACGGCGCTCAGCCCGATTCGTTCTTGAAGATGCCGCGGATGTTCATGGCCATGAGCGCGGCCTGCAGCGTGATCAGGGCCCAGGCTTCGTCGTGGATGCCCCACACGATCCACAGCACGTTACTCAGGATGAACATGCAGAAGCCGAACACGCGCCGCTCGGGCCGCTTGGAGCCGATCAAATAGGCCGCGTACAGGGTGACCAGCATGGCCGGCCACTGGAGCAAGTCGATGAATTCATCCATCCGTCAGGCCGCCTTCCTGCGGCGCACGGGGGCCGTCGAGGGGGCGCCGGTGGTCTTGGCGGCGGCTTTGGCCTTGGTCTTCGAGCTGGTACGTTTCGGCGCGGCGCCGCTGGCGGCGACCCGGTCGGTGCCGTGCGCGGCCGTCTTGCGTGCGCGCGGCGGCGCTTGCTCGTCTTCGTCCTCGTCCTTGGCGGCCGGGCGGCGCTTCTTCGGTGGCGGTTCGTCGTCGTCGTCCTCGTCGTCGGCCGCCGCCTTCGCCGGCTTCTTGCCCAGGCTGGCCTGCAGCAGCGAGACCAGGTCGATCACCTTGCCGGTCTCGCGCTTCGGCTCGCCCGGCTCGGGCATGGTGATGGTCTTGGTCTGGTGCGCCTTGACCTTCTTCTCGATCAGAGCCATGACGTCCTCGCGGTAGGTGTCGTGGTACTGCTCGGGATCCCAGTCCTCGGCCATGCCCTGCACCAGGGCCATCGCCATCTTGAGTTCCTTGTCGGTGATGGCGGCCTTCCTGTCGTCGGCCGCGGGAATCTTGAGGTCGGCCGCGTCGCGGATCTCGTCGGCGTAGCGCAGCGTGTTCATGACGATCGCGTCGCCCACGCACACCAGCGCCGCCAGGTGCTGCTTGACCCGGATCACGACGCGCGCGATGCCGATCTTGCCGGCCTTGCGCAAGGTCTCGCGCAGCAGCGCGTAGACCTTGTCGCCGCCCTTGCCGGGCGCCAGGTAGTAGGGCTGCTCGAAGTACAGCAGCGAGACGTCCTCGGCATCGACGAAGGCCAGGATGTCGATGGTCTGGGTGGCCTCCGGATTGGCGCGCCGCAGGTCTTCGTCCGACAGCACGACGTATTCGCCGCTGGTGTACTCGTAGCCCTTGACGATGTCGTCCCAGGAGACTTCCTTGCCGTTGCCCTTGTTGTAGCGCTTGAAACCGACCGGCGAGAAGTCGCGCCGGTCGAGCATGGTCAGGTCGAGCCCCTTGTTGTCGACCGCCGGATACATATCGACGGGGATGTGCACCAGCCCGAAACTGATCGCACCCTTCCACATGCTGCGCGGCATATCGCTTCCCTCCTGTTGTCGGTTTACTCGCCTACCTTGCCGGTGACCGGCAGGATGACGCCCGTGATGTAGCCCGAGCACACCGGCGAGGCCAGGAACACGTAGGCCGGCGACAGTTCCTCCGGCTGGGCCGGGCGCTTGAAGGTGGTGCTGGCGCCGAATTCCTGGATGTCCTCGGGCGACTGGTCGGCCGGGTTGAGCGGGGTCCAGACCGGTCCCGGGGCCACGCAGTTGACGCGAATGCCCTGGTCGATCACGCTGGCCGCAAGCGACATGGTGAAGGCGTGGATCGCGCCCTTGGTGGCGGAATAGTCGAGCAGCTTCTTGGATCCTTTCAGGCCGGTCACCGAGCCGGTGTTGATGATCGACGAGCCCTCCTTGAGGTGGGGCAGGGCCGCGCGCGCCATGTGGAAGTAGCCGTAGATATTGGTGCGGAAGGTTTCGTCCAGGCGTTCTTCGGTAATGTCCAGCAGCGAGCCGGCGTGTTCCTGGAAGGCCGCGTTGTTCACCAGGACGTCCAGGCGGCCGAATTCGGCGACCACCTTCTCGACCGCCTCCTTGCAGAATGCGGCGTCCTTGACGTCGCCGGCGATGGTGACGCAGCGGCGGCCCTCGGCCTCGACGCAGCGCTTGGTTTCTTCGGCATCCTGGTGTTCGTTCAGGTACATCACGGCCACGTCGGCGCCTTCGCGCGCGAACAGCACCGCCACCGCGCGCCCGATGCCCGAATCGGCGCCGGTGACGATGGCCGCCATGCCGGCCAGCTTGCCGCTGCCCTTGTACTGTTCGGCCATGAACTTCGGCTTGAGTTCCATCTGGGCCTCGATGCCCGGCTTGGCCAGATGCTGTTCGGGCATCGGCGGCGCCGGCTGGCGGATACCGGTTTGCACCGCGTCCTCGTTCCCGGCCTTCTGCATGCTGCCGTCCTTCTGGTCCTGGCGGCTCTGGATCGCCTTCTGCTTGTTCGCCACGTCATCCTGGTGTGCCATTGCCTGCTCCCGTAAATGTTCAGATGCGGTGTTCAATTGCGTTCGAATCGACCAGGAAGAGTATTCATGCGGGCCGCGTGCCCGACGGTGCGCTCCCACACACTCGAAGACAATTCTTCGCTATCCGCTGTAATGGCTTTATGGCAAACTTGCCAGCGCTTTTACACAATGCTTGTCAGGAGAACGGGATGTCTCAGCAGGAAGGCGCACGCCGGGCCGGCAGCGCCCTGTACGTCAATCCGGCCGCGCCGCGCCGCGCCGGCTTCGAGCGCGCCTGCGCCGACCTGTTCGGCAGCCTGCGCACGGCCGACGGCGCCGAACAGGCGGCCGCGCTGCTGGTCCGGCAGCCGGCCGAGCTGCTGGTGCTCGACCTCGATCGTTTCGAGATCGCGATCGACCTGGCGGCGCTCGGCCGGCTGGTGGCGCAGCGCGCGGACGCGCCGGTGCTGGTCCTGTGCCCCTTCACGAATGCACGCTGGCTGCCGGCGCTGATGGCCCACGGCGCGATCGACTACATCGTCGGGCCACTGGCGCCGGAAGAACTGCGCGCCGCAGTCGCCGCGCGCCTGGAACGCGGCTTCGCGCCGCCGCTGGCGGCCGGCCCGCGCGAAGCCGAACTGGCCGCGCTGCTGGCGGTGCGCAGCGCCGCGCAGCGGGCGCTGGCCCAGACCGACGACGGCGTCGGCTTCGCCGAAGGCCTGTGCGCGGCCCTGCTGGGCTGGCCCGGCGTGGTGCATGCCGCCATGTTCCTGCTGCACCCGTCCGGGGACATCGGCGCCGACGCGGGCGGCGACCTGCGCCTGGAAGCCCAGCATGGCAGGGGAGCCGGGCCGGCAGCGCCCGACCTGGCCGCGATCCTGGGGCGCGGCGAGCGCCTGCTGCAATCGCCGCTGCGCCACGCCTTCCCGGGCCTGCTGGCCGCGGCCACGGGCGAGCCGGCCCTGCTCGACGCACCCGACAAGTCCGGCGAGCCGGAGCTGGCGCAGGCGCTGCGCGCGCACGGCGTGCAGATGGTGCTGGGCCTGCCGATACCCGCCGCCGGGCCGGACGGGCGGCGCCCGACCGCCGGCGCGCTGTGCCTGATGTTCGATCGCACCGATCCGTTCTCGCATGCCCAGCTGGCGGCCCTCGACGACCTGGCGCAGCTGGCCGCCTTCGGCCTGCGCATGGCCGGGCTGGTGCGCGAGAGCGAGGCGCTGCTGGCCCGGGTCACCCAGCTGGCCACCCTCGATGCGCTGACCGGCGTGGCCAACCGCCGCCATGGCGAATACCTGATGGAACAGGAGATCCGGCGCGCGCGCCGCTACCGCCTGCCGCTGGCGCTGATCGCCTTCGACATCGACCGCTTCCGCAACATCAACGACGCCTATGGCCATCCGGTCGGCGACGTGGCGCTGCGCACCGTGGCCGATACCGCGCGCGCCCTGCTGCGTTCGAGCGACGTGCTGGTGCGCTCGGGCGGCGAGGACTTCCAGGTGATCGCGCCGCACACCAGCGCCATCGACGGCCTGAAGCTGGCCGAGAAGCTGCGCGTCGCCATCGAGGCGGCCGAGATCCCCGGCTGCGACCACCTCACCGTCAGCCTCGGCGTGGCCCAGTTGGGCGAACGGGAAAGCGGCGATTCGCTGGCGGTGCGGGTAAATGCCGCCCTGGCGCGCGCCAAGCGGGCAGGGCGCAACTGCGTCGAGCTGGCGATGGGATGAGGTCCGGCGCGGCCGTGTCCCGGCCCGCCGCTGTGATAGGCTAGCGGCTTTTCTTTCAGGCAAGACGTATGCTTCAGTGGCTGCAGCACTACCGGCGTTCGATGCTACCGGGCGACATCAGCGCCGGCATCGTCGTGGCGATGATGATGATCCCGCAGGGCATGGCCTACGCCCTGGTGGCCGGCCTGCCGCCGGTGGCCGGGATCTACGCCAGCATCGTGCCGCCCCTGTTGTACGCGCTGTTCGGCACCAGCAGCACCCAGTCGGTCGGTCCGATGGCGATCATTTCGCTGATGACGGCGTCGAGCCTGGCGCCGCTGGCCGCGCCCGGCAGCGCCCTGTACGGGGTGCTGGCGGCGCAACTGGCGCTGCTGTCGGGCATGGTGCTGCTGGCCTGCGGCCTGCTGCGCATCGGCTTCCTCGCCAACTTCTTTTCGCGGCCCGTGATGAGCGGCTTCACCATCGGCTCGGCGCTCCTGATCGCCTGGGGCCAGGTGCGCCCGTTGCTGGGCGTGATGCCGCCGGCCTGGCACTGGCCGAGCGCGGCGTTGGGACTGGGCGCGCTGGCCATGCTGGTATGGGCGCGTCACTTCATGGGGCGCACCCTGGCGCGTGCCGGGCTGTCGCCGGTGGCGGCCGACATCGGCGCCAAGCTCGCGCCGATGCTGGTGGTGCTCGGCGCCACCGCGCTGGTGCCGGCCTTGCACCTGGACGCGCTCGGCGTGGCCACCACCGGGGCCGTGCCGGCCGGCCTGCCGGGCCTGAACCTCGCGACCTCGGGCGCGCACTGGCAGGCCTTGCTGCAGCCGGCGCTCCTGATCGGCTTCATGATTTTCCTGATCAGCATGTCGGGTGCGCAGGCGCTCGCCCTCAAGCGCGGCGAAAAGCTGGGCAGCAACCGCGAGCTGGTCGGCCTGGGCGCGGCCAACCTGGGCAGCGCGCTGAGCGGCGGCTTCCCGGTCACGGGCAGCATCTCGCGCTCCGCGGTCAACTTCGCGGCCGGCGCCAACAGCCAGCTGGCGAGCGTCATCACGGCCGGCCTGCTGGCGGTGGCGCTGGTGGCGCCGACCGGCTGGCTGGCGCTGCTGCCGCTGCCGGTGCTGGCAGCCACCATCATCGTGGCGGTGCTCGGCATGCTCGACCTGTCGACCTTGTACACGGCCTGGCGCTACGACCGCGCCGACGCCGCCGCGCTGCTGGCCACCGCTTGCGGCGTGCTGGCGCTGGGCGTGGAGGCCGGCGTGGTGGTGGGCGTGGCGCTGTCGATGGGCGCCCTGATCTGGCGCGCCAGCCGCCCGCACATCGCGGTGCTGGGGCGGATTCCCGGCACCGAGCATTTCCGCAACGTCGAGCGTTATTCGGCCGAGACCGCGCCGGGCCTCTTGATGCTGCGCGTGGACGCCGGCCTGTTCTTCGGGAACGTCGAGGCGGTCAACGAACGCATCGAGGACGAGCTGGCGGCGTATCCGGCAACGCGCCACCTGGTGCTGGTGCTGTCGGCGGTAAACGCCATCGACACCTCGGCCCTGTTCGGCCTGGGCGAGCTGAATGCCTCGCTGCGCCAGCGTGGAGTGCTGCTGCACCTGGCCGAGGTCAAGGGGCCGGTGATGGACCGGCTCAAGCACAGCACCCTGCTGCAGGCGCTCAACGGCCGCCTGTTCCTGAGCGCGGCGATGGCCTGGGACGAGCTGGCGGCCCGGCCGGCGGGCGGCGCATGATGTCGTCCGGTTTAGTTGCTGTTCATTAAGCATGTGTTAATGCAGCCGTGCCACACTGGCAAGCCAAGCACAAACATCCGAGACCCCATGCGCTACCACCTGCTGACACTGGCCCTGTTCGCCACCGCCGCCATCCTGTGGTTTCTCGGCATGCGCGATAACCTGGGATGGCTGGTGATCGCGGCCGGCGTCCCGGAAATCCTCGCGTGGACGCGCCTGTTCAAACGACGCGGCAGTGTCTAGGCGGGCATACCCGGATTCCACCCGCCGGCCGCGGTGGCCGATCGCGCTACGGAGGCGTTCTTTGCCGGCGTGGCATGCCGAGGCGGAGCCTGCGGCTCCGGGGGCTCAGGCGCGGCGGCGCTGCGGCTCGGCCGGGTCGCGCGGCGGCGCCAGCTTGATCGGCGCGGCCTGGTCCGGATACAGGGCCTGGCGGCCTTCGTAGACGGCGGCGATGGCGGCCATGTCCTGCTCGGTGTCGCCGCTGAGGGTGAGGGTGTCGACCACGCTCAGCACCTTGGCGCCGTAGTCCATGTAGACCAGCAGCAGGGGCACGTCGGCGGTGGTGGCGAGGTGGTAGAAGCCGCTCTTCCAGTGTGGACGGTAGCTGCGCGTGCCTTCCGGGGTGATGCCGATCCAGCACCACGGCGCGGCCAGCATGTCCTGGGCCAGCTTGCGGGTGGCGCCCATCGAGGCGCGGCGGTCGACGGCGATGCCGCCCCAGTAGCGCATGATGCTGCCCAGCACCCCGCGGAACAGCGAGTCCTTGGCCAGCCAGCGGAACTTCAGGCCGATCGCCCACTTGCCCAGCAGGCCGATCGGAAAGTCCCAGTTCGAGGTATGCGGATAGACCACGGCGATCCCGTGCGGCCCCGGCAAGGGCTTGAAGTGCACTTGCCAGCCGGCCAGGTTCAGCAGGCGAAGCGCAGTGCGCTGGCCCCAGGTGGGAAGGGCTGCGGGACGCAGCAGGTGCTCGCTCATCGATTCTCCGTCGCTGTACAAAGTGCTATTTCCCGGCAGTTGTTATGTATCTACGGAAAATAAGCGAGGAATTCTATAGCGAGCCGAAGCGGCGAACAAGCAAAAAAACTGGTGCCCTTCATGCGGTGTGGTTATGATGCCGCTACTTTTTTGGCAATATTGAAAGGCAGGCATTCCATGGATATCACCATCTACCATAACCCGCGCTGCGGGACCTCGCGCAACACCCTGGCCGCGATTCGCGAGGCCGGCCACGAACCGCAGGTCGTGGACTACCTGTCCACGCCGCCTTCGCGCGAGGCCTTGCGCGAGATGATCGCCGCGGCCGGCCTGAGCGTGCGCGAGGCGGTGCGCAGCAAGGAAGCCCTGTATGGCGAACTCGGGCTGGACCAGCCGGGCGTGGACGACGCGGCGCTGCTCGACGCGATGGCTGCGCATCCGGTCCTGATCAACCGTCCTTTCGTGGTGACGCCCAAGGGCGTGCGCCTGTGCCGGCCGTTCGAGCTGGTGCACCAGATTCTCTGAGGCGCCGGCAGGCCTCCGGCGATCACGCCGAGCAAGGGCGCCGGCGCCGGCCGCCAAGCCCGGCAGGTTTTGCGTGCCGGGGTCTCAAAACCGGGCGTTGTCGACAGCGTCCTCCAGCGGCGGCCTGAGCACCATGACCGGGACCGCCGAATACCTGAGGACGTGCTGGGTGACGCTACCGGCGAGCCTGTCGCTCAGGCCGCGCTGGCCATGCGAACCCATGACGATCAGGTCGCACTGGTGCGCCCTGGCCGCGTCGACGATCGCCTCCGCCGGAGTGAGCGAATAGGCGGTATCGGTGGTGCAGGGCACGCCTTGTGAGCGGGCGCGCCCGGCCACGTCCGCCACGAGCAGGTCGGCCTGCTCCAGCAGGGCCTCCGCCTGGCGTCCCGCTGCGCTGACGAGTCCGCGCTCGACGCCGCCCAGCAGCGCCTCGGGGCAGGCGACCGACAGCGCCACGATCTCGCTGCCGCAGGCCCTTGCAAGGTACAGCGCGGCGTCGGTCGCCGCCAGGGAGATCGGCGACCCATCGGTCGGGACAAGGATACGTTTATACATTTGTTTCCTCCATCAAGAGGACAGGCGGGCAACGGCGCCGGGCCCGCATGACTGCGAGCCCCTTGCATTCCATCAGTCTAAAATGTTGTGCACGCAAAGGGAAGCGCAATGCTGACAGATTGGGTAGAATAAAACGAAACCCGGTCGCGCCTCGACTGGTTCGTCCGGCGTGCAATGCTTGTCATCTGGGAGAACCGGAATGGACACAACAAGCAAGTTCATCGCCTGGTTCGAGGACCTGGGAATCGCCGATGTGCCCTTGGTCGGCGGCAAGAACGCTTCCCTCGGCGAGATGGTCCGCGAGCTGGGCGGCCAGGGCGTACGGGTGCCGAACGGCTTTGCCGTCACCGCCGCCGCCTACCGCGCCACACTGGATCGGGCAGGCGCCTGGGACGCGCTGCACGCCGCCCTCGATGGGCTCGATCCTGCCGACATGGCCGACCTCACCCGGCGCGCACAGGCTGCGCGCGAGATCGTCCATGGCGCGCCCCTGCCTTCCGAGCTCGAAGAGGGCATCCTGCAGGCCTGGCGCGCGCTGCAGCAGCAATATGGCAAGGAACTCTCCGTGGCCGTGCGCAGCTCCGCCACCGCGGAAGACCTGCCCACGGCCAGCTTCGCCGGACAGCACGAAACCTACCTCAACGTCAGCGGCGAAGCGGCGCTGCTGGACAGCGTGCGGCGCTGCTTCGCCAGCCTGTTCATGGAACGCGCAATCGTCTACCGGATCGAGAACGGCTTCGACCACTTCAAGGTCATGCTGTCGGTCGGCGTGATGAAGATGGTCCGTTCCGACCTGGCCAGCTCCGGCGTGATCTTCACGCTCGACACCGAGACCGGCTTTCGCGACGTCGTGCTGGTCACGGGCGCCTACGGGCTGGGCGAGAACGTGGTCCAGGGAACGGTCGACACCGACGAGTTCTACGTGTTCAAGCCGGCCCTGCGCGCCGGCTCGCGGGCCGTGCTGCGGCGCAGCCTCGGCAGCAAGGAAGCGCGCATGGTGTATGCGCAGGCGGGCAGCGCGGGCACCACGCGCAACCTGCCGACCACCCCGGACGAGCGCGCACGCTTCTGCCTCGACGACGCCGCCGTGCTCGAACTGGCCGAGGCTGCGCTGCGCATCGAGGCGCACTACAGCGCGCGCGCGGGGCATGCCGTGCCGATGGACATCGAGTGGGCGCAGGACGGCATCGACGGCCAGCTCTACATCGTGCAGGCGCGGCCCGAGACGGTGGCCGCGCGCCGTTCCGCCACCCTGCTGGAAGAATTCCATCTCGACGCCAAGGGCCCCGTGCTGGCATCCGGACGGGCGGTCGGCAGCAGGGTCGCCGCCGGGACGGCCCGGGTGATCGCGGATGTCGGCCAGCTGGACCAGTTCCGGCCGGGCGAGATCCTGGTGGCGGACACCACCATGCCGGACTGGGGCACCGTCATGAAGACCGCCGCCGGCGTGGTGACGAACCGCGGCGGGCGCACCTGCCACGCCGCGATCGTGGCGCGCGAGATCGGCGTGCCGGCGCTGGTGGGCTGCGGCAATGCCACGACAACGATCCGCACCGGCGACCTGGTCACCCTGTCCTGTGCCGAAGGCAGCGTCGGCCACGTGTATGCCGGTAGTCTGCCCTTTCACCGGACCAGCACCGACCTGGCGTCGCTGCCGATGCCGCGCACGCGCATGATGCTCAACATCGGCAACCCCGACATCGCCTTCCGCACCCGCTTCCTGCCGAACGACGGAGTCGGCCTGGCGCGCATGGAATTCATCATCGCCGAGCACATCCGCATCCACCCGATGGCCCTGGTGCATCCGGAACAGGTGCGCGACGCGGGCGAACGCGCGGAGATTGCGCGCCTCACCCGCGGCCATGCCTCGCCCGCCGACTATTTCGTGCGCGAACTGTCCGAGGGCGTCGGCACGATCGCAGCGGCCTTCTACCCGAAGCCGGTCATCGTCCGCATGTCCGACTTCAAGACCAACGAGTACGCCAGCCTGCTTGGCGGCGCCGCCTTCGAGCCGCTTGAAGCCAACCCCATGATCGGTTTTCGTGGGGCGTCCCGCTATGCGCATCCGGCCTATGCCGAAGGCTTCGCGCTGGAATGCCGTGCGATGCGGCGGGTGCGCGAGGACATGGGCCTGTCGAATCTGCTCCTGATGATTCCGTTCTGCCGGCGCGTAAAGGAAGCCGAGGACGTGCTGAGCGCGATGGCCGCGCATGGCCTGGAGCGCGGCGCGCGCGGCCTGGAGGTGTACGTCATGTGCGAGATTCCGAACAACGTGATCCAGGTCGATGCCTTCGCCCGGCTGTTCGACGGTTTTTCGATCGGTTCGAACGACCTTACCCAACTGGTGCTGGGCGTGGACCGCGATTCCGACATCGTGGCCTTCGATTTCGACGAGCGCGACCCGGGGGTGCTCGAGATGCTGCGCCAGGCGGTCGCCGGCGCGCGCCGCAATGGGCGCCACGTGGGGATCTGCGGGCAGGCGCCGTCGGACTACCCGGAGGTGGCGCGCTTCCTGGTGGAGCAGGGGATCGATTCGATCAGCCTGAATCCGGACTCGCTGCTGGCGACCGTGCGCAACCTGGTGGAGGTCGAACGCGCGCTCGGGATCGCGCCACGCATGCCGGCCGATTGAGCGGGGAGATCACATGGTCAAGCTGATCCTGTTGCCGACCGACGGCTCGGCGCTTTCCAGGGAAGCCGTGCGCGCCGGCGTCGGCTTCGCCAGGGAAATCGGCGCGCCGGGTCAGGCCGGCGGCTGGACCGGATGGCCGACGCCGGTCGGCAGTGCGCGCTGCAGGTAGGTCAGGCAGCAGGCCCCGTGGCTGCCATCGTGGCCGACGGCGATCTGCTGCGCCGTGCATTCGTAGTCGTCGTTGTGCTGGCAGGACGACAGCTTGCAGGCCCCGACGCCGGCATGGCGCCCGCTGTCCCGGGCATGCGGCGAGGCCTGCAGGAAAGTGTCACAGCCGGGGTGCACACCGTCCCCGACCGTGATCGCGCGTGCGTGGCAGTTGCGATCCACATTGTAGGCACACTCGCCGACGGAGCATTCTCCGACGACCGGCATGTCGATGGCAATCCTGTTCATGATGCACCTCCGCGGCGTGAAAGACATATGGGCAACCGGAGTTAGACGCCTTGTCGCGGCGGAAGTGCGCCCGAATTCAGGGCCGCATACGTCGAGGCCAGGCGCCGTCCCGACTTGCTTCGCTAGCGACAAGCGCATTTCAAGCGGCGCACATTGATCCGCGTCATACGCCCCGCCATGACGGCTCCTAGCATGAGGAAGGACAAGCGGGCCGCGGCCGACCGCGGCGCTTTTCCATACAGACAAGGAGGACAGCATGGCACACAAGCTGAGTCACTTCGATCCGCTCCGCGAGCTCATGCGGCTCTCGGGCATGCGCAACATCCAGGATCTGATGCGGGATTTTTCTCCCGCGCTGCGCAGCTTCGACGCCGAGCATCACATGCGGATCGATGTGAACGAGACCGACCAAGCCTACCTGGTGAAGGCGGACATGCCCGGTATCAAGAAAGAAGACATCAAGATCGCGGTCGAGGGCAGCCACGTGTCGATCAGTGCCGCCACCCAGGCGCAGGACGAAAAAACCGTCGGCGACACGGTCTACCGTGAACGCTACAGCGGCTCTCAATACCGCAGCTTCACCCTGCCGCAGGAAGTCGACGATGCCAAGACCGAGGCCAAGTACGAGGACGGGGTGCTGCACCTGACCCTGCCGAAGAAGCCCGGCAAGGCAAGGAGGCAGATTCCGATCCAGTGAAGGGGCAGGGCGCGGGCGCGCCGCGCGCTCGTCGATGGCATGGGGTGGTACGCGTGCGCGGTACCGGCCGGGCGCTGCCTGGCCCTTCATTGGTGCTTCGTTGGCGCTTAATTGGCGCTCAGTTGGCGCTCAGTTGACGCTCAGTTGGCGCTTAGTTGGCGCTTAGTTGGCGCCCTCCCGGCGTTTTTTACTTGGCGGCAGCCGGCGAGGGCACGCCCGCCGGTTCCGTTTCGGTATAGGGCACGGCGCCGATATCGACCTGGCGCCGCGGGCGCAGGGCCACCGCATCGCTGACGGCGTCGGCCGCCAGGCCCTTGCCAATCGCGGGCGAGCCGGGCTGCAGCCGGAAGTCGGGTGCGGGTAGCGTGCGGTTGTAGTCGGCGAACAGCGGCGCCGCCGTGATGGTGCCGGTATGCCGGCGTCCGGCCGACAGCTTCCAGTCGCCGCCGGCGTTCTGGAACACCAGGTTGTTGCGGTAGCTGATGTTGTCGCCGATGGCGCCCTGTTCCAGGATGCCGTGCCCGTTGTCGTAGACGATGTTGTTGGCCGCGTGCGTGTGGTCGTTCGGACCCTTGCTGTGATAGAAGTCGCCGCCTCCGATCACGATGCCGGTGCCCGAGCCTACCACGGTGTTGCCGCGGATGCTGACGTGGTTGGCGTCGTGCCACAGGTGGATGCCGGCCCCGGACGCGCGGTAGATGACGTTGTCGCGTACGCTCGCCGTGGTGCTGATGTAGATCCCGTGCATGTAGCGGCAGTCGGGCGGGCCGATGTCGTGCACCTGGTTGCCGACCACCTCGGCGTCGATGCCCTTGTAGTAGCTGTCGATGCCGATGCCGGCGCCGCCCTTGGCCTCGCAGGGCACGTCGTTGCCGATGTGGTGGATGTGGTTGTAGTGCACGCCGTTGTGCGAGCCGCCGTTGTAGATGCCGCTCAGCCACTTCATGCCGCTCTGGTACTGGCTGCCGTCGATCTCGAAGCCGATGATGTCGAGGTAGTTGGCGCGGTTGTCCCAGGCCGCCGGCTGGCGCGAATCGAGCGGCGGCACCAGCCGCGCGCCGCCGCGCTCGGTGGATTCGAACACGATGCGCGCCTCCGCCGTGCCGTGGGTATTGGTGCGCACGCCGCCGAAATAGGTGCCTGGCGCGACATGCACCGTGGTGCCCGGCGTGACCGCCTGCGCGGCGCGCGTGAGCGTGCGGAAGGGTTCGTCGCGGGTACCGGGGTTGCTGTCGGAACCGGAGGGCGATACGTACAGGTGGGTGCGCACCAGTTCGGGAATGACGAGGTCTTCCTGCCCGGTCTCGCGCAGGCGGCAGCCGGACAGCACCAGGGCCACGCACAGCGCGCCGAGCAGCGCGGCGGGCAGGGAGCGAAACAGCGGGCGGCCGGCGGACCGGACGGTGGACAGGTAGTGGCGCATCTTTCCCTCGCGGCAGCGGACATGGACGGGGCCAGTTTGACCCAGCACAAGCGGGAAGGGGGCCGGTTGCCTCAATGTCTACTTTGAGGGCACGCAACACGGCGCGCCACCTTGAGGTTTACACCTGCTGCGCGACCGCCGGCATGTAGGTGTCGAGGAATTCGGCCGGCATGCGGCGCGGCCGCCCGCTGCTGATCTCGATGCAGACCAGGTCCCAGCAGCCGCGCAGCACGGTGGCGCCGTCGCGGTCGCGCACCAGCTGGAAGCGGCGCTGCATCGCCAGCTTGCCGTCGCCGGCCACCAGCCAGGTGGCCAGGGTCAGCGCCTCGCCCTGCAGGGTGGGCAGCAGGTAGTCGTATTCGCCGCGCCGGATCGCCATCGCACGGTCCAGGCGCCGGTAATCGTCCAGCGACAGGCCGAGCCGTTCGGAATGGGCCCACCCGGCCTGCTCGCACCAGCGCACGTAGACGGCATTGTTGGTATGGTCCAGGCCGTCGATGTCGGCGGCCGCCGGCGTGACGGGCAGGGTGAAGGGGTGCGGGTAATCCCAGTCCAAGGTGGCCTCGTGGAGCGATGAGCGGAAACCGCCATTGTACGGCGGCCCGCCGGCCCGGGTGTCTTGACGCTCAGTCCCAGTCGAGTTCCACCAGCAGGGCCTGGTGGTCCGAGCCCTGCTCGCTGGCGTCCACGCGCACGCGCCGCACCCGTTCGGCCAGGTCGGCGCTGGCGAACACGTAGTCGAAGGTGAAGGGGGCGGAGGCGTCGGGATTGGGGTCGTGCAGGCCGACGGTGGGGGCGTGGCGCCGGCCCGGCTGGGCCAGCTGCCAGCAGTCGCGCCAGGGATGGATGCCGTCGCCGAAGGGCGCCAGCAGGCGCTGGTGCTCGGGCGAGCCCGGCAGCATGTTGAAGTCGCCCGCGAGCAGCGCCGGCATGGCGCGCGGCGGCAGGTAGAAGGGGCCGTTGCCGGGCGCCGGCGGACACAGTGCGTGCAGGCCGGCTTCGCGGTGCAGCTCGCGCAGCCGCTCGACCTGGGCCATGCGCTGGCGCTGCGAAAAATATTCCAGGTGGGCGGTAGTAACGCGCAGCAGGCCGCCGGGCGCCGCCACCGTCAGCTCGAGCGCGCTGCGCGGCATGCTCATCACGTCGGGTTCGGCCGGCCAGGGCAGGGAATGGCGCAGCGCCTGCAGCACCGGATGGCGCGAGAACACCATCGTGCCGAAGCGGCGGCGGGCGTCGTCCTGGGCGCCGGGCGCGGCCGACTGGTCGATGGTATCGCAGGCCAGGGCCGCAAAGCCGGCATAGCCCGGCAGGCGCTCGCGCAGCATGGCGAACTGGTCTTCGCCCCCTGCGGTATAGCCGCTTGAAACTTCTTGTACACAAAGCATGTCAAAACTGCAAAACCGGTCGAGGCATGCGATGATACGGTCGAGGTCGGTCTTGCCGTCCGGACTGCGGCCGGACTGGATATTCCAGGTGACGAGCTTGAACATGAGAGGTCCTTTCCTTGACCCTCAGGCTAACGTGCGGTCCCGGCAGGACGTTTGAACAAGGTCAGGCGTGCGGGAGATGCTGCCCCGTCGCCGAGAGGAGAATGGATGTTTACGATGATCCTGCTGCTCTACCTGCAGCAGAACGGTGATGTGATGCTTGAGAGTACTAGCCTGCGTGGAAGCTTCCAGACGAAAAAGGCCTGCGAGGCGGCCGCCGTGCGTGCCCGCGGGCCCTTGCCGACGCCGCAGGGCTACGCGGCCGCCTGGCATGACGCAATGTGCATTCCGGTCAACCGCAACGTGATCGTCAACGAGGGCAAGCCGGTCGACCTGGGCAAGCTGCTGCAGGGCAGGCCGCCGGTGGTGTGCGAAGGCACCGGGGCCTGGCGCCGCGTGACGGAGCTGTGTGCGCCGTCGGCTTCGGGACCGGCGCCTGAGCACGGCAAGGGCGCCGCCAAGTAAGCTGGCGGCGGGCATTGCGCTGCTTGCGACGGCGCGGTCTCAGTCGCGCTTCCAGTCGGTATGGCTGGGGCAGGGCACTTCCCCGGCGCGTCCGGCGCCGCCCTGCACGTCGAACAACACCTCGCCGCCGCCGACGGCGCCGCCGATCTTCGGTCCGACGCTGCCGCCGCTGCGGCACTTGATTTTTCCGCCGCGGCGGAACCGGTAGATCACCTGGCCGTCCGGCGCGGTATAGGTTTCGCTGCTGACACCCAGGCCGCGCTCCTTGTACGCGCCCGCGAGCGCCTGCGTGAAGCGGCCCGAGGGCGTGTCGGCAAGCTCCGGCACGCCGGATTTCCCCTTGCGCAGTTCACGGTCGATGAGGGCGGCGTCGCGCCTGGCGCGGCCGAGCATCGCGTCGAGCGTGGATGGGGCTGCTTGCGGCACCGGCATGGAGAAGGGATCGGCGGCCGCCGGCGGCGCTTGCGCAGGGGCCGTCATCGGTTCGGGTTCGGCGGCGATATAGACCGGAGCCTTTCCGGCGCGCGCCCGCGGCGCGGCGGGCGGGGCGGCACGCAGGACGGGAGGCTGGCGCCGCGCCGGCAGTGCCGCCGGCGGCACGGGAACGAGCTCGATCACCCGTTCCCCGCCCGGCTCGGGCGCGGGCGGATGCGCGATCCGCCAGCTCCAGGCCAGCAGCAGGTGGACGCCCAGCGTGGCCAGCAGCGGCCAGCCGGGCGCGGCATGCCGGGGAGGGAATGCCGCGTACGCCAAGACTCAGGACTTCGGCGCGCTGATGGCCTTCTTGATCGCCACGCAGCGCTGGTCTTCCTGCAGCGTGTCGAGCAGCGCGCGGCGGGTGCCGGCCGACAGCGCCTTCATGGTGTCGGCGGCGCGCTGCAGACGCTGCACGCTCTCCGGGCTGCAGCTGGCCGGGATCATGGTGCCGGCGTAGCTGCGCATGAAGACCGGACCGGCCGCCTTGTCGATCGCCGGGAGCTTGGCCAGGCGGCTGGCCGCGGTCTGCTCGGCCAGTGCGCGCTGCTCGGTCGGGTACATGCTGCCCATGGCGGTGCGCACGCGCGAGAACGGCAGCTTGGTCCTCAGGTCTTCGACCGTGGCCAGCCACTCGCCCTTGACCTTCGGATCCGGACGCACGACCGTGGCGGCCAGCGCGGCGGCCTGGCCGCTGTCCGACTTGTCGCGCGCCTGCTCGGCTTCCAGCAGGCCTGCCGCGCCCGGGTAGTCATAGCGGTTCAGGCGGTTGATGATGGCCCAGCGCTGGTCCTGGCCGATGTTCAGGCCTTCGGTGCCTTTCCCTTCGAGCATGCCGGCCAGGCGCGCCAGCGCATCCGGGCTGTTTGCCAGGCCAAGGTAGGTGCTGAACCAGCGGCGCTGGAAGTTCTCGTTGCCCTTGTTGGCGACGACGCCATTCCAGGCCATGTCTTCCAGTGCCTTCTTGGCCTGCTTGGCGTAGGCGCGATATGGACCCTCCTCGAGGCCCATCGCGTCCAGGTAGTGCTTCGAGAAGCTCACCTTGCCCAGCACGTCGCCCAGCAGGGTGTAGTCCTTCTCTTGCGGCGCATTCGCCAGGGCCACGTCGATGAACTCGTTCAGCGGCAGCTTGGCGTCGCGCACGCCGTCCCACAGGGCCTGCCACAGCATGGCGCGCAGCAGCGGGTCTTCCACGCCGCCCAGGGTCGTGCGGGCGGTCTCGAACGAGCGCTTGTCGAGGTTGACCTTCACGAAGCCCCAGTCCTGGTAGTTCGGGTAGACCAGGTCCGGGCAGGCCGCGCCCACCATGCCGGCGACATTGGTCTTCGCGCCCGCATAGGTGACCGGCACGTTCTTGGCCAGCACCAGCTTGCCGTCCTCCAGCTTGAAGGCGCCGACCTGCACGCGCTGCTCGCGCAGGGTCGGCAGGCTCTTGCTCGGCGCGGTCTGCGCCAGCGAGAACGACTTGATCTTGCCGTTGGCGCAGCTGTAGTTGGCCGTGATGGTGTTCACGCCGGCCTGGTACAGCCAGTCGCGGGTCCACTTGGACAGGTCGCGGCCGGCCGCGTCGCCCAGGCTGCCGATGAAGTCCTCGAGCTTGGCGTTCTGCCAGGAGTATTTCACCAGGTAGTTATGGACGCCCTTGCGGAACACCTCTTCGCCCAGCATGTGGCGCAGCTGCTTCAGGGTCGAGGCGCCCTTCGAATAGGTGATCGCGTCGATGTTGTCGAAGGCGTTGGCCGAGGACGGCACCGGCACTTCGATCGGGTGGGTCGAGACTTTCTGGTCCTGGATGTAGGCGCTCTGCTTGTCCTGCTGGTAGAAGGACTGCCAGGCGTCCTTGAACTCGGTGGCCTCGGCGGTGGCCAGGGTTGCCATGAAGGAGGCGAAGCTCTCGTTCAGCCACAGGCCGTTCCACCACTTCATGGTGACCAGGTCGCCGAACCACTGGTGCGCCATCTCGTGCATGATGACTTCCGCCAGGCTGGCCTTCTGCGCCGGAGTCATCTCGGACTTGTACAGGAAGCCGCCTTCGGCAAAGGTGATCGCCGCGGCGTTTTCCATGGCGCCGTACAGGAAGTCCGGCACCAGCAGCTGGTCGTATTTCTCGAACTGGTAAGGGATGCCGAAGTAGTCGTCGAAGAAGGCCAGGCCGGCCTTGGTGTAGCGGAACCAGTCGCTAGGTGTCACCTGCTTGGCGACCGACTGGCGCGCGAACAGGCGCATCGGGTACTTGCCGCTCTTGTCTTCCCACACCTGGTAGGGGCCGGCGTGCAGCGAGAAGTTGTAGGGGCTGAGCTTTTTGGTCTTGGGGAAGGTCCAGCGTTTCGCGCCGGGGGTGCCGGCGCCTGCGTCCGCGATGTTTGATTCGCGGGTGGTGCTGATCACCTGCCAGTCGGCGGGCGCGTTGACGGTGACGGTGTAGGTGGCCTTCAGGTCCGGCTGGTCGAACACGGCGAACATCTGGTGCGCGGCGGCCGGCTCGAAATGCGAGTAGGTATACACGCGGCCGTCGACCGGGTCGACCATGCGGTGCAGGCCTTCGCCGTTGGTGCTGTGGGCGCGCTCGTAGGCGATGGTGACGGTATTGCGGCCCTTGGCCAGGTCTTCCGGCGCCAGGGTGACGAACCAGTTGTTGTAGCGCGGCGTGACCTGCTTGCCGTTGACGCTGAGCGACTTGATGGTCGCCTTGTCCAGGTCGATGGTCAGGGCCGCGTCGGTATCCTTGAGGTCGAAGCTGACGGTGGTGGTGCCGGCGAAGTTCTCCTTGCCGGTGAGCGTGAAGTCGAGCACGTAGTCCACGTTCGACACGCGCGCCGAACGGGCCATGGCGTCGGCTTCCGACAGGTAGGCGTTCTCGGCGCGGGCAGGGGCGGCGGCGCTGGCGGTGCTCATTGCACCGAGGGCGAAGGCGGAAGCGATGGCGAAGGCCATCACGCGGGGTGCGAAGTGTTTCACGTGGTCTCCTGGGACAGCGCAGGCTCGGTGCGCGTTTTAAAATAATCGCGCAAGAATAGCATGAGCAGGCTGTCGTTTACACCACATGCATATGCGATTGTAGAGCGTACGTACGGGCTCGGGAGAGGAATGGATGGCCGGGCCGATGCGCATGGCACCAGCCCGGCCATCCGGGCGCGGCGCTTAGTTCAGGGCCGGGTAATCGACGTAGCCTTCCGGTCCCGAACCATAGAACAGTTCGGGCTTTGGCGTGTTGAGCGGCGCATCGGCCTTCAGGCGCTGCGGCAGGTCGGGGTTGGCGATGAACCACACGCCGAAGGCCACCGCGTCGGCTTCGCCGGACTTGATCAGCGCCTCGGCGCTTTCCTTGGTCAGCTTTTCGTTGGCGATGTAGACGCCGCCGAATTCCTGCTTCAGGTAGGCGCGCAGGCTGTCGTCGCCGATGGCTTCGCGGGCGCAGATGAAGGCGATGCCGCGCTTGCCGAGTTCGCGCGCCACGTAGCCGAAGGTCTCGCGCGGGTTGGCGTCGCCCATGTCGTGCGAGTCGCGGCGCGGGGCCAGGTGCATGCCGACGCGGTCGGCGCCCCACACGTCGATGCAGGCGTCGGTCACTTCGAGCATCAGGCGCGCGCGGTTCTCGACCGAGCCGCCGTACTGGTCGGTGCGCTGGTTGGTGGAATCCTGCAGGAACTGGTCGAGCAGGTAGCCGTTAGCGCCGTGCACTTCCACGCCGTCGAAACCGGCCTTCTTCGCGTTCTCGGCGCCCTTGCGGTAGGCCGCGACGATCGCCGGGATCTCGTCCGTTTCCAGCGCGCGCGGGGTGCTGTAGTCGCGCATCGGGCGCAGCAGGCTCACATGGCCCTTCGGCTGGATCGCCGACGGCGCGACCGGCAGCTGGCCGTCGAGGAAGTGCGGGTCGGAGATGCGGCCCACGTGCCACAGCTGCAGGAAGATGCGTCCGCCGGCCTTGTGCACGGCCTCGGTGACGATCTTCCAGCCTTCCACCTGTTCGTCCGACCAGATGCCCGGGGTGTCGGCATAGCCCACGCCCATCGGCGTGACCGCGGTCGCTTCCGAGAGGATCAGGCCGCTCGATGCACGCTGCACGTAGTATTCGGCCATCATCGCGTTCGGCACGCGGGCGCCGCCGACGGCGCGGGCGCGGGTCAGCGGCGCCATGATGATACGGTTCGGCAGTTCCAGTGCGCCTACCTTGATCGGGTCAAACATCGTCGTCATTATGTGCTACTCCTAAAGTCCGTCGTTCAGTTGGTCGAGGAAGGCTTGGATCACTTCCTCGTTACGCTGGAAAAAGATGAACTGTCCGACGCGCCGCGTGCTCACCAGCCCCGCCTTGTGCAGGGTCGCCAGGTGGGCCGACACCGTCGACTGCGACAGGCCGGTGCGCTGGTCGATCAGCTTGCAGCACACGCCCAGGTCGAGCGGGTGTTCCTGCTCGGCGAAGTGCTGGTGCGGATCCTTCAGCCAGTGCAGGATCTGGCGCCGCACCGGGTTCGCCAGGGCCTTGTGGATCGCGTCGATGTCCATGATTCTATCCTTGTATCGGGTTCTTTCGATCCGAATATCGCTATCTTACGATATATCCGGAAATCCTGCCGGGCACCGGTATACTTGGCGCCTTTGGGTCAGACGGGGAGTCACAATGAGTTGGGTATATCTGTTCATCGCGGGATTGCTGGAAGTGGCCTGGGCGGTCGGCCTCAAGTATACGAACGGCTTCACCAAGCTGATGCCGTCCTTGTGGACCCTGCTGGCGATGCTCGGCAGTATCGGCATGCTGGGCCTGGCCTTGCGCGAACTGCCGCTCGGGACCGCCTACGCGGTATGGACCGGCATCGGGACGGTCGGCGTTGCCATTGCCGGCATCGTGCTGCTGAACGAACCTGCGGACGCCCTGCGCCTCGGCGCGATCGCAATGATCGCCGCCGGCATCGTCGCGCTCAAGTTCCTGTCGCCCGGCTGATCGCTTACTCCCGGCCGAAGGTCGGGTTCGGGCGGGTCAGGTAGTACCACTCGGAATTCGCCGCCGCCTTCACGTCCGGGAACAGGATGCGGCCGCTGAATTCGGCCACCACCTTGCTGCCGTCGGCGCGCACGCCGATCTCGTCGCCTTCGGCCACCGGGTCGAAGCTGGCCCACGGACGCGAGAAGCGGTCGTCGGCGTGCAGCTTGTCGTGCACCACGACCATCGACAGCGCTTCCATCGCATCGAAGGGCACCGGCTCCGGGTCCGGGGCCGCGATCAGCCCCAGGTGCGCCAGCGTGTTCATGATGGCGCGGTAGGCGACTTCGGGCGCGGCCGGGTCGAGGTGCTGGCCGCATTCCAGGGTCAGCGCATAGCCGCCGGTGGTGCGCATGTACTCGGTGGTGCCGACGCCGTAGCGCAGCACGGTTTCCAGTTCGTCGGCGTTGCGGCTGCGGCGCTTGACGCCGTCGCCGTAGGCCGCCAGCCAGCCGTCCACGAAGCGCTTCACGCCCAGGCGGCGCGCCCAGGCGCGCTCCTTCTCGGCATGCTGGAACGGTTGCAGCGAACCGTCGTTGTTCAGCGGGCCCACCATCACGAAGGGCTCGCCGCCCACCGCATTGAAGGAGTGCAGGTCGAGCAGCACGTCGTGCCGGGCGAGCAGGGGGCACAGCCAGTTGGCGATGTGGTCCTCGAAGTCCTGCGGGTCGTCCTTCGGGAACAGGTTGCGGTTCAGGTTGCGGTCGCCGTTGCGGGTGTTCTGTTCGTAGGCCTTCGGGTTCACCACCGGTACGAAGGTGACGCTGCCGGCCGCGATGTGCAGCTTGCCACTGTCGATCTCGTCCATCACGCGGCGGATGCCGATGCTGCCGCAGACTTCGTTGCCATGGGTCGCGCCCATGATGATGACGCGCGGACCGGGCTGGATGCCGGTGTAGTTGACGGACTTGAACTGGTATTTGCTGGGCGAAGTCATTCTGGTGCTGATCCGGTGGAAAAGGGTTGGGCAAACTTGGTGCCGACATTCTATCGGCAAATTGAGAAAATGAGGCCGGCGTGGCATGATCCGCCATTCTCCGCCTTTTTCAGGAACCGCATGCCCGCTTCCACCATCCGCATCCACGGCCTTGACACGCTGCGCGCGCTTGCCGTCACGCTGGTGGTGCTGCACCACTACGTGCTGTTCGTGAGCGATGCGCCCACCTTCGGCTGGGTGGGGGAGGTCGGCTGGGTCGGCGTCGACCTGTTCTTCGCGCTGTCGGGCTACCTGATCGGCAACCAGATCTTCGCCGCATTGAGAAGTCCGGGTGGCTTTTCGCTCCGGCACTTCTATGCGCGCCGCCTGCTGCGCACCTTGCCGAACTACTGGGTGGTGCTGGCCCTGTACTTCCTGTGGCCGGCCTTCCGCGGCGATGCGCCGCTGCTGCCGCTGTGGGAGTACGCGACTTTCATCCAGAACTTCGCCCTGGAGCCAGGCAGCGCCTTCTCGCATTCCTGGTCGCTGGCGATCGAGGAGCAGTTTTATATGCTGCTGCCGGCCGTGGCCTTGCTCGGGGCCCTGTTCGGCGGCTCGCCGCGCCTGGCCTGGGTGGCGATCGCGCTGGTCTTCCTGGCCGGGATGCTGGTCCGGGCCGAGCTGTGGCAGGAGATGGCGGGGCAGAAGTATAAGCTTTACTTCTATTTCAAGTACATTTATTACTCCAGCTTATGCAGGTTCGACGAGCTGCTGGCCGGCGTGGCGCTGGCGCTGCTGCGCAACCACCATCCGGGCGCCTGGAGCCGGCTGACCCGGCACGGCAACCTGATGGGCCTGGGCGGACTGCTGGTGTGCGGCGCGGCCTTCCGCGGCTTCGTGGACGAGCGCTACGCCTTCGGGATCACCGTGTTCGGCTTTCCCCTGATGGCGCTGGGCTTTTCGATGCTGATCGTGTCGGCGGTGGCGCAAGGCTCGCTGCTGCGCAGCCTGCGGGTGCCGGGCGCCGCGGCGCTGGCCTTGTGGTCCTATGCGATCTACCTGCTGCACAAGCCGGTATGCGTGATGGCGGCCAAGTGGATGCAGGCGCAGGGTTACGGCGCGGAGCACCCGCTGACGATCGCGGCGCTGCTGGCGCTGTCGGTGATTACCGGCTGGCTGCTGTACAAGCTGGTGGAGACGCCCTTCATGCGGCTGCGCGAGCGCTATGTGCCGAGCAATGCGCTGCGCCCGGCGCTGCTCAGCCCCGCGCCTCGATGACGCCGAACGCCGCCGGCGCATCCGCCAGGTAGGCCAGAATCGCATTCGCCTGCACCTGCGGCTCGTAGCCGGCGGTATCGCGGATCGCCTGGCGCAGGCCCGGCACGGTTTCCACCGTATGCGGGCTGCGGTAGGCCGCCACCAGCAGCGCTGCCAGGTCCACGGGCGCGCCTTGGGCCCGCCGCAGGCGCTGCTCGACGATGCCCAGCAGGGTGCGTTGCATGCGCGGCGTCGGGTTCTGGATTTCGCCGAACAGCGAGGGCGTGTTGGCGATGGCCTCGCACATGCGCTGCTCGATCGCCTCGGGCTTCAGGTCCGAAGGGATGTCGAAATAGGCCTTGTTCCAGCGCGTGCGCGCGTAGGCGTGGCCGGGCGGGAAGGAGTCCGCGGTCTCGAAGCCGAGCGCGCGGCTGGCGCGCCCGAGCAGGTCGGCGACGGTGTCGATCAGAGGCATACAAAAACGGGATGAGCTTGCGTCATCCCGTGAGTGTATCAGCCCGCCGGATCAGGCGGCGAAGCGCCCGGCGCGGAAGTCGTCGAAGGCCTGGTACAGCTCCTCGGTGGTGTTCATCACGAAGGGCCCGTGCTGCGCGATCGGCTCGTTCAGCGGGCGGCCGGCCAGCAGGATCAGGCGGGTCGGCTCCGTCGCCTTGATGCGCACGCCGTCCGCGCCCGCCGCGTTGTCCAGCACCGCCATGCGGGTCTGGCCGACGCCCTTGCCCTCGACCACGGCCTCGCCCCGGTACACGTAGAGAAAGGCGTTGTGCCCTTGCGGGATCGGCTGCTCGAACTCGACGCCGGCCGGGATCGCGATGTCGAGATACAGCGGCTGCGTATGCTCGCGCTGCACCGCGCCCGCCACGCCGTGGGTGCTGCCGGCGATCACCTGCACGGTCACGCCGTCTGCATTGGTGAAGCGCGGCACGTCCTCGGACGGGATGTCGCGGTACCACGGGTCCATCATCTTGTCCCTGGCCGGCAGGTTGAGCCACAGTTGGAAGCCTTCCATCAGGCCCTCGTCCTGCTCCGGCATCTCGGAGTGGATCACGCCGCGGCCGGCCGTCATCCACTGCACGCCGCCGTTGGTGACCAGGCCCTCGTTGCCGGCGCTGTCGCGGTGGCGCATGCGGCCGTTGAGCATGTAGGTGACGGTCTCGAAGCCGCGGTGCGGGTGCTCGGGGAAACCGGCGATGTAGTCGCCGGCCTTGTCGCTGCCGAAGGCGTCCAGCATCAGGAAGGGGTCGAGGCGGCGCTGCAGGGAGCCGGTCAGCACGCGGTTGATCTTCACGCCCGCGCCGTCCATCACGAACTGGCCCTGGACCAGGCGTTCGACGCCACGCGATTGCTGCACGTTTGCGGTAGTGGCTTGCTGGGTCATGCTGATTCTCCTTGTGTCGATCGGTTGCGCCGCCGCGCGGCGGCGTGATGTTACGCCAGCGCCGCTTCCACGGCTTCGTTGGCGGCCTGCTGGCCCTTGGCCGCCGCTTCCGGACCCATGTTCAGGCCCGACGAGTAGATGAAGGTGTGGTCGGTCAGGCCGAGGAAGTTCAGCAGCATGCGGATGTGCGGCACCTGCGGATCGGCTTCGAGTGGGTAGATGCCGCCGCGGGCGGTGGCCACGTACACCTTCTTGTTCTTCAGCAGGCCTTCCGGGCCGGTCTCGGTATAGCGGAAGGTCACGCCGGAACGGGCGATCGCGTCGAACCAGTTCTTCAGCTGCACCGGCATGCCGAAGTTGTACATCGGGGCGCCGATCACGATCACGTCGGCGGCCTGGGCTTCGGCGATCAGGGCGTCGTCCAGGGCCACGCGGGCGGCCTGCTCCGCGTTGCGCTGCTCCGCCGGGGTGAACAGGGCGCCGACGGCGGCGCCGTCCAGCAGCGGGTGCGGCTGGGCGCCGAAGTCGCGGCGCAGCACGGTGGCCTCCGGGTTGGAGGACAGCAGCTTGTCGACGATGAGATTGGCGACGCGGGTCGATTCCGAATCCTTGCCGCGGACGCTGGAGGTGATTTGCAGGATGTTCATGTTGTGTCCCTTTATCCAAGAAAGATGTTGATGGACACACTGTAATGGTTCCAAAATCGTGCCGGAAGCCCTTAGAATGGATAACATTATTCTGCTGATGGAACAATCGAAGCAATCATGGATGTCGAACCGAATGACCTGCTGCTGTTCGCGCGCATCGTCGAGGCAGGCAGCTTCAGCCGCGCCGCCGAACGCGTGCAGTTACCCAAATCGACCGTGTCGCGCCGCATCGCGTTGCTGGAGCAGAAGCTGGGCGAACGCCTGCTGCAGCGGACCACGCGCAAGCTGGTGCTGACGGAATTCGGCGCCAGCCTGCTGGAACACGCGCGCAGGGTGGCCGAGGAAGTGGACGCGGCCGGGGCGCTGGCGCAGCACCGCCAGGGCGAGCCGAGCGGCAAGCTGCGCCTGTCGGTGCCGGGCGATTTCGCCAACATCGGCATGCACGAGGTGATCGCGCGCTTCATCGCGCGCTATCCGGCCGTGTCGCTGGAAATGGACCTGTCGCCGCGCCGGGTCGACCTGATCGCCGAGAACTTCGACATCGCCATCCGCATGGGCGACCTGCCCGACGACGCCTCGCTGCATGCGCGTCCCATCAATGTGGAGCATTTCGGCCTGTATGCGGCGCCGGCCTACCTGGCGCGGCACGGCCTGCCCGAGCATCCCGACGACCTGCTGCGCCACGACCTGCTGTGCATGCTGAGCCGCTACGGCGGCGCCACGCCCTGGGTGCTCACGCGCGGCAAGCTGCGCTGGGAACGGCAGCTGCCGGCACGGCTGACGGCGAATTCGCCCGAGCTATTGGCCCGCATCGCCGCGCGCGGCGCCGGCATCGCGGCCAGTTCGCAGACCTTTGCCGGGCCGTATGTGCAGACGGGGGAGCTGGTGCGGGTGCTGCCGGAGTGGGACCTGCCCACCGCCAGCGGCTGGGCGGTATTCCCGGGGCGGCGGCTGATGCCGGCCAAGACCCGGGCTTTCCTGGACCTGATGGAAGAGATGTGCCGCGAGCGGGAGCCAGGTGGCGGCCAGGGCCAGCGCCAGGGACTCAGCGCGGCCGGTTCCCCATCGTCTCGCCCAGGCGCACCGGGCGTTCCGGCGCCCACTCCGGGTTGAAGGAGATCGCGCCCTTTTTGAACAGCATCACGACGGTGGAGCCGAGCAGGAAGCGGCCCATCTCTTCGCCCTTCTTGAGCAGTACCGGCTGGGCGCCCGACCCGGCGCCGTAGTTCCACTCGCAGATGCGCGGCATGCGCGGCGGATTCACCACGCCATGCCAGGCGGTGGCCATGCTGCCGACGATGGTGGCGCCGACCAGGGTCATCACGAAGGGACCGTGTTCGTCGGACTCGAACACGCACACCACCCGCTCGTTGCGGGCGAACAGGCCCGGCACGCCGCGCGCCGTGGTCGGGTTCACCGAGAACAGCTTGCCCGGCACGTAGATCATGCGGGTCAGGCGGCCGTCGCAGGGCATGTGGATGCGGTGGTAGTCCTTCGGACTCAGGTAGAGGTTGGCGAAGTGGCCGTGCCGGAAGTGCTCGGCCAGCGTTGCATCGCCGCCCACCAGTTCCGCGGAGGTGAACTTGTGGCCCTTGGCCTGGAAGATATGGTGGTCGTCGATGTCGCCGAACTGGCTGATGGCGCCGTCCACCGGGCACACGAAATCGGCCTGCGCCAGCGGGCGCGCATCGGCGCGCAGCGGGCGCGTGAAGAATTCGTTGAAGCTGCCGTAGCTGGCGATATCCGGGTTCGCCGCCTCGTCCATGTTGACGCCGTACTTGCCCACGAACCAGCGGATCAGGCGCGTGGTCATGGCGCCCCCCTTGGCGCCGGCCACGCGGCCGGCGAAGTTGGTCAGCGCCGTTTTCGGCATTACATATTGGGGCAGGACTTTTATCCGGGACACTTTGATAGGCCTCTAGGTTTGAAATCGATCGCGCATTATAGCGAGCCGCATTATAGCCAGCATTGCATACGAGAACGCATGTTTATCGCTTGCCGTGCCCGCAGTGTACTCCAGCGCCTGCCTGGCAGGCGTATGCGAGGAAAATAGTTGCTGCATGCATATTCGATTCTTCGAGACATGGGAAATTGCATCTGGGACAATTCGTGCTTTCTCTTACTTTCGAAGCAATTCATGCCCCCGTATTCCGTCCATCCCGCCCGACCCCATTGACCGCGCTGGCTGCCGCGCAGGAAGCCCGGACCGCCCCGGCGGCCACCGCCGCCAAGGCCGATGCCGCCAAGGCCGGGGAGGGCAAGGAGATCACGCAGGTGGAAGTGAAGGGCAGGTCCGACGCCTATGACCCGCGCCGCGACGACACCGCGACCAAGATCGTGGTCAGTAGCGAAGAGATCACGAAATACGGCGACACCAACGTGCTCGACGTGCTCAAGCGCGTGCCGGGCATCACCGTCAATTCCTCGAACGGCCGCGGCGGCGAGATCCGCATGCGCGGCCTCGGCAGCGGCTATACCCAGATCCTGGTCAACGGCGAGCGCGCGCCGGCCGGCTTCTCGATGGACTCGCTGGCGCCGGATTCGATCGAGCGCATCGAAGTGCTGCGCGCGGCCAGCGCCGAATTCTCGACCCAGTCGGTGGCCGGCACCATCAACATCATCCTGAAGCGCTCGGTGAAGAACCGCCTGCGCGAGCTGAAGCTCGCCATGCAGGGTTCGCGCAACGGCTACGGGCCGAACGCCAACCTGCAATTGTCCGACCGCGACGGCGGCTTCTCGTACTCGGTGTCGGCCAACGCCACCCAGGACCGCTTCGAGTTCGAATCGGCGGGCGTGGAGCGCGGCGTGGCGCCGGACGGCAGGGTCCGCGCGTCGAATCGGTGCCCGGACCGGACAACCGCCTCGACCAGCAGACCCCGCTGAGCGCCACCCTCGGCATCGACTACAAGGCCGGCGCCCTGAGCACCGGCGGCAGTTTCGCCTACCGCAGCGGCGGACCGGTACGGATCTCGGCCAACCAGCGCGCCTATGCCTGGCCGCGCCGCGAGCTCGACCTGTATGCGCTGTGGAAGTTCGACGCGCAGCGCCAGCTGCGCCTGGCGGCCAGCAACCTGCTGCGCCAGGACTTTCTGGCCGAGAACACTTATGAGGATGCGCGTTTCGGCACGCAGACCCGCAGCTTCGTGTTCCCGCAAGGGGTGCGCTTGCGCGCCACCTATGAACGGAAGTTCTGATCCGGCGACTCTCCAGCCAAGCGCGGCCGCGCCGGGTTTTTCTTTTAGATGGAAATATATATTGCTATGTATAGGCAATAAAATATTCCATGTAGCGTCTACATCTTGCTCTTATGTGGCATATTGTCGCTCAGTTACTCGAACAACAATTTCTGGAGAGTGGAAATGACATTGCTGCGCCCGCGTCACCTGGCAGTTCTCCTCGCCGGCCTGTCCGGCCCGGTATTCGCCCAGCAGTCCGCCAAGGATGGGCCGGTCCAGCAGGTGGAAGTGAAGGGCGCGGCCTACGATGCGCGCCGCGACGACACCGCGGCGCGCATCGTGGTCAAGCGCGAAGAGGTGCTGCGCTATGGCGACACCAACGTGGCCGACGCCCTCAAGCGCATCCCCGGCGTGACCGTCACCAGCGGGGCCGGGCGCAGCACCCAGGTCCGGATGCGCGGCCTGGGCGGCGGCTACACCCAGATCCTCGTCAACGGCGAGCGCACCCCGACCGGCTTCGCGCTCGACACCCTGTCGCCCGAGATGATCGAGCGCATCGAGGTGCTGCGCGTGGCCACCGCCGAATTCTCCACCGAGTCGGTGGCCGGCACCATCAACATCGTGCTGCGCAAGAAGGTGAGCGAGGCTCAGCGCGAGGCCAAGCTGGGTTACCTGCTCTCCAGCGACTTCCGCGGCCCGACTTTCAGCACCCAGGCGGGCGACCGCGGCGAGAAGTCGTCCTGGTCGTTCTCGGCCAGCGGCAACCACGACAAGCTGTCGCGCGAATGGGGCGGCTTCGAGGAAAACACCCGGCCCGACGGCACGGTGGACATGTTCCGCACCACGCACGCGCCCGAGGATGGCCGCATGAACCGGCTGAACCTGAGCCCGCGCCTGAACTGGACCCTCGACAACGGCGATACGCTCGGCTGGGAGACGCTGTTCAACAGCGCCAGTTTCCGCAACGGTGCGCATCCGGTCGTGACGACCCTGCTGGGCCGCCCGCCGCGCACGCCCGACCTGCAGACCTTCGGCGAGATGGACGACCGGCTGCTGAAATCGGACCTGAGCTGGAGCCGCAACACGGCCTCCGGCTTGACGCTCGAGGCCAAGCTCGGCGCCGAATGGTCGTCGCGCAAGATGTTCGTGCGCCGCAGCGGCCGCGACGCCGCAGGCTTGCCGGAGACCGAGGGCAGCGTGCTGAACGACGCGCATACCAGGGGCGCCAACTCGACCGGCAAGGCCGCCCGCAGCGTCGAGGGCGGCCACCTGCTGGCGCTTGGCTGGGACCTGCGCGTCGACCAGACCTCGTCGATCCGCGTCGAGCGCGACCGGGTGCGCAGCTTCCCGCCCGGCCAGTTGCCGGACGAGGATTTTCGCGCCACGGTCGGCCGCGCCGCCTTCTACGTGCAGGACGAATGGACGCTCGACCCGCAATGGTCGCTCTACCTCGGCACCCGCTGGGAAGGCGTGCGCACGCGCGTGTCGGGCAACGCGGTCGCATCGACGCGGGTGCGCTCCAGCGTGCTCAGTCCGATCCTGCAGACCCTGTACAAATTCCCGTCCAGGGATGGCAAGCGGGGCGACCAGCTGCGCTTCGCCGTCAGCCGCACCTACAAGGCGCCCGAGCTGGACAGCATCGTGCCGCGCCGCTTGGGATGGGAAAACAACAGCGCCACCGAAGCCGATTACCAGGGCAATCCCGACCTGAAGCCGGAACTGGCCTGGGGCGTCGACGCGGCCTGGGAACACTACTGGGCCGAAGGCGCGATGCTGTCGGTGAGCGGCGCCGTGCGGCGTATCGACGACTACACCAGCAACCGCATCTACTTCGACGGCCTGCGCTGGATCTTCACCCCGGTCAACGACGACCGCGCGCTAATGCGCAGCCTGGAGCTGGAAACGAAATTTCCGCTCAAGTCGCTGTTCGCGGACGCCCCGGCGATCGACCTGCGCGCCGGCGTCAGCCGTTTCTGGTCGCGGGTGGCATCGGTGCCGGGGCCGGACAACCGCATGGAGCAGCAGACCCCGCTCACCGCCAACCTCGGCCTCGACTACAAGGCAGGCAGGCTGGCGGCGGGCGCCAGCGTGTCGCACCGGCGCGGCGGCTACGTGCGGGTGGAGGCCAACCGCGGCTTCTACAGGGTGGCCCGCACCGACCTGGATGCCTATGCGGCATGGACCTTCAGGCCCAGGACCGTGCTGCGGATCGCGCTGTCCAACCTGCTCGGCAGGGGCAACTCCTTCGAACCGAGCTACTTCGATCCAGTTTCCGGCCTGGAGAAGCGGCGCTGGAACTACCCGAGCGGGGTCAAGCTGCGCAGCACGCTCGAGATGAAATTCTAGCCCTCAGGCGAGCCGCAGCAGCGCCGCGCCGCCGGCTGGGCGCCGTGCAGCGCTTCGCTGCCGCCGTTGGCGAGCGCCACCAGCACCGGCGCGCTGCCGCGCATCAGGGGATAGGCATGGCTGATGTCGGCGTCGCGGTAGGTGGCGGCCAGCAGCAGGTAGTACGCCACCTGCAGCGCGCCGGATGCGGCAATGAAGGGCCAGCTGGCGGCCTGCGGGGCCGGCAGGAAGCACAGGGCGAGGGCGCCGAGCGTGACCGCGCTGGCGCTGAGCAGCTTGTCCGGCTCGGCCTTGACGGCTGCGTTCCAGCCGGCGTGCAGCAGGGCGGCGCCCAGCACCGCCGCCAGCACCGGGCCGGGGACCGCCGCCGGCATCAGGCGCGCAGCTTGTCGCTGTCGGCGCTTGCGCCGCGGCTGTCGTGCACGCGGTGGCTGCGGAAGTAGCGCCAGGCCACCACGATCGCCAGCGCCTGCATGGCGGCGCACAGCAGGAAGTGGCTGCCGGTGCGCCAGTCGCCGCGCGGCAGGTGGCTGACCGAGGCGATGATGGCGGTGCCGAGCAGCGGCGTGACGATCACGCCCAGGCTGCTGATCGATTGCAGCGAACCCATCAGCTCGCCCTGCTGGTTGGCCGGGGTGGCCTTGGACACGATCGCCTGCATGGCCGGGCCGGCGGCGAAGCCCAGCACGTTGCAGAGGATCAGCGCATACATCATCCAGCCCTGCGTGGCCAGGCCGTAGCCGAGGAAGGCGAAGGCGCCGGAGGCGATGCCCATCAGGGCCAGGCGCGTCTCGCCGAAGCGGCGCACCAGCATCGCCAGCAGGCCGGCCTGCACCACGGCGGAGACCAGGCCGACGCAGAACAGCGCGATGCCGTTGTCGCGCGGGGTCCAGTCGAAGCGGAAGGTGGTGTACAGCACCCAGGTGGACTGCAGCATTATCTGGCTGAAGGTCACCAGGCTAATCACCACGACCAGGCCGCGGATGTCGCGGCGGCGCGCCAGGCGCCCCAGCGCCGCCAGCGGATTCAGGCGTGCCCAGTCGAAGGCGGCGCGCCGGCCGGGCGCCAGCGATTCCGGCACCATGAAGCAACCGTAGACGAAGTTGGCGGCGCTGAGCAGGGCGGCCACGTAGAAGGGCAGGTGCAGGTCGCTGTTGCCCAGCAGGCCGCCCAGCACCGGGCCGCAGATGAAACCGAGGCCGAAGGCGGCGCCGATCTTGCCGAAGCTTTTGGCGCGGTTCTCCTTGGTCGAGATGTCCGAAGCGTAGGCCGAGGCCACCGACATGCTGGCCGAGGACATGCCGCCGATGGCGCGCCCGACGAACAGCCAGAACAGGCTCGGCGCCCAGGCGGTGACCAGGAAATTCAGGCACATGCCGGCCATCGAATACAGCAGCACGGGGCGGCGCCCGATGCGGTCGCTGAGCGCGCCCAGCGCCGGCATGAACAGGAACTGCAGCACGCCGAAGGTGGCGGCCAGCACCCCGAACCACAGGGCGTGGTCGTCGCGGCTGGGAACGAACTGGCCGACCAGCAGGGGCATCACCGGCACGATCAGGCCGATGCCGAGCATGTCGATGAAGATGCAGACCAGGACGAAATTCAGCTTGCCGGCGCCTGGTTTCGCGCTGTCTGGCTTCGCGCAGTCTGGCTTCGGTGACGCGGTCGGGCTGCTCATGAAGGCCTCGGACGGATGACGTGCAACTATCTTAACATCGAGCAAGGCCGAGTTGGCAAACCCGCGGTCGCCGCGGGCTTCACGGCAGGCCGCCGCTTTCGGCGGCGAATTCCTCGCGGAAGGCCAGCAGCCGCGCCAGCCGCTCCTCGGCCAGCGCGCGCCCGCCCGCGGTCTGCATCATCCCCGGCAGCCTGGCCAGCTTGACCATGATGTGGTCGAGCGCATAGCTGCGGTCGTCGAATTCGCGCGCCAGCCCCAGCGGGTCGTCCGGGTGCGCCAGGCTGCTGCCCATGCGGCCGGCGATGTAGAACATCCGCGCCAGGCCCACGGCGCCGAGCCCGTCGAGGCGGTCGGCGTCCTGCACGATCTGCGCTTCCAGCGAGGTAGCCGCGATATTCGCCGAAAAGCTGTGCGCGGCGATCGCGTGCGCCACGGCGTCCAGGCGCTCGGGCGGAAAGTTCATCCACGCCAGCTGGTGGCGCGCCAGCTGGGCCGAACGGGTCGAGGCCTGGTTGCGCTCCGGGTCGTTCTTCGGCAGGTTGACCAGGTCGTGCAGGTAGCAGGCCGCCATCACCACCAGCGCGTCGGCTTCCGGATGCTGCACCAGCAGGGCCTGGGCATTGCGCCAGACGCGCTCGAGGTGGGCGCTGTCGTGGGCGCCGTCGCCGCCGCTGCTGCCCGCGGCCATGGCGGCCAGGCGCGGGCGCCAGGTGGCGAGATCAGTATGCGGGGTGTTCTGCGCTGCGTCGTTCGGGTCGTTCATGCGGCTCTTCATGGGTCAGGGCAGGCACGGCGCGCTGCGACAGCGCGTCCGCCCGGGTGTTCTTGTGGCGTGGAATCCAGCGCAGGGTGGCGCCGGGCAAGCGCGCCAGCAGCGCGTGCGCCCGGCTGCGGTAGGCGCGCAGAACCGGTGCGCTGGCGCTGTCGGGCGCGTGGACGTCGTCGATCACCACCTGGCTGTCGCCGTACACGGCCGGCGCCTGCGCGCCATGCGCCACGGCCGCCTCGAGCACGGCGATCAGCGCCTGGTATTCGGCCTCGCTGCTGTTGCCGTGGCCGGCCTGGCGCGACAGTTCGATGCGTAGCCCGCCCGGCCCTTCGAGCAGGGCGCCGATGCCGCATCGTCCGGGATTGGGCCGGGCCGAGCCGTCGAACCAGGCGCGCCATGGGGGGGCGGCCACCGGCTGGTGCTGGCGCCGGGCCAGCGCCGCGGCCGCATGGGCCCGGCGCGCCGCGGCGCCGTGTTCGCTGCGCAGGCGCTCGGCCGCGCGCGCCGCCAGCAGCCGTTCCAGTCCGGCCGCACCGGCCTGCAGGGTGAGCGTGGCGCGCAGCGCCTCTGCTTCCGGCATGCCGCTGCGGGCGGCGAGCTTGCGGCTGGCGGCGAGTTCCGACTTGAAGGCGGCGGCGAGCAGGGCGGTGTCGTCGGTTGGGTGAAATGACATGGCGCAAGCATAGCAAAAAGGCAGCCGAAGCTGCCTTTTCCGTCTCTGGACCGTCGGGATCAACGGCGGTAGGGATTGTCCGGCCGGCGGTCGTAGCGGTTCGGGACGCCGTCGCCGTCGATGTCGCGGTCGTAGCGGTTGCGCACGCCGTCGTTGTCGAGGTCGCGGTCGTAGCGGTTCGGCACGCCGTCGCGGTCGAAGTCGCGGCGGCCGCCGCGCTCGTAGCGGTCGGGGATGCCGTCGCGGTCGCGGTCATAGCGGCGACCGTCGCGGTTGTATCCGTAGTCGCCGCCGTCGCGGTACCCGCCGGCGTACACCGGGGCGTAGCCGCGGCGCTCGTAGCGGTCGGGAATGCCGTCGCGGTCGCGGTCCCAGCGCCCCGGCTCCATGTACCAGCCGCCCTGGCGCTGGTACCAGCGCGGCGGTGCGTACACATAGCCCGGACGGGCGGCGACCCAGTAGCCCGGCACCCAGGCGTGGCGGTGGCCGCGCCATTCCCAGTAGCCCGGGGCCCAGACATGGCCGTGGCGCGGGGCAGGTACGCGTTCATAGATGGGCGCCGGCGGGGCCGAGCCGATGTACAGTTGGAAATCGGTCTGCGCCATCGACGGCAGCGGCGCGAAGGCGGCGCCAAGGGCGATCAGGGCAGCGAGGGTGTAGGTGCGCTTCATGTCGGGTCTCCAGATCCAAAAACGGATGACCCACTATATCGCCGGAGTCCGGCGGGAGGGAGCGTTGAAGCAGATGCTTACATCTGAAACCTATCTGTAAAGGTAGGTTTTCATAGGAAAATCAGCTACTTATGGCCAAATTAACATCCCTTCTATATCAACAATTTGCCACCTATTCCAAGCAATAATCAAACACTTACAACAGCGTTTTAGTAAAAAATCTGTGCCATTTTGGGCATAATAGCGGGCCCAGAAGGCAGGGCAGGAGCCCCCCATGTTCATCGAACGCCAGCAACATCCAACCATCGAATTCGACCCCACCGCCGGCCAGGAAGAACCCGTCCTGGCGCACTACTTCAGTGACCGCGCCGAACCGCTCAAGTCCGTGTTGCCGCTGCTAATCGAAGGCGCCGCAAAGGGCGAGGAGCGGGTGCTGGTCGTGTCGTCGCCGTTGAGCGAGGTGATCGACGAGACGATCCGGCTGCACCAGCATCCGGACTATCCGGCCATGGTGGTGATCGACGAGAAGTATCGGGCGCACTTCACCGCAGTTCGGCAGTCGCTGGCTCAGGCGCTGGCTAAGCTCGATGCGATCCAGTTTGCGGCAATGGACGAGGACGAGGACTGTTGAGCAGGATCAAACCCGGCGCGCGGCCGGGCCTGCTATTCTCCCAGGATGCATAAGCGAACCGACCGCCTGACAGCCTTCCACGTCGACCTGGCCATTAACCTGGCCGATTCGCACGGCGTCGCCGCCGGCGCCAGTCAGCTATTCCAACTCGGGCTCCCGCTCGAGCTCGCCCGCAGGGTGCTGCTTAGGCCCGGCGAGCGGCGCAGCGCTGTACCGACTGCCGCCGAACGCGCGAACCGCCCAGAACATAGGCCACCGCCTCCAGGCTGACACGCCGCACGCTTCCATCGCTTCCAGGAAAATGCTGTCGGCCACCTCGCGCGGCACGATTCCGTCCGTGTAGAGCGAGTCGTGCACCACGGCGGCAGCTTGACCGACGCCGGCGAACAGCCAGTAGGCGAGGGGGATGCGCGGAATGCTAGCGAAGTCGGTAACGAACCCCTTACGCACGATGATCATGCGATCGAGCTTCGCCGAGTAGAACGCCAACAGGCCGGTAAGCCGCCAGCGCTCATCGTCCAGCTGCTCGACCGACAGCGCCGTGTGGAACCTGGCGGGCGCCGTCATTTCGCCACCGCGGCCTTCGCCGGATATTCGAACGTGGCCTTGACGGTCAGGTTGGCGCAGCCGGCGAGGGTGGTGACCAAGACCAGGGCGATGAGCTTTTTCATTCGGTCTCCAGGGTGTCGAAGCGGGTGAGGTTGCGGGCGCGGATCGTGGCGATCAGCTTCTGCGCGTAGTCGGGGTCGGTCGCGTAGCCGGCAGCGGCGACAGCCCGGGCCCAGCCTTCGCCGGTCTTCTCAGCCCAGCACTTGCTGTAGCGCGGGTTGTCGCGGAAGAACTTGGCGCGGTCCAGGATGCAAGCCGACCAGGTGGGGTAGACGCGCCACTTGGCGACCACCTTGATGGATTTGCCGCGCACCACTTCGGTGGTCAGCATGTCCAGCGTCTCGCCCTTCCAGGATCGGTCAGCCTTCACGCCGAACAGGTTGCGGCCCTGCTGGGCGAGCCTGGAGGTGCCCCAGGCGGATTCGAGCGCGGCCTGGGCCAGGGTGAAGGAAGCGGGAATGCCGGTGATGCGCTGGCACTCGCGCGCGGCGGGAAGCAGCAGGTCGAGGAATGCGGTAGGCGGCATGTTCAGCCCTCCTTGCTCGGTGCGTCGGCCGGCAGGCCGAACTTCGTGTTGGCCAGGCTCTCGAGCTTGAACAGCGCCCGGCTGCCCATGTGGGCCATGATCCCGACCAGGGCGTACTTGAGCGAGACCGGCGCGCCGATGTAGTCGCACAGGTGCGCGGTGACGATGCCGGTGAAACCGGAGATGCACAGCTCGCCGACGAACTCGGTGATGTTCCACGCGCGGGCGTGGCCGTCTCGCATCTTCCGGACGAACGAGGCCCAGCCGCCCCACAGGGACAACAGGATGAGGAGGATCCAGCTCAGCAAAGCGTCAACGTCGATGCTGCCCTGCGGGGTCGGTGGGTTCATGGCGTGCCTTTCGTATGGGCGTAAAAAAGCCCGCCGAAGCGGGCTGGGTGGGTGCGGCTGAGGAGGTCAGGCAGCGAAGTGCGCCGGGGCGCCAAGGCCCAGTTCCGGCATCTCGGCAATCAGTTCAGCGTAGGAGGGCTCGGCGCGCTCGCCAGCCTTGAACTCGGCCAGCACCTGTTCGCACTTGGCCCAGCAAAGCGAGCGCCAGGCCCGGAAGGCTTGGCCCTCGACCTGGTAGCGCTCCACCTCGGGCGCTTCGGCGTAGGTGATCACCGAAAGCAGGTTGTCGTAGCCATAGCTGACCGCCTTGGCATCCATGTGCCGCTGGACCTCGGCCATGTATCCGGCGACGATCTGCGCTTCCGGCGCCGGCGCTGCGCCGAACTGCTCACCATCCCACACCATGCGCGCGTCCGCCGGGGGATGCGGTACTTCGATCGCACCCTCTGGAGGCTCTGCACCGTCGAAGCCACCCAGGTAGCGGCCTTGTTCATCTACGAAATATTGGGTCATACGAAGGCCCTCACAAAGTAGACGCCATTGGCAATGTTCGGAGGATTTGACGAGAACACGATGTAAATGTTGGCAGCGTCAGCGGTGACGGTCGCTCCTCGAAAGGCAGTACCTTCGCCGTAATAGACGACACACGGAACCGAGTAAACGCGCCCGGTTACAGTGTCGCGAGCAAAAAACAGAACTATCTTTGGCACCACGCCAAGCCCGTGAGCTATCGTCAGACTGCCGTTCGCTGTGAAAGTCTGGTCAGCCGAAGTAAACATCTGAACGAGCGCCGAAGACAGTGGTACATAATTTGTCGGATCAAGAGAAGGGTCAGTTGTTCCAGAACCAGCTGCCGTCTTGCGGCGATAGGTCAAGCGGGTCAGCGGACTGATCTTGTTAGCATCCTGCGCGACAGTCTGGCCGCTGACCCACAGGGTGGCGTTGGCGGTGGCGACTGCTGCGGCTGCAGCGTCGGTAGCGGTGGTGGCAGCGGTGCTGGCCGTGACCGCACTGTTGTAGGTCTCGACTGCGTTGTTGTAGACGTTGTTGGCTACGGCTGCGAATTGCGATACGGCCGTGACCAGCCAGGTCACGAAGGCGTCGACGCGATCCGAAAAGGTCGCCTTGACGTTCCGCTGCGGCGCGGCCGGGGCTGCGCTAATGGTTGGTGGGGTAGTCGGCATCAGATCATTCCTTGCACGGTGAGGTTGAGGGTTGCGTAGTTGACTTTGTCGTAGGTGAACTTACCGTTACCTAGGCCGAAGGTTCGGAGGGATCGGTAGTTGGCCATATCGGTACCGATCCACGTACATGGCACGCCCATCACGTTGGTAAGCGCGTCGACTACGGCGTCGGTGTCTTCGATGGGAACCCAAGCCGTGATCGCCATGTCTCGGGCGGCCTTGCCCTTCTTGATGCTGGTCTTGCCGCGTTCGTCGGTGACGATCCGGGCATAGGACTTCGGCTCGACGGTCACGCCGCTGAGCGCCGGGCCGCCGAGCGAAACGAGGTCACCAAGGGATGCCATGCCGCACCGGGCCACACCACTCGGATTGGAGATCGAAATCGTCACCTCGCAGCTAGCGTACGGTGCCAGGTCGGTGACCAGAAAGTCGGTCTTGGGCCTGAACGGCGAGAAGTAGTACTCGTAGTAGTCCTCGGGCTGAGAACCCTCGAGCGATCCGCTGTAGCTGTACACCGGCGACCCGCCGGGGGTGTCCTTGATCGTTATCGCGAGCGCGCTACCTTCAAGGCCGGCGAGATGCATTGCATTGAACGCCCCAGGCCGGAACGTGGTCGTTAGCGTACCGGCGCACATCGACTGCGTGCTGACCTCGCTATCGAACATCGACAGGGAGCTGGTAGCGCCCAGGTCATACCAGCGCTCCGAGTCATCCTCGGGAGGGTTGCTGTTCACCCCGGGGATTTTGTTCTCGAAGCGCCGGCCGATCACAGGTCGGTAGACCACCGTGCCGACCGAGTAGGTCGCCGTGGCATTCCAGTCCGCTTCGCCGGCCAGCTTGCTCACTGCGGTGCTGCTGGTGATCATGCTGGCCGTGATGGTCAGAGGGGAAATGAAGCTGACTGGTGTCATGGACCCTCCAGTACCAGGCCGGCGCCGCCATTCGACACTTGGTCAAACATGGTCGTCAGCTTATCCATACTGCTAGCCATTCTTTCGTTGGTTTTGCGCATTTCTGCCATCTCAACTTTCAGGTCCAAGGTTTCCGACGACTGCTGCGCCGACGACTTCGACATGCTGCCAACCTGAACCACCGGCGCGGTCGGCGCCGTGAACACCGGCAGAGAAGGCGACAGCCAGCTCGACATGTCCCGATACATCGCAGCCAGCGCCGCCGGGTATGCATCCGCCTGCTTGATGCCCTGGGCCAGCTTCGCCTGGACCGCAGCAAAGTCACGCTCGTAGTAGAACGAGTCGGCGCCACGGTCCTTCGACGCCTGCAGGAAAGCCTGCATCGCCTGGGTGTCGTTGACGCCGGCGGCTTCGAACTGCGACTTGGCTGCGCGGTACTTCGCATCCGGGTCGAGCGCCGACAGGTTGCCAAGCAGCAGGGAGTCGTTGAAGTCGCGCAGGGCTTTCGCTGCTTGCTCGGCTCGGCCGATCGAATCCATGATCGCGCCGCCGAACGAGCTAACAAACTCTTTCTGCGCTTTAACCGCCTGGACTTGGTCGAACAGAGCGCGGTTGCTTTCGTCGAGAGCATCGCGCTGTTTTTTTAGCAGCTGCCCTGATGTCAGCGTGAGGTCGTCCAGCTGCTCTTGAAGTCCCTTCCGCTCCGTCATGACCGTGATCTGATCGAACAGACCGCGGTTACTCTCGTCTAGCGCGTTACGCTGCCTCTCGAGCAACTGCGCGGAAGTCAGTGTCACCTGGTCGAGCTTTTCTTGCAGGTCCTTGCGCTCGCTGAGAATGTTGATTTGATCAAACAGCGCCCGATTGCTTCCCTGGATAGCTTCGCGTTGCTTCGCCTGCAGTTCCGCCGCAGACAAAGTGACCTCATCAAGTTGGTCTTGAAGGTTCTTGCGCTCAGCGAGAACCGTGACTTGATCTAGCAGTGCTCGGTTACTGGAATGCAGGGCATCACGCTGACGTTGGAGCAGTTCGGACGATGACAAGGTCAGCTTATCCAACTGATCCTGCAGGCCCTTTCGTTCCGTCATGAAACTTATCTGATCGAACAGAAGACGGTTGCTCTCGTCAAGTTTGCCGCGCTCTTTATTGCGCAGCTGCTCGGGCGTTAAGGTCAACTGGTCGAGCTGCCCCTGCAGGCCTTTCCGCTCCTCTGTTACGGCATCGGAGAGCTGCGCGAAAGCGGCACTCACCCCAAGCAAAGCAGTTACGGCTCCGGCGCCTTTCTCGCCCAAGGCCATCTGCGCTTCCACAAGCTTCCTGAACTCGTCCTTGGTTGCTGGCATCTGCAGGCCAGCTGCCTTGAAAGCGTCCGCCACTTGCTTCGTTGCGGCCGCAGTCTTCTCGCTATCGCTGTAGAAGTTTTCGTAATAGGCGGAGGTTGCTCCGGCCAAGTTCTGAATACCTCCAGACGCATTGATGAGTGCGGTTACCGCACCATCGCTCAAGGATGAGAAGCCGACAAGATGGGCGCCCATGGTCTTCAGGGCCGATTGCGTGGCGTTGATGCTCTCAACAACCTTCGCCATCTCATCAAGCCCAGCCTCCTTGCCAAGCGAGTCGAGCATCTTCGTCGCCCACGCTGGCAGGCCGATACCATCAAGCGCCTGGCGCACCGACTTCGTCAGTGCCTCAAGGTATTGCTGCTGCCCCTTCGCGCCGTCCGCAAACTCCTTTGGAGCCCACTTGGAGGTGCGAGTATCCTGCCAGTCGACCAACTTCTCTCCCATCTTGGAGATCACCAGCGAGCCCCATGCGCCATCTTTCGATGTGTCGTCGGCAAAGGCGGTGGCTGCCGTGTAACCCGCAGTCTTGCCAAACGCAAGCGCCGTGGAGTCGAGGATGCCGACCATGCCGGATGCCAGCTGAGTAACTAGCTTCTCCGTCTCGCTACTCGTGCGCGTCGCCTGGAAGTTCAGCGATTCAGCACGAATCACGCTTGCCCCGGACGCCGAAGCAGATGCAGCCCCGCCAGTGTGGTACGTGCCGGAGGTGTCGAGCTTCTTCCAGATCGCTACTGCAGCACCGATGCCAAGGGCGATCGGGCCCAAGGCGCCGACAGCCATACCAAGGCTCGATGCGATGCCGCCGAGCGTGCCAGTGGCAGCCAGCGAACCGGCAGCAGCCAACGACCCTCCAAGCGTGGTTGCGCCAGTCAGCCATCCAGCGCCGGCCATAACCGAGCCAGCCAGCCCGCCGGCGCCGAACAAGCCGGCGATCCCGCCGAGGCTCGATGCCGCACCCATCGCACCGCCAACGCCGCCGCCAGAAGCCTGCGCAGCACCTGGGGCAGAGCCAAGCAGCGCACCGGTAACCGGGGCCATGACACCTTGAATCACCGGACGCAATACGAGCGTGCTGAACATGTTCTTCAGCGTGTCGACTAGGTTCTTGCCGAACGACTTGCCGGACTCGAAGCCGCGGAGGAGGGCGTCGGTCAGTGAGCGGTTGATGTCCTCGGCCGCTCTTTTCCAGTCCTCAGCGGCTTGCCTGGCCGAATCGGCGGCAATTTGCTTGCGGGCGCCCTCGTCCTTTGCAGAGGCGAGTTCACGCAGGGCGGCAGCCTGCGCGCGGTATAGCTCCGCCACGCGGCTGCCTGGCTCTACGGCATCCAGTGAGGCCGCGGTTTGCTCCTTCAGCGCTGCTGCATCCTGCAGGCGACGGACGACCAGATCCGCAGCAGCCTGCGTGGACAGACCAATCACCTCGTTGCTTTGCTGCTGAGCGGTGATTTGCTCCAGCAGTGAGTCGCGGTACTGCTCGGCGGTCTTGATGCCTTGCTCATACAGCTTGTCGGATTCAGCTTGAGCCTTGATCTGGTCGTCGCTCGCCTTCTTGATGCCAGGCTGTTTGGCGAGCAGGTCCGCTTGCGCTTTCGTCAACTGGTCAAGCGAGAGGGCGCCTTTGCCATAGGCCTTACTCAAGCGCTCCCAGTCCTCGGCAAAACCGGGAGTCAGGCCCGCGAGCTCTGCTAGCAGGCCAGCCTCCTTCTTGAGGGCTTCGGCGGCCGTCTTCGCTGCGGCCTCGCGCTTCTTCTGTGCAGCCTCGTCGACGTCGGCGTACTTCTTGCGAACGACGGCGAGAAGTCGCTCGGTTTCGACTTGCGAAAGGCCAGCTTCAGTAGCTTTGGTGCGCGCTGCAGCGATGTCGCGGGCGCGGAGTTGCTCGCGGCTGAGCAGGGTGTCGAGGCCGTTCGTGATCTCAATGCGAAGCTGGTCAGCACGCGCCCGGCGCGCTTCAGACTCGGCCTCCTGCTGCGATAGACCAAGCTTCTTCTGCATCGCCGCAATCTCGCCGTTCAGGACGTCGAGTAGGGCCTGCTGCTTCCGTGCACCCCAAGTGTCCTTGCGCGCGTTGGCATCGTCGATATTCTTCTGGATCTTGGCAGCGCTGGCAGTCAGGTCAGCAAGGGTAGTGTCTCGCCCCATGCTGAGGAACCAGTCCTTAGTCGCGCCGGCTGCCTCGAGCACACCGTTCTTGATGCCCTTCCATGCGGACTCGATGTAGCCCAGGTTCTCTACTACCCGTGCGGTCTGGCTGGTGATCCCTTTCGCGTGCTCTTTCTGCGCCAGCGTGACCGCTTCGACAGTTCGGCCCTCGTCCTGAAGTGCCTTGACTTGGGCGTAGGTCGCGCCGCTTAGGTGGTGATACTTCCCGATCAGGTCAGCAAGCCCCTTGACCGGATCCCTGCCAAGAGCATTGTATTCTTCAATGGTGACGCTCACCTCGCGCCCCAGGTCGCGCTGAGCCTTGATGGCGGCCACGCTCAGGTCGACCATTACGGCGCCGGAGATTTGGCCGGTGGCAACCATGGAAGCCAGCACCTTGGCCGCGTTGCTCTGCGAGCCGACGAACTCGGCAGTTTGCGCTGCAGCCTCAGCCATCAGGGCGGCAGACGTGCCGGCAGCATTGCCGGTGGTGGCGATCGCGAGGTTGTACTCGCGCGCCTCCTTGCTGCCAGCGTAGAAGGCATAGGTCAGGCCGGCGACGGCAGCCGTAGTAAGAGTGATGGGGTTAAGCAGGCCGAGAAGGTGCGACCCCACGTTTCTGATGGCGGCGCCGACGCCGCCAAATGAATCGGCAATTTGCCCGCCTTGCTGCATCAGCACAGTCAGTGGCGACGATCCACCTTGCAGGCTGGTGAGCACGTCGGTCATCTGCGCCGGCAATTGCCGCATGGCGTTGCTGGTCTGTGCGGCCGACTGTCCGGCACGCTGCTGCGCCTGTTCGACCGCGCGCAGCTGCCGCAGGTACGGCTCCAGCGCCTGCGGATTGACGCCTCGCTGTTGCGCCAGGATCTCGAAGTAGCGAGAGCCTGCGCGCCCCCCCGATTCCATCTGAGCAGTCGTGCGCTGGATCGCGGAAATCAGGCTGCCCTGCGAGCGTGCCGAGTTGTTTGCGCCAGTGGTGATCTGGCGTTCGGTACGCTCGGCCGCGTTCGTCGCCTGGCGGAGGCCAGCCTCGACGCCGGAAGCGTCGGCCACGATCAGAATCTCGGCGGTGTTGGTCGTTTCTGCCATGCGCGCTCCAATGAAAAAGGCCCGCCGAAGCGAGCCTTGTGATATTGAGTGTTACTTGACGTGTCTATGCGCTACCGCCCTCTACAGGCGGCCTTAAGGTATCAGCGGTAGGCGAGTGACGGAACGCCCACGCCAGCGTTATCACCCAAGGGATGAAAAGCCACCCCAGCAGCAAATTCACGATAAAGATAGAGTTGAGTGCTGGATGCTTGACCTTCCTTGCGCGAAAAGTCGGCCAGAAATAAAGCCACACCAGCACTACAACGAGTGCCACCAGCACGATGAACTTGAAAAAGTCTCCCATGACCGCCCCATAAAATGTTATGAGGCAATAATACACCAGTCAGATTGTGCAGTTTGGGTGCATTTTTCTCTTGGCTTTCAAGTACGCTTCGTGCGCTTCTTCTTTGGTTTCATAATTCCCCAAATGGTAGTACTTACCGCTCAGCGTGAGATGGGCTCTCCATGGCCTAAAGCGCTTGTCATTGCGAGAAACGCCCAGCAGCCCGCTAGAGTGATTGTCACTCTTCGCGTGTCGTTTGTTCTGAGCATTCTGCGCATCGGTGGCCGGCCGCAGATTGCACCAGCGGTTATCGTCACGAACACCGTTGATGTGGTCAATCTGATCGGGCGGCCAAGCGCCCGTCATGTAGAACCATGCTAGCCGGTGGGATCGGATCTTCTCGCCGTCAATACTGATGATGCGGTAGCCGGAGGCTTGATGAAACCAGCCGGCCTCTGCCCCAAGAACCGCTCGATTCGACGTCACCTTTTTCCACTTGAACAGGCCCGATTTAAAATCATATTCCAGCAGCTCTTTAACGCGCTCTAGTGTTGGCAGAGTCATGTAATCTTCCCCATCCGGCGGCGATAGTCTTCGACATCCGACCAAGTGCCGTCCCAAGGGTACCCATCAGCGTACTCCTTCCAAGATTTAAGACCTAGCTTTTTTACTAGCACGCTGGCGAAGATAGAGCCGTCCCCGAAGCGATCGTGGGCCTTAGCGGCCAGGGGCTCGTTAATTTGCCTCAAGCCAGGGTAGACTCGCCTCCACCAGCTATGCAGGAAAGCCATATGGTTGCACAGCCCCTCAACATTCACTCGGGTCGCCTCATCAAGTTGACCTGCTTGCGCAGCCAAAACGCGCAGCGATTCAACTTCGCGATCGAGGATGTCGAGCACCCAGACGCGGAAAGCTTTCGCTACCGGAGTGCGGGCGAACATTGCAATCAGGTGCGCACCACGCAGACTGAAGAAGCGAACAGCCTGCATGCCTCCGGCGGTCATCACCTTAATTATCTTGGTCATCGTCGGCGTGAACTCGTCCGAGTGAGCACCATAGAGCTTTGAGACGGCCGCATCAGGGTTCGCATACTCCAAGGCCTGGCCAACTTCGCGAGCACTCATCCAGAGCTGCCCACCGCTAGTAATCGTTTTGACTTCATGCGCGCCGAAGGTCAGCGCATGTTGCATCTTGGTAGTGCCTGCTGTAGCATTCATTTCAATTCCTCTCTGGAAGAAACCCCGATCCCTGCCGCCAAGCTCGATCGGGGTTTATTTTTGTTGTGCTGCCTGCTGGTCTTGGGTCCGACTCCGCTCAAGCATCTGAATCAACTCGCTGTTCATACTGCGGCGATTTGCCTGCGCCTTGCCGCTCAGCCACTGCTTCAGATCGGGCGGGAGGCGAAGGCCGAATGGTTTAATTGCGGTGCTCACTTTTGCTCCTTATGGCTACATGATGTAGCTATGGTTACATGGTGTAGCTATCGAGTCAAGCACTTTTTAACTACACTGTGAAGCCATGACGAAACCAAAAACAACTCGCCCACCAACTGCGCACATCACGCCGTTCGGCCTTCGTATGCAGCCTGAGCTAAAGGAGCGATTAGAGGCGGCAGCACAGGAAGCTGGCCGCTCTCTAAATGCCGAGATAGTCGCGCGCCTGGAGCAGAGCTTTGAGCCGCGTCAAACGATGATCCTTATCGACGAGTTCGAGAACATGCTCCACGGCGTTCTGGCCGAAATCAAAAAGGCTCAGTAAGGGTCATCCGAAATGGAAGACCCTTAGCTCATCAGCACTTTCGCCAATGCCGCCAGACCAAGACAGCCTGCACCGACCCCGATTCCTGCAGCAGCGATATATGTAGCAATGGCCAAGCGGCGCCAGACGATTGTTGTGTCTTCCTGATTCATTGAATCTCCATAATCTATTCGCGCATCGCCTGTAGCGCGGCGGCTTCCATCACCCGCACATCGGCGAATAACTCCGGCCACTCCGCGCGCGGCACGCCCTGCAGGCGCAATACGACGGGCACCACGTTGTAGTCGAGCCCTGCCTGGCCGCCCATACCAATGCGCCACTGTGTTGCCAGGGCGTTAAAAAGCTCATAGCTTCTCAAGTTCTCAGGCCAGATTTCGGCGCCGCCGCCAAGGTCATCTTCTGTCAGGCCAGCCACCGCCAATTCCTCGGCGGTGGGGGCGGAGGTGTATAGCGCCTCCGCCAGGGCTTTCAGTTTCCCAGGCGACCTTCGACGATAGCTTCGCGGTAGGCGCCGACGATTGCAGCGACAGCGGCCGGCAGCTCATCCACCAGCTGCTCGACGGCCTCGCGGTCGAATGGGATATCGAGATTCCAACCCTTCACCGCACCCATCAGCGTATCGACGCTCGCCGCGGTCTGATACTCGACCAGATCAGACTGCTTGAGCTGCGGGACTTCCTCACCGGCCTCGGCCAGCTTCTTGTAGCGCTCCGATTCTGCATTGGCCTTCGCCTCGACGGAGGCCTGGATACTGTCCACGAAGGCGGCGTGCTCTTTGCGGGTGCGATACACGTAGTCGATCCGGACGCAGCCGGTCGAGCCGTCCAGCATCGGGAAGGTGACTTCCTTCGAGAAGGTTTCCGGACGCTTGCCGAGGGTGATCTTTTGTGCTTTTGCCATGATTTTGTTCTTTCAGGAAGGAGAAAAAGACCGCGAGGGGCGACCTCGCGGCGGAAAGCCGGCACCGACCGGCTGGCAAAACGGATTAGTAGCGGACGACTTTGTTCTGCAGCGAGAAGGTCGCTTTGACCGCCATCACATTGCCCTTGCCCATGCTCGGCGACTCGTTGAACGAGCAGTAGCCAGCGTAGAGCAGGGTGCCGCCGTTCGGCAGGACGCCCTTCAGGCAGGTCAGCTTCACGCCGTCCGAGATTGCCTTGAGGGCGGCATGGTGCGCCTTGGTTGGCTCGTCGATGATCGTCAGGGTGACACTGGTTGCGCTGAAGCCGTCCGGCAGCATGATCGGCATGTCGCTGTCGAGGGTCTGCACCTCGACGGTCTTGCCATCGCCGCCGCTGATGTCGGCCTGGTTCACACCAGTGATCGGCACCCAGGTCGTGACCTTGCGCAGCGTGCCGATGCCGGCGCCGGCCGGGAACAGGTTGACGTCAGTAGTGTCCAGGCCCTCGAGGGTGACGGTGGTGCCGGTAACGGCCTTCGCGCGGAACACGCGACCATTGGCCTTGCTCCAGCCGCTGGTGAACTCAAGGAAGTCGCCAACAGTGTAGCTATTGGTGGCCGTCAGAACAGTCTCAGCCGCGTTGGTGGCGGCGGTGACGCTGACGGCCGTAGCGAATACGGTCGCTACGGCGAACGCGATGTTGTTTGGCAGTTGCATTTAGGGCCTTTCGAAGTTAAAAGCCCGGGAGCCGGGCAAAGAAAAAGCCGCCCGGACTGCTCGGGGCGGCTTAGATGGAAATCGGTAAATCAGCAGAGCAGGTAGAAGTCTTGGCGAGTGCCGCGGCTGCGCGTCTCTTCGTCGTAGGTGGCGATGCGGCCGCTTGCGACCTCGGGCTGCAGGGCGGTCGCGGCGCGGATGGCTGCTTCGACCTCGGCGCCAAGCTCGGACGCCTCGATGCGATCCTCGCCGGCCCACACGCTTACTTGCATGCGCACCCGCTGCTTGTCAGGCTGCTCGCCGGTCAGGTAGTTGATCGGCTCGCCGCCCACGACCTGGTAGACGATGAAGGGCGCGTCGGGGCCTTCTGGCGCGAAGTCGGGCAGAACACGGCCGCCGGCGAGGTGCTTCAATGCGTCATAGATGAGGGCTTCAGGTGTCACGTGTTCCTCGCGAGGATTTCAGACAGGGCGCGGGTCATCGCACTGGTCGCCGCGCCTTTCTTGCTTTCGTAGGCCGGCCGCATGAATGGGTAGGCCGGCGCGCTGGCGGTGCCGTACTCGAGCTCGGCGGCCCGACGGTGTGCAGCCCATCCGATCTTTCGTCCTGTTCGGGCGCTGACCCTGGTATTGCGCGGCACGAACTTGTGCCCGTGTTCGACGAAGCGCCAGTAGAAGGCATCACCACCGCCATAGTCGCCCTTGCGCACGGTGACCAGGTACGCCTGGCGGTTGCCCCCGTCAGATTGTTCCTCCAGGCGCTTGACGATGATGTTGCGGTAGATGGTTCCGGTCTGGATGTGCGCCATGGCGTTGCGTTTAGCCTCGTCGCGAAAGACCTCGGCGCCGGCGAAGCCAACCTTGCGTAGAGCGGGCTCATTGACCGACTCGCGGATCTCGCGCACCGTTCTTTCGACGACCTCCGTCAGTTCGCTCATGTCGATCCGGATCATTTGGCCGACTCGCAGACCAGGAACATAAAGCGGCGGTCCCGATCGTTCGGCAGCACCGACTTGATGTTGTAGAGCGCACCCTTGTAGGCGACGCGCATGCTGTTATCTACGTCTGCGCGGGCTCGGATCATGATCGAAGCGCGGACGGTCGACACCGGGAGGCCGTTCCGCAGCACCTCGGCGCCGGATTGATGGCGAACGTCAGCCCACACGGCAGCCACGTCGGACCATTCGCCTACGATCTGGCCGGCGGCATTCTTCGTGGTCGGCGGGCGCTGAATCGTGATCTTGTCGTTCATTCGTAGATCCTGTATCTGTCGAGCAGCCCACTTAGGTATTCGCCGCTCTTGCTGCCGGCCGGCAAGTGCAGCAACTCCAGCCGCCCGAGGATATAGCTCTGAATCGCCGCCGGCACCGCGGTATGATCAGCGCCGTAGCCGCAGCGGTATTGCACCTCGACGGCGTTCACGCGATCGGCGGTGGGTGGCCATTCCCGGCCCGGTGCCGGCACGATGTAGCCCGGCTCGCTCACGCTGTCTACGAGGTAGTCTTGCGGATCGAGCGTTTGCAGCACGCCCGCCGGGTCGTAGAACTTCACGTGCTCGACCGCAATCAGCGGCGCGCCAGACATCTTGATCGCGCCAGGGAAGGCATCCATTGTGACGCGCCTGGTTTGGTCAATCAGTGCTCGCTGCAGGAGGTGCTCTACTTCGCCGGCAATGCCGCGCACCTCGAGCTCGACTTCGGCCTCCATGTCGGCCCCGTCGGCGCGCGCCTTGCTGATCGCGGCAGCAAGCGGCACCGGCAGGCCGACCGGCGGCGATACCAGTTTCGTTGTCATCGGTTGTTCCTTTGAATTGAAGCAGGGCGGTAGCCGCCGATCTGCGCCGGCCTGGCTTGCACTTCGACGCGCTGTGGTGCGTAGCCGGGGCCGGCCGGCGCCCGCGCGTATTCGATCTGCTGGCTGTAGCGCAGCGTCACGGCTCCTCCGGCGGCGGCCATCTGGGACGGGCTGACTTGCAGCAGCCGGGCGGCGCGCAGCAACGCAGGTCCAGCGGCCAGCTGCAGCGCCCCACCGGCGACCGCCATGCGACGCCCAGCAAGCAGCCGAACGTCGCCAGCAGACATCGCGAGCGCGGCCGGCGCCACCGAAACGCGCCTGGTCACGCGCATTCCGACATTTCCGCCGGTGAACGCGAGCGCAGCCGGGGAAACCGGCATTTCGTAGCTGCCAGCCGGCGGCGACGGCATGTATTCGAACTGGATCGATCCGCCGGTGATCGTCATTTCTACCGGCGCGACCGTCATCCGCCGCGAAACTCGCATTGCGACGGCGCTGCCGGTGGCCGACAGATCAGCTCGCGCTACTACGATGCGGCGTGCCGCCCTGAGTCCGACGTCGCGACCGGTTGCCTGGAACGATGCCGGCTGCACTGGAAGTGCACGCGCGGCGATTAGTGCAGCAGAGCCGTTCGCGAGCGAAAGCGCAGTCGGCTGTGCCGCGAGTCGACGCGACACTCGCATCTCAACTTGGCCGCCACCCATCACTAGGAACGCTGCTGTGACGGTGAGCGAGTAGGGAGCGCCTGCTGCACTCGCGACTTTTGCGAGACCAAGCGGACGCGCACCCAGTGGCGATAGCCCGAGCATCATTTAGACCTCCGGCCAGCCGGCAGAGAAATCGTAGTCGGCGACGGCATCGAAGTCGGGCAGCGCGCGGATAGCATCGCGGTGACGCCCACTGACCCCGGCAATTCCTGCCTCAAGATTTCCGAACAGCGCGGCGTTACCCTTCACCTTCGCTACCATCTCATCCATCGAGATGCCGCGTTCAAATGCCTCGGCGCGCAGGATCGCACACTCGCCTTGCTCACGTAGCATCTCCCACTGCCGGGCTTCCTCGCGCTTGATTGGCCAGCTCGACAACTCGCCTTTCGATAGATTCGAAGTCAGCCGGTCACGCAGAGTCTTGGCATGCCGCTCGACCAGCTCGCACTTGTATGATTTGGCGTCATCCAGTGAAAACTCCGGGTTGACCAGCGAGCCGGCAAAACGTTCTTTACCCATCAGAGGAGCTCCATAAAGACAGCGGGCCCAGCGTTGCCGCCATCAACCGCCGATAGGCCCCCGGACCACGTGGGCGAAGGGAGCGTGAACGCCCCTGGCGACGCTGTCATGAACCCGAGAGAATTTCCCGCCGCGTCCGGACCAAAGGCAGTCACCGCGTACCCGAAAGCCAGGCGGAACGAGGCCGACCCGTTGTCGACGATGGCGGCGACATAGTAGCGATCGGGTGGTAGCCAGATGGGAGACGTCAGTGCGTACGGCTGCAGGCCCGCCACAACCGGCTTGCTGCCGGTTGTGGCCAGCAGCTTACCGACCGAGCCGTCCGCGTTTACGCGGTAGATCGCGAAGTTGATGTTGCCGCTCGCGGATCCGCAAAATACCCGAAACCCCTTGATCTGACGCGGGCTGTCGTGTTTGTACTCAGACAGGTAGATTCGGTTGGCGACAACGCTGCCGCCCGATACGTTCGCGTAGCCTTCGGGGAAGGCGGCTATCAATTGAGCGGCGGCGCCGAACTGCATTGTCGCGCGCCGCCCAGGGGAAAATGTCCCGGTCAGCGGGGAGATGTACACCTTGTTCGTTCCGCTTAGGGTGGCCGCTGACACAGCGCCGCCAGCTTTCGTCAACGAGCCGCCAACGAAGGTCGCCTGCACCAGGGTGCGCGACAGCACCGAGCCCGATGCCGTAAAAGCGCCGATTCCGGATTCGATCGGCTGATCCGAGCTGCTAACGATGCTGTAGGCGACCAGGTCGCCGTCGGTGAACCAGTCGCCCAAGGCAGGGAAGCCGGTTACGGACGACAGCGTGATCGCCCCAGTGCCCGCCGTGTTGGTCGTCGCTTGGGTCCAGTTGGCGAGCATGATCAGCTCAGCGTCAGGACGCCGCCGGCGGCGTCGAAGTCCACGGTAACGCTCTCGCCTTCGAGCAGCGTGATGCTGTCGCCGCGGTCGACGTAGCCCACGAGAGGCTTGCCAGTCGCGGTGTCGTTGTATACGACGGCATAGCGGAAGGGGCCGATCGAACCGCCGGCGGCGGTGACTACCTCGTCGGCAATCGTGACCTTTGCGATGCCACCGACCTCGGCCAGCACGACCGAATCCAGCACATAGCCGCCGGCGACATAGCCGCCGGTCGCTGCAACTTGGGTGATGTTTGCCAGGACAGTATTCGTCGCGGCCGGCGCCGTGTTGGTCAACGCGACCTTGAGCACGTGCGTGCCAAAGTCGTGCTTACCGCGCAGCACCTGCTCGGCGAAATCTTCGAATTTTTGCAGTGTGGGCATGTGCTGCCTTTCGATGTTCTGTGAAGCCGCCAGCAGAGCCAGCGGCAGGGGATTACTTCAGCGATTCGGCGTAGGCGACGGCGGCCGGATCGGTTATTTCTTGGTGCGGACGGGCTTCGCCGGCGCCTGGGCGCCAGGTTCCGCAACCCAGCCTTCGTTCTTAGCTACATCGATCAGGTCGTGATCTTCAGTCTCGATCTCTTGGCCTTGCGCGAAGTTCTCGATCTCGACTCCGCGGTGCGCCCAGCTAAAGGGCGACTGTACTATCAGCTTCATTACCGCTCCTAAAACGAGGCGGACCACCGAAGTGGCCCGCTCTTGGGTTACGCCGTCGCGATTTTCAGCAGCTTGATCGCCTGAGTGTTGCGCAGCTTGCCGCCAACACGCTTGCGAATGTAGAACTTGACCATCCCTGGCGTGGTGATCTCGTCGCGGGTCATGCGCATGCCGACTCGGTCGCAGATCAGGTAGCCTTCTTTGAAGTCGCCGAAGGCAACAGGGAAAGCGTTGGCGGCCAGGCCCGGCATGTCCTCCGCCTCGGTCACGCCGTAGCCCATGAACAGATCGGGCTGTCCAGCGACCAGCGACGGCTGCCACAGGTACTGGCCCTGGGTGTCCTTATATTTGCGCATCGCTGCCAGAATCAGCTTGTTGGTCACCCAGCGAGCATTGGCGCGGTAGCGAGCGCGCAGCGAGTAGATCAAGTCGTAGAACACGTCCGCGCTGGTCGGCATGGCTGCTGCTTGGCCCGAAGCGATGTACTGCAGGGTGCCGAATGCGCGGCCGCCGTCAGCGGTAGCTACCGGCGCCGGGCCGCCGAGCATGCCGGTCGGCTTCTTGATGCCATCGCCCAGGAAAAAGGCGGCGCCTTCGCCGGCGTACATGGATTCGGAGGCGGAGCTGATCAGCCAATCTTCGACGTTGAAGAACAGGTCGTCCAGCGACTCCTCCGACGCTTGTGGCTTAGCGGAGGCCATGCCGAAGGTCGGCTTCACCTCGACCAGGTTCGGGGTGTTGGTTTGGTTGCGAGTGTCGGTCTCGCCCACCCATTCGAAGCCGGCGCCGCCGATGTCGAACAGTTCGGTGTAGTCCGGGCTGCCAACGGTTCGGACAGTGGCCAGCTGACGCATCGGCGAAGCCTCAACGCCGAGGCGCGCGATAGTGCGCTCGATTTCTTCCGGCAGAGCGAAGCCGCCAGCGGAGCCGGTCGAAGTAACGGTCTGGGTGGCCTTCGCTTCCAGTGCCTTCTGGGCTTGCGCGGCTTTCTGCTGACGCTCATGATCGCCAGGTGCGCGCATCCAGCTCATGAAAGCTTCGCGGTACTCGACCGCCTCTTTCGACTGACCGTCCTTCTGTTCGCCGCCTCCGGCGCCCGGGCGGGCCAGCTTAGTCTCGACCTTTTCGAGGCGGGACTTTGCTTCGTTCAGCGATTCGATGTGCTGGTCCATCTTGGCCAGCTTGGCATCGAAGTCGGCTGTGGAGTTGCCAGCCTTGATTGCTTCAATGCGCTGATCATTGGTCTTTTTGTACTCTTCGAAAGCGGTGGCGATCTTGTCGATCGACTCGGCGACCGACTTGATGGTTGGGTCTTCGCGCTTTTCGTACGGGAGCAGCGCGGCTTTCGCCTGGAAGGCTGCGAAGTGGGCGGCCATCGCGGTTGCGGCGCCGATCACGATCATTTTCTTGGTCATGTGGTTGTCTTTCATGAGGTGAGGGTGTCGAGCAGCCGGTTGGCCGCCTTCAGTGCCGCAGCTGCCCCATGAGCGTCCCGCTCATCCAAGGCGATGCGTTTGACCTCGGCGAGGAACGCTTTGGCCGTGTCCGCCGAGAAGCCCGCATCCCGCAGGGCCTGTTCGGCTTGACGAATGGTTTTGATGCCGGCGACGTCGGCCGCCTTGACGCCAGTGATGCGCGCCTTGTCGTTTGCTGGAAACGTGACTAGGGAAACTTCCCACAGGTCGACCTCAGTCAGCGTGCGGACGTCCGTTTCGCGGTCGTACGTCCACTGCTTGGAGACGAAGCCAATCGACAGCCCGTTGAGCGCGCCCATCTTGAGCAGCGCATACGCTTCCGCTCCCTTGACGGTGTCTAACGCCAGCTTGCCCTTGATACGCAGGCCTTTAGCGTCCTCGACCATCTCGAGCCAGACGCCGATCGGCGCCGTAGCATCGTGTTGCCACAGCATGGCCGGCATAGTGCCGGCCGACTTGTGCGCGGCGAGCGACGCCAGGTATGCACCTGGTGCGATGACGTCGTCGTAGTTGTCGCGCACGCCGAACACCGAGCCGTAGCCCTCGACCGTGCCGTCGTCGCCAACCGCCTTAATCTGCAGGACATAGGAGCGCACCTCACGGCCACCGGTGCCGGCGCTTTTTCGCTCCAGCGATGGCTTGGAGGCGGCTGCGATCGGCGATTGCTGGCGATGTGGCGCCGGTGCGGGCATATCCTTGCGGTCGCGCTTATTTGGCGTCTGGCTCAGTGTCTTCATCGTCTTGTTCCTTGCTGCCCTGCGTCATATTTAGAGGGGTGAGCGGTTCGTCGAGACCTGGGAGCGGGTCTTTACCTTCCTCATCCCGGATTTCGTTGCGGGTATAGATGCCCATCTCGGCCATGGTTCGTGCCCACTGAGCGCGGTCCTTCATGGACCCGGCGACCATATAGCGAGTGTCGAACTGCACATAGAGCGGCCCGGCGCCGTCAAGCATTGTTTCGTCCAGTCGGTCGCGCCAGGCTTTGTGCCACGGCTTAAGCGTTTGCCGGAGGTGTGCGTCGAAGAACGATTCAGCACTCGCGTGGGTTGATGCCTTGTCAGCGTGGCCGATGATGGCGGGGAAGACGCCGTACGCCCGGCAGACCTCCTCAATCTGCAAGCGCCGGGTTTCAACGTGCTGCGCGTCGACGCCGGTTTGCGCGGTCGGGGTCCAAGTTGCCGAGTTGTCCAGCACTAGCGGTTCGCCTGCGCGTGCTGAACCGCCGAATCGCTTGATCCATGCAGTGAGTCTGGTGTGCTGCTCGTCGCTCAGCACCTTGTTGATCGAGTACAGGCCGCTCGGACGCAGGCTGTTTTCATGCATCGCGGCCTGGCTGCGCTCAGTAGCGATCGATAGGCCAATCGAAGCCGCGGCCAGCTTGAGCACATCCATGCTGCCCGACCAGTCCCACTGGAGGCCGTTGAGCACAAAAACATCCTCCGGGGCGAACTCTCCGATCATGCCGAACTCGTCCCAGCATCGGTAACGCAATTCGTAGCGCGATACCTTCCGGACGTCCCAGCGGCCAGGCTCGACAGGGATCAACTCTCGAACACGCCGGTTGTCGCCGCGGACCTTAATCGAGAGCGCCTTACCGGTTAATGCCGCGTGGAGTGTCATCTGCCGGCGCCACTCGAATGATGTTTGCCACTCGTTCGGACGTCGGCTTAGGAGCCGGTACTCAGGAATGTTCGTCGCCTTCTCGCGCGTGCCATCTGGCTTCTCACGCAGCACATGCAGGTCCGGCGTCGCGCAGCCGTTGGCGATCTCGCGAACGCAGGCAAGCACGGTGGAGACCTGCAGGGCGGTTTTCGCGGTGACATGCACCCGGGCCACGGTACTGCCGCTGCCGCCATCGATCAGTTTTGCTACCTGGTCGTAGGTAAGCTGGGCCGATTTGCGCCCAAGAATGCGGTCGAGTAGTTTCAAGGGGTATCCCAGAATGATCTGCCGGCAGTGGCAAGAGGGTTGAGCGCCATGAGCGAGACAGCATCGAACAAGGCCATGAGCGGGTCGATCTTCGCCGTCCCGCTAGCCTGTTTCGTGATCGAGATTGCGTTACCAGCCGGGACGATCCGGGCGTTACCGACGCTCCAGGGCATCAGGCCAGACTTGGCCACCAGCAGCTCACCGCCGGCTAACTTCCGCTCAGTGGTCTTGATCGCGCCGTTCAGGCGCCAGCCTTGGCTGATCGCTACGATGTCGTTCTGCACATCGAAGCCGCGCGCCGAGAGTTCGTCGACGATGTCACCGATACCGGCGGCGTCGACGCCGATGCCTTGCTTCTCCGGCAGCAATCCGGCATCGCGCACGCGGCAGACGACGTCGGCGAACTCCTGGACGTCCTGGCCGGGCCGGTCAACGATCGTAAGCGTGCCTTCTTTCTGGAAGTCCAGCAGGCGAGGGGCGATCTCTTTTCGGCGCTCCAGGGCGATCTTGTGAGCCCAGGCGTGGAACCAAGCCAGCCAGCGTCCAGTCTCGCGCTCGCGGCCGACCACCGCCTGGCCCAGCAAGTCGTCCAAACCGCCGCCGTCAGCGCCGACAACGGCCACTTCGCACCGGTTCAGCAACTCGTCGAGCGTCAGCACGGTCTGCGCCTGCTCCCAGTAGTCGGCGCCGGCCCAGCGGTCGGAGCGCAGATTCAGGCCAATTTCGACGTTCAGGTGCTTGGCGAGGAATTGCTGGAAGGTGCCGTCAGTCTTCGTCTGGTTCTTGCGTAGCTGGTCTTCAAGCCACTCGGCGCTGACCGAACGCCCCATATTCGGGTTGGTAACGTAGAAATTTTCGGGTCGCAGGTATGCTTTCGACTTCAGCATCGCCTCGGGGAACTCGTACAGAATGCCGAGTGTCTTGCGATCCTCAATCTTCCCGTCGCGAACGTCTCGCCAGTAGTCCAGCTTTTCCTTGAACACTCCGGCGGGCGGGTCGTCACTCTGGGTCGTCAGGTAAATTACCCAACCCTCATCGCGCGACACCTGCCCGCCAAGCGCTTCCATGAACATTGCTTGCGCGTTGGCGCGCTTACCGAACAGCCAGAGTTCGTCGACCAGCACACGGCCAGCCTTTTTTCCTGAAACCGTGTCTGTGTCAGCTGCGACAACCTTGAGGCTGTTGCGCGAAACACGGTGTGTAATCGTGCGCTGGTGGTCCTGAATGTGGAACAGTGCAAGCAGCTCGTCATCCGCGCGGATCATGCTCGCCGCAGGCTTAAAGCTATTGTCAGCCACCTCTTTAGTCGGCGCCAAGATGAGGTGTTCCTCCTCTTCGCGCCAGCAGATGATGACTGCGGTGACCATGATGCCGGCCGCCAGGGTGGACTTCGTATTCTTCTTGCTGATCAACAGGCCGTATTCACGGATCATCTGCTTGCCGGTCTCGGCATCGTAACCACCGAAGATCGCGCGGACGAAGTCGAATACCCACTCTTCGCAGCACTCGCCAAATGTCGGCTTGCCGGGAATGTCGACGACGCGCAGCTCCTTGAAGATCGAAACCGCGTGCTCGGCCTGGTCGGCATAGATCGGAGGCGGGATAATGGACTCGCGCTCCACCAGCCTGCGCTCCCAATCAAGACAGGCTGTGGTCCATTCCATATTTGATTACACCTTCTTGCCTCCAGCGGCAACGAGTTTAGGCGGCGGGGCAGAGGTGAAGCGGCTCGCGACCTTTTTAGCGTCGGCCTGCTTCTGCTCTTTCTTGCCGCCCTCGCCAAGTTTTTGATGAACGAACGGAAGCAGCGCTTTGGCTGCGTCGACGCGCATCTTCGCTTCAGTGCCGGTGTCGTTCATGACAGCCTTGAGGAACACTAGCGGGTCGTCATACTGGACCGAAAGCGGCAACATCGCTGGTTCCTTCGGCTTTCGGCCGGCGCCCGCACGAGCGCCGCCGCTCCTTCCGGGCTGGCCTGCCATTTGAATTCTTTCTCAGGGACAAAATTGTTCGTGCATGCGGGACTAGTGGGTGTCCAGCGTTCAAGGGTGTGGACTTTGGACCGCCCCCGCCCCTTGGCGTGGTTTCCAGCCGGTCTTCGCGCCCTTCGACAGGTTGCAGCCCCGGCACGCCAGTTGCACGTTCGCACGGACATGATCGCCACCCTTGGCGAGCGGGACGATGTGATCCAACTCCGGAGCTGCTTTGTCATGCGTGCCCATTAGCGCACGCGGCGTGTCTTTACCGCAGAGCTGGCATATCCACCTACAGTCAACGAAGACCGATACCTTGTGGACCGGCTCGTACCGCACGCCGAACTTCTTAGCTCGCTCTCTGTGGGTGTCACCACCGCCGCGGCTGCAGGCTTGCTTTCGACACTTCGCAGAACAGTAGGTGCGACGTGGGTCGCCATAGCTCGGCTCGAACCGGCTGCCACATTGCTTGCATTCGCGGTTGCTCCTATCTCTGCCGCTTCGACGCTCGCCAGCGACTCGGGTAAGTGTTTGCTGAGCCTTCCGATAGCAGTCGGGCGAACAGTACTTCGTTGACTTGTGGCGCGCTGCGAATTGCTTCCCGCACGATGTATGGGCGCAGATCTTCTCAGTAGGCGAGACAGGTAGCCTCTTCCGCTTCCCCGTGACGACACGGCTTCGGCGGTCGTACTTAGCTGACGCTCGGCAAGTCGCACTGCAGTACTGCTTCTTAAGTCCGCGGCCAGTCTGCTCGAAGACTGCGCCGCACTTACAGGTCGACAGGCAGGGCGCTTTCGGCGCAGGCTCGACCCGCAGCTTCTTCGGTCGACCCGCGCCTGGGCGAGCGCCACCGGAGCCGATGCGGGCACCGCCGCTACGGCCGCTTACGCCCGCCATGGTTGGCTCGCCGATGATTGATTTGCATACGCAAGGGCAGCGCATGCGATAGAATTCGCAGCAGTCATTGAGACCTCCGACCAGGTTGATGTGATTAGAAGCCGGCCAGTGTTAGCGCACTCGTCGGCTTCGCTCATTCTAGTTTACTGTATGCGTGTACAGTATGTCATCTGCCTCTTTCTTTGGCTTCCCTTGCGCTCTTAGCGTCGTGGCATGGCTGGCACAGCAGCTCCTTGTTCGTGTCACTGTCGTCGCCACCATCCCATAGCGGCTTGATGTGGTCGACCGCGGCGCCGAGGCTGGTCTTGCCCTGCCTCTTGCATTCCTGGCACAGGCCATGGTCCCGGGCGCGGATGCGGTTGCGGTCCTTCACGCCGGCCGAGCCTCGCTTCCTCTCTACGACACCAGGGCGGGCGACGGGCAGGGCGGACAGGCGGCCACCGATGGTCGACAGGCGGGACTTGAGGGTGGTGAGCTTCGTCATGCCTTCTCCGGCACCAGCGCCGCCACCTCGTCGAGCGTCATCCCGGCGCCCGGCCTTCCGTATCCCTTGTGCAGCAGGATCTCGGCGGCGCGCTCGGCTTCAACTAAGCGCTCGCAGATGCGCAGCAGGGCGGTGTTGTCGGTCACGCTGAAGACCATCGCAGGACGGTTGCCGGTGACGATGTGGATGATGCGATGCCGGTAGCAGTCGAGTGCGGCGGTGCTCATGCTTTCCTCGCTTGCTCGTAGGCGGCCTGATCGCGCAGGCGCTGGACGGTGTAGCGCAGGTAGGCGAGTTCGTCTTCGACGCTCATGCGGCACCTCAAATAGAAAAGCCGCCCGAGCATTGGCAGGGGCGGCGAAAGCTCGGCGCTGGCCGAACTTAGGAGACACGAGAATTGGTGCCGGTGCTATTCCCGGCTGTCAGAAGCTCCCCATAAGGCAGGGTGTACAGGGCGCACTCAGACGAGGAAAGGACTATGCAGCGGGGCCAGGGCGCTGCGCTTCGGGCAAACCAAAACAAAAAGCCCGCTAACTTTTCGGCGCGGGCTTGGTATGGGCGAGCACAATCAGCAAGGGTGCTGGGTGTTCGCCTGCCTCGGGTGACGGTGGCGCCGGAGCGCGCATTACGTGGATCGAGGGGATGAAGACTACAGTTTACGGGCGTTCGGCCGGGCGCGCAACGGGGTTTCTACAAATTTACATTGGCGCGCACGTCACCGACAACATATTCCTCGATTGCCTGCCCGACGCAGTCGAGTCGCACCATGTCGATGCTGATGCTGCTCGGGCTTGCGCCGGTCGCTGCCTTGAAATCAGAAGCGGCCTTTACGACCGCATCTTCTCGATATCGCTCATGCTGCCTTCCTCATCTTCGCGCCGGCCCGCGCCGAATGCGACTGGAACATCCCCTCCAGCTCGCTCACCATGTCCGCCACCTTCTCACGTTCGATGGCGCCGCCCTGAATCGGCTCGCGGCCAGTGCCGTGGCAGTGAGTGCAGGCGCGCGACTCGTTGATCTTCGTCCCGTTGCAGACCTCACAGCTGCCGCCCAGCCAATGAGCCAGGCTGACGCGGGCGATCTTGGCGTACATCGCATGCGCCGCCTTGATATCCCATTCGTGCTTGATCTTGAGCCAGCCACGCGAAAGCCCCTTCTTGGTAACTTCCTCGGTCCAGACGCGGAGCAGGGCGGGTAGGCCATGGGTGCCGCTCTCGAATGCTTGGCGCGGCACGCCGGCCAGCTTAGCGCGGGCGAGCATCGAACCGAACACACTGCCGGATCCGCCTGTCAGGTCGGCCAGGGCGGCGGCAATCAGTGGTTCGGCTTGTTGATGCTGGGCGTCGTCCAGAAGGTTCGACGCGCTCAATGCGTGGATGTAGCGATCTGCGAACCCCATGACTTTCTCCGTTAGACGACCCTCCCAGCGTACCATATATGGCCTAATTTTTGCCGAGAATAAACTGTAATCTGGAAATATTATTGACCCGAGCAACACCATAGAGCGAGTTAACTGCGGCGCGGCGTGATGCTCCGATGAACGATGTTCGGTCATACCTCGCCGGTCAAATCTTGGAGCGCCGCGAGAAACCGGGCGCTTCCGTCTTCTATCGTGTCGCAGCTGCGCACCTGGGCGCCGGTGAGGGCGTTCAGGCGGGCGCGCTTGTTCGCGTAGGGCGTGCCATCCAGCTCGGCGGCGAGCTCCGGCATGTTGGTGTCGAGCCACGCGCCAAGGGCTACGGCGTTCGGCCCGTCAGGGATCGGCAGCAGCATGACGATATGGCCCTTCACGCTGCCTCCCTTTTAAGTTCGCGCAGCTTCACGCGGTAGGTCTCCTTGATCCGCACCAGCTCTTCGATCGTGAGATCCCGGGTCGGCGGCGCGTACTCGAGCGCCTCCAGATCGGCGACGTACTGCTCACCGTAGCGCCCGACCAGCCCGGCCCGGTACTTGGCTCGGGTCGTGCCGCCCGGCTTGTTGCAGCCCTTGCGCTGTTTGTGCACGTTGCGCTCGTCGAAGCGCAGGTGCGAAGCGTGACCGCGGCTGATGTAGTGGCCGGCATCCCAGCCGCCGCCGTGCAGTGCCATCTCGCCGGCGGCGATGAAAGAGCCGCAGCAGATGCAGGGCAGGTTGCGGTCCCGCTCTCTGATGTAGGCGTTAAAGGCCTCTTGCGCCTCGGCGACGTATGCGGGGCGGCGCTTGAACTTCGCCAGCTTGGCCCTGGTCTCTGCGCGGTCGGCAGCGGCGAGCTTTGCCGCCAGGCGCTTACGCTCGGCGACTGCGACCACTTCGGCGCAGGCCGGCGAGCACGCTTTGTGCGTCATGCTGCGCGGCTGGAAGCGGGCAGGGCAGCCCTTGACGGCGCACTTGCGGGTGCGCGCGGGCTTGAGGGTGCTGGCGCGGGCGATGGGGGCAGAGCGGGTGAGGGTCATGCGGCCTCCAATTCAGCAGGCGCCGCGATGCGTTGTTTCGCCATGTCGTAGCAGTCGATCAGGATCTTGTGCCAGTCTTCGCGGGCGCTCCAGTACGTGCGCCGGCAGTGCGAGACGTCGCCCTGGTCGAACTCGCCCATATTCCGGAGCTCGGCAAGACGTCCTTCAATCTTCGGCGGCAATGGTTTCTGATTCATATTTCTCTCGGCCATAGTTGTCATTTAGAGGGGTTGGTTGGACCCCTCAAGCTTTGGTGGTGGTTCTAAGGGGTGTACTGCGGCCCCGAGCAAAATCAGCAAAAACTTGCATCGCAAGTGACGATTTCACAGGTGGTCAACCCTGCTGCGGCTCGCCCAGACCGCCCCTCCGATCCGCCTGACTGGAACACTCGCTGTGAATGTGCCCGCCATGCGGATCAAACTTTCCAACTCTTTCCCTCTGTTCGGTCTGGCCTGTGCTCTCAGGCCTCGCCAAGGCCCCCTCTGCGCCTTGTTCTTGCTGTGCCCTGGTGTTCGTCAGCGGCCTCGGTCTTTTCGCGGTGTGGCCCGATTCAAGGCCTTGCACGTTTTTTTAAGGTGTCGTCCGCTCCACCTGGTCTTTCACTTGGCGCGCAGTAGCTTCGCCTTCCTCATGACCTTGAGCTTGATGTCAGCGAATACGGCGGCTTGAATCTGCAGCACCGTGCGCTTGCGGCTGAAGCTGAACTGCTGGCCGGCGACGGCAAGTTCGACTTGCTCCATGGCGTAGTCGTTCCAGTCGGTCCCTGAGCAGGTCGGGTAGGCAACACCCACGCCCAGCAGCTCGGCGGCTTGCTTGGCGGCGTCAAGGCCTGGATTGCGGCCGATGCGCGCGGCGGTTTCATGGTCGTTGTCGGCGCACACGACGCCCATGCCGAAGCGCTCCATGCGCTCAGCGACGACAGGCAGGTTCCCGGCGTTAAATGCGACGATGACGCGGCTGTTCGGCACTGCTTGGAAGATGGTCAGGCCGGTGGCGAAACCCTCGACCAGCACGGTGACGACGGCGCCGGCGCGCTCGATGGCGTAGTAGGCGCACTTGGTCGTGGCCCCGAAGTGGAATTTCTTCTCGCCTTCTGGCGAAATGCGCTGCAGGCTCAGGATCTTGCCGTTGTAGAGCATGGGGATGACGAGCCAGCCGTCCGCATCGACGCGCAGACCTACGCAGCCAGCGACGCCCAGGCCTTTGCCCACCAGGTATGGATGGCTGTCCCGCAGCGGCGTGCACTTGGCGTAGTAGGTGCGGGCGCCGAGCGTGGCCTCGATCAGGGCCTGGCGACGTTCAGCCTGGCGGCGAGCGATCAGGGCGCGGTCGATCGGCGCTGCCATGGCGGCGCCGTCATTGGCGCGCCACATGATCGGCTCCATGTGCACGGCGTAGTCCTGCAGCCAGCCCACCTGGCCATCATCGGCGAGTTTTATGCTTCCGTTCTTCTTACGCGGGTGGTTGATGGTCTTGCAGCGGATCCAGCGGCCCGCCATGAAGCCGTCCGGCACGATGATGCCGTTGGCCTCGACGAACTGCAGGAAGCTGCTCATGCGCGCTTACCTTTCGCAAACGCGATGGCGCGTGAACGGACCCAATTGAGGACGGCGGCGGAAGGCTCGACCGGCGGGACGTCGTTTGCGTCCGGCCATTCCTTGAACTTCTCCTTGAACTTGTTCGCCGCCCAGCCGTCCTTATAGCCGCGGTCGCGGGCGATGTGGCGCAGCTGCGCGTAGAACTCGCGTTTCTGTTCGGCGGTCGGGCCCTGCTTGACGGGCTTGCCGTTCAGTTCGTGGAGCGAGCCCTCGACATGCTGGACCGCCGTTCCAGGCGTCTTGTACACGTTGCCGCAGGATGGGCACATGGGCATTGGCTTGTGCACGTGCGCGCAGTTCGGGCACTTGGTCGGCTCACGCTCGATCGTTGGAGCCTTCTTCGGCGGCTTCTTGGCGCCCATGTCCAGCTCGGACACGCCGCACTCGAGGAACTCGTGCATTTCGTCCCAGAAGCGGATGCAGTTGCCACTGTGGTCGAGCACGATGCACTCAGTCTTACCCGGGTGGATCCGCAGGCCGCGCCCGAGGATCTGGATGTGCTCGGCCAGGCTGGACTTGAGCGGGCGGGCCATGATGATCACTTCGACGTCGGAGACGTCAAAACCTTTGCTAAGGGCGCTTACGCTGATCAGGCCACGGATGGCACTGTCGGGCTTGCGGAACTCTTCGACCAGGGCGGTGCGTGCTTCGTCGCCGGTGCGGTAGGTGTACATGTCGCAGTTCACGCCGGCGGCAGCGAACTGACGCTGCATCTCTTCGCAGTGGGCGACGTTGCAGCCGAACGCGATGAACTTCTTGCCCCGGCCATGACGGAGGTATTCCTCCACGCAGTCGCCAATGATCGGCATCGAGCGCTCGGCGGCTTCGTTGTCGGTCCATTCGCCGGCGGTGACCTTGGCGCCGGTCATGTCCGGCTCGCTGGCGGCGTAGATGCGGAATGGGGTCAGGAAGCCAGCGTCAATTAACTGATTCGATGTGATGACGGTCACAATGCCATCGTAGTGCTTGCCCAGGCCCTTGGTCATCGGAGTGGCGGTGAGGCCAATCACAATGGTGTCGCGCCCAGCGATGCGCTCGGCGACGGTGGTGTGCACGGCGTGGCACTCGTCCACGATGATCAGGTCTGCATCGGGCCAGCCGCGCTTCGCGATGGTCTGCGCGCTGGCGATCTGGATCCGCTCCCATGGCTTGCAACGCCAGTGGCCGCCCTGCATCACGCCGTGCGGGATTCCGTAGCGGTCAAAGGTCTCGCTGGTCTGCTCGATCAATGCGATGCGGTCCGCGACGAACACAGCCCGACGACCGGCTTTGCCGTGGCACTCCGCCATCAGGTGAGACGCGATGACGGTCTTGCCGCCACCGGTTGGGACGGACAAGATCATGTTGCGCACGCCCTGGCGGATCAAGTTGCGCAGGCCTTCGACGCTGTCGACCTGATAAGGGCGTAGGGCGAGCTGTGCTTTCATGCAGCCCTCCGTGCGATGGCCGGCAGGATTTCGGCGTTGGTGGTCACGCCAAGCTGCTTGCGGATCTTCGCCAGCAAGTCACCCTGGTAGCGCGCTTGGGACTGCGCCTCGTTCGAAGTACGCATCAGCTGCGCATTACGACCCGACAACTGGTCGAACTTGAGGGACCAGTCGGCCACCTGCTGCGCCAGGTCGTTACCGGAGCTCAGGGTCTCCACGAGCTGGGACAGGCGACGGATCTCCTTGTCGGCGGCTTCCAACTCGGACGCCAAGTCGGGCTGGTCGTCGTCGGCATCATCGTTGGCCGACGGCGTCCGTTTCGCCTTGGCGGGCTTGCCCTCGATCTGGGCAACGGCTTTCGGTAGGCTGATTTCGCCGTGCGCCACTTGCTTAGCCAGGTCGGGCGAGGCCTTGGCGACGGCGTCGGCCATCTTCTGGGTGCGCACACTGGCGCCGGATTGGGCGGCGCGGTCGGCGACGGTCTCCAATGGTGCAACGTTGCACTTTTGGGCGTCGGTCTTGAAAGTAGGGTTCCCGACCGTCTGCGCGCGGGTCCAGTCCTGGGCGCTAGCGACGATTGCCGCCTGCTGGCCGGCAGACAGGTGGCGGCGGTGCAGGTTGGCCGACAGGACGAACGAGACCGGGTTGTCGCCGGTGAAGTCCTTGAAAGTCGGCTCGACGCCAGCTTCGACACATGCGCGGTAGCGGTTGCCGCCGTCGAGGATGAAGCCGGCGTGCACGACGATAGGCTCGCGCAGGCCGTGAGCCAAAATGTCGGCCTTAAGGGCCTCAAACTCGGCGCCAGAAATGCGCGGGAAGAGGGTGCAGAGTGGGTGCAGTTCCATCATGCCCCCCACAGCTTGAGGCGCGAGAACAGGCGCTGTGCGGTACTGACGCTGATCATTTCGCGGCAGTACAGGGCTATGATGATTCGCTTGGCGACGGTCTTCATGCGGCTTCCTTGGTAACGATCTCAGCTTGACGCCGGAAGAACACGCATTCTTCCTGGGCAGCGCGGTCATACCCAGCCAGCCAATCAGGCAGGGCAGCGGCAAAAGGGTTCATGCCATGCGAGTCACGCGGGCGGCCGGCATTGAATGCGTCGGCGCCACGCTGCTGCATGGCTTCGCGGGAAAAGATCTGGTCCATGCTCACACCTTCTCAGCCATGCCGTTGAGGCGTGCGCGCAGCTGCATGCCGAGTTGGAAGACGACGAACAGGGCCTTGTCAATCTTCTCGACCTCGTGCGCGTCGACTTTGCCATCGGCCAGCGCCTGGTGAATCTCGCCGCCGAATGCGCCGAGCTTCTCCCACAGGCCAGTGACCGACTCCAGCACAGCCATGTCGCCGGCCGGCTGCTCATCAATGCGGGTGCAGATGAAGCCGTGCTCGCGCGCCAGTGCGTGCAGCACTTCGTAGTTCTCGGTCAGCTCCATCACGCGCGACGCGTCGTCCATCGTCAGCACGTTCGTGGTCGAGTTCGGGTTGGCCTTGTTACGCAGCAGGCCAGCGGTGTAACCCATGCGCACAGCCAGCGCCTCGCAGCCGCCAGGGGAGTTGTGCACGGTCTTGTAGAAGGCGTCTTTGTAGTTCATGTGGAAATCCTGAAATCAGATGAAGCGTTGGCAGCTCAGCAGTAAGACAATGCAAGAATGGAAAACCTCAATGCACCCACCGCTACCGAAAAGACCGGCACCCCTATGGTCCTCCGGTCAGCTGCGTTATTGAGTGGCGGTCAAGCGGACGAGTCGGCCAATCCTTGGTCGGTGCGCTTGCGCTTGGATGGAGCAGACACCAGCTCAGGCCAAATGCGCTGCCAGTCATCCGGGAACATCTCCTTGCGCGTCACTAAGCCGCCAGTCGCCCTTTCGATGGCCGCGCCGTACTCGACGGGAATCGGCCGGGTTCCCGCAGCCCAGCGGCTAATGTCGGGAGCGTGCGCACCGATAGCCTTTGCGAGAGCCGCCTGGCGCCCGCGCTCTTGAGAAAGGTAGGTTTTGATGTCCATAGGGCTTGAGTATAGCGAATCGCTAAATAAAAGCAATAGCGTTTCGCACATTTCAAACTTTAGCGGTTTGCTATCTAATGCTCATATGCAAACAATTGACGAAGTTCGCCGACAAAACCTTGAGGTGGCGATCAAGCGGATGGGATCGGCCGCGAGGCTTGCCGACGCGTCGGGAACGTCGCCGGCTTACATCAGCCAGATTAAAAACCGGACCCCGGACAGCAAGACGGGACGCCCAAAAGCAATGGGCGATGATATGGCGCGACGAATTGAGGTTGCGCTAGGGGTTCAGTCAGGGTGGATGGATCAGCAACATGGCCCGACCCCTTTTCCGCAGGTGTTCGACGAAAACGTGAAGCCAGCCCCCATGGGGACGCGCCCGATTCCGGTGATCTCTTCGATTCAGGCTGGTGCGTTGAGGGACATCGAAAATCCGTACGAGCCTGGCGATGGGTACGCGGTCGAATACACGGATGACATGACTTTGTCGCGCTGGGCCTTTTGCCTTGATGTTGAGGGTCTTTCGATGGCGCCGCGCTTCCAACCTGGCGATCGTCTTTTTGTCGATCCTGAGAGATCACCTAGCCCAGGTAACTTTGTCGTGGCGCGCAACGGAAGCAACCAAGCCACGTTCAAGAAGTATCGGCCGCGCGGCATGGATACGAATGGGAATGAAATTTTTGAGCTGGTCCCACTGAACGACGATTTCCCAACGCTCCGAAGTGACCAAGAAAAGTTGATCGTGCTCGGCGTCGTTACGGAAGTGAAGCAGAGACTTGTATAAAGGCGCTACGGCACGCTTAGATGCCGATTGGAGAAAGTGTGGCACTCATCAGTTGTCATGAATGCAGCGGACCGGTTAGCTCCGAAGCAAAAGCGTGCCCGGGTTGCGGAGCTAAGCCGACGAGACCTCGTAAATCGCGCGCCCTGTTATATGCCGTATTGGGTGCCCCCGTAATTTTTGTCACGTGGATTGCCGTGGGCGCTCCGGGTCACAGAACAAGCCATCAATACAAGATGGGCGAGGCAATTACTGACTGTCGAGAGCAAATCGAACGGGCGGTAATTGCGGATGCTTCGATAAAGCAAGCGTGCGATTTTATGGAGAGTGATTATCGCGCTCGATATGGGGAGGAGCCACGATGACCATTCCCATTATCACCGGCCCCGGCCACTACGATTTCGAGGTGGTCGGCGAAAGCTTCTACCGTGCCAGCTTCGCAAAGATTTGCGGCCCGCACTGCCACGACGGTTACAACATGGAGGTGCGCGCGCACCTGGTCCTGCAGGACGACAACCCGCACGACAAGAAGGCGGTCAAGGTGATGGTGAATGGCCTCCAGGTCGGTCACCTGTCACGCGATGACGCGCGCGAGTTCCGCCGAGCTGTCCGATACGGGAAGCTGAGCATGTACGAGACGTTCGAATGCGCTGCGATCATTCGTGGCGGCTGGGATCGCGGGCCGGGCGACCGAGGCGACTTCGGCGTGCGCCTCGATCTGCCTCAAGACGACGATTAAAGGCGACGCGGCACGCCTGGATGCCGCACGGAGACGAGCAACATGCTGACCGAAATGAACAATCCAATTCCAATGCCGCAGCCGGGCCGCAGAAGCGAGGAGCCGCGCAACGAGCCGCCTAGGCAGCCGCAGCCGCAACCGCAGCCCACGCCGCAGCGGCGGTGACAAGCGGCGTCGCGGCAGCAAGTGCGCGGCAGCGATTTAGCCAAGCTCCGATCCGTTCGTTGCGAGCTCGATTCCTGTCGCAGCACTGCTGTTTGTTCTGCAAGTCGAATTGCCTGATCTGCTCTACGGTGTAGCCGGCTAAGGGGAAGCTCCCTGGCTCGTTCGCGGGCGGCCAGATATCTTGAACCCATAGGCATTTCCAGACGACTAGGCCAGCGAGCACGAATAAGTAAGCCGAGGCTGCGCCGACTGCCCAAGGTTGCCACGCGGGCACCGGGCTGGTCTTCTGAAGGAGGGCGGCTACGAAAGCCAGGGAGCCGCCAGCGCCCGCCAGGAGCAAGTTGAGCAGTGTGTTGCTTTCTCTGGTGAGGTTGTCGGCGTTGGCGATGTGGAAGGCCGCATTGGCTCGCGCCTCGGCTTCGATGTAGTCGAGCAGCTCTTTCATGGCTTCCTTTGCTTGTGAAATGTTGCCGTGAGTCTAGCGCGATTCAGGGTGGTTTACAACCGATGAGCCCGCGCCTCGATCTGCCGCAGGATGATGATTGATTTTTAGCGCACCATGAAAACAATATGAATAAGAACGAGAAAAAGTTGGTGCTATCGCTTGCGAAAGCCCTGGTACATCAACTTGATATAAATATGAGACTTATCGAATTACTCCCTGATGATAAGGCTGACCAGATCCAGCCGCATCAGGACAAGATCGAGGCTGAGCTTGACGGGTTCATCAAATTAGTTAAAGAGGAGTGGAAGTTCGATGACCAGGCCTGACTTGCGCCTACTTGAGCGACTCGGGAGATCGCTTGACAATAGTGGCGGGCCGCCGGATGATCCACGCATGGATGAACGCGTCAAAGCTCTGGAAAACTTCGCCGACCAGGCGCGCGGTGAACTGCGCGCCATTGACGTCCGGCTAACGAAGATCGAGACTAAGCTCGATCAACTCGCGACGAAAGAAGATGTGAAAGCGCTCAGCGCGGAATTGCATCGCGAGCTGCACACAACCACGTGGAAGCTCATTGGCGCGATGGGTCTGATCTGCGCTACAGTATTCTGGATCGCTCGAAACGTTGAGCCGCCGCGCACGCTGTCCTCCGGTGCCGCATATTACTCAACCACGACGCCTAGGCCGGCATCTCAACCATCTGCGGTCCAAGCGCCCGCGCCCCAGGCGCCAGCCCCGGCCCAGCCGACGGCGAAGTAAAGCACTAATCAAGGTCAACGCCTGAGCCCGCCATGTGCGGGCTTTTTCTTGCCCATCCTCCCAGCCCGCCACGCGCGGGCTTTTTTGCGTCTGGTCGCCGGCGCCGCGCTGCCCATCAGTCGAGCTATCAGACAGTTTAGCGAAATATTTAGCGCATCGCTACAAAAAAAGCTTGCGTGAATTTAGCGATACGCTATACTAACTCCATCGCAACCGAGCTCAACCCCTGAGCGCAGATGGAGAACACGATGGCCCTCCCTTGCGACCAAATCGAACCCGGCGACGACGTGTTTTGCCCGGACTGCGAACAGATCACAACCGCTGGCCTGATCGATATGGGCTGCGGCGAGACCGAGTTTTGGGGCAGCGTCAGCAATCACGTTGACCTGGTGACGTGCTGCTCCCGGTGCGGCTGCGAGAACGTCGAGCTGCCGTGGGAAGAAGAAGTGTTCGAGCTTGAGCAATGAATACGTGCCCGGCGCCCGGTAAAGCGTCGGTTGGCAGGCCCGGCCGAGACAGTAGGGACAGTGGGAACTGAGCATGCCCTGACACCTTGGAAAGACAGGGGCCACACAGCGCCGCCTGTGAAATTCCTATCAACCGGTATTTCAAGGGAACGGGCGGCGCTGTGTGGTGGTCGGGGCCTAGCGCCTGCACCGCGACGAAGTAGGGGCTTCGGCCACCCCGCTAACAACCAGCCGGCAGGGCCGGCGATAACGAGGAGAAAAGGGATGACCTACCGCGTCAAAGTGAACAACTCCACCGGCCCGATTCTGTATTACGCCATTGGCGCCATCGCTCTCGACAACCTGCTGGAGCGCCTGTATGCAGCCGGCCCGATTGGCGTCGTGTTGGAGACGTTGAAATGAGCGAACACGAGATCCGCAACATCAAGGTCAAGGTCGCGGCTGTGCTGTTCTGGGTCGTGGCCACTGTGAGCGCGATCGTAGGAGGACTGCCGGGATGATCCGCCGCCTCGCAGCAGCATTCGTAATCGCCATCGCCTTCCTGATCCTCGGCGCGAGCCTGGATGACGTGGCGACTAGGCCAGCAACCGAATTTTCGCAGTAACCCACGCCGGCAGAGTCCCGGCCAAACCCAAACTTTAGCTCCGAGCGAAAGGCTAAAAATGGAACCGCAAGCAGCAGCATCCGAAGAAGTCCGCACCCACTGGAAAAAGCTCGTGGACCCGCGCTACATCGGCGCCTACGCACTCCCGAACGGTAACGACCTGGTCGTCACGATCGAGATGGTGCGCAGCGAAGAGATCACCATGATGGGCGGGAAGAAGGAAGTCCACAGCATCATGTACCTCAAGGGTCAGAAGCCGATGATCCTCAACGCGACTAACTCCAAGTCCATCCACAAGCTGTACGGCCCGTACATCGAGGATTGGGCCGGCAAGCAGATCACCCTGTACGGCAGCACCGCCAAGCTCGGTGGCGAAATGGTCGAATGCCTGCGGATCCGCCCAAGCATCCCGGCCAAGGTGAAGCAGAAGATCACCGGCCAGCGCCTGACAGCGGCGCTTGAGCAAATCCGCGCCGGCACTTACACGGTCGCCAAGCTGCGCGCCAGCTTCGACCTGACCGCCGACCAGCAGATCCTGGTCAATGACCTTCAAAAGGAACTGGCATGAGCAGAAACTTCAAATTCCGGTGCTCGTCGCTCGGCCTGATCATGACCGACGCGCAGTCGATCGATGAGCAGTTCGTTACCGAGGAAGTGGCCGCAATCCAGCGCCGGACGAAGCGCACCGACGACGAGAAGGCGCTGCTGCAGGCGCTGAAGGATAAGAGCCTGTCTGCCGGCGCCAAGACTTACATCGAAAGCCTGGCCAAGGAGGAGCTGTACGGCTTCCGCGAGGTCGTGACCGGCAAGTACATGGACAAGGGTCTGATCGTCGAGGATGAATCGATCGAGCTGTACAACCGCGTGTTCTTCACCGATTACGTCAAGAACACCGAGCGCCGCACCGACGACTACATCACCGGCGAGTGCGACATCATCGTTCCCGGCGTGGCTGGCATCGACATCAAGTCGGCATGGTCTCTGGCCACCTTCCCGGCGACGGCTGCTGCTGGCCACGACAAGCTGTACGAATGGCAGTGCCGCGGCTACATGCGCCTATGGAACGTCCCGGCCTGGGAGGTGGCGTACTGCATGGTCAACACGCCCGACGAGCTGATCAAGTACGAGCAGGAGGAGCTGCACTACGTCGACCACATCGACCCGGCCCTGCGCGTCACCGTGGTGCGCTATGAGCGCGACATGGAACTGGAGGCCAAGATCGTTTCGAAGGTGCGCGCCGCCCGCCAGTACTTCGACCGCATCACCGGCGAGATCAAGCGGCAGCACAACGTTCTGGAGGCAGCATGACCGCCATCGTCCTGATGAAGGCCCCGAACGGCGCCCTGGTGCCTGCCGACCCACAGGCAACCGAATACATCGCGGGCTTGAAGTTAGGCGCCGCGGTGAAGGCGGAGGTCAAGCGCATGCGGAACTACAAGTTCCATAAGAAGCTGTTCGCGCTACTGCAGTTCGCCTTTGATACCTGGGAGCCGACCGACGCGACCTACAAGGGGCAGATGGTAGAGAAGAATTTCGACCAGTTCCGCAACGATGTCACGGTCCTGGCCGGCTTCTTTGAAACCACGATCACGCTCAAAGGCGAGGTGCGCGTCGTCGCCAAGTCGATCAGCTTCGGCAGCATGAGTCAGGGCGACTTCGACAAGCTCTACAGCGCAGTCTGCAACGTCGTGCTGGCGAAGATCCTCAAGAACTACGACCGCGAGCAGCTGGATGCGGTGATGGATCAACTGACGGGGTTTCTATGAGCAGGAAAAGCAAATTCCCGGTACGGACATCGGTACGCCAACTGAGCCGCGACACCCAGATGGCGATGCGCGCCGAAGCCATCGAGCTGATAGAGAGGCTGATGAAAGAAGAGCCGAGGACCGCGCCGGAACTGTCCCAGCTGACGAAGGTGGGAAAGAACACGCTCAACGGCTACCTCCGTCACCTGCAGAGGGCGCTGCGCAAGATCCGCCCGACGAGCCAGACACGCAACCGGGCTGTCGTGTGGGAGTTGGGCATTGATCCAAGCCTGCCGACGCCCGACGAAGCGCTCGATCAGCTTTTCGCCGTACGACGCGGCACCCGGCCGGCGGTACAGATCGGCATGCAACGAGATCCCCTGGTAGCCGCTCTGTTCGGCCCAGCAAACCAAGAACACAAGGAGGCAGCATGATCCAAGATCGCCGTATCACCGACAAACTCCCAGGCCGGCCGCTGCAGTGGGAAGAGGGCGCCACTCCTTCCGCTGCACCAGCAGCAGATGCCCCTATGCCCAATGCTGAGCTCGAGCGCATCGCCGAGGAGTTCAGAATGCACGCGGATTCGGACGACGACGCTGAACTCCGCGCTGGCGGGGAAAAGCGCCTGATCGCGTTCGATTACTTCAAGCGCGGATGGATTACCACCAAGGGGGCTGCACCAGCAGCAGGACAGGCAGGGCTGGCGAAGCCCGAAGACCTGCGGCGCGCGATTTGCAGCGCAGTGGTGAACTGCGGCCATGTGATCGACGACGAGCGCGTGATGGTGATGGCCAACCCGAAGCAGGAAGGAAACGCACTGTCCCAGCTCGTGGACCGCATCGCAGCCATCCCCACTCTCGCTGCTCCAGTAGCAGCAGACACCCGAGCCGAAGGTGCAACCGAGCAGGCGAGCTGTGACGCTAAAGACTTGATCGCTATCGCCGCGCAGCTCCGAGAGGTGAATCATTGGGCCGCGCAAACATCGGTCGCATTGCTCGACGAGATCGCAGGACGGATGCTCAAAGCTGCGCCTGCCGCCCCTCTCGCCACTCCAGCAGATGCAGGGGCAGGACAACAGCCCGACGAGCACGTCGAGTTTCCGCACAGCTACCGGAAGTGGGATTTGAGGCGAGAGGATTATGTAGCGCCGCCCTTCGCGGCACCCGCCAGCCAACAAGCGGCAAGCGGAGAGGTGCTGACGAATTCAGAAATCTTTGGGTTGCTTGTCCATATCCGCCCCGATGCGTATGGAATGCCGGGCTGCGGGCCTGATTTCGAGGGGTACGACTTGGCTTGCGCCCGCGCCATCGAGCGCGAAGTGGTTGAGCGCGTCGGCAACGCAATTCGTCTCGCCCACCTGTCCACTTCTGGCGCACCAGTAACGGCAGAACCAGTGGCGACCGATACGCCGCTCGCTGAGTCGCTTCGCCATACGGCCAACCGGCTGCAATCTTTTGCCGACCGCCTCTGCAACGACAAGAGCCTGGGCGAACGATACGAGGGCGATGAAAGCGAGCTGCGCATGGCGATCCAGCAACTGCGCCACTTTGCACGCATTGCCGCTACCCCTGCACCAGCAGACCGCGATGCGATCCGCGCCGAAGCTCTGGAAGAGGCGATTGTAGCCCACAAGCAAACCCGCAACTGGCAGGCCGTTGATACCGTTCGCGCCCTCAAGAGCATGGAACGTGCCGCTGACGCGGCGGAAACCCTCGATACGAAAGGTGGGGAGTGATGCCGACATACACCACAAACGGCCCCGGCGTGATCCGCAAGGCACTGGAAGAGGCGGGCATAAAGTTCAGCGGCCGCGATAGCGTGGGCGCATCAGCGGATCGCCTGCGTGCCTTCTGGCTGAACCCGCAGGCGGCTTTTGAGAAGTGGCGCGAAGAACAGGCCGACAGCGCATCGGGCCGCGCGCAGCGCACGAACAACGAAGGCGGAAGCAATGCGAGTAGTTAGCCTCCTTCCCCTGACCAAGCGCGCCAAGCAGATCGTCAAGCAGCACGGCGAACGCTGGGAAGTGGTGCGGCGCCAGCCGTATGTGCTGTTCGCTCCTGAGCGTGGCCCTTGGCTGCTGGTGCAGCCGCTGACCGAGGAACGCGCCCCGGCAAACGATGTGCGATCCGCGCGAGTAGAAACCGCTTCGCGCTGGGTGCACGAATTCAACGACGAAAATTTTAAGGTTGCGCCATGAACAACAACACCAACACCGCCGGGGAAGCCCTGGACCTGAACAAGCTAAAAGCACTGGCGAAAGCCGCAACGCCGCAGAATTTCGACAGCGCGCAAATCACGAATCAAGGCTGCATCGAATGCCCGTCGTGCGATGGCAGCGGCGAAGTCGAACTGACCGCTGATTACTGCAACTACGATGGCCGAGCCATCGGCGTACAGTTCTATGGCATCGGGCCAGAACACCGCGCCGCCGAAGCGTTCTACCGCGCCGCCAACCCTGCCGCCATTCTGGAACTGATCGCCCTTGTTCGCGCTGGTAGCGAAGCATCTACCGCACAACAAGGTGACGATGACCTGATCACTGAGGCAGTGACGCGCAATAACGTCTATGGCGTGCTGCCGAACTCCGCGAGCACCGTGTCCATTGGTCGCGCAGTTCTGGCCGCTCACCGCGCCATCCTCGCAGCACCTACTGCGGCACAGAAGGAAGGGGCAAGCGAACAAGATGCGAAGGATGCGGCGCGCCTGCTGTGGTTCAGCCGCGAATGGGACAGCGAGCACGCAACGGCCTATTGCCGCCACGTTCTGATGCGCGGTGGCGATGGCGACCTGAGCGACATTCGCACGTACCTCGACGCAGCCATGTCTGCCGCCCAGGCCCAGCCGAAAGACACCACGGATACCACGAAAGGACAGGCATGAGCACCGAACTGAACCAGAAACACGAGGCCGTACTGCGCAAGGCATCAGCAGCGATCCGCGCACGCGGACACGAAGGCGACGCACGGCTGGCTGATTCGGTTGACGGCATTATTTCCAGCCTCTCCCGCCGCGCATCTCCTGCCGCTGCTGTACCAGAAGGTGCGCTGCCACCGCTGCCGATTCTTCCCGATACGCTACTGGAGTGGATCAGTGACTACGGCTTGGCGCGCACCGAAGGCGTGGGCGAGGTTGACCGCCTGCACATCTGGGAAATGCTGATCAAGGGCGTGAAGCAGTATGCCACCGACTACGCCCGTGCTGCTGTAGAAGCGGATCGAGCGCGGCTGCTGCCCACTACTGGAACGGCTATAGCGATGAGTCTTGGGCCGTCCATCGGGCAGGCGTTGGCCGAAAAAGATCGCGTCATTGCCGAGTTGCGCGAACAGTTTGACGCGGCGTTTCTGTCGTGGAACGGCTTCCATACGAAAGCAGAGCTTGACGCCGAGTGGGCGCCTGGAACGCTTGCGGGGGAAATGTTCCGCGCTGGGGCAGAGAATCGGGCGGATCGAGCGCAACAGCATCAGTCGGGGCACATGCCGCCCTTCGCGGCACCCGCCAGCCAACGCAAAGCAATCATCTCGGCTATCGGTCGCGCATGGCAGGCGGTTGCGCCAGGAATCAGCCCGATGGGTGACAAGTTGAAACACGCAATTGCCCGCGAAGTCAGCATTGTGTTAGCCAGCCGGTGCCGCGCGCCGGGCGGCGATGGTGCGCCTTCTGCTGGTGATGTTTCGGCGGATCGAGCACAACAAGGCGAGCCGGTGGCGATGGAGCAAAGCTACTCGTACCGCACGCGCCCGCTCGACGTTGTGGGCCGCGTAAACGGCGAATGGTCGGAATGGAAGGAATGCACCCGCGAGCAGTACATCAAGGGCATACCGCACGCATGGCCACGCGACATCGAATTCCGCGCCGCCACCAAGGCAGCATCGCCTGCTGATGCGCCGACCATGGAATCGCTTGTTGATGCCCTGCGCAATGCCGCGCTCGACCTGCTGGAGTTAAAAGGCGACGCGAGCGCGAAGCTGGAAATCGCCGGCGAGCCGCCGCTTTACGTGCTCGTCGGCCACGCGGATGGCATCGCCAAGCTCTTGCCGGGCGCTACACCAGTACCCGATACCGGCATTCCGACTGCGGGAGAGGATGAGCAAGAGCTTGAGTTTCTGAAGTATTGGCTGAGCTTTGCAGCGGAGCCTGTTGGTATGACATGCTGCGGGCAGCCTTGCGTCGGCGCGGAGTACATGGGGCAGGTGGAAATGGTTTGCTGCGGCAACGGTGAGCCGGAATTCCGGTCAGATAAGGACGTGATCGACGCCATGGAAGTCCGCCACAACGAATTGTCTGCCAAGTTGTTTGCTGCCGGTTCCGCGCGCCAGGGCGGAAATACAAAACCAGAGAGCAACGACAATTTCCGCGCACCAGTCTCCAGCACTCCTACATCAGGAGAGGTGGAGAAAGCAGGGTGGAAGTGGGTGCCGGTAGAGCCTACGGACGAGATGCGCGAAGCCTGCCGCGTGCTCAACTACTGCGACGACATTGATGCCGAATGGGCGCGCATGCTCGCCGCCGCTCCCTCCTATCCATCAGAGGCGCAGACCTGCACCTGCCCGAGCGGTGACGGCTCGCTGCGCTGGCCTTGCCCCGCTCATCCATTAGAGGCGAAAGCCGGGGAGGCGCAGCAATGAGCATGGCCGACAAGTACCCGAAGTATTACAAGCGCACGCCTGGCGACACCACCGTGCTCGACACCTACGCCGTGAACATGATGTTCCCGGTTGACGACCCGACAGGCTGCATCCTGCACGCCCGCAAGAAGCTTCTTGTTCCAGGAACGCGGACGGGCGGCAAGAGCCTGCGCGACGACATCAAGGAGGCGCGCGACACGCTCACGCGCTACTTGGAATTGACCGAGGCGAAAGCTGGGAGTGAAGCATGAACGACTGGATTACGAATTTCCTCATCTGCGGCGCAATCATAGCCGCTGCCGTTGTACTGATCCTGTTCGGCTACACGGCAGAACAGGAATCCTGGCACAAGGATTGCGCCGCACTCGGCAAGCATCGCAGCGGCGGCAAGGTGTACGAGTGCAGGATTGCCGCTCCTGCTCACCCAGGAGAAGGAGAGAAGGAAGGGAAATGACAATGCAAAAACAGACTATCCAGTCGCGGTATGTGACACTGCAGGAATGGGCCGCGATGATGTTTTCGAAGATCCCGCACCACAATACTCTGCTGCGCTGGGTGCGCGACGGACACATCTACCCGCAGCCAGAGAAGGTGGGGAAGGCATGGCAAGTGAAGCGCGACGCAAAGTACGTGGAATGATATGGGCCGGCAAAGACTAGCGAAGAACCGGGCGCTGCCGCCCAACCTCTACGTCAACTCGGCGGGATATTACTATTACCGGGATGCAGGGAAGAAGACGCAGAAGGGCCTCGGCAAGGACCGAGCAAAGGCAATCCAGGCGGCGCGGCAGGCCAACGCCGCCGTGGCGGTGCGCGAACCTTCCTCGCTTGTCGACTGGGTGCTGGGCAAGAGCGACTACACCCTGGCTGAGTGGCTGCCGATCTATCGCGAGCTATGGGAGGAAAAGACCCAGCCAGCTGCGAATACCCTGCAGGGGGCGAAGAGCCTCTTGAAGCGGGTCGCGGCCGCGGACTTCGCGAAGATGCGTATGCGGCAAATCGAGACCGCACACGTCGCCACGTTTTTGGAAGCGTTCGCGAAATCGAGTGGCGCCGGGACGGCCCGCAACATGCGTTCGAAGCTTACAGACATCTTCCGCTGGGCGGAAACGCAGGGCGTGATCGAGGTTGGTAAAAACCCGGTGTCGGCGACCTTCAATCCGAACTACAGGGTCGCACGTGAGCGGCTAAGCCTGGAGCAGTTCTGGGCGATCCACGCGCTGGCTAACACCTGGGCGAAGAACGCCATGATGCTCGCCCTGGTAACAGGCCAGCGGCGCGACGATATCGCCAGCATGAGGTTCGCAGACTTCAAGGATGGCTATCTGCATGTGGCCCAAGGTAAATCGGGCGGGGAGACGAAGCTGCAAATCGACGGGGCTATCAAGCTGTCGAAGGTTGGCTTGTCGATCGGGGAGGTGGTCGCCGGGTGCCGAGACCTGATCGTCAGCCGCTACTTGGTGCACCACACCGAGCGCGTATCGACGACGAAGCCCGGTGACAAGGTGCGCGCGGCCGGCTTGTCTGAAGCATTCGCGAAGGCGCGCGATCGAGCCGAGATCGGATCGTCGAGCGACAGGACGCCGCCATCGTTCCACGAGATCAGAAGCTTGTCCGAGCGGCTCTACAGGGAGGAATTCGGGGCTGATTTTGCGCAGGCAATTCTGGGGCACAAGAGCGCACAGATGACCGCTAAGTACGACGATTTGCGCGGCGGATGGAAAACAGTCAAAGCAAAGTGATTTCGGAACTTATTAAACGAATTTCTGTAATTCTCACGAATCGCCTTTAGGTACGGGCGCGCTTTGCGATCCGGATGCTTACATCTGAAACAGATGGCGTGGCGAACTGCGCAGTAGGCTGATACAAATCGCGGCGCCGGGGGGCCGCCCGCTGTCGCATCGACGCGACAACGGGCAGGCCAGCGGCACTCATCCGCGCGCCCCGGCGGCCTGCTTTTCCTCGCCCGAGAGGCGTTTAGCGCTGACCGTCACCACCGCCATCTTGGCGCCGCTGGCGACCATGGCGGCATCGGCGCTGTAGCTGCGCGCCTGCGCTTCCGGAACGGCGTCGATCAGGTAGCTGCCCGAGACGGCCAGGCTCATCGCGACGATGAAAACGGCTTCCATGTGTTTCATGATGTTCATGGTGTTTCTCCTTGCAGGTGGGTTGTCGATGTGTGCACTGTAGGCCAAGGCCCGCATGGCTGCGAGCGGGATGCGACGAGACGCGAAAAACGCGGAATGACCTGTCGAAAAGCGCGTGCGAAGCTGCGCGCGCCGCCCGCCGCATGGCCGGGTTTCACCGGCCCTCCGCTAGCTCCCGGCGAGGCGGCCCGTCCGTGGCCGCGCCCTGTGAATTCGATCACCGCCGATGACAGCCACGCTTGCGTCACTGATGGGTAACCTGGCCGCCGGCCGCACGGCGCGGCGGCGCGCGCGCAACCTGCGCCTGGGGGCGCGCCCGGCGCCGGCACAAGGCCTGCGCATCGATCCGTGGCTGCTGCTGGCCTGCGTTGCGGCGGCGCTGGCCGCCGTGGTGCTGGCGCTGGCGGCGCGCTCGCTGCCGGCGGGCGCCGGCGCAAGCGCCGGTGACGGGGACGCGCTGGCGACGCTGCAGCCGCTGCTCGGCGGCGTCACCGTGCGGGTGCCGCGCGAGCCCGGCGTCGCGCTGGTCCGGCATGGCGCGGCCGCGCTGGTGGTGGCCTCGCGCATGCGCCTGGAGGCGCCGGTGCGGATCGACCTGTGCACGCAGTTGAGCGACCCGCAGCGCCCGTTCCTGGCGCCGCTGCGCATCGGCTATCCATTCGGCGAAGCGCTGGCGCTGGCCCCGGCGCGCGGCGTGCTGCTGGCCGCCCCGGGCTCGGCCATGCCGCGCATCGAACTGCGCGGCGATGTGCGCCCCCACCCGCGCGCCGACCTGCGCCTGCGCTGGCATGCCGGCCCGGCCGGGGCGGCCTGGGTCGGCGACGCCGGCATGGCGAGCGCGGGCCGCGCCCGCAAGGGCGAAGGCTTGCTGGGCAAGGCCGGCTGGCTGGTGTGGCCGGATGGCGCGCTGCGCATCACGCGGCGTCCGAGCAGCGCCTGCCCGCAGGCGGGCGAACTGCTGCTCGAGCGCGCCGTGCCGGGCGTTCGCGATAGCGCGCTGGTGCAGGCCTTCGGTCCCGGGGTCGTGCTGCCGGCGCTGCAACTGGCGCCGGGCGACTACCAGGTGCCGGCCGCGGCGCCGCGCAGCCTGGAAGACGCCTTGTTGTTCGAACAACTGCAGGCGCGCGGCCTGGTCCGCCTGGGGGCCGGCGGCCTGGCCGAGCTGGCGCCGCGCGACCTGGCCGCCTGGGATGCGGCAGGGCCCGAGCAGCGCGTGCCGCTGCCGGGCTGGGAGCGGCTGCGCCTGGACGAGCAGGGCCGCAGGCTGCTCGAACGCCTGTATTACCGCGCCGACGGCGCCTTCGTGCGCGAACAGCTGCGCGTCTTCAACAGCGAGCGCCGCCTGCTGGCCTGGCGCGTGCGCTCAGGCAGCGCGGCGCACTGGCTGGCCAGCGTCGGCGGCGCGCCGGTGGCCCAGGACGAGGGCTTGCCGGTGGCCGCGATGCGCCTGTTCGCGCGCCTGCCGGAAGGCTGGGCCCCGTGGCGCCGGGTGGGCGCCTGGGATGGCGGGGGCCAGGCTGATACTGCCATGCTGACGCTGGAGGATGCGGCGCCGGCCGAGCTGCTGCTGGCCGGGCGCCTGCGCCGCGTGGAGGGCGCCCGCGCCAGCGTCGACCCGATCTGCGACGGCCGCGCCTGCCGGGAAGCCGACGCCGTGCAGCGCGTGCTGCTGGCGCCGCTGCCGGGCGCGCGCCGCATCGTGCTCGAGGTCGCGCCGCTCGACCTGGCCGCCATCAGCGGCACGGCGGATGCGGCCTACCGCCATGTACGCGCCGAGCAGGGGCGGCTGGCCTGGCATGCACTGCCGGCGGCGCAATCGCCGTTGCGCCCCGCCCTGGCCGAAGTCCGGCTTGGTGCGCGCGGCGGCGAAGCCCTGTGGTCGGACGGCCGGCCCAGCGCCGCGGCGCAGGCCGCCGGCCTGGCGGCGCTGCTGGGCGTGCACCGCGAGCACGGGTCGAGCGTGGCGGGCATGCTGGCCCGGTTGCCCGGCAACGCGCACACGGCCCGGCTCAGCCTGGACCTGGGCCTGCAGGCGGGGGCCCAGGCGGCGCTCGACTGCGTCGGCCTGCGCCAAGGAACATGGGACGGCAAGACCTGCGCCGGCGCGCGCGCCGCGCCGCAGGGGCGCCAGGCCGGCCTGGTGCTGCTCGATGCCGGCAGCGGCGACGTGCTGGCCGCGGCCGGCGCCGGCGCCGGCAGCCTCGAGGCGGCGCGCTGGCCCGAAGTGCGCGACTTCGACCGCGCCGACCCGGCGCGCAGCCCCTTGCGCCTGCCGGCCTTCCAGCACGACGGCGGCGCCGGGCGCGCCCCCGGCTCGACCTTCAAGGTGATCGCCGCGCTCGGCCTGGAAGCGGCGGCGCGTAGCGACCCCCGCCTCGAGCGCCTGCTGGCCGGCATGCCCTTGCCCGAGATCGACGCCGTGGCGCGCGCCGGCGGCTACGGTTTTCGCACCGGCGCACCGGCCTATCCCGCTTTCGTCGATCCATTCCATCGGGGCGCGCGCATCACCAACTTCCGCGAGCAGCTGGCCGGCGCCCGCGCCGTCGAAGGCCGCCTCGGCCTGGCGCAGGCCATGACCCACAGCATCAACACCTGGTTCGCCTGGACCGCCGAGCTGGGCGACCGCAGCCTGGGCGGCGCGGCGCAGGGCGGCCTGCCCGGCCTGCGCGAGATCGAACCGGGCGCGCTGGATGGCGTGCGTCCGATCGCCGGGATGGCGCGCCGGCTCGGCTTCGGCGCGCCGCTGCGCCTGGACGGCGGCCTGCTGCCGGGCGATTACCGCTGGTCGGCCTGGGACGCGCTGCAGTCCAGTCCCTCGATGCTGGACCCGATCGCAAGCCGCCACGAGGTGCGCCAGATGGCGATCGGCCTGCGCATGCAGGCCACCCCGCTGCAGATGGCGCTGGTGGCGGCCGCGGTCGGGCAGGGCCGGACCGTGACGCCGCGCCTGCTGCTCGAACTCGACGGGCGCGCGGCGGACACGCGGCCGGGTCCCGAACTGGGCGTGCGCCTGGACCGCATCCGCACCGGCATGAAGGGCGTGGTGGACAAGGGCACCGCGGCCGGCGCCTTCCGCGCCAGGGAATTCGACGGCCTGCGCTCCGGCCTGTTCGGCAAGACCGGCACCGCGCCCACCGGCGCGGACGGCATGGCCACGGTCTGGTTCATGGGCTGGCTGGAGCCGGGCAGCCTGCCGGGCCAGACCCGCCGGCTGGCCTTTGCCGCCTTCGTCAGCCAGTCGAGCCTGACGGGCGGGGCGCATGCCGCACCGGTGGTCGCCGCGCTGCTGCGCGCGATGCACGGCCCGGCGCCGGGCCGGTCCGGCGAACAGAAGGGGGATTGACGCTCATCTGCGCGCCTTGCTTGTGTGTTTGTATGGCATCATCTGTTGACAATCCGCTCTGTTGCGGATGGCCATCGTATGAGGAAGGTATGCGTTTGCCGGGAACCCGGTACCAGGAGCATGGTTGGGAGCAGGTCCGCAAGTTGCTGGGACAATGCTCGCTGCAGGCATTCGCCCGCATCGACCCCCTGCGCCTGCTGGCGCCGGACGCGGAACTGCTGGCGGACTACGTGGACGCGGTTGCGCAGGCGCTGCAGGCCGGCGGCGGGCGCGCCGCCATGCCCGGCAACAGCTATGGCGACACGGTGCGCGAGCTGGCCCTGAGCCTGGTCTACGAACTGCAGGCGCGGCCGGCCGACTGGAGCGCGCTGTGCACGGCGGTGGCCGGGGAACATGCGCGCTCCCAGGCCTTCTGGGCGGCGCCCGGCGGCGACGCCCTGCTGCGCAAGAAATTCAACGACCTGTACGCGGTCCTGCGCGACAAGGTCGACAGCGACAACTACCAGGCCGCCTGCGGCCGACCCTGCAGCCCCAACCGCATGTACGCCTACCGGATGCTCGACACAGCCTACGGCGAAGTGGCGCGCCTGTTCGGGTCCTGGCGCGAGCACCGCGAGCAGGTCGGCGCCATCCTCGGCCGTCCGCTGGACGCCGAGCCGATCGAGGCGCGCCAGCTGCGCGGCGTGCTTGATTGCCGCCCCGAATGGATCCTGCGCTGGAGCGAGTCCCTGGCGCGCTTCGGCGGCAGTCCCGGGCCCCTGCATACCCGCTCGAAGCGCTTCGCGGCCCTGAAGGACAATCCCGGCAAGATCGGCGCGATGCTGCGCGAGATCGGCGAATACCAGGCCCTGTCCGCGAACGGCGAGCGCGACTGGCTGCAGGACGCGGACGACGCCGGCGCCTGGCTGGACGACTACTGGCGCGTGCTGGGCGAGTCCGAAGCGGCCGCCACGCCCGGACCCGACCGCATCCTGGAAGCGCGCCAGGATGCGCTGGACGGGGTGGGCGAGCCGGAGGACGAAGCGCCGGCCCTTGCACCGCTGCCCATGCTGGACGAGGTGCTTGCCGCGCGCGTTTCCCTGGCCCCCAGCTATCTCCAGGTGGCGGCGGCGGCCGAGGTCCGCGGCAGCTGGGCACTGCACATGATGGCGGACGATTCGCTGCCGGTACGGCTGGCGGTCTACCTGAAACTGCTGGGGCCCTTCGACGACAGCTACCCGCTCGCCTGGCTCGACCCGGCCAGCGGCGAACTGCCGACCATGCAGCAGCTCGCGCTGCTGGACCAGGTCTCGCTGCCGACCTTGCGCAAGCGGCGCGACGCCGCCATCGCCAGGCTCGAATGCGCGGCGGCCGGGGCGGCCGGCAAGAAGGAGGAATCACGATGGGCATGACGGAACTGGACCGCAAGCTGCAGGCGCAGTTGCTGGGGCGGCGCCGGGTCGAAGGCGACCGCTTGATGCTGGACGATGCGGTGCTGTTGGGCGCGCTCGACGGCAGCCGGCCCCTGACGGCCGGCGAACGGGCGGCGCTGCAGGCCTCGCCGTTGACGGCGCGCCGCCTGCGCACGCTGGCGCAGGCGCGCCGCGCCCAGGCCACGCCCCGTTGGACCGGCAGCGGCGGCATGCTGCGCGCCGCCGACAGCGGCGCCGCCTTCGAGGCCCTGGCGACCGACGACGGCCACTGGCGCCTGCATGTTGTCGGGGGACGGGTGATCCTGCAGCTCGACCCGCAAGCGCCGCCGGCGGCCATGCTGCTGCAGGGCGGACAAAGGCTGCGGGTGCGCGACGGCGCCGGCAACACGGTGCTCGAAGGAGCGCTCGACAGCGATGGCGAACTGGAAGGCCCCTGGCCCTTCCCGGACGCGCCGGCGCCGCACTTCCAGCACCACGGGGCGCGCTTCGCGGTCGAACCCGTGGCGCCGTCCGGGACCTAGCATGCTGAACCTGTTCACACGGCCGTTCCGCCAACCGCCCCCGGAGCTTGCGGGCCTGGGCGCGGACTTCATTGCGCTGCCGCTGGCCGGGGGCTGCACGGTGCCGGCCGGACGCTTCGCCGTGCTGGCCAGCCGGGAAGGGCGCACGCGCCGCCTGAGCGAAGGCGCGCGGGTGGCGCCGCTGGACGGCGAGACGGCGTGGTGCGTGCATCCCGGCCCCTATGCCTGCGACCTGACGCCGTTTGAAGCTGCACCGGAGATCGGCCTGCGGGTGCGCTTCGCCATCGACACGCCCGACCCGCGCGAGGCGCAGCAGCGCTTCGACCTGTTCCTGGCCAGCGAGGGCGGCGAACGGGTGGCGCTGGACGGCTTCGTCGCGGCGCTGCAGGCGGCCCTGCAGCGCGAGCTGGCCCAGGGCAACCTGGACCTGCCGCCCTGCACCAGCTTCGAGGAGTGGAACGTCTTTCGCAGCGGCTTCAACCAGCTGCTGTACACCCGTTTCGGGGTGATGGTGGACGATTGCCTGCCGGTCGACCTGGGCGCCGCGCGCGACCTGGCCGCACTGCTGAGCGCGCGCCTGGCGGCGCAGGCGGCGCCGCAGCCGGCCGGCGCGCCGGCGACGACGCCGCGACAGGCGGTGTTCGATCCCGGGCGTGAAGACGCGCAGGCGCTGCGCCGCCTGTTCCTGGAGCTGCCCGGCCTGATGTGCGGGATCCGCCTGGCGGTGCTGCCGGACGACTGCGTGGGTTTCCGCCGCCACCAAGCGCTGCTGCGCCGCCTCGACCTGGTGAGCCTGTCGGTGGGCACCATGCCGGCGCTGGCCCTGGCGGCGCCCGGCCGGCCGCTGGCCGCAGACGGGCAGCTGCGCCGCGCCCGCCACAGCCGTCGCGCAGCGGGCGCCCTGGACGAAGCCTGGGCGCTGCTGGCGCGCATGAAGCTGGGCGATGCGGCCATGCTGCCGATGCTGCTGGAGGAACTCGACCGCATCGTCGCCAACCTCGAATGCGACTGCGCCGCGCGCCGCGAAGCGGTGGGAGAGCCGGCATGAGCGCCGCCGGCATCAGCTGCCGCAGCATCGCGCCGGACGGGTCGATGCTGACCGTGAGCGCCACCGTGCGCCCGCGCGACGGCCGCGCCGAGCTCAAGTGCAGCGTGCCGGACGCGCCGGAGCTGGCCCGGCGCATGCAGGAAGTGGCGCGCCTGGCGCGCCACACCGAGCCCCGTTTCGACAGCCGCGAGCAGGTGGTGCTGAGCCTCGACCGTGCGCCGCCCCCCGGCAGCCGCGACTGGGAACTGGCCTGCGTGCTGGCCGACCGCCTGGTGCGCGGGGTCTTGCAGCCGGATCCGCGAGAACCGGCGCCGCTGGTGGCCAACGGCTGGTCCGACGCCTGGGAGCTGGGACGCATCGACGGCCACCAGTTGCGCCGGGTGCCGGTGGGCGTGCTGGCCGGCGGCCCGGACGGCCTGCCGCACCTCGGCGCGCTGAGCGGGCATCCCGATCCGGCGGCGGCCGTGTCCTCGGCGCGCGCCTGGTTCCCGCTGCTCAGCGGCGGCGCGGACGACAGCCTGTGCTGGGTCGAGGTCAGCGTGCGCCCGGCGCCGCACGACGGCAGGGACGGCGAGGAAGAAGCCAGCATCGCGGCGCCCGGCGTCGATGCCGCCCTGCAGGCGCGCGTGCGCGCGGTGCTGGCCGCGGCGCGCCACTTCGACGGGCGCGGCCCCGGCCAGTGGCGCAGCACGGTGCGCTTCGGCGCGGAACGCTTCCAGGGCGCCTCCTTCGAGCTGGCGCTGGTGGTGGCCGACCGCATCGCGCGCGGGCGCGAGTTCCTGCCGCGCGGGCGGGTGCTGGCCAGCGGCCAGTCGTCGGCCTGGCACGCCGGGCGGGTCGAGACGGTGGAAGGGGTCGAGGCGAAATGCGGGCTGCTGGCGCGGCTGGCGGCGCCGGGCGACCGCATCCTGCTGCCGCGCGCCTGGGACGCGCAACTGCCGGCCGGCTGGCGCGACGCGCTCCGGGCGCGCGGCGCCAGCGTGGCGTGCGTGGACAGGATCGGGATCATTTGAATCGCGCCCGGCTGCGCTAGAATCGGTGGGCGCCTTGTTGCAGATGTAGCAATCGTTGAAACGGAGTCGGATATGTTCCAGATGTTCGGATTGGGCGGCGCCAGTTGCCCGCGCTGCGAGCGCAAGCTCGGCGGCGATGCGCGCTATTGCGGCGGCTGCGGCCTGATCCTGGGCGCCCCGCGCAACGTGCCGGTGTTGCGCGAGAACCGCTGGGTCGCCGGGCCGGACGAGCTGGCGGTGTTCTTCGGCGTGCGCGCGCTGTCCGGCGTGTTCGTCAAGACCCTGCGCGTGCCGGCCACCGCGCGCGCCTACATCCTGCAGGGCGAGCAGGCCACCGAGGTGCCGCAGGGCGAGTACGAGATCGAAGGCTTCTTCACGCGCCTGAACCACCTGCTGCGCGACCAGCACGCCGAGATCCTGGTCACCCGCACGGCCGCGCTGCCGGTGGCGTTCCGCTTCGACGAGGTGCTCACCGCCGAACAGCTGGCGGTGAGCGCGCGCCTGACGGTGAGCGTTCGCATCGAGAACGTGCCGGCCTTTGCGCGCCACTTCATGACGGTGCCGGGCACCATCGGCACCCAGGAGCTGCGCGAACTGCTGGCGGCCCCGGTGCGCCAGCTCGCCGAGGAATTCGTGGGCGCGCGCTCGATCCGCGAAATGGCCGGCAGCCGCGACCTGCGCGAGCAGCTCGACCAGCGCCTGCAGGGCGGCCTGAAGCTGCTGCTGGCCGAATACGGGCTGGCGGTGGCGAAGGTCGACACCGTCGAACTGCGTCACGACAAGTACGACGCCAACCGCGCCCGGGTCGGCAGCCTGTGGCTGGCCGCCGACGAGCGCCACGTGCAGATCGAGCATGCCAAGCACCTCGACGACCTGTACGATGCCGAGGAATGGCAGCGCCTGCGCCGCGCCGAGCAGGCCGCGCGGGTGCGCCAGCGCGAACTGGAACTGCGCCAGGACGACGCGGTGGCGCGCGCCGAGCTGTCGCTGCAGGGCGCCGACCGCGCCCACGCCGTGCGGGCGCGCCAGATCGAGCTGTACGCGCGCATCCTCGACGCCGGTTCGCGCAAGCAGGCGCTCGAGCGCGGCGCCGGCGATGCGCTGGCCGAGCTGGAGCACGAACTGGCGAAGAAGGGCGCCCGCCGCCTCGACGAAGCCCAGGAATGGCAGCATCTGCGCGCGCTGGCCCAGCTGCGCATGCGCAGCGAGCTCGAGGTGGCGCAGCAGGATGCGCGCCAGGCCCAGGCCATCGCGCGCCAGCGCTTCTCGCAACAGCTGCTGCAGCAGCAGATCCGCCACAAGATCGAACAGGCCGCGCTGATCGAGGACGCCGCCCGCCGGCAGGAGGAACTGGTGCGCCTGCGCCTTGACGAAGCCGATGGCGCGCGCCGCGCGCGCGCCATCGACGAGGAAGAACACCTGGCGCGCCACCAGTCGCTGGCGCTGGCCAACGCGGCGCGCCGGCGCGAGGCCGCGCGCCTGCAGGAGTGGGAAGACGAACAGGCGCGCCAGCGCATCGAGTCCACCCGCAGCGTGGCCCAGCAGGACAAGCTGGCGCGCACCATCGAGCTCGAGGCGCGCCAGGCCAGGGCGCTGCAGGACGTGCAGCTCGACGGCGAGGAACGCCGCCACGCGCTCGAGCTGCGCCGCCTGGAAGCCTTCGCGGCGATGGACGACACCGCCAAGCTGGCGCTGGCGGCGGCTCCGAACGCGGCGGCCCTGAACGACTTCATGAAAACCCGCGTGCACGCCGGCATGGACGCCGACCAGCTGACGGCCCTGGCCGGCATCGGCGGCGCGGGCCGGCTGACCACCGCCGAGGCGCTGCAGCTGGTACGCGAGGAGCAGGCCCGGCGCGAACTGGAGGTGGACAAGGACCGCCGCCACCAGGTGGCGCTGCTGGCGACCCAGGCCGGCGCCCTCGCGGCGGCGCCGCGGCGCTGCGCCAACGGCCATCCGGCTCTCGCCGAAGAGCGTTTCTGCGCCGCCTGCGGCGCGGCCTTGCCGCATTGACGCAGGCGATGCAGACCGCCATCGACAAGATCCGCGAACTGCGTGCCCTGCACGAGGACGGACTGCTGAGCCGCACCGAGTTCGACCTGCGCAAGAACGCGATCCTCGATGCGGCCTACCAGCCCGCCGAGGCCGCTCCGCAGCAGGCCGCGGCGCAGCGCGTGCGCCCCGGCACCGAGATCGGCCTGATGGCCGGGCAGGAACTCGGCCCGCAGAACCGGCGCTACCGGCTCGAGCGCCTGATCGCGCAGGGCGGCATGGGCCAGGTGTGGCAGGCGACCGACCTCGCCACCCATGCCGAACTGGGCCACAGCGCCCAGGTGGCCCTGAAGATCCTGCCGCCGCAGCTGACCCAGTCGGCGCTGCAGGCCAAGCTGCTGATCCAGGAGGCCACCCGGGCGCGCCGCCTGGCCCACGAGAACATCGTGCGGGTCTACGAATGGGCCCAGGACCCGGCCACGGCGAGCTACTTCATCATCATGGAATGCCTCGAGGGCGAGGATCTCGACAGCCTGCTGGCGCGCGAAGGACGCCTGCCGCTCGCGCGGGTACTGGCGCTGCTCGACCCGGTGGCCGCCGCCCTCGACTACGCCTGGGACAAGCACGGCCTGGTGCACCGCGACATCAAGCCCGGCAACCTGTTCCTCACCCGGCGCGGCGAGGTCAAGCTGCTCGACTTCGGCATCGCGGCGCGCGCCCGTTCGGCAGCGGGCGGCGGCCAGGGCGCGCCGCTCGATGCGCCGGCCACGTCCGGCACCGCCGGCTACCGCGCGCCCGAAGCCGGCAGCGCGCAGGGCCAGCCGGCGCCGGCGCTCGACGTGTACGCGGTGTCGATGATGATCTACCAGATGCTGGACGGCGCGCTGCCGCCCGATCCTTCGGTGGCGCCCGGCGCCCTGGAGCCGCACCAGTGGGACGCCTTGCGCGCCGGCCTGGCGCACGCTGCCGCGGCGCGTCCGCCCAGCGTGCGCGCGCTGCTCGACGCCTTGCGCCACGCGGCCGGGCCGTCGCCGCAAGCGCGCGCGGAGCAGGAACAGGCCGCGCGGCGCGAGGCGCAGCAGCGCGAACAGGGGCTGGCTGCGCGCCGCGCCGCCGAGGAGCAGGCGCGGGCTGCAGCACGCACTGCAGCGCGCGCCGAGGTCGAGCGCCAGCGCCGCGAGCAGCAGCGCCTGGAGCGCGCGGCCCAGGAGCAGGCGCGCGCGGCGCGCAAGGAAGCGCTGCGCGCCCAGTTGCTGGCCCGGCGCGAGGAAGAAGCCGCCAAGGCCCGCCAGGCCCAGGAAGAAGCGCAGCGCAAGGCCGCCCAGCTGAAGGCCGCGGCTGCCTACCTGGCGAAGCAGAAGCGGGCACGCGAGCTGGAGGCGGTGCGCAGCGCGTCGGAACTGCAGCCGCCGCAGCCGATCGCGGCCAGCCCGGTGGCGGACACCCCTGACGCGGGCGGCGTGCTGTGCGATCCCTTCCTCGACGGCGCAGGCAGCGGCCCGTCGCTGGTCGTGATCCCGGCCGGGCGCTTCCAGATGGGCTCGCACGAACACGAGCGCAAGATCGCGATGGCGGCCGGCGCCCAGAAGAAGTGGCTGGAGCGCGAGACGCCGCAGCGCTGGGTCGGGATCGAGCGGACGTTCGCGCTGGGCCGCCATCCGGTGACGGTGGGCGAATGGCGGGTGTTTGCGCGGGCCACCGGCTGGGAGCCGATGGGCGAGGTCGATTGGCGCGAACCCGGCTTTCCCCAGACCGATGCGCACCCGGTGGTGGGCGTGACCTGGCACGACGCCCAGCGCTACCTGCAGTGGCTGTCGGCCGCTACCGGCAAGCGCTACCGCCTGCCGAGCGAGGCCGAATGGGAATACGCCTGCCGCGCCGGCACCAGGACCGCCTTCAGCTGCGGCGACACCATCAGCCCCGAGCAGGCCAACTACGACGGCAGCTTCAGCTACAACGGCGGCCCGCGCGGCGCCAACCGGCACGGCACCACGCCGAGCGGCATGTTCCCGCCCAATCCCTGGGGCCTGTACGACATGCACGGCAACGTGTGGGAGTGGGTGCAGGACGTGGTCCACGACAACTACGCCGGCGCCCCGCTGGACGGCAGCGCCTGGGAGAGCGGCGGCGACCAGGCCCGCCGCATCCTGCGCGGCGGTTCCTGGCTGTACAACCCGCGCTACCTGCGCTCGGCGCTGCGCAACGGCTTTTCCAGCATGCTGTCGAACGACATCGTCGGCTTTCGCGTGGTGCGCGAGCTGGGCTGAGGCGCGCGGCGAGCCGCCGGCCCGTCGCGCGGATGGTGTACAGTAAGACAATCAACCCTGCACGGAGAGCGCGCCATGGCCATTGCCCACCTGTTCAAATCGCACGACAAGGACCTCGGCGGCGGCTTCACGGTCCGGCGCATCCTGCCGGCGGCGGCGCGCCAGTCGGTCGGGCCCTTCCTGTTCTTCGACCACATGGGCCCGGTGGAAGCCCAGCCCGGCGCGCGCCACGACGTGCGTCCGCATCCGCACATCGGCCTGGCGACCGTCACTTACCTGTTCGAAGGCGCGATCATGCATCGCGACAGCCTGGGCACCGAGCAGCGTATCGAGCCCGGGGCGATCAACTGGATGACGGCCGGCAGCGGCATCGTCCACTCCGAGCGCACCCCCGACGACCTGCTGGGACGGGTGCGCCGCACCCACGGCCTGCAGCTATGGGCGGCGCTGCCGCGCGAGCACGAGGAAGCGCCGGCCGCCTTCTCGCACACGCCGGCCCGGGACATTCCGGAAATCGCCTTCGAAGGCGCGACCGTGCGGGTGCTGGTCGGCAGCGCCTTCGGGCGCAGCTCGCCGGTGCCGACCTTCAGCAGCACGCTCTACCTGGACGTCCAGCTGGCGCCGGGCGGCGCGATCGTGCTCGACGGCTTGCCGCCAGAAAGCGCCGTGTACGCGCCGATCGGCGCCATCGAGGTGGATGGCGAAGCCATTCCGGCCAATACCATGGCCATGGTGGAGCCCGGCGCGGCGCTGCGGGTGGCGTCGAGCGCGGGTGCGCGCTTCGTGCTGATCGGCGGCGAACCCCTGGACGGACGGCGCTACATCTTCTGGAACTTCGTCTCGTCGAGCCGCGAGCGCATCGAGCAGTCGGCGCGCGACTGGGAAGCGAACGCCTTCGTGCCGGTGCCGGGCGACGACGAGCGTATCCCGCTGCCGGCCTGGCCGGCGGCGTGGAAGCACGAGGGCTAGCCGGCCAGCACGCGGCGGCGCAGGCTGTTGTATCGGGCAAGCAATAGTTTGCCTCAGGAAAGCTATCGGTCGCGTCCGGCGTATTTGCGGTTTACAATGCTAGTCCGCATTTTCCGGGCCAACCATGCAGAAACCGATCGCCTCCCGTTTGAGCAAGCTCGTCACCGGCCTGATGGTCAGTGTCGTCCTCCTCGCATTGTGCAGCGCCGGCGCAAGGGCCGAGCCGATGCCGGTGCGCGTCGGCCTCGATGCCGAATTCGGCCTGGACAACAGCACCTCGGCCCAGGCCGTGGAGCTGGGCCTGCGTACCGCCATTGCCGAGATCAACCGCGCCGGCGGCGTGTTGAAAGGCCGGCCAGTCGAACTGGTGACCAAGGATCATCGCTCGATCCCCGCGCGCGGCATCCGCAACATCGAGGAGTTCGCGCGCATGCGCGACCTGGTGGCCGTGTTCGGCGGTCGCTTCAGCCCCGTCGTCATCGAAGAACTGCCGACCCTGAAAGCCACCCGGACCCTGTTCCTGGTGCCCTGGTCCTCGGCCGACGCCATCATCGACAACGACATGCAGCCGAATTACGTCTACCGCCTGTCGCTGCGCGACAGCCTGGCCATGCCCAAGCTGCTGCAGACGGCGCACAAGCGCGGCCTGGACCGGGTCGGCCTGCTGCTGACGAATACCTCGTGGGGACGCAGCAACCTGGCCGCGGCCGAGAAGCATGCGGCCGCCAACAAGCACATCACCATCGTGCAGACCGCCTGGTACAACTGGCGCGACCAGACCCTGGTCGCCAAGTACAAGGCATTGCGCAGCGCCGGCGCCCAGGCCATCGTGCTGGTGGCCAACGACGACGAAGCGGCCGTACTGGTGCGCGAGGTGGCGGCCCTGCCGGCTTCCGAGCAGGTGCCGATCCTGAGCCACTGGGGCGTGACCGGCGGCGAGTTCACCAGGCAGGCCGGACCGGCCCTGAACAAGGTCGACTTCTCCGTCATCCAGACCTTTTCCTTCTTCCGCGCCGACCAGCAGCAGCTGGCGCGCTTCATGCGCAGCGTGGCGGCGGTGTCGCCGGTGCGCAGGATCGAGGACATCCGGGGGCCGGTGGGCGTGGCGCATGCCTATGACCTGATGCACATCCTGGCCAAGGCGATCGACCGGGCCGGCAGCACCGACCGGAAGGCGGTGCGCGACGCGCTGGAAAAGCTGGGCCCGTATCGCGGCCTGGTCAAGCACTACGCGCCGCCGTTCACGCCGTCGCGCCATGAGGCCCTGAGCGCCAGGGAACTCCTGATTGCCCGCTACCGCGCGGACGGCGTGCTCGTGCCGGCCGACGACTGATGATGAGGCTGTGGTCGCTACTTGGCAGCACGAGCCTGACGCGGCGCTTTGCGCTGGCCTCGGCGATCCTGACCGCCGCCGCCGTGCTGCTGGTGGCGGCGACCTCGCTCTGGCTGGTCAATCGCCAGCACGATGCCGCGGTCGCCCTGCTGCAGCAGCGCGAGGCCGCTTTCCATGCGCGGACCATCGGCAATACCCTCGCCACCCTGGTCTCGCGCATGGAGGAAGTGGGGAACAGCCCGATCCTGGCCACCGGCCTGGTCGACAGCGCGGGCAGGGAAACCTACCTGGCGCCCTTCCTCGGCGGCCTGCGCCAGATCAACGGCATCCCGGTCCAGGTGTTGTTTACCGATTTCGAAGGCAAGGCGGTCGCAGGCAACGGCCTGGAGCGCTTCGACGAGGAACAGCTGGCCTGGCTGCGCGCGCGCATCGAGCAGGGCCTGGAGAAAACCGCCATCTTCGATCGGCCCGAGGGCGCGGAACTGGTCGGCGTCAGCCTGCTGCACTACTCGCGCACGAACACCCCGGAAGGCGCCCTGGTCTACAAGCTCAGGATCCGCGACCTCCACCCCGGACCGGCGGTCACCCTCAGCTGGAAGGACCAGGCCCGGCCCGCATCGGCCGGCGCCTACCTGGACATGCCGGTCAAGGTGCCGGCCCAGCTGCAGCACCTGGGCCTGGCGCTGCGCATGGACACCTCCGCGCTTGGCGACATCCTGCATGAGCCGGCGTCGCAATACGCGCTGATCGGCGGGATCGCGGTCTTGCTGGCGCTGGGGGTGTTCCTGCTGGGCACACGGCTTTCGCTCGGCCTGACCCAGGACCTGCGCAAGCTCGAGCAGTTCGCCGGCAGGCTCGGCGAAGAAGGCATCACCGCGCACCGCGCCGAGCTGGTGGGCAGCAGCGAGACCATCACCCTGGCGAAATCGATCAACCAGATGCTCGACCGCCTGCAGCGGCAGCAGGAGCACCTGCAGCGCGAGCACCAGCGCAAGGACGAGTTCTTGGCCATGCTGGCGCACGAACTGCGCAATCCGCTGGCGCCGATCAGCAGCGCCGCGCAGCTGCTGCGCATGCTGTTCGCGAACGAAGCGCGGGTGCGGCAGGCGAGCGAGGTGATCGCGCGCCAGGTGGCCCACATGACCCACCTGGTCGACGACCTGCTGGATGTCTCGCGCGTCACGCGCGGCCTGGTCACGATCAACAAGGCCGACGTCGACCTCGGCGCCGTGCTGCGCGAGGCCGTCGAGCAGGTGGTTCCCGTGATCGAAGCCCGCCGGCACCGGCTGGTGCTCGACGCCGCGCCCCGCCCGCTGCCGGTGAGCGGCGACCGGACCAGGCTGATCCAGGTAGCCGCCAACCTGCTCAACAATGCGGCCAAGTACACGCCGGAAGGCGGCGAACTGCGCGTCTCGCTGCACGAAGACAAGGACTGGGCGGTGCTGCGGGTAGCGGACAACGGCATCGGCATCGGGCCTGACCTGTTGCCGGTGGTGTTCGACCTGTTCACCCAGGCCGAGCGCACCCCCGACCGCGCCCAGGGCGGACTCGGGCTGGGCCTGGCGCTGGTGAAGAAACTGGTGGAACTGCACGGCGGCGCCGTCGAGGCGCACAGTGACGGGGCCGGGCAGGGCAGCAGCTTCACGATCCGGCTGCCGCTGCTGGCGGCCGCCCCGGCGCTTTCCTGAGGCGCGGCGCGCGGAGGTTCGGGCTGGATCAGTCTACCGGCACGATCCGGTAGGCACAGCGCCGCGCCCCGGCCAGCTGGTGTTCCACCCGCTCGACCTGCACGCCTGGCCCCAGCACGCGCCGGAACACGTCGAGCTCCGAGCGGCAGAAATTCTGGCAGCTGCGCGCGGCGGCGCAGATCGGGCAGTGGTTCTCGACCAGCAGCACGCTGCCGTCGGCGGCGCTCTCCGTTTCGGCCATGTAGCCCTCGGCCTCGCGCAACAGCGCCAGCGTGGCGGCGCGCTGGGGCAGCGGCGCGGCGGGATCGATCGCCGCCCGGTAGGCGGCTTCGCTGGCGCTTTCGCGGGCGTCGATCAGCCGGTCGATGGCGGCGTCGCCGAACAGCGCGCGCACCTGGCCGATCAGGTCCACGGTGAGCGCGGCGTGGCGGTCGGGGAAGCGCGCATGCCCCAGGTCGGTCAGCTGCCACAGGCGCACCGGGCGGCCGACCTTGCCCGGCCTGTCGGCGTAGCTGACCAGGCCTTTTTCCTCGGCCGCTTCGAGCTGGCGGCGCACGCCCATCGAGGTCAGGTGCAGGACCTCGGCGAGGGCCTGGGCGGTCTGCGGTCCGCGCGTCTTCAGCAGCAACAGGGTCTGTTCCGCCGTGCTCATGTGGGTACTCATGCGAATTCCTGTCGTGTCGGTGCGGCCTGGCGGCTCCAGCGCCGCATCGAGAATGCCGCCCAGGCGGCCAGCAGGCCGCCCGCGACCAGCACCAGCCGGGTGTCGGCCAGCGCCAGCAAGCCGCCGCCGAAGGCCATCACGACATGGGCGAGGCAGAAGGTGGTGGACAGCAGCCCCATCACGGCCCCCTGGCCGTGGCTGGCGAAATGCTCGGCCACCCAGGCCTGCAAGGTCGCATTATAGAAGGCATGCGGCAGGCCGAACACGACGATGGCGGCCATGCCGACCCACAGGTTCCCGATCCCGACGCCCAGGATCGCCAGCGCCACCGCGCCGGCCTGGCCGCTCGCGCGCAGGCGCGCGTCCATGGCGTGGGCGCGGCCCGCGAACACGGCGGTCAGGGTCATCACGCCGCACATGGCCATGTTCACCAGGGCGATCCCGGCGGCGTCGTAGCCGCCCACCTCGACCAGCCACATCGGGAAAAATGCATAGAAGCCGGCCACGCCGCAGGAATAGGCCAGGTAGATCAGGAACAGGGTCCGCAGCGGGCCGTGGCGCAGCAGGGTGAAAGCATGGCGTTCGCGGGCCAGCGACCACCAGCCGCGCCCCGCGCCGGCCGGTGCATCGGGTACGCCCGGCTCGAGCACCGCCAGCGTCAGGATCGCGCCCAGCAGCAGGCCGCCGGCGGCGACATAAAAGGGCAGGGTGAGGCTGTAGGCGGCGCTCAGGCCGGACAGCAGCGGTCCGGCCAGCCAGCCCAGGTGGAAGGCGCCGTTCAGCCAGGATAGGGCGTGGTTGCGCAAGGGGCCTTGCAGACGGTCGGCCAGCAGCGCGCGCAGGATGGCGCTGTTGCCTTCCAGGATGCCGGTGACGAAGCGCGCCGCGACCAGCAGCGCATATGACTGGGCCAGCAGCGCATAGGCGGTCAGCAGGTGACCGGCGGCCGCGCCGAGCGTGGTCAGCAGCAGCATGCGGCGCCGGCCAAGCGTGTCCGACAGGGAGCCGAGCACGGCGCTGCCGAGCAGCATGCCGATCGGGTTGGCCATCAGCGCGATCCCGAACAGCAGCTTGGGCGGCAGGCCGAGGAAGCTGTTGAGCGCATTCGCCTGCGCGCCGGAGAACAGCGGCGGCAACAGCGGATAGGCCAGCGAGGCCCCGATGGTCGACAGCAGGGCGAGCAGGCAGGTACTGGCGATCAGCAGACGATGTTGCATACGACCCCTGGCGTGGCATTGAGTGGATGCGGGGAGTGTAGGCAAGCTCGGCAGATAAGTAAACGGAAATGTTTATTTATCTGCCAGATGGACGATCCGCTTCATATCGCTGCTACAGGACGCACGTGCGCCGGCGGCAGGCGTAGACTGGTGGTCCCGAACGGGTTTTCTATGTCACGCACACGAAAGGATGCGCCATGAAAATTCCTGAGCACCTGAGGATTCCCGTCATCGTCTTCGCCCTGCAGGCGGCGCTGTTGGCGGGCACCTCGCTGATCTTCTTGATGCTGCGTCCGCCGGGTTCCTGACGCTCAGGCGTCGAGCCAGGCCGCGGGATGGACGCGCCGGCGCTCGCCGGCGCGGAGGGCGTGCGTGCGCGCTTGTGCACACGTCTCGGGATACGGATGGGCGGTGAAGCGCAGTTGCCGGCCCATGCCGGGCAGGCGGTCCAGCGCGGCGCCCGGCGCCAGCGGCGTCTCGACGCCGCTGGCCGGATCCAGGTGCCAGAAACCGCCGTCGCGATGGAACAGCAGCGGCACGCCGGCGCCGCGCGGCCGGGCCGCCATGGCGCGCCGCCCGGGATGGGTTTCCGGCGCCAGCACATAGAATGCCTCGGCGCGCGCGCCGGCGTCGACCCGGTGCAGGACCAGGCCGTGCGGCAGCAGGGCCGTCACTTCGAGTTCGACCACGCCGCGGATGCTGGCCGTCAGGGCGATGCGCATGCCCGGCCGCAGCGGCGCCGGCGCATGCTTGCCCGGCCACACGCCGTCGAGCAGCAATCCGTAGCGCGACACGTCCTCGATCTCGAAGCCCTGCCGGCCCGGGCGGATGACGGCATGGCGGCCGGACAGGCGGCGCGTCAGGCCGCCGCGGTCTTCGCCGTGCTCGCCGTGGTGGGCCAGCAGCAGGTCGGCTTCCGACTCGACCTCCTCGAAGCGCCCCAGCACGCATTCGTCCAGCGCGAACAGGCGCAGGTGGCGCTGCGTCGCCGAATCGGGCTCGGCATGCACCAGGCAGGCGGTACTGGCCGGACAGGGGTGGATGGCGGCGGCGAACGGGACGTCGATCTCGATCAGGTCTTCGTCCCAGGCGATGCTCGCCATGCCGAGGTCATGCTTGCCGGCGGAGCCGGCCGGGTCGCGCAGGTCCAGGTGGGCGATCGAGGCATTGCGGGCCACCACGTCGATGTCGAGGCGTCCGCCGCCCGGCGCCTGCACCCGTGCGATGCCGGCATCGTCGGCGCTCACGCGCACGTTCTTGTGGGTGGCCAGGAAGGTCTGGTGGATCTCGCCCAGGCTGGCGTCGGGGCGCGGCACCAGGATCACCGGCGAGCAGGTCCAGGTGCGGGCCGCCGCCGGCTGTCCTGGAAGCCGGCTGTGCAGCTCGATGTCGACGCGGTACTGGCCGTGCTCCAGGCCGCGCGAGGAAAACTCCAGGAACACCGGGCGCCAGTCGCCGCGCGCGCTGCGCCGGAAGGCATAGCGCTCGCCGTCGCGCAGGCGCAGGCCGGAGCGCACCAGCATGTCCAGCTCGGCGGCGCACTCGATGGGCATGCCGCGCAGTTCGAGCTTGATGGCCTGGCGTCCGCCGGCCGCGCGCGGATCGAAGCCGCTGATGTGCAGTTGCGGGCGGCCCAGGCCGCCAGTGGCGGCGGGCGCGTGCGCCGACGCGGGTCCCTGGGCGCGCTGCGCGCGCAGGGCGCCGATCACCTCGAAGCTGGCCGGCAGCCCGCCCGTGGCGGCAGGCGCCGCGTCCACCTGCGGCGGCTGGGCGTGTCCGTGCGCGCAGCGCTCCTCGCCGGGCATGACCCAGACGGTGCAATGCGGATGCTCGGGGTTGCGGCAGCGGTTCATGGCGCGGTGGCGGGTTTCATGGAATTCGACAACATTGCAAGCTTACGCTTTTTCGCAGCCCAGCGGCGCGCTGCATTCATTGATTGGCAACATTATTTTCTGTTAGGAATTTTTCAAGACCTGGGCTGGCCCGGCAGCGCGGTCTCGTCGGCGTGGGCGGGCCGTCCGCCCAGCGGGCGCAGCACCAGCGCGGTCAGGTTGTCGGCATGCAGTCCGGCCGGCGGGGCGTCTTCCAGCGCGCCGAACAGGCGCTCCACCATGCTGCGCGCGTCGGGGGCGCCGGCCACGACACTGGGCCAGCCGGCAACGACACGGTCCGGCGCCGTGCACGACCAGAAGCCGTCGGTGGCCAGCAGGTAGGCGGCATCCGCGCGCAACTGCAGGACGCGCCGGTCGGGCAGGGCGGACAGCCAGGACGGCAGGTTCAGCGGCGTCAGTGCGAACAGCGGGTCGGACAGCCGGGCCGGGTCGGCGAAGGCATTCCCGAGGATGAAGGCCTGGCTGATCTGCGGCGCATGCGCGCCGTGCACCTGGCGCCACCAGCTGCGCTCGTCGAGGCGGCCGGCGAGGGCCGCCGCGGTGGCCGGCACGTGGTCGACGGTGAGCGGCACGGCACCCTGGGGGCCGATCTCGTACAGGCGCGAATCGCCCACGTGGTAGAGCAGCGGCGCGCCGCCTTCCGGCAGCTCCAGCATGGTCAGCGTGGTGCCGGGACGCGCACCCGGCTCGCCGGCGAAGCGGCGCTGCAGTTCGGCGTGCAGCAGGTCGAGGTGGCGCTCCAGTTCGGCCGCCGTGCGGCAGGGGGGAATCGCGAGCAGGCCGGCGGCCACCGCCTCGGCCGCCTCGCGCCCATGGCCATGCCCGCCCATCCCGTCGAGCACCGCCAGTCGGCCGTGGCCCGGCGGCCATCCGGCCAGGATGGCGCGGTGCGTCGCCTGGCCGAGCAGGCGGCAGGCCTGGCCGGCGAAGTCGATGACGACGAAATTGTCCTGGTTCTCGGCGCGCTGCAGCAGGCCGCTGCCGCGGCGGCTCGCGACCGCCACGTCGTAGGAGGGGGCAAACTGGAAGCCCGACAGAATCTCGGGCATGGCAGCGGACAAGGCAGCGGTCAAGGAAGCGGACACGGCGGCAGGCATGGGCAGGATGGTGGTGACGATCCTGTTACTTTACACCTGAACAAGCCAGCCCGAAGGTCCGATTAGGCGCCGACTACAGCGGGTTCTTGCGGTTTCCTAGCGCCAGCACCAGCGCGTTCGCCAGGACGCAGGCACCGGCCGCGGCGAAGGCGCAGGGCACGCCCCAGCGCTGCGCCACCTGGCCCCAGACCAGACTGCCGGCCACGTAAGCGCCGGACATCACGAACAGGTAGATCGACAGGGTCCGGGCCCGCAGCTCGGCCGGGAAGGACAGCTGGGCCGCCGCGTTCAGGGTCGAGACGGTGGCCGACCAGGCCATGCCGCCGCACACGATCAGGGGCGCCAGCACCCACAGCGAGCGGCTGGCCGACATCGCCACCAGCATGACGCCGTACACGGCCAGCGCGCCGGCCAGCACCCCGGTCTTGTCGAAGCGCGCCCGCAACTGGGGCAACAAGAAGGCGGCCAGCACGCAGCCGCCGCCCAGGCAGCCCATCAGGGTGCCGTAGGTGCTGGAGCGCAGCTGCAGCACGTCGCGCACGAACACCGGCAGCAGGCCGGCAAAAGCGATGGTCGAGAAAAACACCGAGCACACGTTGCGCAGGATGCGGCGGTAGCGCGGGCAGCCGAAGGCGGTCCGGATGCCGAGCGCGAAGCGCTGGCGGAAGCCTTGTTCCACCGGCGCCTGGGGCTTGCCTTCGCGCCACCAGGCCCAGTAGACGCCGAGCAGGCCGGCGAAGGACAGGGCATTGGCGAGGAACAGCGCGCCCGGTCCGATCCAGCCGAACAGCAGGCCGCCCAGCGCCGGGCCGACGATCGCGGACAGGTTGTACGAGAGGTTGTTGAGGGTGGCCGCCGCTTCCACTTCGTCCGGTTCGACCAGGCTGGACATCGCCGCCTGCCAGGCCGGCCAGATGAAGGCGGTGCCGATGCCGATGCAGAAGGTGAGGATCAGCACCGGGGTGGGCGCCACCCGTCCGGTGCCCACCAGCAGCGCCATGACGGCTGCGTACAGCGCCATGTACAGGTTGCAGAAGAACAGGAACTTGGGGCGGTGCACGGCGTCGGCGACGACGCCGGCCAGCAGGGCGAACACGAAGATCGGCACATAGGTCGCGGTCTGCACCAGCGAGGTGATCGCGGCCGACTGCGACAGCGAGGCCACCAGCCAGGCCGAGGCGAAGGCCTGGATCCAGGTGCCCATGTTCGAGACCATGTTGGCCAGCCAGATGTTGCGATAGCGTGCGTGCCGCAGCGGCCGGGCCACGGACACCTTGCAGCGGCGCGACGGCGCGGCGCCGGCGCGCTGGCCGAGGGTCGCGCCGTGGGTCAAAACCGTGCCTGCGCCGGCGCTTGTGCTGGAGTCTGCCATGGTCTGGACAGTGTAGGGGGCTCCGCTTCCCACGGTCAATTAAATTGCCGTGTGGAAAGTGTTTTCTGTGATATTGTGGCGTTCCCATAACACGTTTGCCCAAAACGACATGCTGATCCGACCGCTGGTGCCTGCGGACATTCCAGCCGTGGCTGCCTTGTTGCGCGAACTGGCGCGCGAATACATCGTGCACGAGTCGCCGCCGGAGGGCGCGTCGACCTTCCTCGCCGAGAACGACGAGATGGGGGTACGCGGTTTCCTCGCGCGCGGGCATGTCTACCACGTGGCCGTGATCGACGGCGCGGTCGCCGGCTTCGTCGCGGTGCGCGACCGCAGCCACCTGTTCCACCTGTTCGTCGGCAAGCGCTGGCACCGGCGCGGCGTGGCGCGCGCGCTGTGGCTGGCGGCGCGCGACGCGACCCTGGCCGCGGGCGGCGACGGCGCCTTCACGGTGAACTCCTCGAATTTCGCGGTGCCGGTGTACGAGGCCTTCGGCTTCGTGCGGGTCGGCCCGACCCAGTTCGCCAAGGGCCTGTACTTCAACCCGATGCGCCTGGCCGGTCCGGACGACGCTTCGGAGTCCGCCTCAGAAGACGCTTGAGCTGCGGGCTGCGCTCGCTTCGTCGGCGCGGCGCAGCCACAGGCTGCTGGCCCAGCCATCCAGGCGGCGGCCGTCCACCACGGCGCTGACCTGCCACCAGTCGCCGCGGCGTTGTCCGGTGGCGGTCACCCGCGTGCCGGCCGGGACCACCGCGAGGCGCCGCGCACCGATGCCGGTATCGGCGCGCAGGTTCAGGTGGTCGCGCACGCGGTATTGCGCGCCCGCCACCGGCGCCTCGGCCAGGGCCGGCGCGAATGCCTGCACCGGCCTCGTTACACGCGCTTCCGTTGCGATCGGCGCGAACAGCGCGGCCAGCGATCCTCCCAGCAGCACGGTACCTCCCACCAGCACGGCGCCGGCGCGCGCGTTGGCCCGGCGCCACCAGGTGCGCGGGCTCAGCCAGGCCGCCAGGCACAGGGTCAGCAGCAACCCGGCGCCGTAGGCCGCGATCGTGGTCAAGGCGGGCATGGCGGGCATCGTGGCCTCAGGCGTCGAAGCGCAGCACGTAGTGGCCGGCGACCAGGTGCTGGCCGGGCGGGACCAGGTAGGGCTGCTCCTGGGTGGCGCTGTCCACCTGCGCCACCAGCCGCAATTCGGCGTCGAGGTGGAACAGGGCCTGGGTCTCGGACAGGCGCACCACGCGCAGGCCCTCGGCGCTCGCTTCCCAGCTGAAGGCATTGCGCGACAGGCCGAGGCGGTCGGCGCTGGCCGCGGCGCTGCCGTCGGCATGGCGCAGGCAGTGCGGCGCGTCCAGCACGCGCAGGGCCGCCAGCGCCGGCATGCCGCGTCCGAACACCAGGCGCGTGCCGGCCGCCGCCGGCTGTTCCGGCCCGTGCGGCAGCGCGAGCAGCGCGGCGTAGCGGTCCGCCATCGGCAATGGCACCGCGTGCAGGGCGATGCCGGCGCCGTCCAGCGGCGCGAAGCGCGCCGGCACGCTCACCCGCTGGCGGCCCGCCGCGGTGATCGCGTGCAGTTCGTCGGCGTCGTCCACCAGGAAGCGGATCACGCTGTCCTTGCCCGGCGCCACCGGCGCCAGGCCCGCGTCAAGCCCGGCCCCGAGCGCGATCTCGAGCGCGGCGGCCCCGGTCTCGCGGTAGCGGCTCAGGCGCGGCAGCGCGAGCGCGGCCAGCGTGATGCGGTGGCGCGCGACCGGCGCATAGGTGGCGTCGCCGATTTCCTGTGCTGCCCCCAGCGCAGCCGGCGTGGGCGCGGCCGCGAGCGGCATCGCGGTCATCTCGCCATCGGCCTGCGCGGCGCGCGGTTTCCATACCGCCGGCGGGCGCGCCGACGGCAGTTCGGGCGCCGGCGCGCCGGGCGCAAGGGCCCGCGCCGGGGCGCCGGCACGGCTGATCTTGAGCAGCAGGCGCTGGGCGCCGGCATCGCCGCTGGCGCGCTTGCCGCGGATCACATAGTAGCCGCCGGCGTCGTCGAACCGGCAGTCGAGCGCGTCCTTGGGACGCACCTGCACTTCCAGCGGCGCATCCGGGCCGTCGTTGACCAGCAGGATGCCGCCGTCGACGCTGAAGGGCCAGCCCGGCACCGCGAAGGTGGCGCCGGCCTGGTCCTGTCCGACCAGGGTCAGGCGCTGGTGCGGGTAGATCGCGCACACCGGCTGCCAGACCGCGCTGTCGCGCGATGCCGTGACCGTGTACAGCACCTGCTCGCCCGGCGCCGGCAGGTAGACCGCGTGGCCGAACTTCACCTTCACTTCGCCCGGCGCCACGGTCTCCGCGCCCTCCACGTGGTAGCGCACCTCGTCGCCGCCCAGCAGGTCGCCGAAGTCCTTCTGGTGCAGCGCCGCCAGCGCCTGCGCCAGGTCGCGCACGCGCGCGCCGCGGGTCAGGTGGCGGTCGTCGTCGACCTCGTCCTGGGGCAGCATCAGGGTGACGTGGGAGAAGCAGCGGGTGGCGGCGCGGCCGCGCTGTTCGCGCGGCGAGCGCTCCAGCAGGTCGCGCAGCAGCGGCCGGCGCGAGAACAGGGCCAGGCCGGGCGCCTGCCACAGCGCCTCGGCATTGAACACGTCATCTACCTTGGCCAGGATTTCGTGTTGGACGTAGACCGGCATGATGGATTCTCCTCGAAAGATTGAACGCTCGCCATGCCGAACGCTAGCAGGGGGCAGATGAAAAACAGCAGGTGCGAGCCGCCCGCCGACAGGAAGCTCATCGGCTGGCCCATGATCGGGAACAGCGCCAGGTTGGTGCCCCAGGACAGCAGGAAGTGCCCGGCGAGAAAGGCGGCGCCGCCGCACAGGAAAAAACACTGGAAGCGCCCGAGCCAGGCGCGCCGGAAGTCGCCGGCGCCGCAGGCCGCGCGCCAGGCGCCGGCGGCCGCATGCAGCAGGGCCGCCACCAGGGCCGCCTGCAGCGCCCACAGCAGCAGGGCGGCGAGCAGGCCGTGGCGGTTGATCAGGAACGACGGCGCGAAGTCGTCCTGCACCGCCGGGATGCGCAGGGCGTCGCCAACCGGGCCGCCGAGCGAGGCCGCGCCCAGCCGGCGGTCGGCGCCGAACCAGCCGCCGGCGGCGACGGCGCGCGCCCCGAGCAGCATTTGCTGGCCGGTGTGCGGGTGCGCCTCCGGATCGGACCAGACCTGGAAGCGCTCGGCGTAGAAGCCGCCCGCCAGGGCCGGGCCGGCCGACTGCAGCGCGGCGGCGCCTCCCAGCAGCGCGCAGCACAGGGCGGCGCCCACGGCCGCCTGCCGGCGCCGCCCGGTGGCCAGGCACCAGGCCAGCAGGGTGACCGCGGCCCAGGCCAGCAGCAGGATCAGGGGCGAGTAATCGTCGACCTGCACCAGCGCCACCGCCAGCAGCAGCACGAACAGCAGCGCCGGCGCCAGCATGCGCAGCCAGTGGCGCCAGCCGCGCGCGCCGCCGGCGCCCACGTCGGCACCGGTCGCCAGCGCCAGGCAGTGGGCGCTCAGGGCGGCGAGGGCGAACTTGGCGAATTCCACCGGCTGGATCTCGAACACGCCGGTCTCGTTGCCGAACACCACCTGCAGCAGCAGGCCAGCCAGCGCACACAGCGCCAGCGCCACCAGCAGCCATTCGGTGGCGGGCCGCGACAGCAGGCCGCGCGCCACGCCGTCCAGCAGCAACAGGCCAAGCGGCAGGCCGGCGGCCAGCAGGGCGCAACTGGTGTCGACGTGGCGCAGCCAGGCGCTGTCGGGCGCGCCCAGGCCCAGTTCGAGCTGCACCAGCAGGCCGGCGCCGAGCAGCAGCACCGCGGCCACGCCGAGCCAGGCCGGGCGCCTTGGCCACAGCAGGGCATGCCAGAGCGCGGCCCAGGCCAGCAGCAGCGCCCAGCCGGTGCCGGGCGCCGAAGCGCCGCGCTGCATCGCCAGCAGCATCAGCGCCAGCGCGGGCAGGACGATGGATGCGGCCAGCCGCGCCATGGCGCGCAGATCGCGCACCGGCCCGGCCAGGCGCAGGCCGGCGGCGCCGGCGACCAGCAAGCAGCCCAGCGCCGCGCACCAGGCCGGCAGCGAAGGTGCGGGCAGGCGCCACAGCGCGCGTTGGGTCCAGGTCCAGTGCACGGCGGCCGGCAGCTCGGCCTTGGGCTCGGGGTACAGTGCCACCTGGCCGGCCGGCTGCAGGCGCAGCGCGCCGCCTTCGGTGGAGACCGCAAGGCGGGTGCGGCCGACGGCGATCGCCTCCACGGCGTCGAGCGGATGTTCGCGGCGGGCGACATCGGCCCAGCCTCCGCCCGCGTCCAGCAGCACCGGCTGGGTCCCGCGCACGCTCAGCGCCAGCGCGCCGGAGGCCGCGCGCGCCAGTGTCAGCTTGCCGGTATCGAGGCGCGGCACCGCCAGCCGGTTGCCGCAATGGAGATGCCCGCCGAAGGCAAGCGGACGGCGCAAGGCGAGCAGGCCGGGGGCGAAGCGGTTCCACAGGCCGCCCAGGCGCGCCGCCGCGCCAAGCTCCGGGCAGGGCGGCTGGGGCCTGCCGTCGCGCAGCAGCAGGGCGCCGTCGTAGTCCCAGCTGTGGCGGCCGTCGCGCAGGACGACCCGGTCGGCGCCGGCGGCGGCGACCTCGAACAGCGTGGTCCCGGCCTGCAGGCGCTGGCCTGCGGCCAGCTCCACGCTGCCGGTCGCCAGGCGCGCGTCGTCGCGCATCAGCACGGCGCCCTGGGCCGGGTCGGTGTTGCGCAGCCACCAGCGTCCGGCCGCATCGCGCCTGAGGGAAAACTGCTGGTCCCCTGCGCGCGGCGCCGCCAGCTCGGCGCGTCCGAGCGAGAGTGCCGCGCCCGGCGCCAGGCGCAGGCTGATCGCCGCCGGCAGGTAGCGCGCCGGCGCCAGCAGCAGCGCCAGCAGCTGCAGCGCGCACAACAGCGCCAGCCCCGCAGCGGCCAAGGCAAGACGTGGCCTCATGCGTCCCTCCGCCAGCGGTCCCGCTCGATGCCGGCGCGCAGCGACGCCAGCCTGCGGCTGATCTCCAGTGCGTGCGCGGGCCGTCCTTGCGCCGTGGGGGCGAGCATGGCCTGCAGCAGGGCGCTTGCCTGCGCGCCCGTGCTGCCGAAGGCTTGTGCGAAGCCGGCCGCTTCGTCCGGGTGCAGGGTCGGCGGGACGCCCCCGTGCGCGTGGCGCAGCACGCCGGCGCCGGCGCGGCCATGGGCGGCGTAGGCCTGGCCGCAGGCGGCGCCATAGCGCAGCTTGCGGCCGCACACCAGCCAGTAGAGCAGGGCGCCGAGCGAAAAATAGTCGCTGCGCGGATCGCTCAGGTAGCCGCCATGCGCGTCGGGAAAGAACTGTTCGGGGGCCTGCCAGGCGGCGGTGCCGGCGTAGGAATGGGTGGGTGGCTCCTGCAGCGCGCGGCTGGTGCCGAAGTCGGCCAGCTTCAGGCTGGCCGTGCGGCGTTCGAGCAGCAGGTTGGCGGGCTTGAGGTCGAGGTAGCGGAATCCGGCCGCGTGCACCTTGGCCAGCGCCTGGTTGACCTGGGCGATCCAGTCGAGCGCCTGCAGGGCGCCGGGCGCCCGTCCGGCGGCGCGTTCGGCCTCCAGGTGGCCGGCCAGGTCGCCGTCCAGCAGTTCCAGCGCCATCGCCGGCAATCCGTCATGGCCGCCGCTGTCGAGCAGGCGCACGATGTGGCGGCCGTCCCACGGCGCCAGCCGGGCCAGGAAGCCCTGTTCGGCGCGGGCGGCGTCGATCCAGTGGCGGCGCAGTTCGGCGGGGGCGCGCGCCATCTGCGCGGTATTCACCAGCTTGATGGCGACGCCGCCGCCGCTCGCATCGGCGCGCCATACCGTGCCGTAGGCCGAGCCGCCCAGCTGCTCGCGCAGGCGGTACTGGCCGCGCGCCAGGGAAACGATTGTGCCTTGCTGGACCATGCTTGCCTCTCACGACCGACGCGGTGCGTCCTCGCAGAGCGCAAGCGGGGGGAGGGGGAAAGGCGAAAAAAAGCCGCGCAGTGCGCGGCTCGGTAGTACAGGCGGCGGGATTAGCGGCCCCAGCGGTCACCACGGTCCCAGTCGCGGCGATCGTGGCGATCCCAGTCGCGGCGATCCCAGTCGCGGCGGTCGTGGCGGTCCCAGTCGCGGCGCTCGACATAGACCGGACGCGGCTGGACGTACACGGGACGCGGCTGCACGTACACCGGACGTGGTTCGACGTAGACCGGACGCGGCTGCACGTACACCGGGCGCGGCTGGACATAGCCGTAGCCATAGCCGCGGTTGTCGTAATATCGGTTGTCGTAATGGCGGCGGTCGTCGCGGGTCGAGATCGAGTTGCCCACCGCCGCGCCCAGCACGCCGCCCACCAGGGCGCCGCCCGAGCCGCCGGCGCTGTGGCCGATGGCCGCGCCGACCACGGCGCCGATTGCAGTGTTCACGCCACGGTCGTCCGCCATTGCCGCCGGGGAGACGGCAACCGCGGCCAGGACCACCGCACCAACAATTTTAGATTTCAACATGGCTTTTCCTTTTGCCTCTGCGGGGATCAGGATGATCAGGTCGACGCCAGGCATGAATGCACTATAGACCGCGTGTCTGATGCTGCCACTCGTTAATACAGATTATTACAAACGGACATGCACCGGTAACATCGGAAGCGGCCCTTGCAGAGGGGCGGGCCTGCCCCATCTAACAATTGTTACCGTTTTTCTGGTCCGGGCCCTTCGTGAACCGTTCTTTCGCCACCATCCTGTTCCTGCTGGTCCTGTTGCAAACCTATATCGGCCTGCGCCTGTTGCCCGACATGGCGATGGGCACGCTGTTCACGGTCGCCGGCGTGCTGCTGCTGGCCGCCTTGACCGTGCTGGTGCCTGTGGGGCTGATGTCGGCGTCGCTGCGGCGGCGTCGCTGGTCCGAGCTGGTGGCCTGGCTGGGCCTGCTCTCGATGGGCTTCTTTTCCACGCTGCTGGTGACCGCGCTGGCGCGCGACCTGGTGCTGCTGGCGCTGCGCCTGGCCGGCCCGGCGGATCCCGGATTCGTGCGCGGCAGCGCGGTGGCGGTGCCGCTGCTGGCCCTGGGCGTCAGCGCGCTCGGTTTCGTGAACGCGCGCCGCCTGGCCCGCGTGGTCAGGGTCGAGGTGCCGATCGCCGGACTGCCGCCCAGCCTGCACGGCTACGCGATCGCCCAGCTGTCGGACATCCATGTGGGGCCCACCATCAAGCGGCCATACCTGAACGCCATCGTCAACCGGGTCAACCGCTTGGGCGCGGACGCGATCGCCATCACCGGCGACCTGGTGGACGGCAGCGTGCACCGGCTCAGCCTGCACACCCAGCCGCTGGCGCGCCTGGCGGCCCCGGACGGCGTGTTCTTCGTGACCGGCAACCACGAATATTATTCTGGCGCGGAAGAGTGGATCGCCGAGCTGCGCCGCCTGGGCGTCACCGTGCTGCTGAACCAGCACGTGCTGCGGCGCCACGACGATGCGACCCTGATGATTGCCGGCGTGGCCGACTACACGGCCCACCATTTCCACCCGGCGCACAAGAGCGACCCGCGCGCCGCGGCCGGCGGCGCCCGCGATGCGGCCGACGTGCGCATCCTGCTGGCGCACCAGCCGCGCAGCGCGCCCGAGGCTGCCGAGGCCGGCTTCCACCTGCAGCTGTCGGGCCATACCCATGGCGGCCAGTTCTTCCCGTGGAACCTGTTCGTGCCCCTGCAACAGCCCTTCGTCGCCGGCCTGCACCGGGTACGCGACATGTGGGTGTACATCAGCCGCGGCACCGGCTACTGGGGGCCGCCGAAGCGCTTCGGCGCGCCTTCGGAAATCACTCTGGTGCGCCTGGTGCCTGCCTGAACACCCGGTGTCGACACAGTGTAAACACGCCAACATTTCCCTGCAAAAAGCGTACGGATGCGCTATCGTTTGGGTCCCCTGAACTGAACAAGGATTCGACGCATGAACCGCAGCCGCAGCTTCCCCGTCCTCACCGTTCTTGCCGCAGCACTGCTGAGCAGTGCCGCGCTGGCCGCCAGCCCCGGCAACGATCCGGCGGCGCTCGCCAGGATCCGCGATACGGCGATGCAGAGCGATTACGCCTGGGAGCGCATGGCGGACATGACCGACCTGATCGGCCCGCGCCTGTCCGGTTCGGCGGGGGCCGCCGCCGCGGTCACGCAAGTGGCCGAAGCGATGCGCAAACTGGGCGCCAAGGTCACCCTGCAGCCGGTGAAGGTGCCGCACTGGGTGCGTGGCGTCGAGACCGGCGAACTGGTCGACTACGCCGGCCGCCCGAACGGCATCACCCAGCGCGTGATCCTGACCGCCCTGGGCGGCTCGGGCGCGACCCCGGCCGGCGGCCTGACCGCGCCTGTCGTGGTGGTCAAGAGCTTCGACGAACTGAAGGCGCGCGGCGCCGAGGTGAAGGGCAAGATCGTGCTGTTCGACGTGGCCTTCGACCAGGGCATGGCCGAAGGCGGCCAGGCCGGCCCGGCCTATGGCCAGGGTTCGGCCTACCGCCGCGACGGGCCGCGCCTGGCGGCCGAACTGGGCGCCGCCGCGGCGCTGGTGCGCTCGGTCGGGGGCGCCAACTACCGCCTGCCGCACACCGGCAACACCGGGCTGCTGGAGAATGCGCGCATCCCGGCCGCCGCCGTCACCGCCGAAGACGCCATGCTGATGAGCCGCCTGGCGAAGCGCGGCGCGCTCGCCATGAAGCTGGTGCTGACCCCGCAGAATTTGCCGGACGCCGACAGCTACAACGTGATTGCCGACCTGCCGGGCACCGACAAGGCGGACGAGATCGTGATCGTGTCGGGCCACCTCGATTCCTGGGACCTGTCCACCGGCGCGCACGACGACGCGGCCGGCGTCGCCAGCGCCATGGCCGTGCTCGAGACCCTGAAGAAGCTCGACTACCGTCCGCGCCGCACCATCCGCATGATCGCCTGGATGAACGAAGAGAACGGCATGCGCGGGGCGCGCGGTTACCTGGCCGCCGAGCAGGCCAATGCCGAGAAGCACATCGGCGCCATCGAAAGCGACAATGGCGCCGGCCGCCCGTTCGGCCTGCGCGCCAGCGTGCCGGCGACGTCGAGCAAGCTGTTCGCGCCGCTACAGGCCGCGCTGCAGCCGATCGGCGCCGGCCTGTTCCGCCGCGAGGACGCGCTCTCCACCGGCGACCTGTCGGGCCTGGAACGTGCAGGCGTGCCGAGTTTCGCGCCGCTGATCGACACGTCCAGCTATTTCGATTACCACCACACCCCGGCCGACACGCTCGACAAGGTCGACCCCGACCACCTGCGCCGTCACGTGGCGCTGATGGCCACGACCAGCTGGTTCCTGGCCAACATCGAGCAGCCGATCGGCCGCGCCGCGGTGCCCGAACGCTGATCGACGCGGATCGCCTGGCGGTCCGCAGGCCGTCAGCGCACCTGCCGGCTTCTATATAGTGCTTGCGCTCGCCCCGCGCCCCGCATCAGGGCACGGGGATGCGCCGCACCGCGCGCGCATGGCCCCGGTAGGGCCGCCCATAGATGGTCTGGATGCCGCTGGCAAAATTCTGCCCCCAGACCAGCTGGGTGCGCGTTTCGTGCGGCTCGCTCGACCAGTACCAGTTGCGCTCGAAGGCTTCGCGCAGGTTGGCGAACAGCAGCGCCAGCTCGCGCCGCGTCGGCAGCACGCCGCCGCACGATACCGCCCATTCGACCGCCGTCGGCCAGCTGACGTCCACCGCCTCGCCCGGCAACAGCACCAGATGGTAATCGGGATCTTCTTCCTTACCCAGGATCAGTCCCGCGTAGGCCTCGCCTTCTTGCAGCATGGCCCGAACTTGCATGTACTCGCCCATTTAACACGTCCCTTTGGTTGGTATCAGTCTATTAAGACCGTCCGGACCGAGCTTTGGTTGCGTGCGCGCGTTCGATCTATCTCATGCAAGTTTTTGATTTCCTTAGGGAAATTGATCTTAAAGGATTGTTACTCCAAGAAAAATTTTTTCAAGAAAGTTGAACTTAGGCAGTTTCCACCGCTCAAAGGGTTACATTCACTTGATGAGGCTTGTGACCTTGATGAAACAATTCAACGCTTTTGCTTCGACCTTCCGCATCAATACCCTGCTGTGCTGCGGCGCCGCCATCCTGCTGAGCGCCTGCGGCGGCAGCGTCGACACCGGCGCCGGGCAGCTCTCGGCCACCGCCGCGAGCGTGAGCACCGATGCCGGCGCCGCAGCCGCTGCGGGCGCCGTGGCCCCGGCCCCGGCAGTCGAAGCAATCGCCGAAGCCGCACCCGCAGCACCCGTCGCCGGCACCGAAGCCGCCGCCGCAGCAGCAGCACCCACCCCGGCCGGCGCCGCTGCCACGGACCAGGCAGGCGCGGGCACCCAGGAATTCGCACTGGCCGGCTACGGCAGCAAGCCGCAGCAAGGGCAGGCCGGACAGCAGGACGCCCCCATCAAGCAGTAAGCCGCAGTTCCATCCCGCACGGGCGCTTCACCCCGCCCATGCACCCAGAGGCCCACAGTTGCGTGTGCCTGATTAAGCAACCAGGACCATGCCACCGCTCTTTCACTGGTGGCCGGCTGTACCGGATTCCCCGGTGCACCGGGGCTCTTTTTGGCCCGCAGTCCTTCGCCCGCTCATTGGGCAAATAGGAAAACCACAAATGACCGAGACTTTCGCTTCGAACTTCCGCCACAAGGCTGTCCTTTGCGCCGCCGCCCTGCTGGGCGCTTTCGGCAGCGCCGCCGCCGCGACGCCGGCCACCACCTATAACTACTACGTGTCGCCGACCGGTTCGGATTCGGCCAACGGCAGCAAGGCCACCCCGTTCAAGACCCTGGCGCGCGCCGCCCAGGTCGCCACCAAGCCGAGCACCACCGTGTGGGTCGCCCCGGGCACCTACGCCGGCGGCTTCAAGACCACCGGCAGCGGCACCTCGACCGGCCGCATTTACTGGGTCTCGACCACCAAGTGGGGCGCCAAGATCGTCCCGCCGGCCAACTCGACCAACAAGACCGCCTGGGACAACCGCGGCAACTACGTCAGCATCATCGGCTTCGAAGTAGACGGCAGCAAGATCGGCGCGGGCACCAAGTGGACCCTCGGCATCTACACCGGCGGCTCGTACAACGTCATCGAGGGCAACCATGTGCACCACACCGCCACCACCATCCCGTGCAGCAGCGCGGGCGGCTCGGCGATCGGCGTGGACAGCTACTACAAGGGCGTCAAGGGCGACGTGATCGGCAACGTCGTGCACGACATCGGTCCGGCCGGCTGCTCCTACGTGCAGGGGATCTACCACTCGACCTCGGGCACCATCATGAACAACGTGGTGTACCGCGTCGGTTCGGCGGCGATCCACCTGTGGCACGACGCCACCGACGTCAAGATCGTCAACAACACGGTGAGCTCCTCGGTGTTCGGCATCATCGTCGGCGGCGGCGACTTCTACTTCACCTCGGCCGGCGCCAACAACGTCCACGTGCACAACAACATCGTGTTCGACAACAAGTACGGCATTTCGGAGCAGGGCAAGACCGGTACCGCGAACACCTACAAGAACAACCTGGTGTTCCAGAACCCGACCTACAACATCTCGCTGCGTAACGGCCTGAAGGCAACCAACACCATCAGCTCGAACCCGCTGTTCGTCGGCTACTCGCGCACCGCCGCCATGCCGAACTTCAAGCTCACCTCCAGCTCGCCGGCGATCGGCCGCGGTCTCTCGACCTACGCCCCGATCACCGATATCGACGGCCGCCCGCGCAACACGAGCACCGGCTTCGACCTGGGCGCTTACCAGCACTAAGCGCAGCCTGGCAAGCAGCAGCAACCAGCAGCAGCAACGGGCAGCAACAAGCAGTTCCATCCCGTGCAGGCGGCCTGTCGCCGCCTGTGCACCCCGATGGCGCGCACGCGCGTGCCTGATCAAGCAACCAGGAAGACGCCACCGCTCTTTTCCAGGTGGCCGGCTGTACCGGATGTCCCGGTGCACGGGGCCTTTTTTGCCCGTCATTCCAAGCCCACTCACTCCGGGCACACAGGAAAAACACAGATGAACAAGACTTTCGCTTTCGCTTCGCAGATCCGCCACCGCGTTGTCCTCTGCGGTACCGCCGCCGCCCTGCTGGGCGCCTTCGGCTCCGCCAACGCCTTCGCCGCCACCTCGGCCGCCAACCCGGCCATGGAAAGCGCGACCACCGCGCAGAAGGAACAGATCCGCCAGCTGTACCTGCAGCTGCTGGGCCGCGAACCGGATGCAGCCGGCCTGGCATGGTGGGCCAGCGCACTGGATGCGGGCGTGAGCATGGACTTCATCGCCACCCATCTCAAGGCGAGCGACGAATACATCAAGCGCAACACGAATTCGGGCCCGACCGGCACCGGCGGCCTGCCGGCCATTCCGGCCACCACCTATAACTACTACGTGTCTCCTACCGGTTCGGATTCGGCCAACGGCAGCAAGGCCACCCCGTTCAAGACCCTGGCGCGCGCCGCCCAGGTCGCCACCAAGCCGAACACCACCGTGTGGGTCGCCCCGGGCACCTACGCCGGCGGCTTCAAGACCACCGGCAGCGGCACCTCGACCGGCCGCATCTACTGGGTCTCGACCACCAAGTGGGGCGCCAAGATCGTCCCGCCGGCCAACTCGACCAACAAGACCGCCTGGGACAACCGCGGCAACTACGTCAGCATCATCGGCTTCGAAGTAGACGGCAGCAAGATCGGCGCGGGCACCAAGTGGACCCTCGGCATCTACACCGGCGGCTCGTACAACGTCATCGAGGGCAACCACGTGCACCACACCGCCACCACCATCCCGTGCAGCAGCGCGGGCGGCTCGGCGATCGGCGTGGACAGCTACTACAAGGGCGTCAAGGGCGACGTGATCGGCAACGTCGTGCACGACATCGGCCCGGCCGGCTGCTCCTACGTGCAGGGCATCTACCACTCGACATCGGGCACCATCATGAACAACCTGGTGTACCGCGTCGGTTCGGCGGCGATCCACCTGTGGCACGATGCGAACGACGTCAAGATCGTCAACAACACGGTGAGCTCCTCGGTGTTCGGCATCATCGTCGGCGGTGGCGACTTCTACTTCACCTCGGCCGGCGCCAACAACGTCCACGTGCACAACAACATCGTGTTCGACAACAAGTACGGCATCTCGGAGCAGGGCAAGACCGGTACCGGCAACACCTACAAGAACAACCTGGTGTTCCAGAACCCGACCTACAACTTCCAGCTGCGTAACGGCCTGACCCACACCAACACGATCAGCTCGAACCCGCTGTTCGTCGGCTACTCGCGCACTGCCGCCATGCCGAACTACGAACTGAGCGCCAGCTCGCCGGCGCTCGGCCGCGGCATCTCGACCTACGCACCGTCGACCGACATCCATGGCCAGGCGCGTAACGCGACCACCGGTTTCGACCTGGGCGCTTACCAGCACTAAGCAGCAATAAGCACACCAAGCAGCACCAGGCTGCCCCAGGCAGCTGCGGCCAGTACCGGCGGCATGCCGCCGTTCGGACCGGTCCGTTTGACCCCGCACGTGCGAGCGTGCGGGTTTTTACGTCTGGTAAAAAATCAGTCGGCCAGCGGCAGGGCCATCTGCGGATCCTGGGCGCCCGCGCGGTTGACGGCGGTGGTCACCTTGTACCATTCGAAGGCGCCGCAGGGCAGGGCGGCGCGCCGGGCCAGGTCGAGCGCTTCTTCGGGCGAGAGATCCGGATTGAGCCACAGCTCGGCATCGGCCGCTTCCAGCACCACCGGGCGGCGGTCGTGGATGTCGAGCATGCCCTCGTCGGCGGCGTCGGTGACCAGCACGAAACCGGCCTCGGCCCGGTTGTCGGCGCCGTTCTCCTTCAGGCCGCCGAAGTTCGCCAGCGCCAGGAAGAACAGCGGCGCGCGGTCCTTGCGGTGGATGTGCCAGGGCTGCTTCTTGCCCTTTTCGCCGGTCCATTCGTACCAGCCCTCGGCCGGCACGATGGCGCGGCCGTGCTTGAGCAGCGGCTTCCAGTAGCGGTTGGTGAGCTTGTCCATGCGCGCGTTGACCATGACCGGCACCTTGCCTTCGGCCCAGCGCGCGCGATAGCTCCAGAACACGTCGTCGATGCGGCGCTCGCCGTCCTGCAGGTGCATCACCGGGCGGTAGCTGCCGGGCGAGACGTTCCAGGCCGGCGCCGACGCGCTGTCGTAGAGCGCGTCGGTCCAGCCGAGGACCTGGGCGTAGTAGCGAGCCGTCTGGCTCTGGTCAAATCGTCCACACATGATTCCATGGTAGCGCAGCTGCGCGCAGGCTGCGGCACGCTAGGGTTCCGGATGAGTTCGCGTACCGCCCGGCCGGGGTGGTATGCTCGCGAAATACATTGAATCCATAGGAGAACTGGTATGGCAACTGGCTGGTGGAGCGTCCTCAAGACCGTGCCCTGGAGCGAGGTGATCAATGCAGCGCCGCAGGTGGCGAGCGGCGCGCGCAGGCTGTGGGACACGGTGGCGCGCAAGTCCGGCGGCGGCATGGCCGGCATGGCGCCGGGTCAGGTAGTCGAGGAAGCGCCGCAGGAAGACGTATTCGGCAGCCTGATCCAGCGCGTGGAAAAGAACGAAGCGACCCTGTTCGACCTGCGCGCCCAGATGCTGCAGGCCTCCGAGATCATCGCCAACCTGGCCGACCAGAACGCCCAGCTGATCGCCAAGATGGAACTGGCGCGCACCCGCATGCTGTGGCTGGGCGTAGCGACGGGCGTGTCGGCGATCCTGGCGCTGGTGGCGCTGGCCCTGGTCATGGCGCGCACCTGAGCGGCCGGTGACATGAAAATCGTCCTGATCCTGGCGACGCTGTTCGTCTTCGTGTCGATGCTGCTGAACGCGGCGCGCCGCAAAGGCAAACTGGACAGCAAAGCCAACCGCGCGGTCGCCGAGCTGGCGACCTCGATGCGTATCTTCGTCTACGGCCTTCTGGTGCTGGTTGCCCTGGCCTGCCTGGCCGTCGCCTACGAGTCGCTGCGTTGAGCTGCGCTCCGAGATTCTTGCAACACGGTTGTGCGATCACGCTGACAAACGCGCGGGAAAAAATGGCGCTTGCAGGTCCGCATTCCGGACCTATCTTCGTTACGTTCTCTGGTGGATAGTTCCACCTCTCTCCGCGTGTCTCCAGCTCAGTGTTGACTGAGTTCTTGACCGCTGCCCTTGACAGGGCAGCGGTTTTTTTTGGGCGCTGTCACCGTTCGTTGTGGGATGCGCCGCCCAGCGCTATCCGCAGCAAGCTTTCGGCGGATCCGATGCGTTGCCCGTCGACTGCCCACTGCCAGCCGAGATAGTTGGGCAAGTAGCGTGAGGCAACGCCATTGAAGCGCGCCAGCCATTGCCGGAAGCGCCGGTGATAGGCATTCACGTTTTGCACGTGCAACGCGCCGCGGGCGCGTTCGCCCGCCCGCAGGTTGACGGCTTCATGCGTGATGCCGGCTGACCGTGCAAAGCTGCGGTAGGCCGGGTGTCCGTCGGTAACGAGGAGGACGTCCGGGTCGAGCACGGGAAACAGGTGCTGGAGCAACAGGGCTGCGGTGACCGCGCCGCGGCCGGTCACGAAGTCATGGGTGCCGCCGGCGCGGTCGCGCGCCACCAGCACGCAGACGTGTTCGCTGTTGATGCCGCGCCGCCTGGCGACGCCACCGCGTTTCCGCGGCGTCCGGTCCAGCTGGCGCGAACCCTTCTGCGATTCCAGGAAAAACATTTCGTCGGCCTCGGCGATGCCGGCCAGCTGGGCCGGCCGGTCTGCCTTGGCCAGGTACAGAAAGCGGTGGCGCCAGCGAAAGCTGGTATTGCGGTGCACGCCGCAGCCGGCGGCCGCCTTCCTGACCGACTGTCCGTCCAGCATCCGGCCCAGGTAATCGAGCCACTTGCCGCGGTGGCGCAGCCGGGCCATGGGCGTGCCGGTCAGGGCGCTGAAGGTTTTGCCGCAGGCACAGCAGCGGTAGCGCTGCACCCCGCGGTCGTGTCCGTGCCGGTGGTACCGTTCTCAGGCCCAAGCGGGACAGCGCCGCTGCGCTGGGCCAGGCTGGCCGATCCGCGCCACCACCTGCGCCAGGCCGGTTGCCGGCTGCAGGGCGGCCAGCGTGTGCAGGTGCTGCGGCAGGTTCAGGGCCGGCCGTCTGGCAAACCACTTCTTGAACTGAGGCGCACGCATGTTCGTTTCCCGGTGATGGAGACCGGTGTTCGACCATGCAACGGCTCAGCAGTTCAAACCTCATCCATAGCGAAGGATAACAGCGCGCTCTTGGCCTATGCCTTTCTTTGTAAGCATGCTTTCCAACGAGCGCAGGCCGGAAGGAGATGTGAGAAAGCCACATTGCATTAACGGAATGGCCTACGTGCCTGGATGAAATAGATTTACAGGCTGAAAATTAGAGCCACCCGATCCGTTGAAATCGGTTAAATAATCGGGTAGATGCTGGCGCCGCGTCCCGGCGACGTCCGCCACTCGATGGCGGATAACAGCCGCCTGCGAAACGAACTCCGCCTGCATGGTTTTACAGCTGTCGCGGCCGGCCTTGAAAGCCTCTGGCGCGACCTCATCGGCAATCACAAACACTGAAGGAGCTTTCATGCGAGCCCATACCCAGACAAACACCAAGCGAGAGCGTTCCAGCAAATGTGACTGGCTGATCAACAGGATCGCAACGCGCAACGCGGTGATCGGCATCGTCGGTCTCGGCTATGTCGGCACGCCGCTGGCCTTGCGGTATGCCGAGGAAGGCTTCAAGGTCATCGGTTTCGACAACGATGTGCACAAGATCGACGCGCTCAACCGCGGCAACAGCTACATCGAACACATCAGCCAGGAAGCGATCATCGCCGCCCGCGCGCGCGGTTTCGAGGCGACGCTGGACATGTCGCGCGCCGGCGACGCCGATGCGCTGATCATCTGCGTGCCGACCCCGCTCAACGCCTCGCGCGAGCCCGACCTGAGCTATGTGCTGGGCACGGCGGACGCGCTGGTGCCGCACCTGCGGAGCGGCCAGATCCTGTCGCTCGAAAGCACGACCTATCCGGGCACCACGGCCGAAGAGCTGCGTCCGCGCATCGAAAGCCGGGGCTTCACGATCGGGCAGGATTTCTTCCTGGTGTTCTCGCCCGAGCGGGAGGACCCCGGCAATGCGCACTACAAGACGCGCGACATCCCGAAAGTGTGCGGCGGCGACATGCCGGATTGCCGCCGTGCCGGCATCGCCCTGTACAGCGCGGCCGTGGACCAGGTGGTCGCGGTCAGTTCCAGCCGGGCTGCCGAGCTGACCAAGCTGCTCGAGAATATTTACCGTTCGGTCAACATCGGGCTGATCAACGAGATGAAGATGATCGCCGATAACATGGGTATCGACATCCACGAAGTGATCCGGGCGGCGGCCACCAAGCCCTTCGGCTTCACCGCGCACTACCCGGGCCCGGGCCTGGGCGGCCATTGCATCCCGATCGATCCTTTCTACCTGACGTGGAAAGCGCGCCAATTCGGCGTGCCGACCCGCTTCATTGAACTCGCCGGCGAGATCAACGAGCACATGCCGCGCTGGGTGATCGACAAGCTGGCCGATGCGTTGAACGCGCGCGGTCGGGCCGTCCGGGGCGCCAGGGTGCTGCTGCTGGGGCTGTCGTACAAGCGCGATGTCGACGACCTGCGGGAGTCGCCTTCGCTGCGCATCATGGAGATGCTGCAGGCGCGCGGCGCCCTGGTGGAGTATGCGGACCCACATATTCCGGTCTACCGCAAGCCGCATTGTCCGGAGCAGCGCAGCGTCCAGCTCGACCCCCGCACCATCGCGGCATACGACGTGTTGCTAATTGCCACCAATCACTCGGATTTCGATTACGACATGATATTGAACAACGCACAACTGATCGTGGATACACGTGGGGTCTATTCGCCATCGCATGCCAATGTCGTAATGTCCTGACTCTCGTCAACGCTTGGCGATGTTGGAGATCCTAGAGGAATTTTCCGACATCGTGCATTGTATGGTTGTCATCTGCACCTATCGTGCATCCATTATTCATAGAAACATTTTTTCATATAAGCATTTAGTTCCTGCCGTCAATGGCCTAAGCTGCGGTTTTTTCCAGCACATTGATGGGCTCGCTAAATGTTTCAGAAACACTGTTTTTCTTCTCGTCGGCTCGCCGCCGCGTGCGCCTTACTTTTCCTTGCCGGCTGCGGCGGTAGCGAGGCGCCAAGCGAAACCCGCAGCCTGGCCCAGGTGTCGGCGCTGGGCGCCAGCACGGGGGAGGGTAGCCTGGCCACTGCGTCGGGCGCCGTTTCGGCCGCACTGCCTGCCATGCCTGCCAGCCGGACCCTTGCCACTGTCGCGACCAGTACGGCCACTACCACCGCTGGCGCGGTAGGTGATCGTGCGATGTGGACTTGGTACGATGCCGACGTCGGCACTACCGCGAAGCAGACCAGGATGCTCGACTTCGCGGCCGCGCGGAAAGTAACGCACATTTTCCTGCACAGCGAAACCCTGCTCAACAAGCCGGCCTTGCTGACCGCCTTCCTGAACCGGGCCGGCGCCCGCGGCATCAAGGTCGAGCTGCTGTTCGGCGCGGCGGAGTGGTCGCTGCCGCAGAACCACTACAAACCCATCGAGATGCTGCAGCGCGCGAACGCTTATATCTCGCGCCTGACCGGCAATCGCCCGGTCGGCATCCATTTCGACATCGAACCGCATGGACTCGCGCTCTGGCAGCAGGATCCGGTCACCCTGGGTCATCACCTCGTCGACCTGTACACCAAGCTCATGGCGATCAAGGCGAACAACCTGTACATCAACGCGGACATCGCGATGGGCTATGAATATGTCTCGCTGACGCGCGGCGGCGTGACCAAGACCCTGTCGCACTGGATGGTCGATACCACCGACCGCACCACGCTGATGGACTACCGGGATTACGCGCTGGGTGAAGACAGCATCGTGTCGCACGCGTTGCACCCCGCCAACTACGCCTTGTCGCGGGGCAAGCGAACCGTCGTGGGCGTGGAAACCACCTGCAACCAGGAATACGCCAAGCTCATCTTCTGCGAGCAAGGGCAGGCGCGCATGGAAAGCGAGCTGGCCAAGGTCGGCAGCTATTTCGCCGTGCACGCCGGCTATGGCGGCCTGGCGATCCACGACTACGCAAACTACCGCCTGCTCAAGCCCTGAGCAGAACCAAGGGCCGCTGCCGTGTCTGGCGGCTCTTGCATGCTGTACTGTTTTGCAATGCTTGCGTATATGCTAGAATCTGGGCCGCTGCCCGGATGGTGAAACTGGTAGACACCCGGGACTTAAAATCCCGTGCTCGAAAGGGCGTGCCGGTTCGATCCCGGCTCCGGGCACCAGCAAGCATGCGCACGCCAGGCATGCTGCGGTGCCGAGGCAGTCATTCCCCTGTCATTCCCTTTCCCTGAAGACGGGTGCGCCATAGCACCGGCCCACGTGCGCCTCCAGATGGCAGGGCGCCGGTGCGAATGCCGCACCCGATGCTGCTGCGCTTCCAGCGGCAGGATCTTGCGCCGCGCAGCATGCGCCGCGCAGCAGTCTCCCGGTTGGCCCGCCCGCTTCGACGCACTGATCCATTGGTCCGCCCGCCGGGATGGTGTAGCATGCCGGACGGCGGCTCAACCTGTTGCCGCCGCAGCAAGAGGACAAGAATTGAACATCACTATCAATGACGAACTGCGTGCCTTCGTCGACCCGCTGACCGACGTCGAATACGCCGCGCTCGAGCGCAGCCTGCTGGCCGAAGGCTGCCGCGACGCGCTGGTGCTGTGGCGCGACACCCTGATCGACGGCCACAACCGCTACGAGATCTGCCAGAAGCACGGCATTCCCTTCCGCACGGTCCACAACAACAACTTCGCGTCGATCGACGACGTGATGCTGTGGATGATCGACAACCACCTGGCGCGCCGCAGCGTGTCGGACTTCCAGCGCGGCGTGCTGGCGCTCAAGAAGAAAGAGATCGTCACCGCGCGCATGGCCGAGCAGCTGGCCAAGGAGCCGCCCAAGCCGGAAGCCGACGACCTCGATTCGCGCCCGCCGCCGCCCTGGAACACCCGCGAAGAAGTGGCCAAGGCCGCGCGCGTGTCGGCCAATACCATCAGCCAGATCGAGCGCATCCAGAAGGCGGCCACGCCCGAGCTGCGCGAGGCGGTGCGCACCGGCGCCATTTCGATCAATGCCGCCGCCAACGTGGCCCAGCTGCCGGAAGAAGTGCAGAAGGCGGCGGTGGCGGGCGGCCGCAAGGAGCTGCAGCAGGCCGCGCGCCAGGTGCGCGAGCAGAAGATGGCGACCCGTCCGAAGAAGGAAACGGTGGCCGGCGATCCTGCTGACGAGCTGGCCGCCGCGCGTGCCGAGATCGCCTCGCTGAAGGACCGGGTGGCGACCCTGCTGACCGAAAACGAGGTGCTCAAGCAGCGCCTGGTCCATGCCGGGGTAGCGTCGTAGATTCACCGTAGCTTCGCAGCAGACAAGACAATAACAAGGAGACCACGCATGACCACCACCCGCATCCTGCTTCCGGCCATCCTGGCTTGCGCGCTCGGCGCCGCGGCGCCCGCCCTGGCGGCGCCGGCAACGGCGACCGCAGCGCAGCACGCCCCCGGCGCCGCCGACCTGGCGCGCTGGAAGAAGACGGCGGCGCGGGTGACCATCATGCGCGACAAGTGGGGCATTCCCCACGTGTTCGGCAAGACCGATGCCGACGCGGTGTTCGGCCTGCTGTATGCGCAGGCCGAGGACGACTTCAACCGCGTCGAGCTCAACTACATCAATGCGATGGGCCGCCTGGCCGAGGTCGAGGGCGAGAAGGAAATCTGGCGCGACCTGCGCATGAAGATGTATATCCAGCCCGCCGACATGCAGGCCAAGTATGCCGCCAGCCCGGCCTGGCTGAAGGAATTGATGGTCGGCTTTGCCGACGGCCTGAACTACTACCTGCATACCCACCCGGAAGTGAAGCCGAAGCTGATCACCCGCTTCGAGCCCTGGATGGCGCTGAGTTTTTCCGAGGGCAGCATCGGCGGCGACATCGAATCGATCGACCTGAAGGACCTCGAACGCTTTTACGAACAACGCGGCAAGCGTCCGCAGGCGACCATGGCCGACAAGGTCGCGGCCCTGGACAAGGGCTTCGACGCCGAGCCGCGCGGTTCGAACGGCTTTGCGATCGCCCCCAAACTGTCCGCTTCCGGCAAGGCGCTGCTCCTGATTAACCCGCATACCTCGTTCTACTTCCGCCCCGAAGTCCACATGGTCAGCGAACAGGGCCTGAACGCCTACGGCGCCGTGACCTGGGGCCAGTTCTTCATCTACCAGGGCTTCAACGACAAGGCCGGCTGGATGCACACCTCGGGCGGCGGCGACGTCATCGACGAATACCTCGAGACCGTGGTCGAGAAGGACGGCAAGTTCTTCTACAAATACGGCAAGGAAGAGCGCCCGATGCAGGCCAGGACCATGTCGCTGCCGTACAAGACCGCTTCGGGCGCGATGGCCAGCCGCACGGTCACCGCTTACTTCACCCACCACGGCCCGGTGGTGCGCGAGGAGGGCGGCAAGTGGGTGTCCGTCAGGATGATGGACGAGCCGCTCAAGGCGCTCACGCAGTCGTACACCCGCACCAAGGCGCGCGACTACGACGCCTTCTACAAGGCCATGGAGCTGCGCACCAACTCGTCCAACAACACCGTGTATGCCGATGCCAAGGGCAATATCGCCTACTTCCACGGCAACTTCATCCCGAAACGCGACCCGCGCTTCGACTGGAGCCGCCCGGTGGATGGCAGCAACCCGGCCACCGAATGGCAGGGCCTGCACGCCATCCGGGACACCATCACGCTGTTCAACCCGGCCAGCGGCTATATCTCGAACACCAACAACTGGCCCTTCAGTTCCTCGGGCGCGAGCAGCCCGAAGCGCCAGGACTACCCTGACTACATGTGGTCGCTTCCCGAGAACGCGCGCGGCCGCCACGCCGAGCGCGTGCTCAAGGATGCGAAGGATTTCACGCTCGACAGCCTGATCGCCGCCGCCTACGACAGCCACCTGACCGCCTTCGAGCCGCTGCTGCCGCAGCTGCTGAAGGACTACGACGCGCTGCCGGCGAGCGACCCGCGCAAGGTGCTGCTCTCCGCCCAGGTGGCGGCGCTGCGCGCCTGGGACCTGCGCTTCGGCGTCGCTTCCGTGCCGACCTCGCTGGCGATCTACTGGGGCCAGGACATGGTGGCCAGGAATGCGCCGCGTGCCCGCGCCCAGGGTACGCCGGTGGTCGATTTCATCACCGCCAGCCTGAGTTCTGAGGAACGCCTGGCCTCGCTGCAGCGCGCTTCCGACAAGCTCGCCGCCGACTTCGGCAGCTGGCAGACGCCGTGGGGCGAGATCAACCGCTTCCAGCGCATCAGCGGCGACGTCGAGCAGCAGTACGACGACAGCAAGCCGAGCTGGCCGGTGGGCTTCGCCTCGGCCAACTGGGGCTCGCTGGCTTCGTTCGGCATGGTGGCCAAGCAAAAGACCAAGCGCATCTACGGTGACCGCGGCAACAGCTTCGTCGCCGTGGTGGAATTCGGCCCGCGCGTGCGCGCCAAGAGTATCCTGGCGGGCGGCAATAGCAACAACCCGGCGTCGAAGCACTTCGCCGACCAGGCCGAGATGTACAGCCGCGGCGAATTCAAGGACGTGCTGTTCTACAAGGAAGACATCGAGAAACACCTGGAGCGCAAGTACCATCCCGGTATGTAGGGTGCACGGCAAAGCCGTGCGCGCGTTCGACTGACGGACGCGCAGCGGCAAAGCAACGCGGCGCCGGACCACGAAACGGGGAGAGCAGCGACATGCGCATGAGCGAGCGGCACAAGATGCTGGCGGGCCAGTCCTACCACGCCGGCGATCCCGAGCTGGTGGCCGAGCAAGGCCTGGCGACACCCGCATCGGTCCGGCGGTGCAGATCTACACCGCCGAGCATCCGCTCGATGCCGCGCTGCGCCGCGGCGGGCTGGAATCCGGGCGCCCGGTCAGCATCGGCAGCAATGTCTGGATCGGCGGCGGCGCGATCGTCCTGCCGGGCGTGACGATCGGCGACGATGCCGTGGTCGGGGCCGGCAGCGTGGTCACGCACGACGTGCCCGCCGGGGCGCGCGTGGCCGGCAATCCGGCCCGCGAACACGCCGGCTGAATGGGGCAGGGCGCTGGTGCGGGAGCCCCGCTGCTTGTTATAATCCGACAATTCTTCACACCGACCCAAAGTCGAACAACGCAGTTCGGGGCAGCGCCGTGGCAAAACTCTATTTCAGGTATTCGGCGATGAACGCCGGCAAATCGACCTCCCTGTTGCAGGTGGCGCACAACTACGAAGAGCAGGGCCAGAAGGTCAAGCTCTACACGGCGGCCATCGACGACCGCTACGGCGTCGGCACGATCACCTCGCGCCTCGGCCCGCAGCGCCAGGTCGACCTGTTCGACCGCGACACCGACTTCCTGGCCAGCGCGCCGCCGGTGGCCTGCATCCTGGTCGACGAAGCCCAGTTCCTCACCACCGCCCAGGTCCAGCAATTGCACCAGGTGGCCCAGGTGCGCGGCATCCCGGTGATCTGCTACGGCCTGCGCAGCGATTTCCGCGGCGAGCCCTTTCCCGGTTCGGCCTACCTGCTGGCGCTGGCCGACGACATCGAGGAAATCAAGAACATCTGCACCTGCGGCAAGAAGGCGACCATGAACATCCGGGTCGACGCCGAGGGCCGCCGCATCCGCGAAGGCGAGCAGGTCAGCATCGGCGGCAACGAGAGCTACCGCCAGGCCTGCGGGCGCTGCTTCTATTCCGGTTCGCACTGAATCGCAGCACGGGCCCGCCCGCCGGTCCTGCCTGCGCCGCCCCACATGAGCGACATCCTGCTGTACCTCGTGCCCTCGGCCGCGCTGGCGCTGCTGCTGTGGATCGGCTCGGGCGCGCATCCCTTCTTCTTCCTGTTCACCGCGGCCGGCACCCTGTGCCACGAGCTGGCGCATTTCTCGGTCGGTCTCCTGACCAATGCCGAGCCGGTGGGCCTGAGCGTGATCCCGCGCCGCATCAAGAAGCCGGGAAAGGGGCACAACTGGGAGCTCGGTTCCGTCACCTTCGCCAACCTGCGCTGGTACAACGCCGCGCCGAGCGCGCTGGCGCCGCTGCTGGTGCTGGCGCTGCCGTTCGCGGCGGCCTGGTGGCGCACCCGCCATGGCCTGGTGTTCGAAGCGCTCGACCTGGCGCTGGCCTTCCTGCTGGCGCCGCAGTTCCTGTCCTTCTGGCCCTCGCCGGTGGACTGGCGCCTGGCGGCGCGCTCGTGGCCGTGGATCCCGGTGCTGGCGCTTGCCGGACTGGCCACGATCTACCGGACTGAACTGCTCCAGCTTGTCAAAGGGTGAAGGCCTCGCTTATGGGAGCCTTAATTGTCGGGCGAAAATGCGCAGATGCCGGCTCTGCCTTCGTCCCGCTTCCTGTAGAATGGCCCACACAGGGCGTATTGACCGGCTTGTTTGTTTTCCAACCATCGCCGGTCGCGCCGAGGCAAGTAATTTCGTTTCGGAGAGACGACGAATGAAGAAGCACCACCTGTTCATGGCCGCCATGGCCTTCGCGATGTCCGCCCACGTGGTGACTGCCCAGCCCGAGAAAGAGAAAGTGGCCGCCGTGGCTGCCGTCAAGGCATCCGGCGCCGGCGCCGGCTCGGCTGCCGCCAGCCTGCAGCTCAAGCCGCTCGCGGAGCAGACCCAGGCGGCCCTGTGGGCGTCGCGCGTCCTTGGCCGCTACCACTACAAGGCGGTGCCGCTCGACGACGCGATGTCGGTAAAGATCTTCGACAACTATTTCCAGACCCTCGACAGCGAGAAGCTGTATTTCACCCAGGCCGACGTCGACCAGTTCGCGCCGATGCGCACCAAGATGGACGACGCCATCAACAACGAGAACCTCACCGTTCCGTTCGCCATCTACAACCTCTACCAGCAGCGCTTCACCGAGCGCATGAACTACGCGCGCCAGCTGCTCAAGACCCGCCCGGACTTCACCCTCGACGAATCCATCCAGCTCGACCGCGAGAAATCGCCCTGGGCCAAGAACGAGGACGAGGTGCGTGAGCTGTGGCGCAAGCGCGTCAAGAACGACTGGCTGCGCCTGAAGCTCGCCGGCAAGGAAGAGAAAGCCATCCGCGAGACGCTCGACAAGCGCTACGAGAACTACATCACCCGCATCCGCAAGCTGAACAACGAGGACGTGTTCCAGATGTTCATGAACGCCTATGCCACCTCGATCGAGCCGCACACCAACTACCTCGGCCCGCGTTCGGCCGACAACTTCGACATCGCAATGCGCCTGTCGCTGGAAGGCATCGGCGCCGTGCTGCAGTCGCGCGACGAATACACGGTGATCCGCGAAATCGTGCCGGGCAGCCCGGCCGCGCTGTCGGGCAAGCTGAAGGTGGGCGACCGCATCGTCGGCGTGGCCCAGGGCAATGCGCCGTTCACCGACGTGCTCGGCTGGCGCATCGACGACGTGGTCCAGCTGGTGCGCGGCGAGAAGGGCTCGACCGTCCGCCTCGACGTGCTGCCGGGCGATGCCGGTCCCGACGCCAAGCACGTCACCGTGACCATGGTGCGCAAGAAGATCAGCATGGAAGAGCAGGCCGCCAAGAAATCGATCATCGAGGTCAAGGATGGCGCCTTCAAGCGCCGCGTCGGCGTGATCTCGCTGCCGACCTTCTACCTCGACTTCGAGGCGCGCCGCCGCGGTGACAAGGATTACCGCAGCGCCACCCGCGACGTGGCCCGCATCCTCGGCGAGCTCAAGAAAGAGAAGGTCGACAACGTCCTGATCGACCTGCGCAACAACGGCGGCGGCTCGCTCACCGAGGCCATCGAACTGACCGGCCTGTTCATCGACAAGGGGCCGGTGGTGCAGCAGCGCGACGCGCAGGGCCGCATCGAGGTCGAGTCCGACCTGCAGCCGGGCCTGGCCTGGGACGGCCCGATGGGCGTGCTGATCAACCGCGGTTCGGCCTCGGCTTCCGAGATCTTCGCCGCGGCGGTGCAGGACTACGGCCGCGGCCTGGTGATCGGCGAACCGAGCTTCGGCAAGGGCACCGTGCAGACCCTGATCGATCTCGACCGCTTCTCCCCGGGCGAGAAAGTGCGCTACGGCGAACTGAAGATGACCATCGCCCAGTTCTTCCGCATCAACGGCGGCACCACCCAACTGCGCGGCGTGACCCCGGACATCAAGCTGCCGGTGCTGTCCGATCTCGACAGCTTCGGCGAGTCGTCCTATGACAATGCGCTGCCCTGGGTGGCGATCAAGCCGGCCAGCTATGCGGCGGCGGGCGACCTCAAAGAGCTGATCGGCCCGCTCCAGAAGCGCCATGAAGCGCGTATCGCCAAGGACAAGGAGTTCCAGTTCCTGCAGGAAGACATCGCCGAGGTGCTCAAGATCCGCAAGGAAAACGCGATTTCGCTGAACGAGTCGGTGCGCCGCAAGGAGCGCGACGCCCAGGAAGCCCGCGCCAAGCTGCGCGAAGCGCGCCTGGCCGGCGCCAGCGGCACCAATACCGACGAGCCGGCTGCCGGCCCGGCCGGCAAGGAAGCGCGCGGCAAGGTGCCGGCGCCTACCAAGCCGGCCAAGGCGGTGACGGCGGTGCGCGGCGCGCCGCGCCAGGACGATGGCCTGCAGTACGACGAGCGCGACCTGGCGGCCGAACTGGCTGCCGAGAAGGCCGCCAAGGACGCCAAGGACATCCTGTTGCAGGAAGCCGCCAACATTCTCGCGGACGAAGTGGGCATGCTGCGCACCGATACCCGCATGGCGTCGCGCGCCATGCCCTACATGGCCTCGCCCCGCGGCGGTAACTGAAGCACGCCAGCGCCTGGGGCGCCCCCTGAACCGGCACCAAGGCCGGGTCTTGCGCAAGCAGGGCCCGGCCTTGTCGTTTGTGCTCGACGGCAGGAAAAATTATCGTAAACGTAATTATTCGGGGAAATGCGTGCTGCATAAATGGGGAGCCTAGTAGGATCAGTCCTACCGAATTCCGGGGGTTTTTCTGGCTTTCATACCCCGCGCACGGTTGAGTTCGACTAAATCTTGTCTTTGTTTTACTTATGGTAGGATAACTCTACGGTTGTAAAAACAACAATTTCATGTAACCCAAGGAGTTATCGTCATGACAATTCGCCGATTCGTGATTGCCGCGTTGCTCGCTGGTGCAGGAGTGGCCCACGCGGACACCATCTCGCCCCAGCCGACCGGCCAGGCCACTTATGTCACCGGTTGGACGACCGGTAACGGCACAGACGTGCTTGGTTCTGGCGTCCTGCACGGCAACCTGAACCTGGTTGGCGGTGTCGCGCACACCACCGGCGGCGGTTCGGACGCCAATCTCATGGATGTGCTGATGGGCAAGGTTGCAGGCACCGTCGGCAAGGTGGAGGGCCAGACCACGCTGTTCTTCCAGCGCGGCATCGAGGCGAGCTACCTGCTGGCCTCCGGTCACGGCATCCTGGCGGCGACCCTCGGGCCGGGCACGTCGGTGGTCGGTTCGGCGAACGGCGCAGTGATTTCGGATGCGCAGGCCAAGGCGCCGGTGATGACGGGCGGCGGTGGCAACGTGGGCAGCGGCGGCGGTGGCAGCGGCTCGACCGGTTCTTCGGGCAGTACTGGCGGCGGCTCGACCGGTTCCTCGGGCAGTACTGGCGGCGGCTCGACCGGTTCCTCGGGCGGCACCGGCGGCGGCTCGAGTGGCGACGGCACGAACGGCGGCTCCAACGGCGGCCAACCGTCCACGATCTTCCTGCCGGAGCAGGCCAACAAGCCGAACGACAATGGCCTGGCGATTCCGCGCCTGGAAACCCCGGCGGCCGATCTGCCGGAGCCGTCGAGCATCGCCCTGATGCTGCTGGGCATGCTGGGCGCGGGCGCCATGACCCGTCGCCGTAGCCGTTGATCGGCCCGATACGGGCCTGCATGCAGGGTGGCGCTGTCCGCCCTCCATGAATGCAAAAATCCCGTCCAGGCTTGAAAACTGTCGGGTACAATCCTTGTGAACGACCGTGCTTTTCCAGGCGGCGATAACAAGGAGACGACATGGACCTGCACTACACGGACGAGGACCTGGCCTTTCGCGACCAGGTCCGCGCCTTCCTCGATTCCCATCTACCCAAGGACTTGCAGGCCAAGGTGCTCCAGCACCTGCGGCTGAACAAGGACGACTTCGTCCGCTGGCACAAGATCCTGGCCGCGCAGGGCTGGGTTGCGCCCGGCTGGCCGGTCGAGTTCGGTGGTCCCGGCTGGACGCCGGTGCAGCGCCACATCTTCGAGGAAGAGTGCGCCCGTGCCGGCACGCCGCGCGTGATGCCCTTCGGTATCGATATGGTCGCACCGGTCATCATGGCCTTCGGCAACCAGCAACAGAAGGATTATTTCCTGCCGCGCATCCTGTCCTGCGAGGACTGGTGGTGCCAGGGCTATTCGGAACCGGGTGCGGGCTCCGACCTGGCCTCGCTCAAGACCAGCGCCGTGCGCCATTCCGATGCGCAGGGCGACTACTACATCGTCAACGGCCAGAAGACCTGGACCACGCTGGCCCAGCACGCCGACATGATTTTCTGCCTGGTGCGCACCGACCCGAGCGTGCGCAAGCAGGAAGGCATCTCCTTCCTGCTGATCGACATGCATGCGCCCGGCGTCACGGTACGCCCGATCATCATGCTCGACGAAGACCACGAAGTGAACGAAGTCTTCTTCGACAACGTGCGGGTGCCGGCGGCCAACCTGGTGGGCCAGGAAAACCGCGGCTGGACCTATGCCAAATACCTGCTGGGACACGAGCGCACCGGCATCGCGGCGGTGGGGCGCAGCAAGCGCGAGCTGGCCTTCCTCAAGCGGCTGGCGCGGCGCGAGCAGAAGAACGGGCGCCCCTTGCTGGAAGACCCGCTGTTCGCCGCCAAGGTGGCCGACCTGGAAATCGAACTGATGGCGCTCGAGATGACCGTGCTGCGGGTGCTGGCCCAGGCCAACAAGGCGCCTGGCCCCGAGGCCTCGGTGCTGAAGGTGCGCGGCACCGACATCCAGCAGGCGCTGACCGAGCTGATGCTGGAAGCGGCCGGCCCCATGGCCCTGCCGTTCGACCCGGCCTACCTGGAAGGCGAGACCGGGCACAGCATCGCCGGCGACGACGATGCCGCGCCGCTCGCATCCTATTACTTCAACTACCGCAAGACCTCCATCTACGGAGGCTCGAACGAGATCCAGCGTAACATCATCTCCCAGATGATCTTGGGGCTGTAAGGAGAATCCCGATGAATTTCGACTTCAAGGAAGAACAGCTCCAGTTCGCCGATGCGCTCAAGCGCTGGATCGCGCGCGACTACGGCTTCGAGCAGCGCCGCGCCATCGTCCACTCGGAATCCGGCGTGTCGGAGGCGGCCTGGGCCACGCTGGCCGAGCTGGGCATGACGGCGCTGCCGGTGCCGGAACAGCAGGGCGGATTCGACGGCACGGCGGTCGACCTGTTCGTGGTGATGCGCGAGCTCGGCCGCGGCCTGGTGGTGGAACCGTATTTCGCCACCGTGCTGGGGGCGCAATTCCTCAAGCTGGGCGGCGGGCACGCGGCACTGCTCGAACGGGTGGCGGGCGGCGGCTTGAGGCTGGCGTGCGCGCTGGGCGAGCGCCAGGCGCGCCACGCGCTGCACGACATCGCCGCGCGGGCGGAACGGGCAGGCGAGGGCTGGCGCCTGGACGGCGAGAAGACCGTCGTGCTGTACGGCGCCCAGGCCGGCGTGCTGGTGGTGTCGGCGCGCAGTAGCGGCGGCCAGCGCGACCAGGGCGGGATCAGCCTGTTCGCGGTGCCGGCCGATGCCCCGGGCGTGCAGCTGAAAGGCTACCGCACCCTGGACGGCCAGCGCGCGGCCGACCTGCGCCTGGACGGGGTGCTGCTGCCCGCCGCGGCGCTGATCGGCGCGCCCGGCGCCGGCTGGGACATCCTGGAAGCAGCAAGCGACTATGGCGCCGGCCTGCTGTGCGCCGAGGCCCTGGGCGCGATGGAAGCGCTGTTCGACGCCACGCTCGACTACCTCAAGACGCGCCAGCAGTTCGGCGTCCCGATCGGCAAGTTCCAGACCCTGCAGCACCGCATGGCGGACATGTTCATCCACCTGGAGCAGGCCCGCTCGATGGCGCTGCTGGCGGCCGTGAAGCTCGACGGCGACGACGCTGCCGAGCGCCGCCGCGTAGTGTCGGCCGCCAAGTACCGTGTCGGCCAGGCGGCCCGTTTCATCGGCCAGCAGGCGGTGCAGCTGCACGGCGGCATGGGCGTGACCGACGAGCTGGCGGCGGCGCACTACTTCAAGCGCCTGTCGATGATCGAGCTGACCCTGGGCGACCGCGACCACCACCTGGCGCGCTTCATGGCGCAGCCGGCTTTCCAGCAAGCCGCATGAAGGAGAAGGCATGAAGCGACAATGGTATTTCGAGGATTTCCAGCCCGGCCAGGAGATCGACCTCGGCGCCCGCCATGTGAGCGAAGCCGAGATCATCGACTTCGCGCGCCAGTACGATCCGCAGCCCTTCCACGTCGATCCCGACGCGGCCGCCGCCTCGATCTACGGCGGCGTGATCGCCAGCGGCTGGCATACCTGCAGCATGATGATGCGCATGGTGGTCGATGGGCTGATGTGTTCGTCGTCCAGCATGGGTTCGCCCGGCCTGGACGGCGTGCGCTGGCTGCGGCCGCTGCGCGCCGGCGACACCATCCGGGTGCGCTACCTCACCACCGCGGTCAAGGCCTCGAACTCCAGGCCCGACCGCGGCGTGGTGTGGTCGAAGTGGATCGCCACCAACCAGCACGGCGAGGACGTCTGCACCATCGAAGGCATGGGCATGTTCGGCAAGCGTCCGCGGGAGGCGCCATGACCAGGACCGTCGCGTTCGCCGAGTTGCCGGTGCTGGTTGGCCAGGAAGTGGCCGCATCCGGCTGGTTCCCGGTCGGACAGGAGCGCATCGCCGCCTTTGCCGAGGCTACCGAGGACCGGCAGTGGATCCACGTCGATCCGGAGCGCTGCGCGCGCGAATCGCCGTTCGGCGCGCCGGTGGCGCACGGCTTCCTGAGCCTGTCGTTGCTGCCCGCGATGCTGGAGAGCGCCCTGCGTATCGAGGGCATGCGCATGGGACTGAATTATGGGCTGAACCGGGTGCGTTTCCCGGCGCCGCTGCCGAGCGGCAGCCGGGTGCGCGGACGCTGGACGCTGGCGGCCTGCGAGCCGATCGAGGGTGGGGTGCAGCTGACCTGGAATGTCACCGTCGAGCCCGAAGGACGGGACGGCAAGCCGGTGTGTGCAGCCGAATTCCTGGTGCGCGCTTACGCCTGAACGCAGGGTGGGCGGCACCTGCGGCGCGGCACATCATGTCGACGGGGAGCCGCCCACCCTGCAAATGCCTGCCGGGCTTCAGGTCGCCGCATACTTCGCCAGCTCCAGCTTCGCCAGCGCATTGCGGTGCACCTCGTCCGGCCCGTCCGCCAGCCGCAGGCTGCGGTTGGCGGCCCACTGGTAGGCGAGCGGGAATTCGTCCGAGACGCCGGCCGCGCCGTGCGCCTGGATCGCCCAGTCCAGCACGTCCTGAGCGACGGTCGGCGCCAGCACCTTGATCATCGCGATCTCCGCCTGCGCCACCTTGTTGCCGACCGTGTCCATCATGTAGGCGGTCTTGAGCGTCAGCAGGCGCGCCGTGTCGATCCGGATGCGGCTCTCGGCGATGCGTTCGCGCCAGACCCCCTGGTCGGACAGCTTGCGGCCGAAGGCCACGCGGGTGTCCAGCCGCCGGCACATCAATTCGAGCGCACGCTCGGCCACGCCGATGGCGCGCATGCAGTGGTGGATGCGGCCCGGCCCCAGGCGGCCCTGGGCGATCTCGAAGCCGCGGCCTTCGCCCAGCAGCATGTTCGACGCCGGCACCCGCACGTTCTCGAACAGGATCTCGCAATGGCCGTGCGGCGCGTCGTCGTAGCCGAACACCGGCAGCGGACGCACGATGCGGATGCCGGGGGTATCGGCCGGCACCACGATCATCGACTGCTGCTTGTGGCGGCTCGCTTCCGGGTCGGTCTTGCCCATCACGATGAAGACCTTGCAGCGCGGGTCGCCGGCGCCGGAGATCCACCATTTGTGGCCGTTGATGACGTAGTCGTCACCTTCGCGCTCGATGCGGGTGGCGATGTTGGTCGCGTCCGAGGAGGCGACGCCTGGCTCGGTCATGGCGAAGGCCGAGCGGATCTCGCCGCGCAGCAGCGGCTCCAGCCAGCTGCGCTTGATCTCCTCGGAGGCGTAGCGCTCCAGCGTTTCCATGTTGCCGGTGTCCGGGGCCGAGCAGTTGAAGACCTCGGGAGCCCAGGGCACGCGGCCCATGATCTCGCACAGCGGCGCGTAGTCGAGGTTCGACAGGCCTTCCGGCGCGCGCGCCGAGCGCGGCAGGAACAGGTTCCACAGTCCGGCCTCGCGTGCGAGCGGCTTGAGGCGCTCGATCAATGCCAAGGGCAGCCAGCGCGTGCCCCGGTCGCGCGCATTGGCCGCGATCTCTTCGCCGAAGGCGTGTTCGTTGGGATAGATGTGCTCATCCATGAAGGCGAGCAGGCGCGCCTGCAATTCCTTGCAGCGTTCCGAATAGGCGAAATCCATGCGGGTGTCCTTGTCCTTGTTCGTGCAATGGTGGGTCAGCGGCTGCGGGTGGCGAACTGCCAGGCCATCTCGGCCATCGGTCGTGCGGCCTTGCCGTTCTCGAGCGCCTGCGCGCTGGAGGCGGTGCCGTCGACGTAGCGCTTCATGATGCCCTGCATGATGCCGGCCAGGCGGAACATGTTGTAGGCCAGGTAGAAGTCGAAGTCCTCGAGCGACATCTGCTTGCCGGTGCGTTCGCAGTAGCGCGCCACGTAGTCCGAAAGCAGGGGGATGCCGAGTGCGGGCAGGTCGAGGCCGGCGATGCCGCGGAAGCGCCCCGGCGGGATGTGCCAGCTCATGCAGTGGTAGGAGAAATCGGCGGCCGGATGGCCGAGGGTCGACAGTTCCCAGTCCAGCACCGCCAGGATGCGCGGCTCGGTGGGGTGGAAGATCATGTTGTCCAGGCGGTAGTCGCCGTGCACGATGCTGGTGTCGTCGCCCGGCGGGATGTGCTGCGGCAGCCATTCGATCAGGCGGTCCATCTCGGGAATCGGCTCCGTGACGGAAGCCTGGTACTGCCTGGTCCAGCGCTCGATCTGGCGCGCGAAATAGTTGCCCGGCTTGCCGTAGTCGCCCAGGCCGATGGCCGCATGGTCGACCGTGTGCAGCTGCGCGATCACGCGGTTCTGCTCGTCGTAGATGGCGGCGCGTTCCTGCGGCGTCATGCCGGGCAGGGACTGGTCCCACAGCACCCGGCCCTCGACGCATTCCATCACGTAGAAGGCGCGCCCGATCACGGCTTCGTCGAGGCACAGCGCGTACTGGCGCGGCACCGGGAAGCCGGCGCCGTGCAGGGCGTGCATGACGCGGAATTCGCGGTCGATCGCGTGGGCCGAGGGCAGCAGCTTGGCGGCCGGCCCGGGCTTGGTGCGCAGCACGTAGCGCCGGCTGGCGCTACCCTCGCCCGCGCTGAGCCGGAAGGTCGGGTTCGATTGGCCGCCCTTGAACTGCTCGACGGCGGGCGCGCCGCCCGGGTAGCCGTCGACGTGCTGCTGCAGCCAGGCGGCCAGCGCGCCGACGTCGAAACGCTGGCGTTCGGACACCTCCTTGGTGCCCATCATTTCCTCGTACATCGCGTCTCCGTTGTCATGGTTGTTTTCTATTCTAGACCGCAAACGCACGAACGTGCTATTTCTTTGCGAGCGAATGCGCTCAGCGGCCCTTGCGGTACTGCGCGTACAGCTGTTCCATGGTGGTGCTGCGCGCTTCCGGCTGCAGCGGGCCGGGCGGCACGTAGTTGACGAAGCGGACCACCCAGTCGCGCGGGTCCTGGCCCACGTCGAGGGCATTGATGCAGCCGGCCGCCTGCGCCAGGCCGCCCAGGAACAGGCGCTGTCCGGTCAGGGCCAGCGACAGGATCGCGCAGTTGACGCCGCCGTGCAGGACCAGCAGCACGGTCTCCCAGTCGTCCTGGGCGCGCAGGTGCGCGATGGCCGGATGGACCCGGTCCAGCATGTCGCCGACCGATTCGCCGCCCAGGAAGCGCTGGCCTTCGTCGACCAGGCCCTCGAAGGCGCCGGTGAAGGCGCGCCGCAGTTCAGCGGTCGGGATGGCGGACAGGCGCCCGCCGCGAATCTCGCGCAGTTCGGGCCAGGCTTCCGGTTCGAGGACCTGGCCGCTCGCCGCCAGCACCCGGCGCGCGGTCTCCACGGTGCGCGGCAGCCCGGAGACCAGCACCCGGTCGAAGCGCACGCCGGCCGCGCGGAAGGCCTGGCCGGCAGCGTCGGCCTGGGCCCGGCCGGCCGCGTTCAGGGCCATGCCCTCGGGAAGGAAGGGGCGGCCGGCATCGTCGAAGTAGGTGACGCTGCCGTGCCGCATCAGGTAGATGCGGCGCCGTTGCAGGCGCGGGTGGCTGGCATCCATCGGAACTCCTGGTCGTTTTTGTTGGCCATCTTACACGCGATGCCACGCCGGCGAGGCGAAACCGAGACACTTGGGCTTCGGCATCTAATTCCAGCAGTCAATTTTCAGGTGTTCTGGCATAAAATGTTCGTTGCAAGATATAAAAACAAGGGATGGTATGGCAAGGCCGGAAAAAATTCGCCTCGGCGAGGTGCTGATCCAGCAGAAACTGCTGTCGGAAGAGCAGCTGAACCAGGCGCTGGCGGACCAGAAGCGCACCGGGCGCAAGCTGGGCCGGGTGTTCGTCGAAAGCGGCTTCGTCACCGAAGACCAGATCTCCGGCGCGCTGGCGCGCCAGCTGAACATCCCTTACCTCAACCTCAAGTTTTACAACATCAACGCCGAGCTGGTGCGCCTGTTGCCTGAAACGGCCGCCCGGCGCTTCCGCGCCCTGGTGCTGGAAGACCGCCGCGAGACCCTGCTGGTGGGCGTCTCCGACCCCACCGACCTGTTCGCCTACGACGAGATCGCGCGCCTGCTGAAAAAGACCGTCGAGCTGGCGGTGGTCAACGAGACCGAGGTGCTGGGCGCGATCGACCGCATCTACCGCCGCACCGACCAGATCACCGACTTCGCGCGCGAGGTCGAGCAGGACCTGGGCGATACCTCGATCGACTTCGGCGCGCTGGCCGCCAATCCGGGCCTGGAAGAAGCGCCGATCGTCAAGCTGCTGCAGTCGGTGTTCGACGACGCGGCCCAGGTGCGCGCCTCCGACATCCACATCGAGCCGCAGGACGGGCGCCTTCAGATCCGCTTCCGCATCGACGGCGTGCTGCACCTGCAGACCGAGGCCGACATCAAGGTCGCCACGCCGCTGGCGCTGCGCCTCAAGCTGATGGCCGACCTCGACATCTCGGAAAAGCGCCTGCCGCAGGATGGCCGCTTCGCGGTCAAGGTGCGCAACCAGCGCATCGACGTGCGTATCTCGACCATGCCGACCCAGTACGGCGAATCGGTGGTCATGCGTCTGCTGAACCAGGCCGGCACCACGCTGCGCCTGGACGCGATCGGCATGCCGCCCCGGATCGTGGAGCGTTTCCGCGCGCTGGTGCAGCGCCCCAACGGCCTGGTGCTGGTGACCGGGCCCACCGGCAGCGGCAAGACCACCACGCTGTACAGCGCGCTGGCCGAGCTGAACTCGGTCGAGAAGAAGCTGATCACGGTCGAGGACCCGGTCGAATACCGCCTGAAGGGCGTCAACCAGGTGCAGGTGAACGACAAGATCGAGCTGTCCTTCGCGCGCGTGCTGCGCTCCGCGCTGCGCCAGGACCCGGACATCGTGCTGGTCGGCGAGATGCGCGACCAGGAAACCGCCCAGATCGGCCTGCGCGCCGCCATGACCGGCCACCTGGTGCTCTCGACCCTGCACACCAACGACGCCGCTTCGACCCCGCTGCGCCTGATGGACATGGGGGTGCCGCGCTACATGGTGGGCGGCTCGCTGCAGGCCGTGCTGGCCCAGCGCCTGGTGCGCGTGATCTGCGAAAGCTGCGCCACTCCCTATCAGCCGACGCCCGCCGAAGTCAACTGGCTGCGCGCCGAGCTGGGCGAGCGTGCGGCGAGCACCCAGTTCTTCCACGGGAAAGGCTGCTCGCACTGCAACGGCACCGGTTTCCGCGGCCGGACCGGGGTCTATGAGCTGCTCGAGATGACGCGCGCCGTCACCGAGGCCGCCAACCATCCCGACCCCGGCCACTTCCTGAAGGTGGCGCACGCCGAAATGCAGGGCGAGACCTTGCGTCGCCACGGCGTGAGCCTGGCGGTGCAGGGCCGCACGACCATCGCCGAAGCGATGCGCATCAGTAACCAGCAAGACGACTGATGCCGTATTTTTCCTACAAGGCGCGCAATGCCGCCGGCGAACTGCTGCAGGGCATCCTGGAAGGGGCCGACAGCGGCGCCGTCGCCGACCAGCTGTTCGGCAGCGGCGCCACGCCGATCGAGATCCACCCCAGCCGCAAGGGACCGGCAGCGGAGCAGGGCAGCGAAGGATTGCTGGCGCGCCTGTCGCAGAAAAAGATCACGTCGATGGACGTGCAGCTGTTCAGCCGCCAGATCTACACCCTGCTCAAGTCGGGCGTGCCGATCATGCGCGGCCTGGCCGGCCTGCAGGAGTCAAGCATCAACAAATCCTTCGGCAAGGTCATCAAGGACCTGCGTGAAGCGCTCGACTCGGGCCGCGAACTGTCCACCGCGATGGCGCGCCACCCGAAGGTCTTCAACACCTTCTATCTGTCGATGGTGCGGGTGGGCGAGATGACCGGCCGCCTGGAAGAGGTCTTCCTGCGCCTGTTCGACCACCTCGAGTTCGACCGCGACATGCGCGAGCGCGTCAAGACCGCGATGCGCTACCCGAGCTTCGTGATGATCGCGATGGCGATCGCGATGGTAATCGTGAACGTGTTCGTGATCCCGCAGTTCGCCAAGGTATTCAAGAGCTTCAACGCCGAACTGCCGCTGATGACGCGGATCCTGCTGGCGACCTCGGACTTCACGGTGGCCTACTGGCCGGCGCTGGCGGCGCTGACGGGCGGCGCGGTGCTGGCTTGTCGCTCCTGGGTCGCCACGCCCAAGGGACGCCTGGCCTGGGACAAGCACAAGCTGCACCTGCCGATCGCCGGCAAGATCATCCACAAGGCCACCATGGCGCGCTTCGCGCGCAGCTTCGCGCTGTCGACCCGTAGCGGGGTGCCGATCGTGCAGGCGCTGACGGTGGTGTCGCAGACCGCCGACAACGCCTATCTGAGCGCGCGCATCGAAGGCATGCGCGACGGCGTCGAGCGCGGCGAAAGCATCCTGCGCACCTCGACCGCCGCCAACGTCTTCACTCCGGTCGTGTTGCAGATGATCGCGGTCGGAGAAGAATCCGGCTCGCTCGACGACCTGATGGACGAGATCGCGCAGATGTACGAACGCGAGGTCGACTACGAACTGAAGACCCTGTCGAGCCAGATCGAGCCGATCCTGATCACGTTCCTTGGCGTGATGGTGCTGGTGCTGGCGCTCGGCATCTTCCTGCCGATCTGGGACCTGGGCAAGGCGGCCCTGCATGGAGGACAGTAATGCGCGCCGCACGCGCCCGCGGGGCGACCCGCTTCGAGTTCGCCGTGTGCGCGATCGTGATGACGCTGCTGGCGGGCGTGCTGCTGGGCCGCCTGCTCGAGTGGCGCGCCGCCTCGGAACGCGTCGCCGCCTACCACGTGGTCGGCGCCCTGCGCACGGCGCTGGCGGCGCGCGCGGCGCAGCTCGGCATGACGGGCGGGCAGGAAGCGGTGCTGGCGCTGGCCCGGCAGAACCCGATGGACTGGCTGCTCCGGCAGCCCGCCAACTACCTGGGCGAATACTATTCGCCGGACCTGGGCGCCCTGCGCCGCGGGGCATGGTTTTTTGACCGGACCGATGGCACTGTCAATTATTTGCTTAGTAACGACACTTTTTCTTCCGAGACATCTAAATTGCTTAAGTTCAAGGTAGAATTGTCCAGTTCGTATGACCCAGCCGGCAGCGGCCGGAGCGGGAACCGCGGCGCACTGGTGATCGACGAAGTCGGCGCCGGCGGCAAATAACAAGTTCAATACCGCGGGCCCACCCGCACCACTTCAACGGAGAGAACCACATGAACAAGTATTCCAGCAAGAGCGCGCAGGGCGGCTTCACCCTGATCGAACTGATCGTCGTCATCGTGATCCTGGGCATCCTGGCCGCTACCGCGCTGCCGAAGTTTGCCAGCCTGGGCGCAGATGCTCGTGCTGCAACCCTGCAGGCTGCGAAAGGTTCGCTGAGCTCGACGGCGTCGATCTACCACGCGAAATGGATGATCGATTCGACGGCGACCACCATCAAGGTCGATGCCAATACGACCCTGAGCATGACGAACGGCTATCCTAAAGGCGATGCAGCGCTCGCCGCCGCCGCCGGACTGGGTGCCGACGATTTCTACCTGAACGCTGCCGGGGACAACACCCTGACGGTCTCGCCGGCCAAGATTCCTGCGGCACTGCGCGCATCCTGCAACGTCAAGTACACCCCTCCCGCCACTTCCGGCGCTTCGCCGACCATTGTGGTCACCGACACTGCGTGCGAATAAGTTCAGGGACCTAGCTGCCCTGTGGCATGGCTGCGCCATCCAGCCATGCCCGGCCTGACGCCGATGGATCTATCTTGACTGCCCTCCGTATCCGGTCCCGCCACCGCCCCGCGCGGGGCTTCACGATGGTCGAACTGGTCATCGTGATGGTCCTCATCGGCATCCTGGGCGCCATTGCCGCCAGCCGCTTCTTCGAGCGCAGCAGCTTCGACTCGGCGGCCTTCGCCGACCAGGCCAGGGCCTTGCTGCGCTACGGCCAGAAGGCCGCGATCGCCCGTAATTCTCCCGTCTACGTCCTGCTCGACGACAACCGCATTGCGCTGTGCTACGACCAGCCACGCGGCGACTGCCCGCCGGTGAGCCTGGTCGCGCCCCCTGCCGGCAGCATCCGCGACACGGCGTCGGCCACCTATTGCCGCAACGAGCGCTGGTATTGCCTCGGCTTGCCGAAGGGTGTGCAGATGTCCTTGTCGGCGCCGATGACCGAGTTCGGCTTCGACGCGCTCGGGCGGCCGGTGGCCACCGGCGGCAGCTTCGGCGGCCTCGTCATCAGCATCGCCGGCCAGGGCGACACCCGCAGCGTGGCGGTGAATCCGGAGACCGGCTATGTCCAGTAAGCCGGCGCGCAGGCATGGCCACGGCGGGCGCCAGGCCGGCCTGACCCTGATCGAGATGATCATGTTCATCCTGATCGTGGGCGTGGCGCTGGCCGCCGTCATCGGGGTGCTGAATCTCACGAACAAGGCCAGCGCCGACCCGCTGCGCCGCAAGCAGGCCCTGATGATCGCCGAAGGCCTGCTCGAGGAAGTCCAGCTGGCCCGTTTCACCTGGTGCGATCCCAGCGCCGACAAGGCCGGCGACGATGCCGTCCAGGGCAGCGCCGATTGCGACGTGCCCGAGAACTGGGCGGCGGAGGCGGGCGGCAGCCGGCCCTTCGACAACATCAACGATTACGTGAGCGCGGCCGGCAAGGCCGAGAGCAGCTTCAACGACGCCCAGGGCCGGCTGGCGGACGCCAACGGCGAGCCGATGAATGTCGCCGGCTACAGCGCCACGGTGTCGGTCACGCCGGAATCGCTGGGCGGCATCGCCGTGCCCGACGCCGCCTCGGCCGACGTCGACGTGCTGCGTATCCGCGTCGAAGTGCGCTACGACGGCGAGTCGGTCGTGCTCGACGGCTACCGCACGCGCTACGCGCCGAACTTCCTATGAGCTCCATGCGCGCGCCACGTCCTCCCTGCCGCACCGGCGGCTTTACGCTGGTCGAGGCGATCATCGTGATCGTCATCGTTGGCATCGTCGGCGCCATCGTCGCCGTGTTCATCCGCGCCCCGGTGCAGGGCTATGCCGACACCGCCGCGCGCGCCGCCGCCAGCGACGAGGCCGACCTGGCGCTGCGCCGCATCGCGCGCGACCTGCGCCTGGCGCTGCCCAACAGCGTGCGCGTCAGCGACGACGGCAGCGCGGTCGAATTCCTGCTCACCCGCACGGGCGGACGCTACCTGACCGTGGACGACGACGTCGACGGCTTTCCGGTGCTCGACTTCGACAATCCCGGCAAAGTCAGCTTTACCGCGGTGGGCGGCACCATGCGCCGAATCGAGAGGGACGATTACATCGTGGTCTACAACCTGGGCAGCGGGGACGAGTCGGACGCCTACCGCTACGCGCCCCTGGCCAAGGGCGTCAACATCGCCCGGGTCACCGGCGTCGACGAGGCTTCGCCCAACAACCCGGTGGTGAGCATGGACAGCAACCCCTTCGCCACCCAGTCCACGCCGATGCGCTCGCCCAGCGACCGCTTCCAGGTCGTGACCGGGCCGGTCAGCTATGCCTGCGAACGCGGCAAGGACGGCAACAGCGAACTGGTGCGCTACTGGGATTACCCGATCGCGCCCGCCCAGAACCTGCCGCCGCAAGGCGGTGCGCAGCGCGCCGTCATTGCTTCGCGCGTGGCCGACTGCAGCCAGGTGTTCCGCTACGGCAGCGACGCCACCCGGCGCAGCGCGCTGGTGATCCTGAACCTGGCGCTGCGGGTCTCCCGCGACGGCGACGCCCTGGTGCGCCTGGTCAGCCAGGTCCACGTGGACAACACGCCATGACCGGCTTCGCATCGCATGCGCGCCAGGCGGGCGTCGGCCTGGTCACCGCGATCTTCCTGCTGGTGGTGCTGGCCGGCCTCGGGGTGGCTTCGGTGACGCTGTTCACCTCGCAGCAGGCCGGCGCCAATCTCGACCTGGAGGGCGCCAAGGCCTACCAGGCGGCGCGTGCCGGCATCGAATGGGGCCTGTACGAGCAGCTGCGCCATGGGCGCTGCGCGGCCACCAATTCCTTCGGCTTCCCGGCAACGAGCGTGCTGGGGAGCTTCCGCGTGACGGTGAGCTGCCAGGCGATCGCCGACCTGAAGGACGCCGACGGCAATCCGCTCATGCGCTGGCGCGTCGGCGCCGTGGCCTGCAACCAGCCCGTCAACGGGACCTGCGGCCAGTATGTCAACAACCATCCCGAATACGTCCAACGCAGGCTCGAGGTAGAGATATGAAAATACTGCCGAACTTCACCCGTTCCGTCCTGTGCGCCGGCCTGGTGGCCCTGGCCTGGGTTCAGGCGCCCGCCGCCGCGGCCGCCTCGCTGGCCCTGGCCAAGTCCTTCGAGGGCAACATCAATATCGCGGGCACCCAGGCCAGCCTGCAGAGCAAGAGCGGCGGCGCCAAGGCCTGCGACCTGGCCAGCGGCGCGCAGGCCGGCTTGAGCCTGCCGTCCGGCGCCACGGTGGTCTCGGCACAGTTGTACTGGGCCGGCACCGGCAGCCTGGATCCCGAGGTGTCGTTGAACAATGTCACCGTCACTGCCGCAGCGGAGCGCCGCTACACGTCGAGCATCGACGGCCTGTCCTACTTCACGGCGGCGGCCGACGTCACCGCGCTGGTGCAGGGCAAGACCACCTTCAGCTTCGGCGGCCTGAACGTGTCGACGGCGGACATCTACTGTGCCAAGCAGCAGAAGGACAACGCCATGGTGGCCGGCTTCGCGCTGGTGGTGGTGTATTCGCATGCGTCCGAGCGCTACCGCACGGTCAACGTGTACGAAGGCCTGCAGGCGATCAAGAATGCCAGCGTGACGGTGTCGATGCCGGATTACACGCCGCCCGCCGCGAACGCCGGTTCGGGGCGCTTCGGCTACATCGTCTGGGAGGGCGACCGTACCGGCCAGCAGAAGGGCGATTACGTCAGCTTCGCCGGCACGGTGCTGAGCAGCGAGCCTTTCGTCCACAAGGACAACGCCTTCAATTCCAAGAGCAGCGTGAACGCCGACGAGAATTCGGGCGGCATCGACTTCGATATCGTCGACGTGGCCGCGCCGCCGGCTTCTGCGGCCAACGCCAAGGCAGTGTTCACCACGACCAGCGACCGGGTGCTGCTGGGCGTGGCCGTTTCCGCCTTGCCGTCCAAGCCGGCCGACCTGGCCATCAAGAAGACCCAGGCCGGCGAATTCAAGGTCGGCAGCGAGATCACCTATACCTTGAGCGTCTCGAACGAGGGGGCGCGCGCCGACAGCCAGGTGAAGGTGACCGACAGCCTGCCGGCCGCGCTCGCCTACGTGTCGGCGGCCGGCGCCGACTGGAGTTGCACGGTCTCCGGGCAAACCGTCACCTGCCAGTACGGCAAGCCGCTGGCGCCGGGCGCCACGGCCAGCGTGCAGATCAAGGCGCGCGTCAGCGCCGAAGGCCGGATCGTGAACTCCGCCGAGGTGACGGGCACGGCCGACAGCGTGCCTGGCAATAACCGCTCGACCGTCGAAGGAGACACCGGCGGCCAGCAGGTGACCCAGGAACCGTTCGCCTTCACCGTGGGCCCATGCACCGCGGGCACGGTGGTCAAGGCCAGCGGGGGTGGCTGTGCGTTGTTCGCCGGACCGGTGACCGCGGGCAGCCGGCCCACCATCTACATCACCCACCTGGTGGGCGGGGTCGCCACCCCGCTCAGCACCACCACGGAAACCAGCAAGACCGTCAACCTCAGCCTGCAGTGCAACAATCCTGCCGACAGTGCCGGAACCACCGCCACCTACGCCGGGACGGCGCTGTCCAGCTGCCTGGCCGACAGCACCGCGGTGGGCGCGACCAGCGGCAAGGACGCCACCCTGAAATGGACCGCGAACGAGGTGTCGAAAGCGGCCGAATTCTACTACCCGGACGTGGGCATCGTGACCCTGCGGATGCGCGACAGCGCCGGCAACATCGCCAGCGCGAGCTTCGCCTCGCTGCCGGCCTCGCTGCGCGCGGCCTACCGGCGCGCCGACGGCGTGGCCAACCCCGGCAAGCTGCCGCTGGCGGACCCGGCATTCGCGGAAGCCGGCGAGCCTTTCCAGGCGGCGGTGTCGGCATATGGGCAGGACGGCATCGGGCCGCTGCCGAATTTCGGCCGCGAACGCGGCGATTTCGCGCTGTCCGGCCGCCTGGAGCTGCTGGCCCAAGGGGACGAACTCGAACAGCGCCTGCTGGTGCCGCAGGACGCGTGGAGCGGGGAGGGCACGGTGGCGCGGACCTTCGTGTGGAACGAGGCCGGGATGGCCCAGCTCGCGCCGGTCCTGAGCGCTTACCTCGGCACCGACCTGTCGCTTCAGGCGCCGTACAGCGCGGTCGGACGCTTCTATCCGCAATATTTCAAGACCGAGATCGACGGCGGCTTCGCCTGCCTGAAGCGCATGAACTGTCCGCCGGACGGCCCCAACCAGGTCGCCCGTGCGGCCTACTCCGGGCAGCCCTTCGGCGTGGTCGTGCGCGCCTATGGCCGCAACGGGGTGCTGCAGCGATTCGACGCGCCGCTGGTGCCGGAGATCCGCCTCAGCGCCGTCGCTGCGCCGGGCGAGGATGGCGAGCTCGGCAAGTTCGAGAACGGCGAACCGGCGGCGGCGACCGCACGCCAGCTCGGCTACCGTCTGGCCAAGCCCTGGAACGCCAGGGCGGGCAGTCGCGAGTGGACCGCGCCGACCGCGGTGTACGTGCGTGCGCTGGCGCCGGAATTGCGGGCGACGGCCGGCGGCAGCGCGGCGGTCGAGATCCGCTCGCAGCGCGAGAAGGGCACCGCATCGATGGAAGCCGGCATCATGGTGGTCAACGGCCGCCTGATGGTGGGGCATACCATCGGCACGCCGCTGGCGCGCACCGCGGTGCCGCTGCGCGCCCAGTTCTGGAGCGGCCAGGCCTGGGAGCAGAACAGCGTCATCGACGACAGCAAGGCGGTCATGGGCTCGGTGGACTTTTCCGGATGCCGCCGCGGCCTGCGCCTGAACACCAGTTCGGATGCCTGCGACCCGGCCGTGCTGAAGCTGGTAGGCGCCGCGTCCGGCACGTCGACGGTCGCCCTGCCGATGTTGCAAGACGGAAAGTCCAGCCTCGTGCTGGCCCCGGTCGGCGAGCGCAGCGGCAACGTCGATTTGTTCGTGAATGGCTACGATTACCTGCCCAGCACCATCGGTCGTGTTACCTTCGGGCAATTTAAAAGCCCCGTGATTTACGTGCGCGAGATGTACTGACAACGGAAGTGTGTCATGGCCGGGGCAAACCCCATCGTTTTCGTTAAAAAGGCGACTTTTTGTGATCGGTTTGGACGAGGCTTGAATATAATCAAGTCTTTGCCGCAACGAACTATTTTCGCGATCACACCGCTGCATGCGTTTTTTTAAAAGAGCAAAGAAAAAAGATGGCTGGCTCACCATTGCCATCCTGACCGATGGTGTGGCCGCGACCAGCGTCAAGCCGGTCGCGGACGGCTTGCCTCTGGTACGCTTTGCCCATTTCCTGCCCGGCCAGCCCGGCGTCGAGTTGCTGGAGAAGGCCGCCCGCGAAGGCCAGGCGCATGCCTATCGCTGCGCCACCCTGCTGGCCGGCGGCGAGTACCAGCTGATCAGCATCGAAGCCCCCAAGGTGCCGCGCGAGGAAATGAAGACCGCGGTGCGCTGGCGCCTCAAGGACATCCTCGACTTTCCGGTGGACGAGGCGACGATCGACGTGCTCGACATTCCGCTCGATGCCAGCGGGCAGGCGCGTGCCCAGCAGTCGGTGTACGTGGTGGCCGCACGCAACAGCGTGGTCAAGCCGCGCCAGCAACTGTTCCTCGACGCCAAGGTCGACCTGCGCGTCATCGATATCCCCGAGATGGCGCAGCGCAACGTTTCGGCCCTGGTCGCTCCCGAGGGGCGCGGCGTGGCCATGCTCTCGTTCGGGCAGGAAGGCGGCCTGCTGACCGTCACCTGGCAAGGCGAGCTGTATCTGTCGCGCCGCTTCGACCTGGGGCTGGACCAGCTGCTCGACGGCGACCACGACCGCAAGCATGCCGCCTTCGACCGCATTACCCTGGAACTGCAGCGCTCCCTCGACAACTTCGAGCGCCAGTATTCGTTCATCAGCATTGCCCGGCTGGTGCTCGGTCCTTCGCCGGTCAGCGGCCTGGAAGAATACCTGTCGAGCAACCTGTACATGCCGGTCGAGACCCTCGACCTGGCCAGCGTGTTCGACCTGAGCGGCACCCCGGAGCTGCGCGATGCGGCGGCGCAGCAGCGCTTCTTCATTCCGCTCGGCGCAGCACTGCGTCAGGAGGAGGGCGCATGAGCCGCCAGCCGAGCCAGCAGGTCAACCTGTTCAATCCGCTGTTCCTGCCGCAGAAGCAGGTACTGAGGGCCAAGACCATGGCCTTCGCGCTGCTGGTGCTGGCCGGCGGCATCGCCGGCCTGGCCAGCTATGGCCGGATGCAGACCGCGCAGCTGCGCCAGGAGGCCGAGCGCGGGGCCGCGCGCCTGCAGCAGAAGCAGGCCCGCCTGGCCGGGGTGAATGCCGAGTTCGCGCCACGCGCCAGGGACCGCGAGATCGAGCGCGAGATCGCCGAGGCGCAGGCCCAGCTCGCGTCGCTGCGCAACATCGCGCACGTGGTCGAGCGCGGCGAACTGGGCGACACCGGCGGCTATGCCGGCTATTTCAAGGCGCTGGCGCGCCAGAGCACGCCCGGCCTGTGGCTGACGGCGGTGACCGTGTCCGGCGCCGGACGCGACATCGGCATCCGCGGCCGTACCACCGATCCGGCGCTGGTGCCGGGTTACCTGAACCGCCTGACCCAGGAAGCGCTCATGCAGGGCAAGTCCTTCGCCAGCCTGTCGATCAGCCAGCCCGCGCCGGTCGCCGCCACCGGCGCCGACGGCAAGCCGGCGAGCATGCCGGCGCCCTACGTCGAGTTCAGCCTGCAGTCCGTGCCCGAGGAGCCGCGCAAATGAAGCAACGCCTTCTCGGCCTGGCGGCGCGGCTCGACGCGCTCACCCTGCGCGAACGCGGCCTGATCTTCGGCGCCGTCGCCGCCGTGCTGGCCTTCGTCGGCCACACTGCGGTGCTGGGGCCGATCTACCGCGAACAGGATGCGCTGCACGAGCAGATCAGCCAGCAGCGCAACAACCTGACGGGCCTGGACGGCGAGATCGCCGCCAAGCTGCAGGCCTACCAGGTCGACCCGGATGCGCCGGCGCGCGAGAAGCTGCAGGCCATCCGCCAGGAAAGCGCGGCGCTGGGCGATTCGCTGCTGGCGATGGAGCATGGCCTGGTGCCGCCTGAGCGCATGGCGCCGCTGGTCGACACCATCCTGCGCGCCAACGCGCGCCTGAAGCTGGTGTCGATGCGCACGCTGCCGGTCGAGCCGCTGGCGCCGTCCGCCGCAGGGCCGGGCGCGGCCCCCGCTTCGGGCTCCATTTCGCCACCCGTTTCGCCGCCCGTTTCGTCGCCCGCGCCGGCCGACACGCCCGGCGCCGCCGCCGCCGGCCAGTCCGCCGAGCTGCTGTACCGCCACGGCGTTGAAGTGACGGTGCGCGGCAATTACCTCGATATCGTCGACTACATGAGCGCGCTCGAAGCGATGCCGACCCGGATGTTCTGGGGCAAGGCCAGCCTCGAAGTGGAGGAATACCCGGCCTCCCGCCTGACGCTCACGCTCCACACCCTGAGCCTGGACCGGAAATGGATGAAGCTGTGAAAAACCTGATCCCGACACTGTTCGCTGCCTCCCTGCTGGCCGGCCTGCCGGCCGCCGCGCAGACCCTGGCCGACCCGACCCGCCCGCCGGCCGCGCTGGACGCGGGCCGGCCCGATGGCGCCGCCGCGGACGGCCTGCCGCGCCTGCAATCGGTGCTGATCTCGCCGCGTGCGGGCGGGCGCCACGTGGCCGTGATCGACGGCGAGACCGTGCGCCTGGGCGATAGCTTCCGCGGCGCGCGGGTAGCGCGCATGACCCAGACCGAGGTCGAGCTGGTGCGCGGCCGCGAGCGCCAGGTGCTGCGCCTGGACCTGCCGGCCGCAGCGGTCGACGGCATGCGCCCGGCCGCCCAATGAGGAAGCAATCGATGAGCAAGTACGCGACGACCCGGACCATGATGAACAAGCTCGGCCTGATGTCCGGCGCCGTCGCCGCGGCCTTGCTGCTGGCCGGCTGCCAGAGTACGGCGCAGCACGAGACCTATGACGCGATCGCCCGGGAGATGGCCAGGGCCAAGGCGGCGCCGCCCGCCGCGCCGGCGGTCGACGACGCCGTCGCCAACGCGCTGCTGCCGCCGGCCAGTGCGCTCGCCAGCCAGCTGCCCAAGGCCCGGCCGGCGCTCGAGGAGCGCTTCAACGTCTCGTTCAACAACGTGCCGGCGCAGCAGTTCTTCCGCTCGATCGTGGCCGGGACCCGCTACAACATGCTGGTCCATCCTGACGTCTCGGGCAACATCAGCGCCAACCTGAAGGACGTGACCATCGCCGAGACCCTGGAAGCGGTGCGCGAGATGTACGGCTACGACTACAGGATCGACGGCACCCGCATCACGATCCGTCCGCTGACCATGCAGACCCGGATGTTCCAGGTGAACTACCTGACCGCCAAGCGCCGCGGTACTTCGAACCTGCGGGTGAGTTCGACCTCGGTGGCGAACGCCGGCCGCGAGGGCAACCGCAACAACAACAACGGCAGCGGCAGCGGCCAGAACAACGGCGGCAACGACGGCGGCCAGAGCCCGAACGGCAGCGGCAACGTGCTGCTCGACAGCACCGACATCCGGACCTCGTCCGACAACGATTTCTGGGGCGAGCTGAAGCTGGCGCTGGAAGCCATCGTCGGTTCGAAGGAGGGCGGCCGCAGCGTCGTGATCAGCCCGCAGTCGGGGATGCTGGTGATCCGCGCCATGCCGGACGAACTGCGCAGCGTCGACGCCTACCTCAAGGCGACCCAGCTGGCGGTCGACCGCCAGGTGATCCTGGAAGCGAAGATCCTCGAGGTCGAGCTGAACGACAGCTTCCAGAGCGGCATCAACTGGGCCTCGTTCGCCTCGATCAGGAGCTCGCACCCGAACCGGGTCTCGGCCGGCATGATCGGGCCGGGCGCCAACCTGGCGCCGCTGCCCTACACCGGCGGCCAGCCGCCCGTCATCAATAACGGCCAGGGACTGGCCGCCAGCACCGGTTTCTCGCTGTCGAATGCCGCCGCCGCGGCCGGTTCCTTGTTCGGCTTCGCCTTCCAGACCAATAATTTCGCGGCCCTGATCTCCTTCCTGGAGTCGCAGGGCCAGGTGCACGTGCTGTCCAGCCCGCGCGTGGCGGCGATGAACAACCAGAAGGCCGTGCTCAAGATCGGCACCGACGAGTTCTTCGTCACCGGCGTGACCAACACCATCAACACCAACAACAACGGCAGCACCGTCACCCCGAGCGTGACCCTGCAGCCCTTCTTCTCGGGCGTGGTGCTGGACGTAACCCCGCAGATCGACGACAAGGGCAACATCCTGCTGCACGTGCACCCGTCGGTGAGCCAGGTCTCGACCGTCACCAAGAACGTCGACCTGGGCTCGGCCGGCACCCTGACCCTGCCGCTGGCGGCCTCGGCGACCTCGGAGCTGGACAGCCTGGTGCGCGGCCAGAGCGGCCAGGTGGTGGCAATCGGCGGCCTGATGCGGCAGGTGTCGAGCGGCGACGTCGACCAGCTGCCGGGCGCCGACAAGGTGCCGCTGCTGGGCGCGCTGTTCCGCAACAAGAACCGCGTCACCCAGAAGCGCGAGCTGGTGGTGCTGATCAAGCCGACCATCGTCGAAGGCGCCAACGACTGGAGCCAGGACCTGCTGGACGCCGGGCGCCGCATCGAGGCGCTCGATCCGCGCACACGGGAGCGCAAGTAATGTACGCGGCCCATTTCGGCCTGCGCGAGCTGCCGTTCGGGATCACCCCCGACACCAGCTTCTTCTTCGGCAGCGCGCGCTCGCAGGAAGCGCTCAACACCCTGCTGGTGGCGGCGCGCAGCGGCGAAGGCTTCATCAAGATCACGGGCGAGGTCGGCACCGGCAAGACCCTGTTGTGCCGCAAGTTCATGGCCACCCTGGGCGAGGGTTTCGTCACAGCCTACATCCCGAACCCCTACCTGGAGCCGCGCACCCTGATGCTGGCCCTGGCCGACGAGCTGGAAATCGCGCTCGATCGCGACGTCGACCAGCACCGCCTGCTCAAGGCGATCAACCTGCGCCTGCTCGAGCTGGCGGCCCAGGACCTGCGCGTGGTGCTGTGCCTGGATGAGGCGCAGGCGATTCCGGTGGAGAGCCTGGAGGCGCTGCGCCTGCTGACGAACCTGGAAACGGAAAAGCGCAAGCTGCTGCAGATCGTGCTGTTCGGCCAGCCGGAACTGAACCGCAAGCTGGAACTGGAATCGATCCGCCAGCTGGCCCAGCGCATCACCTTCCACTACCACCTGGGCGCCCTCAGCCGCGACGACCTGGACTACTACGTGGCGCACCGCCTGCGCGTGGCCGGTTTCACCGGCGCGCGCCTGTTCACGCGTTCGGCGATCCGCGGCCTGTACCAGGCCAGCGGCGGCGTACCGCGCCTGGTCAACATCATGGCGCACAAGGCGATGATGCTCAGCTACGGGCAGGGCAGGCAGCAGGTGGCGGGCAGCCACGTGGCGACCGCGGCGCGCGATACGATCGGCGTGCAGCGCACCATCCGCAACTGGCTGGCCGGCGGCGCCGTGGCCTTCTCGGCGGCCGCCGGGCTGGCCTGGGTGTTTGGACGATGAGGCTGACGCAATGAGCCTGATCAACCGGATGCTGCAAGACCTGGACGCGCGCGCCGGCCAACCCGGCGCCGCGCCGCTGCCGGCCGATATCCGGGCGGTGCCGCCGCCCGAGCGCAGCCAGCCCTGGAAGCACTTGGCGGTTGCGGCCGGGGCCGCGCTGGCGCTGGGCGCGCTCGGCCTGGCGGGCTGGCGCGTGCTGGGACAGAAACCGGCGCCGATGCTGCCGCAGGCGACGCCTGCCGCAGCATCGGCGCCGGCGTTGCCGGTAGCCCGGCCGGCGGCCGCAGCTGCCCCCGCGCCGGTCGTCGCGATCGAGATTCCGGTGCCGCCGCGCCGGGACGATGCCAGCCCGGCGGCGGCGGCAGCGAATGCGGACACGCCTGCCGCGGCCGCGCCGCCGGCCAGCTCGGCGCTTCGACCGCAGGAGCAAGCGGCGCCTGCCGCCAGGGCCGCACGGCCTGCCACGCCCAAGGCGGAGAAGAAGCAGCCCGGGCCGGCCCCGAAGGCGCCGGCGAAGCCACACAAGACCGCGGCGCCGAAGGCAGTCGCCGGCGCGCCCGCAGCCGCGGCGTCCGCCAGGAGCGGCCGGGTCGAGACAGCGGCCCAGCGCGCCGAGAACGCGTATCGCCGCGCGCTGGCCAGTCTCGAGGACGGCCGGGTCACCGAAGCGATATCGCAGCTGGAGGCGGCCCTGAAGGCCGATCCGCGCCACGAGGCGTCGCGCCAGACCCTGGTGTCGCTGCTGATCGAGGCCAAGCGCCCGGACGAAGCGATCCGCCAGCTGGGCGCGGCGCTGGCGCTCGATCCGCGCCAGCCGGCAATGGCGATGCTGATGGCGCGCCTGCAGGTCGAGCGCGGCAGCCCGGGCATCGACACGCTGTTGCGCACCCTGCCGTATGCGGCCGGCAATGGCGACTATCACGCTTTCCTGGCCGGCATGCTGGCGCGCGAGGGGCGCCACCGCGAGGCGGCCGAGCACTACGGGGTGGCGCTGCGCACGGCGCCGCAGAACGGGGTGTGGTGGATGGGCCTGGGCCTGTCGCTGCAGGCCGAGAAGCGCAACCCCGAAGCAGCCGGCGCCTTCCGCAAGGCGCTCGACAGCGGCAGCCTGTCGGCCGAGCTGCAGGGCTTCGTGGAGCGCAAGCTCAAGCAGCTGGGGCGTTGAAGGCCGCCGGCGAGGCCTAGAGCTTCGCCAGGCTTGCCAGCGCTTTGCGCAGGGTCTCGTCCTTCTTGGCAAAACAGAAGCGCACGACGCCCGACTCCTGCGGGCGGCTGTAAAAGGCCGACACCGGGATCGCCGCCACCTTCGCCTCCGCCGTCAGCCAGGCGGCGAATTCCGCTTCCGGCAAGTCCGAGATCGCGTCGTAGCGCACGCACTGGAAATAGGTGCCGCTAGCGGGCAGCAGTTCGAAGCGCGAGCCGGCCAGGCCGGCGCGGAACAGGTCGCGCTTGTTCTGGTAGAAGGCGGGCAGCTCCTGGTAGGGCGCGGGATCCTGCATGTAGGCGGCGATCCCGTGCTGCATCGGGGTGTTCACGGTGAATACGTTGTACTGGTGGACCTTGCGGAATTCCAGCATCAAGGGCGCCGGGGCCGCGACGTAGCCGACCTTCCAGCCGGTGACGTGGTAGGTCTTGCCGAAACTCGAGACCACGAAGGCGCGCTCGGCCAGGGCCGGGTGGCGCGCCACCGAGGCGTGCGGCACGCCGTCGAACACCATGTGCTCGTATACCTCGTCGGACAGCACCAGGATCTCGCTGCCGTCGACGATGGCGGCCAGGGCCTCCAGGTCGGCCTCGCGCAGGATGCTGCCGGTCGGGTTGTGCGGCGTGTTCACGACGATCATGCGGGTGCGCGGCGTGACCGCGGCCGCCACCCGCTCCCAGGGCACGCTGTAGCCCTGTTCCCCGACCTGCATCGACACCGGCACGGCCACCCCGCCGGCCAGCGCGATCGCCGGCAGGTAGGCATCGTAGGCCGGCTCGATGACGATCACTTCGTCGCCCGGATGCACGCTGCACAGGATCGCGGTCATGATGGCCTGGGTGGCGCCGGCGGTGACGGTGATCTCGGCGGCGTCGTCGTAGCGGCGCCCGTACAGGCGCTCGATCTTGGCGGCGATCGCCTCGCGCAGGGCCGGCACGCCGCTCATGAAGGGATACTGGTTGTGGCCGGCCCGCATGGCCCGGCTCACCAGTTCGACCAGTTGGGGATCGCAATCGAAGTCGGGGAAGCCCTGGCCGAGGTTGACGGCGCCGTGCTCGAGGGCGAGCTGCGACATCCGGGTGAAGACGGTGGTGCCGACGGCGGGCAGGCGGGTAGGCAATGCGGGAGTGCTCATGGTGTCGAAAGGCTGGGTCGGTGCCGTCATTCTAGCGTGCTTGCGAACCGGGCCTTGAGCCAGGCCTCGGGAACCATGATCCGGAACAGGCCTTCGCGGGCGGTGCGCCGGCCCAGCTTGAGCAAGGCCTTGTCCTTGGTGATCAGGACGTCGGCGCCGGCGTCGCGCGCGATCTCCAGGAACTTCTGGTCGTCGCGGTCGGTGCAGACCGGCAGGCGCACATGCTGCGCGTCCGGTGCGACCACGCGCAGCAGGGCGTCGAAGCGGGCGGCGGCTTCGGCGCGGGTGGCCTGGTCGAGCGGCAGGTGCGGGTAGTTCAGCACCACGCGGTACTCGTCGCGGCAGTCGGCGCGCGTCACGGCCACGACCTCGCCCGCTTCGAGCGCCGCCAGCAGCGGCGCCCAGCGCGGATCGCGGAACACGAACAGGTCGAGGCAGACGTTGGTGTCGATGACGATGGGTTTCGACGGGTTTGGGGTAAAAGCAGGTATCATGCGGAAACTTTTTTCTGTCTTGATCGTAAAGCTGTTTGAACCGATGCTGATTGTCCTGTCGCCCGCCAAATCCCTCGACCTCGAATCCCCAAGCACCACCGAGCAACACACCACGCCGGACTTCATCGCGCGCGCCGCCGAACTGATCGCGGTGCTGCGCGGGTATTCCCCCGGCCAGGTCGCCGAACTGATGGACCTGTCGGACAGCCTGGCCATGCTCAACGTGGCGCGCTATGCGCACTGGAGCGAAGACCATGCCGAGGCGCGCCAGGCCATCATGTCCTTCAACGGCGACGTGTATGCCGGGCTGGACGCCCGTACGCTCGCGCCCGAGGCGATCGCGTACGCCCAGCGCCACCTGCGCATCCTGTCCGGCCTGTATGGCCTGCTGCGGCCGCTGGACCGCATGCATCCCTACCGTCTGGAAATGGGCACGCGCCTGAAGAACCCGCGCGGCAACAACCTGTATGCCTTCTGGGGCGACAGCGTGACCCAGGCGCTGAACGCCCAGCTGGCGCAGACCGGAGCGAGCGCGCTGGTCAACCTGGCATCGGAAGAATACTTCAAGTCGGTGAAACCGAAGCTGCTCGACGCCCCGGTGATCACGCCGCAGTTCGAGGACTGGAAGAACGGCAAGTACAAGATCATCTCGTTCTTCGCCAAGCGCGCCCGCGGCCTGATGGCGCGCTACGCGGCGCAGAACGGCGTCCAGGATCCCGCGCAGCTGAAGGATTTCGACGTCGACGGCTATGCCTACGACGCATCGGCGTCGAACGAGACCAGCTGGGTGTTCCGCCGCAGACTGGCGGCCTGAACGGGCAGGGAAGCGGCACGCCGGGCGCGGCTGGTACGCAACCCGGCACGCAGCCCGGCACGCAGCCCGCCGCGCCCGGGTCTTACTGGGCGTCCTTCGGTGCGGCCTTCGGGCCCGACTTCGACCAGAAGCGCCACCACGGCGCATCGCCCTGCGCGTTCGGGTTCAGGAAGCGGCTGTTCGGGTAGTTCAGCACCAGCACGCGCTGGGTGTCGTCGCGCAGCACCGGCATGCCGAGCTTGTCGTAGGAGCGCATCATGAGGAACAGCGCCTCTTCGCGCGCCGGCGCGTCGGTGTATTCCTGTACGGCGGCCTGGGCGCGGTTCAGCGCGGCCAGGTAGGCGCCGCGGCGGAAGTAGTAGTTCGCCACGTGCACTTCGTACTGGGCCATGGCGTTGACCAGGTAGTTCATGCGCGCGATCGAATCCTCGCGGTACTTACTGTTGGGGAATTTGTCGACCAGGACCTTGAAGGCGGCGAAGGCTTCGCGGGTGGCCTTCGGGTCGCGCTCGGTCGGATCCTGCGAATAGATGAAGCTCAGGAAGCCCAGCTGGTCGTTGAAATTGATCAGGCCGCGCAGGTAATACATGTAGTCGACCTGCGGATGATTCGGGTGCAGCTTGATGAAGCGCTCGACCGCGGCCAGCGCCTCGGCCTGGTCCTGGGCCTTGTAATGGGCGTACGCAATTTCCATCTGCGCTTGCGCGGCATAGGTGCCGAACGGGTAGTTCGATTCCAGCCGCTCGAACAGCTTGATGGCCGATTCATAGTGGCCGCCGTTCATCTCATCGCGTGCCTCAGCGTATAATTTCTCCGCTGACCAATTTTTGGTGTCGTCGTCCGACTTCGGCAGGATGCTGCAGGCGGACAAACTCAGGGCGCAAGCCGCGACCAACACAGACAATTTTTTTTGCATAGCTCTTTGCAAGAAAGTTTTACCTAGATTCAACGAACGGCTGATTATAGCCGATGGGACTCACGTGATATTAACTCCTGCGCCGAATTCGGCGGAAATGCCTCTCGACTCCGATTTAGACGATGACTTGGACGGCGGGTTCGAGCTCGACGCCAAGACCGACCTGTCGCCGATCACCCTGCACCTGAACCCCGAGGCCTGCGGCCAGCGGCTCGACAAGGTGATCGCCGGCCTGGTGCCGCAGTTCTCTCGCGCGCGCCTGCAGCTCTGGTTCGAGGGCGGTTTCGTGAAGGTCGACGGCAAGCCCGCCAAAGGCAAGTCGACCGCCTACGGCGACGAGACCGTCGTCATCGAACCGCAGGCGGCGCCGGAAGACACCGCTTTCACGCCCGAGGCCATCGCGCTCGACATCGTCTACGAAGACGAGGATATCCTCGTCATCAACAAGCCGGCCGGACTGGTCGTGCACCCGGGCGCCGGCAACTGGTCGGGCACGCTGCTGAACGGCCTGCTGCACCATTGCCCGCAACTGGTGGGCGTGCCGCGCGCCGGCATCGTGCACCGCCTCGACAAGGACACCAGCGGCCTGATGGTGGTCGGCAAGACCCTTGCCGCCCAGACCGACCTGGTGCGCCAGCTGCAGGCGCGCACCGTCAAGCGCGAGTACTTCGCGCTGGTCTGGGGCACGCCGCATGCGCGCGGCACCATCGATTCGCCGATGGGCCGCCATCCGAAGGACCGGGTCAAGATGGCCGTGTCCTCGAGCCCCTTCGCCAAGCCGGCCATCACCCACTACGCGCGCGTCGCCACCGGCACCCTGGACCGCCGTCCGGTGTCGCTGGTGCGCTGCAGCCTGGAGACCGGCCGCACCCACCAGATCCGCGTGCACATGCAGCACCTGGGCTTTGCGCTGGTGGGCGACTCGGTCTATGGCAAGCAGCACCTGGTGCCGGTGTTCCACCGCCAGGCCCTGCAGGCGCGCCGCCTCGGCCTGGTGCACCCGGCCACGGGCGAAGCCTGCGAATGGACGGTGCCGCTGGCCGCCGATTTCGCCGCGCTGATCGCCAAGGCCGGCATCGCGGAGCCGGGCGACGAGAACGACGTCGACGCCGAAGAATGATGGAGCGCTCCGCCCTGGTATGGCCGGCGTGGCCGGACCTGCCGCCGAGCGTGGGCGCGCTGGCGACCGGCCGCGACGGCGGCGTCAGCCAGGGGCCGTATGACGACGGCAAGGGCGGCGGCGGCCTGAACCTCGGCATGCATTGCGGCGACGATCCGGACGCCGTGCGCGTCAACCGCGAGCGCCTGCAGGCCTGGCTGCCGGGCCGCCCGGCCTGGATCGCCCAGGTGCACGGGGCCGCGGTGGTCGATGCCCGCAGCGTCGGCGCCGAGCAGCCGGTGTGCAGCGGGGACGCCAGCATCGCCACCCAGGCGGGCCTGGTGTGCGCGATCCTGACGGCCGACTGCCTGCCGGTGCTGTTCGCCGACCTCGACGGCAAGGTGGTGGGCGCGGCCCACGCCGGCTGGCGCGGACTGGCCGGCGGCGTGCTCGGCGAGACCGTGCGGGCCATGCGCGCCGCGGGCGCCGGCGAGATCACTGCCTGGATGGGGCCGGCGATCGGCCCGGACGCCTTCGAGGTGGGCGAGGACGTGCGCGACGCCTTCCTGGCCGCGCTGCCGGGCGAGGCCACGCTGGCTGCGTTCAAGCCAAAATTTGACCAGCCGGTAAAATTTTTGGCGGATATTTTCACCTTGGCGCGCCTGATGCTGGCGCGCGACGGCATCACCCGCGTGCATGGCGGCGGCATCTGCACCGCATCGAGCCCGCAGCGCTTTTACTCGTACCGGCGCGACCGGGTCACTGGACGCCAGGCCAGTCTGATCTGGATCAAATAAGCGCCCCGGCAGCGGCCCAGAATGCCTAGTTGCCCTTGGCGCCGTCGCGGCCCGTGTCCGGACCGGGCGCCGCTGCGGCTGCTGCATTCTTCACTGTCGCGTTGTTTTGCGCCTGCGCCTGGCGCCGCGCGCGTCGCCGTTTTGACCCGGTGAGATAAAAAACAATGGATAATGGCAGGGCGCAATAGAACAGGAACGTCATCACACCGTGCACGATGGTCGGTTCGGTCGCTGCCATCAGGGCGACCACATAAATCCAGGCAACGGCGACGATCCACATGCTTTTCTCCAAGGTTGTAGACCCGATTCTAAACAACGGACGCTGACATGAACATGCCTGACCCCCAAGCTTTTGCCGCCTCCTGGATGAACCAGTTCACCGACCCGAGCGCCTGGCAGGGCTGGATGACGATGCCGACCATGATGCCGCCTGCCGGCGCAAGCAGCATGGGCGCCAATCCGCTGGCCGGCGTGCTGAAGGATTTCGGCGCCGGCATCGCGCCGGCCAAGCTGGAAGCCATCCGCGACGACTACCTCAGGAAGGCCGGCCAGCTGTGGCAGGACTTCGTCAGCGGCAAGTCGCCGGAACTCCACGACCGGCGCTTTTCGAGCTCCGAATGGCGCGAGCATCCGATGTCGGCCTTCTCGGCCGCGTCCTACCTGCTGAACTCGGAATTCATGCTGGCCCTGGCCGACGCCGTCGACGCCGCCCCGCGCGAGCGCCAGAAGATCCGCTTCGCGGTCCAGCAGATGGTCGACGCCATGTCGCCCGCCAACTTCTTCGCCACCAACCCGGAAGCGCAGAAGAAACTCATCGAGACCAAGGGCGAAAGCCTGACCAAGGGCCTGGCGAACATGCTGGCCGACATGCAGAAGGGCCGCATCTCGCAGTCCGACGAATCGGCCTTCGAAGTGGGCCGCAACGTCGGCACCGCGCCGGGCCAGGTGGTGTTCGAGAACGAGCTGTTCCAGCTGATCCAGTACACCCCGGCGACCCCGAGCGTGAAGGCGGTGCCGCTCCTGATGATCCCGCCCTGCATCAACAAGTTCTACATCCTCGACCTGCAGCCGGAAAATTCGCTGGTGCGCTACGTGGTGGAGCAGGGCAATACCGTGTTCATGGTCTCGTGGCGCAACCCGGACCGCAATCTCGCCAAGTTGCGCTGGGACGACTACGTCGAGCAAGGGGCCATCAAGGCGATCGAGGTGGTGCGCGAGATCACGCAGCAGGACAAGACCCATGTGTTCGGCTTCTGCGTGGGCGGCACCATCGCCGCCTCCGCGCTGGCCGTGCTGGCGGCGCGCGGCCAGCAACCCGCGGCCAGCCTGTCGCTGCTGACCACGCTGCTGGACTTCCAGGACACCGGCGTACTCGAAGTCTTCGTCGACGAAGCCCAGGTAGCCCTGCGCGAGCAGACCCTGGGCGGCGGCGGCCTGATGCCGGGCCGCGACCTGGCCACCACCTTCTCGGCCCTGCGCCCGAACGACCTGGTATGGAACTACGTGCAGCAGAACTACCTCAAGGGCAAGGAACCGCCGGCCTTCGACCTGCTGTACTGGAACGCCGACAGCACCAACCTGCCGGGCCCGATGTTCTGCTGGTACCTGCGCAACACCTACCTCGAGAACAAGCTGAAGGTGCCGGGCGCGCTGAGCGTGTGCGGCGTGCCGGTGGATCTGGGCAAGATCGATTGCCCGGTGTTCGTGTACGGTTCCAAGGAAGACCACATCGTGCCCTGGGAAGCCGCGTTTGCCTCGATGGGCCTGCTCAACCCGAAGAACCCGAAGGCCAACCGCTACGTGCTGGGCGCCTCGGGCCACATCGCCGGCGTGATCAACCCGGCCTCGAAGAACAAGCGCAGCTACTGGACCAACGACAAGAGCGGCAAGGCGCGTCCGAAGACCGCCGCCGACTGGTTCGCCGGCGCGCTCGAACAGAAGGGCAGCTGGTGGCCGGAATGGGCCGGCTTCCTGGCCCAGCACGGCGGCGCCGAGGTGCCGGCGCCGGCGGCCTTCGGCAGCGAGCGCTACCAGCCGCTCGAGGCCGCGCCGGGCCGCTACGTCAAGGCGCGTGCCGACTGAATGCACGGGTACGGTGGGTGGTTTTTTACCCACGAACCATATCAAAATCGCCACGGAAGTTTGTACTCTAATAATTGCTGCACCTGCGAGCGGGTCGTGGTATGGTGTGGGCTTGTCCGTCCGTAAGGCAATAAAGTTGCCGCGCGGCACGGCCCACGGGCCGGATTTTCTGGTGACCAATCAAGAAAAAATAGCGTGCGGTCCACGCTACCGCAACGCACAACGTGAGACATGAAATGAGTAGTGTGAAAAAGAGTGCTGAACGCCTGATCAAGAAGTATCCGAACCGCCGTCTGTACGACACCCAGACCAGTTCCTACATCACCCTGACCGACGTGAAGCAGCTGGTGCTCGACGCCGACGAATTCACGGTGGTCGATGCCAAGACCAACGAGGACCTGACCCGCAGCATTCTGCTCCAGATCATCCTGGAAGAGGAGGCCAACGGCATTCCGATGTTCTCCAGCTCGGTGCTGGCCCAGATCATCCGCTACTACGGCCACGCCATGCAGGGCATGATGGGTTCTTACCTGGAAAAGAACGTGCAGGCGTTCACCGACATCCAGAACAAGTTCACCAGCAATGCCGCCGGCGCCCTCGAAGGCAAGCCCTTCAGCCCCGAAATGTGGACCCAGTTCATGAACGTGCAGGGCCCGATGATGCAGGGCATGATGAACAACTACATCGACCAGTCGAAGAACCTGTTCCTGCAGATGCAGGAGCAGATGCAGAACCAGAGCAAGGCCATGTTCGGCGCCTTCCCGTTCCCGGGCATGACCCCGCCGCCGGCCGACAAGAAGTAAACAGCCTGGCAAGCTTCGTCGTTTTGCGACACCGCCGGCCCGGTTCTGGGCCGGTAATCCATCCCCCTGGTTCCACCCTCACACCCGGTTCGGGTACAATCGCGGATTGCCCAGATTCCTAGTCGTCCGCCCATGACCGAACTCCGTCGTATTCCCGTTGCCTCCGCCAACACCGCTGCCGCCGTCGCCGACGCACCCGCGCCGCTCGTCATTCCGAGCCTGGCTGCCGGGGTAGCCGCGCCCAAGGTCGGCTTCGTGTCGCTCGGTTGCCCGAAGGCGCTGGTCGATTCCGAGCAGATCCTGACCCAGTTGCGCGCCGAAGGCTATGAAACCGCCAAGTCCTACGACGGCGCCGACCTGGTCATCGTCAACACCTGCGGCTTCATCGACGCCGCGGTGCAGGAGTCGCTCGATGCGATCGGCGAGGCCCTGGCCGAGAACGGTAAAGTGATCGTCACCGGCTGCCTCGGCGCCAAGAAGGATGCGGACGGCGCGGACATCATCACCAAGGTGCACCCGAAGGTGCTGGCCGTGACCGGCCCGCACGCCGTCGCCGAGGTGATGGAATCGGTGCACCTGCACCTGCCGAAACCGCACGACCCGTTCATCGACCTGGTGCCGGACCACGGCGTCAAGCTGACCCCGAAGCACTACGCCTACCTGAAGATTTCGGAAGGCTGCAACCACCGCTGCAGCTTCTGCATCATCCCGTCGATGCGCGGCGACCTGGTGTCGCGCCCGATCCACGAGGTGCTGCAGGAAGCCGAGAACCTGTTCAAGGCCGGCGTCAAGGAACTGCTCATCATTTCGCAGGACACCAGCGCCTACGGCGTGGACGTCAAGTTCCGCCTGGGTTTCTGGAACGGCCGTCCGGTCAGGACCCACATGACCCAGCTCACCGAAGAACTGGGCAAGATGGCGCGCCAGTACGACGCCTGGGTGCGCATGCACTACGTCTACCCGTATCCGCACGTCGACCAGGTCATCCCCCTGATGGGCGACGGCCACGTGCTGCCTTACCTCGACATCCCGATGCAGCACGCGCACCCGGATGTCCTGAAGCGCATGAAGCGTCCGGCCAGCGGCGAGAAGAACCTCGACCGCATCCTGGCATGGCGCAAGATGAATCCGGACCTGACGATCCGCTCCACCTTCATCGCCGGCTTCCCGGGCGAGACCGAAGAAGAGTTCGAGTACCTGCTGGACTTCCTGCGCGAAGCGCAGATCGACCGCCTGGGCTGCTTCGCCTATTCGCCGGTGGAAGGTGCGACCGCCAACGAACTGGCCGATCCGGTGCCGGAAGCAGTGCGTGAAGAGCGCCGCGCGCGCGTGATGCTGCTGCAGGAAGAGATCTCGCTCAAGCGCATGCAGGCCAAGGTCGGCAAGACCATGCGCGTGCTGGTCGACGAAGTCGGCCCGCGCGAAGCCATCGGCCGCACCGCCGCGGACGCGCCGGAAATCGACGGCGTGGTCCACATCAAGCGCGCGCTGGTGCCGGGTAGGCCCAAGCCGGCCGTGGGGCAGTTCATCGACGTGGTGATCACCAAGGCCGACGCCCACGACCTGTGGGCCACCGTGGCCTGAGTCCATCGACGAAACAAGGAAGCGCGTGCCCATGAACAAGACCGTCCAGACCTCCCTGATCCACAGCGATTACGAAGCGCCGGGCGGCTTCGACGCCTTCCCGCCGGGTGTGCACCGCGCTTCCACGGTGCTGTTCGAGAACGTGGCGGCGATGCGTTCGGGGCAGTGGAAGGACAAGAGCGCCTACACCTACGGCCTGCACGGCACCCCGACCACCTTCACGCTGGAAGCGCGCCTGGCGCAGATCGAGGGCGGCCGGCACTGCCTGCTGGCGCCCTCGGGCCTGGCGGCGATCGCGATGATCAACTTCGCGTTGCTCAAGAGCGGCGACGACGTGCTGCTGCCCGAAAACGTCTACAACCCGAACCGCGAACTGGGCCGCTGGCTGGCGCAGGACTTCGGTGTCAGTGCGCGCTTCTACGATCCGATGATCGGTTCGGGCATCGCCGACCTGATCCAGCCGAACACAAAGCTCGTCTGGACCGAGGCACCGGGATCGGTGTCGATGGAAGTGCCGGACCTGCCCGCCATCTGCCGGGCGGCGAAAGCGAAGGGCGTGCCGGTTGCGCTCGACAACACCTGGTCGGCCGGCCTGGCGCTGCGCGGCTTCGACGTCGGCGCCGACATCGTCATGCATGCGCTGACCAAGTACCAGTCGGGCGGCGCCGACCTCCTGATGGGCGCCGTGATCACGCAGGACCGCGCGCTCAACGAGCAACTGGCGCAGGCGCACATGCGCCTCGGCCTGGGCGTGGGCGCCGACGATGCCTACCTGGTGATGCGCGGCCTGCCGAGCATGAAGCTGCGCTTCGAGGCGCACGATGCCAGCGCCCGCAAGCTGGCGACCTGGCTCAAGGCGCGTCCGGAAATCGCCAGGGTGCTGCACCCGGCCTTCGAGGACTGCCCCGGACACGCCCACTGGCAACGCGATTTCAAGGGCGCGGGCGGCCTGTTCTCGGTGCTGTTCGATCCACGCTATACCGAGGAGCAGACCGACCGCTTCGTGGATGCCCTGACGCTGTTCGGCCTCGGCTACAGCTGGGGTGGCCCGAACAGCCTGGTGATGCCTTACCGGATCCGGGCGATCCGCAGCCAGTGGCAGGAGCAGGGCGTGCTGGTGCGTTTCAACGTGGGCCTGGAAGATACGGACGACCTGATCGCCGATATCGCGCAGGCGCTCGCGCAGCTGTAGGGCGGCCGGCGCGATGCCGGCCGCCGAGCGCGGCGCGCAGCGTGACTCAGGGCATCGCGCGGTTGCTGTTCAGGTCCAGGAAGCCGCGGATGATGCGGTAGGCCGCCCACAGCCATGCCACGCCCCAGACCAGCACGGCGAGCGGGATGCCGATGATGGTGACTGCCAAGACCCACGCGACCGCCGACCACACCAGGTACCACCAGAACGAGCGGATCATCCAGCTGTGGTGCGAGTAGACGATGGTGCCCTGGGTCTCGGGGCGCTTCACGTAGTTGACGATCAGTACCAGGATCGACAGCAGGCCGGCCGAGAACAGGAAGGTCAGGGCGTGCGCGACGTACAGGATGCGCGCGAACTGCTTGGCGTCCTCGGTTCCGCGATCCATTACCAGGTCTTGCGACATCAGTTTTCTCCTTAGGGGAAGTTGGGAACACGGCGCGGGAACGCCCCGTACGCGACGCATTGTAGCAGCGAGTGCTGCCGTTTTGCCAACATGAGGCGCCGGAGCCGTTTATTCAAGGTCGGCGCGTCAACGCGACCCCAGCTGGGCCTCGACCCAGGCCACCAGCCGGCCGGCATCCATGGCCCCGGCCTGGCGCGCCACTTCGCGCCCGCCCTTGAACAGGGCCAGGGTCGGGATGCTGCGAATCGCGAACTGCGCCGCCAGGTCCTGGCTGCGCTCGGTGTCCACCTTCAGCAGGCGCACCGCCGGTTCGAGCCGCTGGGCGGCCTGGGCGAAGTGCGGCGCCATCATCTTGCAGGGGCCGCACCATTCGGCCCAGAAATCGACCAGCACCGGGATGTCGTTGCGCGCGACGTGCTTGCTGAAGCGCGCGCTGTCGACGTCCAGCGGGCGGCCGGCGAACAGGGCCTGGGAACACTTGCCGCACACCGGCGCGTCGCGCAGGCGTTCGGGGGCGAGGCGGTTGACGGCATCGCAGTGCGGACAGACGACGTGGATCGGGTCGCTCATCTGGCTCATTTGCTTGCTCTCCATTCGACAAAGACCCGTGCATTGTAAGCCGATCATCGACGGCCCGCATGCAGGGCGCCAGCCATGCGCCGTCGCCGGCGGGTCTTCCGTAGAATCAAGACATTGTCGTTTTAGCCAGACCCATGACCGATCACCCCACATCGTCCGGCCGCCTGCTGGTCGGCTGCGCGGGCTGGAGCCTGCCGCAGGCCGACGCCGCGCACTTTCCCGTCGAGGGCAGCCACCTGGAACGCTACGCCGCCGTGTTCCCGGCGGTGGAGATCAACTCGTCCTTCTACCGTCCGCACAAGCCGGCGACCTACGCCAAGTGGGCGGCCTGCGTGCCCGACGGCTTTCGCTTCTCGGTGAAGGTGCCGCGCGCCATCACCCACGATGCGCGCATGGAAAACGTGGAGGAGCTGCTGCTGCGCTTCGCCCAGGAGGCCGGCGAACTGGGCGAGAAGCTGGGCTGCCTCTTGGTACAGCTGCCGCCGAAATTCGGCTTCATCGACGAGCCGGCCCGGGCCCTGTTCGGGCGGCTGCACGAACTGTTCGGCTGCGCGGTGGCTTTCGAGGCGCGCCATCCGAGCTGGTTCTCGGACGCCGCCTCCGCGCTGCTGGCCGAGAGCCGCGTCGCGCGCGTGATCGCCGACCCGGCCGCCGGCCAGCCGGGACCGCACGTGCCGACCAGCCGCGACACGGTCTATGTGCGCCTGCACGGCACGCCGCGCATCTATTATTCGCGCTACTCGCCCGAATATGTCGAGTCGGTGCGGCGCGCACTGGCGGCACAGACTGCCGCCGGGCGTGAGTGCTGGTGCATCTTCGATAACACCGCGGCCTTCGAGGCGGTGCCGAACGCGCTGCAGTTGCTGCACGGCCCCGGTGGGCAGGCACTGGACGAAGCTGCGATACTGGCGCCTCCATGGTGACCGCCACCTTCCGTTTCTACGACCAGCTGGGCGACTTCCTGCCGCGCGTGCGGCGCGGCCGCGAATTCGACGCGGCCTGCGCGCGCGAAGCGACGGTGAAGCACATGGTCGAGGCGCTCGGCGTGCCGCATACCGAAGTCGAACTGGTGCTGGTCAACGGCGAGTCGAGCGGCTTCGACCGCCTGCTGCGCGAGGGCGACCGGGTCGCCGCCTACCCGGGCTTCGGCCAGCTCGACGTGGGCGCCCTGCAGCGCCTGCGCCCTTCGCCCGAAGGGCGGCCCCGGTTCGTCGCCGATGCCCACCTGGGCGGGCTGGCGCGCCTGCTGCGCATGGCCGGCTACGACACCCTCTACGACAACGCCTGCCATGACGACCAGATCGCGCGCATCGCGTGCGAGCAGGAGCGGGTGCTGCTCACGCGCGACCGCGAACTGCTCAAGCGCTGCAGCGTCGAGCGCGGCTGCTACCTGCATGCGCTGCGCCCGGAGCAGCAGTTGCGCGAGCTGTTCGCGCGCCTGCGCCTGGGCGCCGGCATGCGCCCGTTTTCCTTGTGCCTGCACTGCAACCTGCCGCTGCGTCCGGTGGACAAGGCGGCGGTGGCGGCGCGCCTGCCGCCGCGCGTGGCCGCGCTCCACCAGGAATTCACCAGCTGCGACGGCTGCGGCCGGGTCTACTGGAAAGGCTCGCACCATGCGCGCATGTGCGCCCTGCTGGAGGGCGTGGCGGCGCCCCTGGCTGATGTAGAATTGCCTCCGACCCCTGACTCCCTTCCATGACAGCGTGACCGAGCCCGTTTCGCCGTTCCCCTTTCCCGTCCGTACAGCGTGCCCGCCAGGTGCCTGCGTGTGCGAGCGCGAGCGTGTCATGGCCGACCCGCAGGCCGACCACCGGCCGCTGGCCCTGACGCGCCAGCAGGAACAGAAGCTGGTCGAGCGCATCGGCTGCATCGACAGCTACGCAGACCTGAAACACGTGCAGGCGCTGATCCGCAAGAACCTGGGCGCCGAACTGCGCATCGCGCCGGGCCCGAACGAGGTGCGTACGGTGCGCGGCATCATCGTGGTGCTGGAAGAAAAGCCCGGCCTGTGCAAGAAGGCGCGGCAATCGGTGCCGGCCGCGCTGCGCCGCCGCCTGGCCGAGCGGCCCGAGATCGCCTATGCGCTGCTCGACGCCCACGACCTGTTCGGTTCCTAGCCGCGCCGACGCCGGCCCGCACGCGTTTCGTTTGACTCTTATACAATGTGGACGAGGCGGCAACGGCCGCTGGTTTCGTTTTGAGGAGAACAACAATGTCGGGCTATAGCATCAATATCGAAGAGAAAACCCTCAACGGTAACAACTTCCGCGAAGTGCTCTATACGACCAAGCGCAGCCAGCTCGTCATCATGAGCTTGCAGCCGGGCGAGGAAATCGGCATGGAACACCACGAAGGCCATGACCAGTTCATCCGCGTCGAAGCGGGTGAGGGCATCGCCATCCTGGACGGCGAAGAACACAAGCTGGAAGACGGCGTGGCGCTGGTGATCCCGGCCGGCACCGAGCACAACGTCATCAATACCTCGCAGAGCGAGCCGATGCGCCTGTACACCCTGTACACCCCGCCGGAGCATCCGGACGGCATCGTCCACGCCACCAAGGCCGAGGCGGACGAGTACGAGAAGCAGCACCACGGGCACTGATTCCCGCAGCGGCGAGGTCCGGGCAGGAACGTAAAAAAGGCCGGCATCGCTGCCGGCCTTGCCGTTTGCGGCGCGCGAAACTCAGCGGCGGTAGTGATACGGGAAGCGCGTCCCGATGTGCCCACCCCAGCCGCGATGGTGTCCCCAACCGCGCCCGAAGTTGAAGCCCAGCCCGATCGACACCGGCGGGTAGTAGTAACGCGGCTGGTATACCGGCTCGGGCACGTAGACCGGCTGCGGCACGTAGACCGGCGCCGGCTGTACATAGACCGGCGACTGCTGCACGTAGACAGGCTGTTGAGGCGTCGGCTGTTGATACGCCGGCGCCGGGCTGTAGGTGCTCGTGCTGCCGCTGTCGCCGGCGGCCGCGGCGCGCGCGCCCGTACCGAGCGGGACCGGCGTCACCGAGACCACTTGCCACTGGCTCGGATCGCCCGAGCGCGGATAGGCCTGGCTGCCGTAATAATTCGGCCCCGGCGCTGCGCAGCCGGCCAGCACGGCCAGCGATGCGGTAACAATGATGAGTTTCTTCATGGCGATCCTCCTGATCCCACCATGATAGAAAAACCCGTGCATCGTGCCCCGCAGAATTACAGCTTGTTACACACGCAGCATCCCCGCGCCAGTCCCGGCTCAGACCAGCAGCGAACTGAGCTCGTTCAGCGGCACGGCGGCCGCCAGGGCCTGGTAGCCGGCATCGTTCGGGTGCAGCCAATCCTTGCTGTTGTAGCCTGGGTTGATCCGGGTCGGCGCGGCCGGATCGCGCAGCACCCGGTCCCAGTCGATCAGCGTATCGAACTCGTCCGCGGAGCGCAGCCAGCCGTTGACCTGCTGGCGCACCGATTCGCGCGCCGCCGTGTAGTACACGAAGCCTTCCATCGGCGGCAGGGTGGCCCCGAGCACCGCGATGCCGCGCGCGTGCGCCCGCGCGATCAGCTGGCGGTAGCCGGCGATCAGGTCGTCGCGCATCACGCTCAGTGCGGTGCCGGAGGCATACACGATGTCGTTGACGCCGATGGCCACGATCACGGCGCGGACGCCCGGCGTGGCCAGCACGTCGCGGTCGAAGCGCTCCAGCACGTCGCGTCCGGCCAGCAGGGCGCTGGGGTCGTCCAGCAGCAGGCGGTTGCCGGCAATGCCGCGGTTCACCACGCCGATGCGGCCCGCCGTCGCGCCCAGCTCGGCCTGCAGCCGGCGCGCCAGGTAGTCCGGCCAGCGCCGGTTCTGGTTCCCCGTGCTGCCCTGGCCGTCGGTGATCGAGTCGCCGATGGCGACCACGCAGGGCGCGCCGCCATCGACGTCCACTTCACTCAGGAAAGGCCAGGAGGCGATGCTGCGCGAAAGGGTGAAGCTCGTGTTGGCCGCGAAGTTGCCGGAAGTGGAAACGTAGTTGGCCTGCCACGCATCGCGGTGGATCGTGGTGGCCATGGCGCTGCCCGGCAGATACAGGCTGATCGCCAGGTCGGAAAAGGGCGCCACCTGGAAGAACACCGGGTCCGACAGCGCGGGCGAGCCCGGCTGGATCGTGACCGCGGTCCGCCCGCCGAAGCTCAGCGGATGGTTGGAGCCGGCCACCACGGCCTGGCCGCTGCTGCGCAGGCCCACCTGGGCGGCACCGATGAGCAGCGGCGCGCTGCCCATCTCGTTGCTCAGGCGTACGCGCACGCGGTTGCCGCCGATGCTGGTGCGCACGATCATGCGCAGGGTCTGGCCACCGAAGCTCATGGTGCTGGCCGAGGGCGGCGGGCCGGCCGGCGCACAGCCCCAGGTCGCGCACCAGCCATCGGCGCGCCAGGCCGGTGCGGCGTCGGCGTCCGGCGCGAGCGCCAGCGCACCGGCGAGCGCGGGCAGCCCGAGCAGGAAGCGCCTGCGGCTTTGCAGCGCAGCTGCGCCACGTCGCGCGGCATCGTCAGGATGAGAAATGGAAAGGGAAGGATACGACGTGCGGAAGGCCGGAATGGACATGGCATGCTCCTGTCGAATGAGGCGCAGCCGCGGCGCGGCCGCACCATCAACATAGACCAGCAGCGCTGCTCATCCAATCGTGCGCGACACAGCATTTGCGCTGCGTCGTGCTTCAGTACCGAACTATTGGAACAAGCGAAACTTAGGCGAATGCAGATGGTTCAGCCGAGCAGCGTGTTTCCCCGGCGCTTGCCGACCAGCCCGCCAATCCAGGCGCCCGTTCAGGCATCCCCGACACAAGAACATGTCATTGCAAAATGTTCAGCAAGCCATCGAGGCCAGCGAAATTCAGGGCCACCGCAGCCTGTGCGCGCACCACCGGCTTGGCGCGGAAGGCCAGCGACAGGCCGGCAATGCCCATCATCTTGAGGTCGTTGGCGCCGTCGCCCATGACGATGGCCTGCTGCGGATCGATGCCGTACTGCGCGCACACGCGCTGCACCGTGCGCATCTTTTCTTCGGCGTCGACGATGCCGCCGAGCACGCGGCCGGTCAGCTTGCCGTCCGCCACTTCCAGCACGTTGGCATGGGTCACGTCCAGTCCCAGGCGTTCCTTCAGCCGATCGGTGAAGAAAGTGAAACCGCCCGATACCAGCAGGGTCTTCAGGCCGGCCGCCTGCACCGCCTTCAGCATGGCTTCGCCGCCCAATGAGATGCGCAGGCGCTCGTCGTAGACGCGCTGCAGGGCGGACGCGTCCAGTCCCTCCAGCAGGGCCACGCGGCGCGTGAGGCTGGCGGCGAAATCGAGTTCGCCGCGCATGGCCGCTTCGGTGATCTCGGCCACCTGGGGCTTCAGGCCCTGCATGTCCGCGATCTCGTCGATGCATTCGATGGTGATCAGGGTCGAGTCCATGTCCATGGCCACCAGGCCGAAGTCGGCCAGCTTGCGCCCGGCCGCGATGAAGCAGGCATCGGCCTGCGCCGCAAAGGCCGCGGCCTCGATGCGCTCCTTGAGCTCCGGCGAGAAGGGCACGTCCTCGCAACGCAGGGCGTGCTCGCCAAGGCGGGTCACGCGTGCAGGACTGGCCAGGGCGGCCAGCTGTTCGAGCGAGTCAAGGGAGGCCTGCGGCCCCTGGAGCACCAGGTTCATGGTCATGGGTGAAGGCTCAATCGAGCAGTTGTTTGATGGTCTGTTTTACCTGCGTCACGCGGGCCGCCAGGTCGGGCATGCTGGCGGTGATGCGCAGCTTGTCCTGGCCGGCCAGCTTGATGTGGCGGTTCTTCTGGATCAGGGTGATGATCTTGATCGGATCGATCGGCGGCTTTTCCATGAACTGCAGGTTGGCCGCTTCGCCGTGGGCGTCGATCTTGACGATGCCGACCGCCTTGGCCGCGATGCGCAGGCGGTGGGTCTCGATCAGCGCCTTGACCTGGTCCGGCATCTTGCCGAAGCGGTCGATCAATTCTTCCTGCATGGCGTCGATCTTGTCCTGGCTCTCGCAGTTCGCCAGGCGCTTGTAGATCGAGAGGCGCTCGTGCACGTCGCCGCAGTAGTCGGCCGGCAGCAGGGCCGGCACGTGCAGGTTGATCTCGGTGGTGGACGACAGCGGCGCCGCCAGGTCCGGCTCCTTGCCGGCCTTGAGGGAACGCACCGCTTCGTTGAGCATGTCCGAATACAGCTGGAAGCCGACTTCGAGCATCTCGCCGGACTGGTTCTCGCCCAGCACCTCGCCGGCGCCGCGGATCTCCAGGTCGTGCATGGCCAGGTAGAAGCCGCTGCCCAGTTCTTCCATCGCCTGGATCGCATCCAGGCGGCGCTGCGCCTGCTTGGTGAGGCCGCTCACGTCGCTCACCAGGAGGTAGGCATAGGCCTGGTGGTGCGAACGGCCGACGCGCCCGCGCAGCTGGTGCAGCTGGGCCAGGCCGAAGCGGTCGGCGCGGTGCATGATGATGGTGTTCGCGGTCGGCACGTCGATGCCGGTCTCGATGATGGTCGTGCACAGCAGGATGTTGAAGCGCTGCTGGACGAAGTCGCGCATCACCTTTTCCAGGTCGCGCTCGTGCATCTGGCCGTGGGCCACGCCGATGCGCGCTTCCGGCAGCAGTTCCTCCAGCATGGCGCGGCGATTCTCGATGGTCTCGACCTCGTTGTGCAGGAAGTAGATCTGGCCGCCGCGCTTGAGTTCGCGCAGGCAGGCTTCGCGGATGACGGAACCGTCCTCGCTGCGGACAAAAGTCTTGATCGCCAGGCGCTTCTGCGGCGCGGTGGCGATGATCGAGAAATCGCGCAGGCCTTCGAGGGCCATGCCGAGGGTGCGCGGGATCGGGGTCGCGGTCAGGGTCAGGACGTCGACCTCGGCCCGCAACGCCTTCAGCGCCTCTTTCTGGCGCACGCCGAAACGGTGCTCCTCGTCGATGATCACCAGCCCCAGGCGCGTGAACTTCACGTCCGCCGAGAGCAGCTTGTGGGTGCCGATCACGATGTCGAGCGTGCCGTCGGCCATGCCCTTGATGGCGTTGTTGATTTCCTTGCCCGTCCGGAAGCGCGACAGCTCGGCGATTTTCACCGGCCAGTCGGCGAAACGGTCGGCGAAGGTCTGGGCGTGCTGCTCGGCCAGCAGGGTGGTCGGCGCCAGGATGGCGACCTGCTTGCCGCCCATGACGGCGATGAAAGCGGCGCGCAGCGCCACCTCGGTCTTGCCGAAGCCGACGTCGCCGCATACAAGCCGGTCCATCGGACGGCCCGAGCTCATGTCCTTGATGACGTTGTGGATGGCCTCGGCCTGGTCCGGGGTCTCGTCGAAGCCGAAGCTGGCGGCGAAGTTCTCGTAGTCGATGCTCGAGTATTCGAAGGCGTGGCCCTGGCGCGCGGCGCGGCGCGCATACAGGTTGAGCAGTTCGGCGGCGGTATCGCGCACCTGCTCGGCGGCCTTTCTCTTGGCCTTGTCCCACTGGCCGGAGCCGAGGCTGTGCAGCGGCGCGTCTTCCGGCGAGGTGCCGGAATAGCGCGAGATCACGTGCAGCTGCGAGACCGGCACATACAGCTTGGTCTCCTTTGCGTACTCCAGGTGCAGGAACTCGGTCTCGCCTTCGCCCAGGTCCATGCTCATCAGGCCCATGTAGCGGCCGATGCCGTGGTTGATGTGCACCACCGGGTCGCCGACCTTCAGCTCGGACAGGTCGCGCACCATCGATTCGACCTGGCTGGTCGCTTCCTGCTTCTTCTTGCCTGCGCGGCGGCCCGAACCCGCATACAGCTCGGTCTCGGTGACGAAGACCAGGCGGCCGGCGTGCTCCTCGCTCAGTTCGAACCCGGCCTGCAGCGGCGCCACGCCCAGCACCAAGCGGGCGGCGGTGGAACGCAAGCCCCCGAAGCCCTCGACCGGCGCCAGTTCCAGCTGGTATTCGTGGAAGTACTGCTGCAGGGTTTCGCGGCGGCCGGCCGACTCGGCGACGATCATCACGCGCGCGTCCTGGCGCGCCAGGTAGGCGCGCAGGTTGGTCAGCGGGTCGTCCAGGCGGCGGTTGACCGCGATGTCCGGGATCGGCGCCGACAGCTCGGAGGCGGGCAGCGACGGGTCCCTGCCGATGGTCCAGCGCCCGTGCGGCTTGGCGCAAGTGAAGAACTGTTCGGCTCCCAGGAACAGTTCGCGCGGCTCGAGGATCGGCCGTTCGCGGTCGCTCTTGAGGAACTTGTAGCGCGACTCGGTATCGAGCCAGAAGCGCTGGATGGCGGCCTCGATGTCGCCCACCAGGGCCAGCGTGGCGTCCTGCGGCAGGTAGTCGAACAGGGTGGCCGTCTGTTCGAAGAACAGCGGCAGGTAGTACTCGATGCCGGCCGAGGCGATGCCGTTGCCGATGTCGCGGTAGATCGGCGAGCGCGAAGGGTCGCCTTCGAAGCGCTCGCGCCAGCGGCCGCGGAAAGCGCTGCGGGCCGCTTCGTCCATCGGGAATTCGCGGCCCGGCAGCAGGCGCACTTCCTTGACCGGATACAGCGAGCGCTGGGTGTCGGCGTCAAACGTGCGGATCGATTCGATCTCGTCGCCGAACAGGTCGAGCCGGTACGGCAGGGCTGAACCCATCGGGAACAGGTCGATCAGGCCGCCGCGCACCGAGTATTCGCCCGGCGACATCACCTGCGACACATGGGTGTAGCCGGCCAGGGTCAGCTGGGCCTTCAGCTTGGCCTCGTCCAGGCGTTCACCCTGGCGGAAGAAGAAGGTGTAGGCTGCCAGGAAGGACGGCGGGGCCAGCCGCACCAGCGCGGTGGTGGCGGGCACCACCAGCACGTCGCACTGGCCGTTGCGGATCTCGTGCAGGGTCGCGAGCCGTTCCGAGACCAGGTCCTGGTGCGGCGAGAACGCGTCGTAGGGCAGGGTTTCCCAGTCCGGCAGCAGGTGGCAGGACAACTTGCCGTCGGCGAACCAGGGGATCTCGTCGAGCAGGCGCTGGCCGTCGCTGGCGTTGGCCACGACCACGGTCAGGATCTGGTTGTTGGCCTTGAGGGCCAGCGCTGCGGTGGCGAGCGCATAGGCGTCGCCCGAACCGTGCAGGGCCGGCAGGGCAAAACGGGTTCCGGGTTTGGGAAGGTTTTTCTTGAGATCGAAAGGCATTGAGCGCGCATTGACGTTCGCAACAGTGAAGCCAATTATAGACGAACGGCCATGCGTACGCCGGGCAGGCCCCCCGAGCAGGACGAGGCCCTGCTGCGCGAGGAGGGCTTCAGCGAGGTGAGCATGTTCTACGCGGCAGGGGTGTTCCGCGGCTGGATCGGCTACGCCTGACGCGCGCATCGCTGCTCAGGCTTCAGGGGCGCGCAACCGGTCGAACAGGCGCGCCTGCCCGGCCGGCAGCGCCGCCGCCAGCGTTGCCGCAGCCTCCACGCCGGCATCCGCCAGTACCCGCAGCCTGGCCAGCCGGTCAGCGGCATGCAGGACCTGTGCGAGCGCCGTGGCATCGGGCTGCCCCGCGTGCAGGATCGCCTGGCCGACCGCCGGCGGCAGCTCCCACAGCGCGGAGATCGGTGCCGACAGCGTGCGTGCGCGGCCCAGCAGCGCATGGCCGAAAGCGTCCGACGGCGGCAGCGGCGCCGTGCCGGCCAGCTGGTCGGCCAGGCGCAAGGCGACGATCAGCCCCAGGTGCTGCATCAGCCCGGCGAGATAGGCCTCGAAGGGATCCGCGCCCACGCCGGGCGCCAGCATGTTCGCCGCCTCCGCGGATTTTTCCGACTGGCTCCATACCTGGGGCGGCGTCGACTGGACCGGCTGGCGCGGACTCCGTGGCGCGCGTCGGCGCGGCGTCCTCGCCTGGAGGGGGCGTGCCGCCGAATAGGCGGGCGAGCCAGTTTTTCATGTCGGGAGAGCGCGGGTCGAAAGGCGATCCATTCTAGCCGAACGCGACGGCGGGCAGACGCTGGACGCAGGACCGCCTGGTTGCGCGTGCAACCAGGCGGAGAACGGTGGGCGGCCGCAGGTCGGCGGCGCCCGATGGGCGTCGCTTAGCGGCCGGTGCCGGAGGTCGACGAATTGGTGTTGGTGGAGGAGGTGCCGGTGGTACCGCTGGTGCCCGTCGTATCGGTGGTGCCGGTGGTGCCAGTGGTGCCGGTGCCCATGGTGCCCGAGCCGGTGGTGCCGGTGGTGCCGGTCGCACCCGAGGTGCCGGAGGTGCCCGAAGTGCCCATATCGCTCGAATTGGTGCCGGTGCTGCTGCAGGCGGCCAGCGCCAGGGCCATGATGCCGCCCAGCAGGGCGCTTTGGAATTTCCTGTTCATTCGTTTCTCCTCATGTGATGGGTGCACCATCATGTGATGAGGTCCGTGCACGAAAAATAGGAACAGGACGTTCGTCCGTGTAGGAGCGTACGTACGTACTCATTGGCCAAAGACGAAACAGCCCGGCTAACCGGGCTGTGCAGGTATGCCGGCCTCAGCGGCCGGTGCCGGACGAGCTGGTCCCGGTACCCATGTCGAGGTCGTTGGTCGTGCCGGTGTTGGTGCCGCTCGCGCCGCTGCCGGAGCTGCCGGAGCTGTTGCCAGCGCCGCCGCTGCCGGTCGTGCTGCAGGCCGCCAGGGCCAGCGCCATGATGCTGCCCAGCATGGCCTTCTGCAAGCTGGAGTTCGTCGCATTCTCCCAGGGGTGGTTGACACCAGCATCATGCAAAGGGCGCCCGGACTCCGAAATAGGATTGCGGCGTCAGGGCGTGTAGGAGTTTGCGTACGGCGCTCAGGCGGCGATGGCCTCGTGGCTGGCCAGCCACGCCAGCAGGTCGTCCGACGCCAGCGGCCGGCTGTAGAAATAGCCCTGGCCCTTGGCGCAGTTCTGGGCCCGCACGACCTCGGCCTGCGACGCGGTCTCGATGCCTTCGGCGACGGTCTTCATGCCCAGGCTTTGCGCCACCTTGACGGTGGCCTCGATCAGCACGCGGTGGTGCTGGCTGGTATCGGCCTGGCAGACGAAGGAGCGGTCGATCTTGACCGTGTCCACCGGCAGCAGGTGCAGGCTGGACAGCGAGGAATAGCCGGTGCCGAAGTCGTCGAGCGCGAGCTGGATGCCGAGCGCCTTGAGTTCGTGCAGGCGCTGCTGGATGCCCTGGTCCTGCGCCGCGAGGCTTTCGGTGACTTCCAGCTGCAGCTGCTCGGGTGCGATGCCGGTGACCTGGAGCACGCGGCGCACGCTGTCGATCCAGCCCGGCTGGCCGAGCTGGGCGCGCGACAGGTTCACCGCAATGCGGCGCGGCGCGGCCTCGCCCAGGCGCGCACGCCAGTCCATGAAATCGCGGCAGGAGCGTTCCAGCACGAAGTCACCGAGCGCGCCGATCAGGCCGCACTCTTCCGCCACCCCGATGAACTCGACCGGCGGCACGATGCCGCGTACCGGATGGCGCCAGCGCACCAGCGCCTCGACCCCGGCCGCGTAGTCGGTGCCGCCGTCGGGCAGCAGGCCGACCACCGGCTGGTAGACCACGAACAGCTGTTCCTCGGCCAGGGCCTGGCGCAGCTCGGCCTCGATGCCGGCGCGGCGTTCGGCGCGTTCGCGCATCGAGGCTGCGAACACCAGGTGGCGCGCGCCGCCGGCGCGCTTGGCCTCGACCATGGCGATGCCGGCGTCGCGCAGGACCTCGTCGGCGTCGCGCGCGCCGCCGAGCAAGGTATCGGCGCCCCAGGCCAGGCCCAGGCTGGTGCCGCATACGACTTCCTGGCCCTGCACCCGGAACGGGCGCGCCAGGGCATCGAGGATGCGGCCGGCGACTCGTTCGGCGTCCTCGCGCGAGCGCATCCCGTCGAGCACCACGACGAATTCGTCGCCGCCCACGCGCGCCGCCAGCTGGCCCCTGCCGCCGATGGTGTCGATCCGGTCGCTCGGCGGGCGCAGCGCGCCGCGGATGCGGTCGGCGATCTGCACCAGCAGCTCGTCGCCGGCGGCCTGGCCCAGGGTATCGTTGATCTGGCGGAAGCGGTCGCAGTTCATGAACAGTACCGCGAAGTCGCCCGCCGAAAGCGGCCGTGTGACCAGGTGCTGCAGCTGCTCGCGCACCGCCTCGCGGTTCGGCATGCGCGTGAGCGCATCGGTGCGAGCGGCGTTGCGCAGGCGGCGCAGCAGGGTTTCCTGCTCGCGCTGCACTTCCAGGGTGGCGTCGGTGACGACCGCCATCAGGCGCTCGCTGTCGAGCTTCATGAGGCTGATCGCCAGCACCTGCGGGCTGCCGGGCGCGGTCAGCTCGGGCGGCAGCGGCGCGCGCAGGCCTTCGCAGATCACGCCCGAGGGCTCGCGAAACGCGCCCGCGAGCTGCGGCAGCTGGGGCGCGATCGGCGCCAGCACGGCGTACAGGTTGTCCAGGCCCGAATTGCGGGCGATCGGCATCAGGAGGCTGGATGCCATCGGGTTGAGCATGTCCACCGTGCCGTCCGGCGCGATCTGGGCCAGCCCGATCGGTGCGCGGTACAGGAACTGCACCAGGGCTTCGTAGGCATCGCTCGGATCAGGCTGCATCGCGATCTCCTTCGGGTCCCAGGGATGGTTGGGCAGGCGCGGCGGCCAGCGCTGGATGCCAGCGTTCGACCCGGTTGCGGCCCGCGCGCTTGGCGGCGTACAGCGCCTGGTCGGCGCGCTTGAGCAGCAGGTCGACGCCGCCGCTGCCGTCGTCCAGGCTGGCGACGCCGGCGCTGACAGTGTAGCGGATGCGCTGGCCGTCGAAGAGCACGACTTGCGAGGCGACCAGCGAACGCAGGCGCTCGGCCACCACCGCCGCGCGCGGCAGGTCGGTGGACGGCAGCAGCACCGCGAACTCTTCGCCGCCGATGCGGGCGACCACGTCGACCTCGCGGAAAGTCTCGGCCAGGATCGCGCCCAGGTGCTGCAGCACGGCGTCGCCGCCCGGGTGGCCGTAGCGGTCGTTGATGGTCTTGAAGTGGTCGGCGTCGAGCGTGATCACGGCGGTCGAGCGCGGCACCGTGCGGCTGCGGGCGAGCTCCTCTTCTGCCGCTTCGAAGAAGGCGCGGCGATTGGCCAGGCCGGTCAGGTAGTCGCCGAAGGCTTCGCGGCGGCGCCGTTCGCTGGCCTCGCGCTTGTCGGTGATGTCGCGCAGGATCAGGCAGTAGGCGGCGCCGTCGGGATCGGCCCCGTGCGGCGGCGCTCGCTCGGGCAGGGGGCTGATCAGGGCGCTGCCCCAGAAGCCGCTGCCGTCGGCGCGCAAGCGCTTGCCTTCGTCCAGGCTCCAGCCGTCGCGATCGGCATCGCGCAGGCGGTCGAGCAGGTGCTCGGGCGTCATCGCATCAGATGGATAGAAGACCGAATACGGCTGGCCCGCCACCTCCTGGCCAAAGCCGGTGACGCGGCCGATGCTGGGGTTCCACTCGGCGATGGCGCCGTGGGCGTCGAGGCCGACCAGGGCGTAGTCGGTAATGCCGGTCAAGATGGCATTCAGCCAGGCGTCGTTCTGGCGCAGCTGGCGTTCGCGCCGCACCTGCATCGTGACGTCGTTAATCACTGCCATGACCCGCTGGGCGTCGAGCTTGAGCAGCGTGATGGCGAGGACTTGCGGAATCTTCTTGTCGGCGCCGCCGGCGTTGAGGTGCACGTGCAGTCCGTCGCATACCTTGCCCGACGGCTGCTCATAATCGGCGCACAGGTGACGCAGCTCCGGAGCGACGCCTTCCAGCGCGACGAACAGGTTGTCCAGCCCGCCGTCGCGGGACAGCGGCATCAGCAGCTGGGCCGCGAGCGGGTTCATCATGACGATTTCACCGTTCATGCCGGCCTGCACCAGGCCCACCGGGGCGAGGTACAGGAACTGGATCAGGGCTTCGTGCTCGGCCTGCAGCTCGTCGATATCGTCCACGTGTTCTTCTCTCTCGTGCGCTGCTCAGCGTGTCTGGCGCTGGACCAGCACGTAATGGGTGTTGCCGGCCGGGCTTGCCAGCATGCGCAGGCGCACCTTGGTCGGGCGCATGCGCAGGGTCAGCACGTAGTCGATGGTTTCGTCCAGCGCAGCACCCTCGTCGATTGCCTCCTCGAAGCGCTGGGCAACCATGAAGTTGTTCAGGCAGGGCGCGACGTTGGTGAACAGCGGCTGGCCGATCACGCGTTGCGGCGACAGGCCGGCCGCCTGCGATTCGAAGGCGTTGTAGCGCTGGACCTTGGTGTCGGCGTCGAAACCGATCACACCGAAGTCGAGCTGGTCGAGCTGCTCCGGCGAACAGCTGTCGAGCTGCGAAAGCAGGTCTGCGGTCGAAAACGACAGGGCGGGAGCGGTCATGAGCTGGGATGGCGCTGGTCGAGCGCTAAAATTGATTTGAGGAAATTGATGTTGACATACCGCTAGCCCGCTTGTCAATTGTGTGTACCCTCGCTCCGACACATTCCGCCCCCAAAATTTCACTTTTGGCCGGGCGGTATCGATGGTTGACAGCGCGCGGGGCGCTTGGCACCATCATCCATTCTGCTTTCCGATGTCTTTGCCGCCTCTCCCATGCCCCCCGCCACCACGCCTGCCGTTGCGCCCGCTGCTCCCGATTCCGATCCGAACACGCACTGGTGGTCGCACCAGCCGACCCTGCAGCGTGTATTGTCGGACCTGCTGGCCGGCGAGCTGGCGCTGATGCGTCCCGGCGTACGGCGCCGGCTGCCGCCCTGGCCCGCGCAGCTCGACCTGGCGGCCGATCTCGGCGCCGATTCGCTCGAGCTGCTGGGACTGGCAAGCGCCATGGAACAGGTGCTGGGCATCGGCAGCGTCGGCGAAGAGCGGGTGCTGGCCGATCCGCGCCTGGACGCCTGGCTGGCGTCGGCGGCCTGCGGCCTGGAACAGGGCACGGGCGTGATGAGTTTCCGTACTTCCGGCAGTTCGGGCGCGCCCAAGACCTGCCGCCATGCGCTCGCGCTGCTGTGGCAGGAAAGCGGCGCGCTGGCGGACCTGTTCGCAGGCACGCGCCGCATCGTCGCCCTGGTGCCTTCGCATCATATCTACGGCTTCCTGTTTACGGTGCTGCTGCCGCGCGCGCTGGGAATCGGGCCGGACGCGGTGATCGACCTGCGCGGCGCCAGCCCGGGCGGCGTGGCGCAGGCCCTGCAGCCGGGCGACCTGGTGGTTGGCTTCCCCGATTTCTGGCGCGCCTTCGCCTCCGCCACGGCCTTGCTGCCCGGCGCCTTGCCGCCCGGCGTGCACGGCGTCAGTTCCACCGCGCCCTGCCCGGACGAGGTGGCGCGCGCCGTGCTCGAGGGCGGCATCGGCCGGCTGGTGCAAGTCTACGGCAGTTCGGAAACCGCCGGCGTCGGCTGGCGCGACGGTCCGGACCAGGACTACCGGCTGTTTTCCTACTGGGAGGCGGATGCGGATGCGGGCACGCTCATCCGCGCCTGCCCGGACGGCAGCCGCGCCGCGTATGCGGTGCAGGACCGGCTGGCCTGGAGCGCGCCGGGCCGCTTCCGCCCGGTGGGCCGGATCGACCATGCGGTGCAGGTGGGCGGCGTCAACGTCTTCCCCGGCTACGTGGCCGAGGTGCTGGGCATGCATCCGTTGGTGGCGCAGGCGAGCGTGCGCCCGATGCGCCCGGACGAGGGGCGGCGCCTGAAAGCCTTCGTGGTGCCGCGCGGCGCGCCGCCGGCCGAGGGTAGCGAGGCGGCGGCGGCCCTGCGCACCGAACTGGGCGCATGGATTGCCGAGCGCCTGTCGGCGCCCGAGCGTCCGGTGGCCTGGACTTTCGGCGCCGCGCTGCCGCGCCAGGCCAGCGGCAAGCCGGCGGACTGGATCATCGACGGCGCAGCCTGAGTCCGGGGCGCTTCAGAACACCGTGGAGGGCGGCGGTGGCGGCGCAGGCGGCATGGACGGCGGCTGCGGCGGCTGCGTCGGCTGCGGCGGCGCTGCCGGGATGGGCTGGTCGCCCTCGGCCGGCTCCGCCTCCACCTCCACCGGCGGGTTGTCCAGGCCCGGATCGATGTCGATCGCGCGCAGGTCGGGGCGCTCCATGAATTCCTCGAACACCCAGTCGTCGTTCTCGCGCACCACGCCTTCCGGCTCCAGCCGTTCTTCCTGCGGCGGGACCTTGGCCAGCGCCACCCGCATGTAGTCGATCCAGATCGGCAGCGCCAGCGTGGCGCCGAACTCGCGCCCGCCCAGCGAACGCGGCTCGTCGTAGCCCATCCAGGCCACCGCCACCACCTTGCCGCCGTAGCCGGCGAACCAGCCGTCGATGGCGTCGCTGGTGGTGCCGGTCTTGCCGGCGATGTCGGTGCGCCCCAGCTGCCTGACGGCGGCCGCGCCGGTGCCGGAGCGGGTGACGTCGCGCAGCATGGAATCGAGCACCCAGGCGTTGCGCGGATCGAGCACGCGGTCGCCGTCCTGGCGCTGCGGCGGCTTGTTGTCCTGGAGGATGGCGCCGTTGCCGTCGCGGACCTGGGCGATCAGGTAGGGCTTGATGCGGTAGCCTCCGTTCGCGAACACCGCATAGGCGCCGGCCATCTGCAGCGGCGTCACCGCGCCGGTGCCCAGCGCCATGGTCAGGTTCTTCGGGTGGCGCGCCAGGTCGAAGCCGAAGCGGCCCAGGTAGTCGTGGGCGTAGTCGACCCCGAGCGCGCGGATCAGGCGCACCGTGGTCACGTTCTTCGAGTGGGTCAGCGATGTACGCATCGTGATCGGCCCGTCGAACACGCCGTCGTCGTTCTGCGGCGACCAGGTCTGGCCGGCGTTCTCGCACGGCATGTCGAGCGGCTCGTCCAGGATGCGGGTGCCCGGCGAATAGCCTTTCTCCAGCGCCGCCGAGTACACGAAGGGCTTGATCGCGGAACCCGGCTGGCGCCAGGCCTGGGTCACGTGGTTGAACTTTTGCAGGTTGTAGTCGAAGCCGCCCACCAGCGCGTGGTAGGCGCCGGTGTCGGCGTCGATGGCGACGAAGGCCGCCGCCACTTGCGGCACCTGGGCGATGGCCCAGCCGTCCTGGTCGTCGCCCTTACCCTTGCCCTTGCTCTGGCTGATGCGCACCACCGCGCCCGGCGCGATGCGCAGCGCTTCCTTGGCATTCGCCGCCAGGCCGCGCGCGGCGAACTTCAGGCCCGCGCCTTCGATGGTGATCTCGTCGCCGCTGAGCAGCTCGACGCGCACCCGCTGCGGCGAGGCTTCCAGCACCATGGCCGGAATCAGGCCGTCGCTTTGCGGGCGCTTCTGCAGCGCCTCGATGACGGCCTCCTCGCGTTCCTGCGGGTCCTGCGGCAGCGCGATGCGCGCTTCCGGGCCGCGGTAGCCGTGGCGCTGGTCGTAGTCGAGCACGTTGCGGCGCACCGATTCGTAGGCCGCGTCCTGTTCCGCCTTGAGGATGGTGGTGGTGACCACGATGCCGCGCTCGTAGGCTTCCTCGCCGAACTGGGCGTAGACGGCCTGGCGCGCCAGTTCGGCCACGTAGTCGGCCCTGGTATCGAAGACCTGGCCGCCGCGCCGGATGCGCAGCGGTTCGGCCAGGGCCTGGCGGTAGTCGGGCTCGCTGATCTGGCCCAGTTCGTACAGGCGCTTGAGCACCGCGTGCTGGCGCTGCTGCGCGCGCTTCGGGTTGGCGATCGGGTTGTGGCGCGACGGGTTCTGCGGCAGGCCGGCCAGCATCGCGGTCTCGGCCAGGGTCAGCTCGTCGAGCGACTTGCCGAAATAGCTGCGCGCCGCGCTGGAAAAGCCGTAGGAGCGGTTGCCGAGGAAGATCTGGTTCATGTACAGCTCGAGGATCTGGTCCTTGGTCAGCGCATCCTCGATGCGGTAGGCGAGGGCGATCTCGGTGATCTTGCGCGACAAGACCTTTTCCTTGGTCAGGAAGAAGTTGCGCGCCACCTGCATCGTGATGGTCGAGGCGCCGCCGGCGCCGAAGCCTTCGCGCAGGTTGGCGAACACGGCGCGCGCCGCGCCGCGCCAGTCGATGCCCTTGTGCTGGTAGAAGTGCGCGTCTTCGATGGCGAGCAGGGCCTGCTTCATGCGGGTGGGGATCTTGTCGATGGTGACGAAGTCGCGCCGCTCGACCCCGAATTCGCCGATCAGGTGATTGTCGGCGGTGTACACGCGCAGCGGGATCTTCGGCTGGTAATCCAGCACCGCGTCGATCTTCGGCACGTTCGGCAGGATCACCGTCATGGCGTAGATGGCGATGCCCGCCGCCAGCCCGACGAAGGCGGCGAGCGTGAAGAACAGGAACATGCGCAGGCGCCGGGGACGTTTGCTGGACTGCCGTGGGGAGCTGCTGGGGGACTGGGTCGGAGGCTGGGTCACTACGATACTCTCGAAGAAGGCCGTATGTACGCGGCGTTACGGCGCAATTGTATCCCGCGCATTCTACCCGTTCAAACTGCTTTCATTCCATTTCGGCATATGCGATAGTCACGCCTTAAGCTCGACCAAAGTTTGCATTCAAGGGACCCTCATGCCTTACGATCCGCCGCCCGATTCGTCCGCGACCGCCTTCAAGCCCTATATCCCGGCCAGCGCGCAGCTGCCCGAAATGACCCTGCGCGCCCTGCTCATGGGCACGGTGCTGGGCATGGTGTTCGGCGCCTCCTCGCTGTACCTGGTGCTGAAGGTCGGCCTGACCGTCAGCGCCTCGATCCCGGTGGCGGTCATCGCCATCACCCTGTTCCACACCGCCAAGAAGTTCGGCGCGCGCGAATCGACCATCCTCGAGAACAGCATCACCCAGACCGCCGGTTCGGCCGGCGAATCGCTGGCCTTCGGCCTGGGCGTGACCATGCCGGCCATCATGATCCTGGGCTTCGACCTAAAGATCTCGCGCGTCATGCTGGTGGGCGTGCTGGGCGGCCTGCTGGGCATCCTGATGATGATCCCGATGCGCCGCACCATGATCGTCGACGCCCACCGCGAACTGAAATACCCGGAAGGCACGGCCTGCGCCGAGGTGCTAAAGGCCGCCGCCACCGAGACCTCGCGCGCCGCCGCCGGCGAAGCGCGCGAGGACGGGTCCGACGCGGCTCGCGACGCCAAGCGCCGCGCCATGCTGATCTTCGGCGGCTTCGGCATCGGCCTGCTGTACAAGACCCTGAGCGTGTCCTTCAAGGGCTGGCGCGACTACGTGAACTTCGAGTTCGGCAATCCGCTCAAGGGCGGCTCGGCCGGCGCCGAAGTCTCGCCCGAACTGCTGGGCGTCGGCTACATCATCGGTCCGCGCATCGCCTTCACGATGGCGGCCGGCGGGGTGCTGTCCTACCTGCTCCTGATCCCGATGATCACCTTCTTCGGCTCGCTGCTCACGGTGCCGCTGGCGCCGGCCACCACATTGATCCGCGACATGGGACCGGACGACATCCGCAACGCCTACGTGCTGTACATCGGCGCGGGCGCGGTGGCCGCGGGCGGCCTGATCTCGCTGGTGCGCTCGATGCCGACCATCTGGAAGGGCCTGACCGGTGGCCTGTCCGGCCTGAGCAAGGGCTCGGCGCCGGGCAAGGCGAAAGGCGAGACGCCGCGCACCGACCGCGATATCCCGCTCAAGTGGGTCCTGATCGGCTGCCTGGCCATCATCGCCGTCATCACGGTGGCCACCCCGCTGCACATGAACCTGCTGGGCGCGCTGCTGATCCTGGTGTTCGGCTTCCTGTTCGCCACCGTGTCCTCGCGCCTCACCGGCGAAGTCGGTTCCTCGTCGAATCCGATCTCGGGCATGGCGGTGGCCACGCTGCTGTTCACCTGCCTGATCTTCCTGCTGATGGGCTGGACCGGCGGCCAGTATTACGTCACCGCGCTGTCGGTCGGCGCCATCGTCTGCATTGCCGCCAGCAATGCCGGCACCACCTCGCAAGACCTGAAGACCGGCTACCTGGTCGGCTCGACCCCGCGCATGCAGCAGTATGCGATCCTGTGCGGCGCGTTTGCCTCGGCCCTGATCCTGGGCCCGATTTTGCTCAAGCTGAACGAAGCCGGCACCGTGTACGTGCCGGCGGCCCAGGTGGCGCCGAACCTGAGGGTCGATGCCTCCAGGCTGACCGAGACCGCCCAGCTGCACGGCCCGCAGGCCGCCAGCGACGGCAAGACCTACAAGGTCTGGCAGAAGACCGACACCAAGGGCGGCCCGGCCGGAAAGTATCTGGTGGCCGAGGACGGCAAGCTGGCCTACCTGGTCGACCCGGGCATCAACGGCACGCATAAGGTGCGTCCGGACGGCACCGAGGTGAAGAAATACGACGCGCCCAAGGCTGTCCTGATGTCCTACATCATCAAGGGCATTCTCGACCAGCAGCTGCCCTGGACCCTGGTGCTGTTCGGCGTGATGATCTCGGTGGTGCTGGAGATGGCGGGCGTGCATGCGCTGGCGTTTTCGGTGGGCGTCTACCTGCCGCTGGTGTCGACGCTGCCGATCGCGGTCGGCGGCATGGTGCGCTGGCTGGCGGACCGCCGCAACGACAAGCTGCCGCAGTACGAGAAGCTTAACGAGGAAGAACGCCAGGCTGCCGGCGACCGCAGTTCGGGCACCTTGCTGGCCTCGGGCTACATCGCGGGCGGCGCGCTGGCCGGCATCATCATCGCCATCACCGCCGGCGTGCTGACCGACTTCGACAGCCGCATGGCCAAGTGGGCGGAAAGCGCGAATCCGTTCTTCGCCGGGCCGGACTCCAACGTCCTGACCCTGATTCCGTACGCCTTGATCATCGCGCTGCTGTACTGGGTGGCGCGAGAGAAGGCAGTGAGGAAGTAAACGCAAACGGCCCGGATCGCTCCGGGCCGTTTTTCCATGCGCCGGCCGGCTTACACGAAGGCCAGGTCGTGCTGCCGGATCGCGTCGTCGAGCCAGTCGTCGGTATGGCCGAACCGGTAGCCAAGCGCCCTGGCGCGCGCGGTGTCGAGCGCCAGAGGCGTGGCGAAATCGAAGGGCGAGAGCACGCCGGGGGCCTGCGCGGCCACCTTCAGGCTGCGCGGCGTCTCGTCCAGCAGCGCGGCCACCCGCGCATGCAGCTCGAGCGCCGACAGCGCGCCGTCGCAGGCGGCATTCACCGGACCGCGGAACTCCTGCATGCCCGCCCACACCAGGAAGTCGGCCGCTTCCTGGGCTTCCATGAACGAGACCCGGGCGGCCGCGTTGGCGTAGTGCAGCGTGCCGCGCAGTCGCACCAGGTCGACATAGTGCGCCAGGCGCCCGGTGAAGTCTTCCGGCCCGCCCAGCACGTGGGCCAGGCGGACGGTCGCCAGCGGCAGGCTGCCGTCGCGCTCGAGGTAGGCCTCGGCCTGGACCTTGCCCGACACGTAGCATTCGATGGCGCGCGCCGGGTCGTGCCACGGGTAGACCGTGTCGATCCGCTGGGCCAGCACCGGCAGGTCGCCTTCGCGGAAGGCGGCCTCGCGCGGCGCCAGTTCGCGGTAGGCGTCGATGGTCGAGGTCATGACGTAGCGCCCCACCTTGCCGGCAAAGACGCGGGTCGAGATGGCGGCGTCCAGCGGCGAGTAGCACATCTGGTCGAACACGATGTCGAACGACAGTTCGCGGAAGGCGTTGCGCATCGCATGTTCGTTGCGGCGGTCGACGCGGATGCGGCCGATGCGGTCGCCGAACGGGTCGGGCGCGTAGCCGCGGGTGGCAATGGTCACGCGATGGCCTGCGCGCAGCAGGCGCTGGACGAGGAGCTTGCCGAAATAACGGGTCCCACCGATCACCAATATATTCTTTGCCATGACTTTTTCCTTAGAGGATCGAGTATATTTTCTGCAAAGCAGCAAAAACCTTCAACCGAGAAAAAGTACAGACATTGAATAAGAAAAACTTATGCATGGAGGGCCGATGAAGCCCTTGCGCAGCCTGTCCGGATTGATCGACTTCGAGTGCGCGGCGCGCTGGGGCAGCTTCAAGCTGGCCGCGCGCGAGCTGCACAAGACCCCGGCGGCGGTCAGCCTGCAGGTCAAGCAGCTGGAGGAGAACGTCGGCTTCCCCCTGTTCGTGCGTCATCCGCGCCACATCGCGCTGACCGAGAAGGGCCAGGAACTGGCGAGCGCCACCACCCGCATGCTGGCCGACCTGCGCGCCAAGGTCGCTGCGCTGCAGCGCGGCGACGAAGAAGCCGTGCTACGCATCTCGACCACGCATTCGTTCGCGATCAAGTGGCTGGTGCCGCGCATGCACCGCTTCACCAAGCTGTATCCCGAACTGGACATCCGCATCGATTCCAACGACGCGCCGGTGGACCTGCAGGCCGACAGCACCGACGTGGCGGTCCGCTACGGTCCGGTGCATGACGCCGACCCGGCGGTGCTGTTCCGCGAGCGCCTGGTGCCGGTGTACAGCCCGGAGCTGCTGGCGCCCGGCCAGCACGCCCTGGCACTGGCCGACCTGCCGCAGCATCACCTGCTGGTGGTGCAGTCGCCGCAAGCCTGGCTGCAGCTGCTCAACGAGAACCGCGCGCTGAAGGGCAAGTACGACTTCTCGCGCGTGTACACGCACTGGGGCGTGCTGGTGCAGGCGGCGGTGGCCGGGCAGGGCGTGGCGCTGGTGCCCTATGGGATCGCCTTCGAGGACATCAGGTCGGGCGCGCTGCGCCAGATTCCGTGCAAGAGCGCGCGCTTCGAAAGCGGCTACCGCTTCCTGGTCAATCCGCACAAGGAGCACATGCTGAAGGTACAGCGCTTCCGCGACTGGATGGTGGCCGAGATGCGCGCGATGGAGGCGACGCTGGACCGGCGCTGATCCGCTGCTGGCGCCCGCGTAACAACGAAAACGGCGGCCCACGGGCCGCCGTTTTCATTCGCGCGTTCGACGCTTACTTCACGCCGTGCATCAGTTTCTGGATGAGCGGGGCCAGCAGGAACAGCAGCACGCCGCCGACCAGCAGGATCCAGAAGCCCGAGGTATAGCCGCTCAGGGCCGAGGCCACCGACATGCCCGATTCGCCGGACACGTGCGAGGCGAAGATGCCCGACAGGTTGTTGCCGATTCCGGTCGACAGGAACCAGCCGCCCATGCCCAGGCCCACCAGGCGGGTCGGGGCCAGCTTGGTGACCATCGACAGGCCGATCGGCGACAGGCACAGCTCACCGATCGACTGGATGGTGTACACGGCCAGCAGGGTCCAGGCCGGGATCTGGCCGACCGGGTCCAGCAGGTTCGACAGCGCATACATCAGCAGGCCGAATGCCAGGCCGTTGATGATGATGCCGAGGCCGAACTTGCGCGGGATCGACGGGTTGACGTTACGCTTGCCCATCGCGACCCAGATCGCGGCGATGATCGGCGCCAGGGCGATGATGGCCACCGAGTTCACCGACTGGAAGTACGCGACCGGGATTTCCCAGCCGAGGAAGTTGCGGTTGACGATCTGGTCGGCCAGGAAGGTGAACGAGCTGCCGGCCTGCTCGAAGAAGCACCAGAACAGGATGTTGAAGAAGAAGATGATCATCATCGCGATGGTCTTGTCGCGCGACACCTTGCCTTCGCGGACGCCTTCGACGATCAGCATCAGCGCCAGGATCACGAACATGATCGACAGGACGATCTGCAGGTTGGCGGCGCCGGCGCGCAGCAGCAGGTAGACGACCGGGATCACCACCAGCGAGCCGACGATCACGCCGATCAGGCGCTTCGGGCTGGCCAGTTCGCCGACCGGTGCGCCGATGCCCTTGAGCTGCTTGCGGCCGATGTAGAACCACACCAGCGCCAGCAGCATGCCGATGCCGGCGGCGAAGAACACCGCCTTGTAGGCCGGGATCGTGCCGTCGCTCAGGCGCTCGGCCAGTTCGCCGGTGACGATCGGCGCGAAGAATGCGCCGGCGTTGATGCCCATGTAGAAGATCGTGAAGCCGGAATCGCGGCGGGTGTCGTCGATCGAATACAGCTGGCCGACCATGGCCGAGATGTTCGGCTTGAACATGCCGTTACCGACGATGATGGTGGCCAGGCCGAACTTGAAGATGTCCTGGTCAGGCATGGTGATCATGAACAGGCCGGCCGCCATGAAGGTGGCGCCGACCAGGATCGAGCGCTGGTAGCCGATGACACGGTCGGCCACGTAGCCGCCGAGGACCGCGCCGGCGTACACCAGCGCGAGGTAGGAACCGTAGGTCAGGTTGGCGTCGGCCTGGCCGACCGCGTCGCCGCCGTAGAACTGGGCGACGATATAGAGCACCAGGGCCCAACGAATGCCGTAGAACGCGAAGCGTTCCCAGAATTCGGTCATGAAGAGCATCCACAACGGAGCTGGATGGCCCATGATCTGCTTGAACTCTGGGATCGGTCCCTTGGCTGAAGTAGCTGCACCGCTCATGCGGTTCCTCCCGAAATAGTTATATGTAACGACGATTTTTTTTAGTGGAATATCTGTATGCCGGAAATTCCAATAGGCACGCATTTTAGTGTAAATCGCGCATCGCAAGCGAACTTTTTCAGCTTGTGGTATTGACGTTTTCCCGGCTGCGCGCGGCGTCATGGAAGGCCCGCAATCGGGGCGCAAAATGTTGCACTTTGGCGTATATTGGCAAACAGGCCAATCCGTATTACCGATAGAAAGGGAAAACAAAACCATGACCCAAGATGTTGTCGATGTCCTCATTTCTCCGGAAGGCCGCCTCGAAGTCCTGTCGAAAGCCGAAGTCGCCAAGCTGCTCGACACCAGCAAGAGCGGTTTGTACGACGTGTTCCGCAAATGCGCGCTGGCCGTGCTGAATACCGGCAGTTCGATCGACGACGGCAAGGAGCTGCTGGAACGCTACCGCGATTTCGAGATCAGCATCCTGCAACGCGAGCGCGGCATCAAGCTCGATATCCGCAGCGCTCCCGCCATCGCCTTCGTCGACGGCAAGATGATCCGCGGTATCCACGAGCACCTGTTCTCGGTGCTGCGCGATATCGTCTACGTGCATTTCGAAGTCACCAGCAATCCCAAATTCGACCTGACCCGCCCGGACGGCATTACCGATGCGGTGTTCCATATCCTGCGCAATGCCAACGTGCTGCAGCCGCAGCGCAATCCGAACCTGGTGGTGTGCTGGGGCGGCCATTCGATCAACCGGGTCGAATACACCTACACCAAGGAAGTCGGCTATGCGCTCGGCTTGCGCGAGCTGGATATCTGCACCGGCTGCGGCCCGGGTGCGATGAAAGGCCCGATGAAGGGCGCCGCGATCGGCCATTCCAAGCAGCGCATCAAGGGCGGACGCTATCTCGGCATTTCCGAACCGGGCATCATCGCGGCCGAATCGCCGAACCCGATCGTCAGCGACCTGGTGATCATGCCGGACATCGAAAAGCGCCTCGAGGCCTTCGTGCGCACCGGTCACGGCATCATCGTGTTCCCGGGCGGCGCCGGCACCGCCGAAGAGATCCTGTACATCCTCGGGATCCTGCTGCATCCGGAAAACGCCGAAGTGCCTTTCCCGCTGATCTTCACCGGCCCGGCGACGGCGCGCGCCTACTTCGACCAGATCGACCAGTTCATCAGGCTGACGCTGGGCGAGGCGGCGCAGCAGCGTTACAAGATCATCATCGACGACCCCGAAGCCGTGGCCAAGGAGATGTACGCGGGCATCAAGGCGGTGCGCGAGTTCCGCAAGGCGCACAGCGACGCGTATTACTTCAACTGGCGCCTCAAGATCGATCCGGAATTCCAGAAGCCCTTCCGCCCGACCCATGAGAACATGCGCAACCTGTCCCTGCACCGCGGCCAGGAATCGCACATGCTGGCGGCCAACCTGCGCCGCGCCTTCTCGGGCATCGTGGCCGGCAACGTGAAGGAAGAGGGGATCCGCGCCATCGAGCAATACGGCAAGTACGAGATCCAGGGCGAAAGCGCAATCATGGAGCCGATGGATGCGCTGCTGGCGTCCTTCGTGGAGCAGAGCCGCATGAAGCTGCCGGGCAAGGCATACACGCCTTGCTATACCATCGTGCAGTAAGTACGAAAAAAGCGGCCGAGGCCGCTTTTTTTACGTGCGTGGGAACGCTCAGTCTTCCTTGCGCAGGTGCGGGAACAGCAGCACGTCGCGGATGTTCGGCGAATCGGTGATCAGCATCATCAGGCGGTCGATGCCGATGCCGCAGCCGCCGGCCGGCGGCATGCCGTATTCGAGCGCGCGGATGTAGTCGGCGTCGAAGTACATCGCTTCGTCGTCGCCGGCTTCCTTGGCGGCCACCTGCGACAGGAAGCGCGCGGCCTGGTCTTCGGGGTCGTTCAGCTCCGAGAAGCCGTTGGCGATCTCGCGGCCCACCATGAACAGCTCGAAGCGCTCGGTAATGCCTTCGCGCTTGTCCGAGGCGCGCGCCAGCGGCGACACTTCGACCGGATAGTCGATGATGAAGGTCGGCTCCCACAGCAGGGCTTCGGCGGTCTCTTCGAACAGCGCCAGCTGCAGCGCGCCCAGGCCGGCGTTGGCGAAGGGCTTGACGCCGAACTTGTTCACCAGCTCCTGCTTGATGAATTCGGCGTCGTTCAGCTGCTCCGGCGTGTAGCCCGGCGCGTACTTGTCGATCGCTTCGACGATGGTCAGGCGCTGGAAGGCCTTGGACAGGTCGAGTTCGCGGCCGCCGTAGGTCAGCACGGCGCTGCCGTGGGCGTCGATCGCGGCCTGGCGGATCACCTGTTCGGTGAAGTCCATGATCCACTTGTAGTCGGTATAGGCCGCATAGAATTCCATCATCGTGAATTCAGGGTTGTGGCGGACCGACACGCCTTCGTTGCGGAAGTTGCGGTTGATCTCGAACACGCGGTCGAAACCGCCCACCACCAGGCGCTTCAGGTAGAGCTCGGGCGCGATGCGCAGGTACATTTCCATGTCGAGCGCGTTGTGGTGGGTGACGAAAGGCTTGGCCGCGGCGCCGCCCGGGATCGGGTGCAGCATCGGGGTCTCGACTTCCATGAAGCCGTGCTTTTCCATGAAGCGGCGCATCGAGGACATGGCGGCGGTACGCGCCTTGAAGGTGCGGCGCGTCTCTTCGTTCATGATCAGGTCGACGTAGCGCTGGCGGTACTTGGTCTCCTGGTCGGCCAGGCCGTGGAACTTGTCCGGCAGCGGGCGCAGCGACTTGGCGATCAGGCGCAGCTTGGTCACCTTGACGGTCAGTTCGTCGACCTTGGTCTTGAACAGCGTGCCTTCCACGCCCAGGATGTCGCCCAGGTCGTAGTGGTGCAGGGCTTCCATGGCCTCGGCGCCGGCGTTGTCGAGCGTGACGTAGATCTGGATGCGGCCGCTGGCCATCGGGCCCGAGCTGTCCTGCAGGGTGGCGAAGGCAGCCTTCTTGCCGGCTTCGCGGCGCAGCATCATGCGGCCGGCCAGCACCACGTTCACGGGTTCGGCTTCCAGTTCCTCGCGGGTCTTGCCGCCGTAGGTCTCGACCAGGTCGGCCGCCTTGTCCTGCGGGACGAAGTCGTTGGGGAAGGGATTGCCCTGCTGGCGCAGCGCGGCCAGCTTGGCGCGGCGCTCGGCCATGATCTTGTTCTCGTCGTGCGCCACGACGGGCGTGGTCTGCTCTTGGTTTTCCGTAGTCATGATGGAGTGGTGGTTCTTGTTGGTTGTTCAGGCGAACAGCAGTTCGGCCTTGAGTTCGGAGAAGTCGCGCACGATGGCGATGACGTTGTCGAATGCGGTAAACGCGGCAGCAGGCAAAGTGGTTGTCAGCACGATGCAGCGCATGCCCGCGCGGCGCGCCGCCTCCACGCCCAGCGGCGCGTCCTCGAACACGATGCAGTGGGCGGGGGGCACGCCGCACAGTTCGGCGGCTTTCAGGAATACGTCGGGATGCGGCTTGCCGCGCGCCACGTCGGTCGCGCCGACGATCGCATCGAAATGCCGGCGCAGGTCCAGGCCGTCGAGGGTGAACGCGACGTTGGCCGGCGGCGCGGCGGTGCCGACCGCCAGCTTCACGCCGTGCGCCCTGGCCTGCGCGAGCAGTTCCTCGAAGCCGGCGACGGGTTTGCGGTGCGGCGCGTACAGCTCGCGGTACACCGATTCCTTCTCGTCGTTGAGCACGGCGACTTCCTCGGCGCTCAGGTGCTCGCCCAGGTAGGCGCGCATGATCTCGCCGCCCTGGCGGCCGGCCGTCGCGCGGAAGAATTCGTCCGCGTCGAGGGCCTGGCCGCGCCGGGCGAAGAAGGCCAGCCACGAGTCGGTGTGGAAGGCCATGTTGTCGACGATGGTGCCGTCCATGTCGAACAGGAAGGCCGAGGGAGACCCGAAAGCGGCACGCGTCATTTATACGCCCTGTTTCAGCGAGGCCGAGATGAAGTCGTCCAGGTCGCCGTCCAGCACGTTCTTGGTGTTGCCGGTTTCGAAGCCGGTACGCAGGTCCTTGATGCGCGACTGGTCCAGCACGTAGGAGCGGATCTGGTGGCCCCAGCCGACGTCGGTCTTGGAGTCTTCCAGCTTCTGCTGCTCGCTCATGCGGTTGCGCAGCTCGAGTTCGTACAGCTTGGCGCGCAGCATGTCCCAGGCTTCCGCCTTGTTGCGGTGTTGCGAGCGGTCGTTCTGGCACTGCACCACGATGCCCGACGGGGCGTGCGTCAGGCGTACCGCGGAGTCGGTCTTGTTGATGTGCTGGCCGCCCGCGCCGGATGCGCGGTAGGTATCGATGCGCACGTCGGCCGGGTTGATCTCGATTTCGATCGAGTCGTCGACTTCCGGGTACACGAACAGCGAAGTGAACGAGGTGTGGCGGCCATTGGCCGAGTCGAACGGCGACTTGCGCACCAGGCGATGCACGCCGGTCTCGGTGCGCAGGTGGCCATAGGCGTACTCGCCGTCGACCTTGATGGTGGCGGTCTTGATGCCCGCGACTTCGCCCTCGGACTGTTCCAGGATCTCGGCCTTGAAACCCTTGCGTTCGCAATAGCGCAGGTACTGGCGCAGCAGCATCGAGGCCCAGTCCTGGGCTTCGGTGCCGCCGGCGCCGGCCTGGATGTCGATGAAGCAGTTGGCGTGGTCCATCGGGTTGCTGAACATGCGGCGGAATTCCATCGACTCGATGATCTTCTGGATCGCTTCGGCGTCGCCGCCGATCGACGCCAATGTGTCATGGTCGCCTTCTTCCTTGGCCATCTCGAACAGGTCGGTGGCGTCGGCGAGGTCGGTGCGCGCTTTTTCGAGCGTCAGCACGACGGCTTCGAGCGCCTTCTTTTCCTTGCCGAGGTCCTGGGCCCGTTTCTGGTCGTTCCAGACGGCCGGGTCTTCGAGTTCCTGGTTGACCTGTTCTAGTTTCTCCGACTTGCGATCGAAGTCAAAGATACCTCCGAAGTTCGGCTTCACGGCTGGTCAGGTCGTTCAGCAGGGCGGAGATGGCATTGATGCGTTCAGCTTCCATGGTCTGTGGCATTCTCTTGATAGGTTGAATCGAACCTTCGATTATACTCCAGGCGGCCCGCGGCCGGCACCCGGGCCGCTCGCCCGGCTTCCAGTTCTTGCCCCGAAGTACACGGCTGGCATATCATCCCCCGGTTCTGTTTCCCACCTAGCTCATGGCCATCCACTTGCGTTACCAAATTTGCATCGCGCTCGCTCCAGCGCTCTTCAGTGCGTCTTGCTTCGCCGCGAAAGCGCCGGCGGCCGGCACCACCGCCACGCTGGCGGTGCTGGAGACCACCGACCTGCATTCGAACCTGGTCGGCTACGACTACTACAAACTGGCGCCCGAGCCCTCGCATGGCCTGGACCGCACCGCCACGCTCATCCACCAGGCGCGCAAGGAATTCCCGAACACGCTCCTGCTCGACAATGGCGACACCATCCAGGGCACGGCGCTGGCCGACTACCAGGCCCTGGTGCAACCGGTGGGCTGCGGCGAGACCCTCGGCATCTACAAGATCATGAACGCGCTGAAGTACGATGGCGCGGGCATCGGCAACCACGAATTCAACTACGGCCTGGCCTACCTCGGCCAGGTGACCGGCAGCCGCTTCCGGGTGGCGGGCCTGGACCAGCCCAAGCGCTGCGCCGGCCCGGCCTTCCCGACGGTGCTGGCCAACGTCTACAGCGCGAAGACCAGGCAGCCGCTGTTCAGCCCCTACGCCATCATCGACAAGCAGGTCGAGGCGCTCGACGCCCGCGGCAAGCCGGTGAAGGCGACCGTGCGCGTCGGGATCATCGGCTTCGCGCCGCCCACCATCATGGAATGGGACAAGCGCTGGCTGGAAGGCCGCGTCTACACCACCGGCGTGGTGGAAGCCGCCCAACAATACATCCCCGAGATGAAGCGCAAGGGCGCCGACCTGGTCATCGCCATCTCGCACGGCGGCCTCGACGCCGCGCCCTACACACCAAACATGGAAAACGCCAACTGGTACCTGGCCAAGGTGCCGGGCATCGACGCCATGCTGCTCGGCCATTCGCACCAGCTGTTCCCGAGCGCCGACAGCACGGCGCCGCAATTCAACCTGCCGGGCGTGGACAAGGTAAAAGGCCTGGTGCACGGCGTGCCGACCGTGATGGCCAACCTGTGGGGCAAGCACCTGGGCGTGGTCCAGCTGCAGCTGAAGCACGACGGCAAGCGCTGGCAGGTAGCGCAGGACAAGACCCGCGTCGAGGCGCGCGCCGCGCAGCTTGGGGCCAAGGCCTGGGTCGAAGCCGACCCCGCTGTGATGGCCCTGGTGAAGCAGGAGCACGAGGCGACCATCCGCTACGTCAAGACGCCGGTCGGCGCGACCGAGTTCCGCATGTCCAGCTATTTCGCCGACGTGGGCGACATCTCGGCCCTGCAGGTGATCAACCAGGCCCAGACCGAGTACGTGCGTACGTACGTCGCCGCCAACCTGCCGCAGTACAAGGACCTGCCGGTGCTGTCGATGACCGCGCCCTTCAAGAGCGGCGTGGCCGGCCCGGCCGACTTCACCGACGTCAAGGCCGGCGACCTGGCCCTGAACAATGCGGCCGACCTGTATTTGTACCCGAACGCGCTGTACGCGGTGAAGGTGAACGGCGCCGGGCTGAAGGCCTGGCTGGAAAAGTCGGCGCAGCGCTTCAACACCATCGATCCGTCCAGGCGTGAAGCGCAGCAGCTGGTCAACCTGGCGGTGCCGAGCTATAACTTCGATAGCCTGACCGCGCCCGACGTGACGTATGAGATCGACCTCACCCGCGCGCCGGGCGAGCGTATCCGCAACCTTGCCTGGCGCGGTAAGCCGCTGGCGCCCGAGCAGGAATTCCTGGTCGCGACCAACAACTACCGCGCCAGCGGCGGCGGCCACTTCCCGGGCCTGGACGGCAGCAAGACCGTGATCGCTTCGCCCGACAACAGCCGCGAAGTCATGATTGCCTACGTGCGCGATGCCAAGCGCCTCACCCGCGCCGCCCACGCTTCGGCGCGCAGCTGGCGCTTCGCGCCCGTGAAGACCGCCGGCCCGGTGCTGTTCTCGTCGGCCCCCGGCATGCTCGAACTGGCGCACGAGGCCGGGCTGCACAACATCAGCCAGGTCGCGCCGGACGACGGCCGCGGGAAGGGCATGGCGCTGTACGCGATCGACCTGTCGCAATGAAGCGCATCCTTGCTGCGGCGCTGGTCGCCATGAGCTTGACCCAGCCCGCCATGGCTCAGCACGGCGACGAGGGCGACATTGCCCTGCGGCGCGGGCTGGCTTACCGCGCCGGCGGCGACGCAGCGCTGGCCGCGCACTGGCTGGGCGTGGCGGCCGCGCGCGGGCTGCCGGAGGCGAAGTTCCTGCTGGCGAACATGCTGCTCGAGGGTGACGGCGTGCCGCAGGACGAGGCGGCCGCACGGCGCTGGCTGGTGGAGGCGACCGAGCAGGATTACCCGGAAGCCTGGCAGCAGCTGGGCATGATGGAAAAGGATCCTGAAAAGGCGGCGCAGTATTTTCGCAGGGCGGCGCATGCGCTGACGCACCGGGGGGGAGGAAAGCGATAGCCGGGCGCCCGAAACGGGCAGGCGCCGGCGCGACTCAATGCAGCTGCTGTTTATCCGGCTGCACCAGCACGAAGGGGCTCACCACCGAGGCCCACAGCGTCGCATCCGCCGCGGTCCAGGTTTGCGCCTGCAGGTCGCTGACCTTGGCCACCGTTCCTGCCGCCATCCACTTGCCGACACGGGCCTTGTCGTCGTGCGCGATGCGCAGGGCGACCTCGATCAGGTCCAGTTCTTCGCTCACGTAGATCACGTTGCCGCCGGCGAAATGGCGCGACAGCTCGCTCCATTTGATGCGGCCGGTCTCGCGGTTGATCTTGTCGTGCAGTTCGGTGTCTTTTTCGGGATTGGTTTTCATACGCTACAAAAATCTAGAGGATCTCGACCGCCGGTTGCGGCGAGCCCGCCCATGTTAACCGATAGGTCTGCGCCTTGCGCACATTGCCCACCAGTGCGGGACGGAAACAGGCGAGGCAGGTGCCGTCCGGGTCGCGCACGCTCGGGTAGATGACGCCCATCGAGCCCTGTTCGAGCAGCTCGGCCGCCAGCGCCTGCGACGCGATGTAGCTGTCCGGATCGAGGCAGGACTGGTAGGACTCGCTGCCGCGCAGGTCGTGGAAGCCGGCGCTGAAGTCGGCCAGCAGCATCTGGTAGCTCACGCTGTCGTCGAAACGCTGGATCTCGGCATACTCGACGGTCTTGTGGAAGATCACTTCGCTGAGCGCGGTCTCGGCCGCGAAGGCGCAATACCAGGCGCCGCGTTCGCCGTCGTTGAAGCGGCTGCCCTCCGGACGCGCATAGGTGTAGGCCGCATTGATGATGCGGAAATTCGGCACACCGAACACCAGTTCGTCCATTCCGATGCCCGGCAACATGCCGGATTCGCCGCGCAGGCGCTCGTTGGTGGCGTTGTCGAGGTCGAACAGGTCGCGCAGCATGTCGTCGTTCTCGGCCAGCGGCGCGAGGACGGAATCCTCGACGTCGGCGAAGCGGGAAGGAATCAGGCGGCAGGTGTCGTACTGGCGCAGCAGGGTAATTTTATGCAGCGGCAAGGTCAGAGGCCTCCGCGGCGCGCGTCCAGCAGCTTTCGTACCGTTTGCATGGCGACCAGGCCGCCGCCCAGCATGTAGGCCAGCGGCGTGCGGCCGGCAAACACCGGGTTGGTATTGGGAAGATGGACCCATTCGTCGGCGAGCTTGTCGCCATACAGGATGTGCAGGGCCTTGTAGATGCCGAGCAGGTAGGACACGCGCGTGATGCGGTCGACCTCCAGCACCCGGTCGGGATGCTTTTTCCAGTCGTACCAGGAGGACGAGGACAGGCCGCCGAGCAGCTCGCGCGCATCGTCGTCGCGTACGCCCCATGCCGCCGCCAGCTTGAAAAAGCCCAGCAGGGCGGAACGCGACAGGCGCTCGCGCTCGGCCCGCGAATTCAGGTCGACCAGCACCGCCGGTTCGAAGCGGCTCTTCGGGTAGGAATAGGCTAGGCTCATCATCAATCTCCGTAACTGGAGTATTTATACTCCATTTCCGGGCCTATTGCAACTACCGGTTGTCAGGCGTATTGACCCGTGACAGAATTGCCGATCTTGCCATACAGAAAAGACTTAGGGATTTCCGATGCGCCTGCGTTCGCTTTCTCTCATCACTGCATGCCTGATGCTGGCTGCCGCCGTTACCAGTTCCGGTACCCAGGCGCGCGACTCGACCAGCGAACTGAAGAAACAGGTGATGGAATCCGAGCGCGCCTTCGCCGCCACCATGAAGGCGCGCGATTTCGACGGTTTCATCCGTTTCATTGCAGATGAGGCGATCTTCTTTGGCGCCGAGGGCCCCTTGCGCGGCAAGCGCGCCATCGCCAGAGGCTGGCGCCAGTTCTACGACAAGCCGCAGGCGCCGTTCTCGTGGGAGCCGGAAGAGGTCGAGGTGCTGGAATCGGGCACGCTGGCCTACAGCGGCGGGCCGGTCTACAACGCGCAAGGGCAGCGCATCGGCCGCTTCAATTCGATCTGGCGCCTGAAGGCGCCGGGGCAGTGGGAAGTGGTGTTCGACCGCGGGTCGGACTTCGGTCCGCCGCAGAAGAAATAAGCCCGCATGGGCGGCAGCGCCGCCGCCCCCGGTCAGGCCGGCTCGGCGTGCTCCACCAGCAGCTGCACCTTGGTCACGCCGTTGTACTCGTTCGCATCCAGCCGGAAGGCCACCCGCGCCCGTTCCGGCAGGCTGTCGGTGTGGCCGAACCAGATCGCGTCGTAGCGCCGGCCGTTCTTTTCCAGCAGCAGCTTGAGGTGGCGCTCCTTCAGGATGCGCTGGCTTACCACCCGGAACTCGTCGCAGAACACCGGCGGCGCGAAGCCCTGGCCCCAGACCTGGCCGTCCATCTCTTCGATGAACTGGGTCGAATAGAACTCGTCCTCGAGCGGCCCGTCGGTCTCGACGATGCGCTCCAGCTGGGCCTCGCTCAGCCAGGCCCGGCCGACCGCCTCGAAGGCCTGCTGGAAGCTGTCGAAATGGTCGGCGCGGATGGTCAGGCCCGCCGCCATCGCGTGACCGCCGAACTTGTCGATCAGGCCCGGCACGCGCTTGGACACCAGGTCGAGCGCGTCGCGCATGTGAAAGCCCGGGATCGAACGGCCCGAGCCCTTGATCCAGCCTTCGCTGCCGGGCGCGAAGGTGATGGTCGGACGGTAGAACTTCTCTTTCAGGCGCGACGCCACGATGCCGATCACGCCCTGGTGCCAGCCCTGGTCGAACACGCTGATGGTGCTGGCGCCCGAGGGCTCGAAGCTGTCCAGGTGGAGCAGGGCGGTGTCCTGCATCTCGGCCTCGATCTCGCGGCGCTTCAGGTTGATCTCGTTGAGCTGCTGGGCGATGGCCCAGGCGCGGCCGACGTCGTCGGTCACCAGGCACTCGATGCCGAGCGACATGTCTTCCAGGCGGCCGGCGGCGTTCAGGCGCGGCCCGAGCGCGAAGCCGAGGTCAAAGGGCGAGGCGCAGCGCGCTTCGCGGCCGGCCACCCGGAACAGGGCGGCCACGCCGGCGTGCATGCGGCCGGCGCGCATGCGCTTGATGCCCTGGGCCACCAGGATGCGGTTGTTGCTGTCCAGGCGCACCACGTCGGCCACCGTGCCCAGCGCCACCAGGTCGAGCAGGCTGTCCAGCTTGGGCTGGGTCTGGGCGTCGAACACGCCGCGTCGGCGCAGCTCGGCGCGCAGCGCCAGCAGCACGTAGAACACCACGCCGACGCCGGCCAGGTGCTTGCTCGGGAAGCCGCACTCGGGCTGGTTCGGGTTGACGATCACGCGTGCCGGCGGCAGCGCGTCGCCCGGCAGGTGGTGATCGGTGACCACCACCTCGATGCCACGCCGGTTGGCCTCGAGCACCCCGTCGATGCTGGCGATGCCGTTGTCGACGGTGATGATGATGTCGGGTGACTTCTCGCGCGCGGTCAGTTCGACGATCTCGGGCGTCAGCCCGTAGCCGTACTCGAAGCGGTTCGGCACGATGTAGTCGACCTGCGCTCCCATCATGCGCAGGCCGCGCAGCGCGACCGCGCAGGCGGTGGCGCCATCGCAGTCGTAGTCGGCCACGATGGTCATGCGCTTGCCGGCTGCAATCGCGTCGGCCAGGAAGACGGCGGCGCTGTCGATGTGGCGCAAGGCGTTGGGCGGAACCAGGGCCGCCAACTCGCTCGACAGCTCGCGCGGGTCGGACAGCCCGCGCGCGGCGTAGATGCGCGCCAGCACCGGGTGGACCCCGCTCTGGCGCAGCATCTCGGAGGCGCGGAACGGGCAGGGGCGGGTGGTGATTCGGGTGCTTGTGCTCAAAGTATGTTCAAGTCAGTCGTTCAAGGGTCGGCCGGCGCCAGAACTTGCGCTGCGCCATGGCGGTCGTGGTGAATTCGGCAAGGGCTTCGCGGCTGCTCAGCACCAGGTCGAGCTGCTTGATGCGGCCCTGCACCAGCGCCGCGTGCAGCGGCGCGAACAGCTTGTCTTCCAGTTGCTGGACCTGCTGCAGCCACGTGCCCCAGTCGGCCGCGATCGCGGCGTCGGCCAGGTAGCCGACCACCAGGATGCCGTCGCGGGCCAGCGCAGCGTCCAGTTCGTCGAGCGAGGCGAGCGTGCGCCCGGACAGGCCGCGGATCCATCCCGGCACGCCGACGCTGGTCAGCGGTGCGGCGGCGCGGCCGCCATCGCGCGATGCGCCCCACAGCCAGAACGAATTCACCGCCGGCAGGCGGCGCGCCTCGCGCGCGGCGTTCACCGGGTGGCTGTGCCACAGCATCTGCACCTCGTTCTGCAGGCGCCGGAAGGGCAGGGCCTGCTTGCCGCGCGGGACGAAATCGGTCACGTCCATGCCGACCACGGTGTCCGGCGTGGCGCCGTCGATGCCGGTCCAGTCGTCGGCGCGCAGGAACCAGGTCTGGGCGTCGCCGTACAGCAGCGGGTGGCCGACCTCGTCGCACAGCGGGCGGGTGGCCTCGTACAGGGCGCGGCTTTCATCCTCGCTTAATCCAAGGTGGCGCAGATCGGCCATCATCGAGTGGCTGCGCGCGATCTGGATATGGGCCGGGTTGACGATGAACCAGGTGCCCGCGGCCGGATCGAGCCCGAAGCCGCGCATGGCGGCCGCGGCAAAGGCCGGCTGGCCGTCCGCGGCCAGCCCGAGGGCGCGGGCCAGCCACTGTTCGTGCGGCAGTGCGCGGGCGGTGTCGGCCGGCGCGCTGCGTGCATGCGTGCTGGTGCGGGTGAGCAGGGAAGCCAGCGCCGGGGTCTGCAGGGCGCGGACCAGGTCGGACGCGAATTCGGGGAGCGGCAGCAGGTGGGGCAGGACAAGCGTAATGTGCGACATACCGCTATTTTAGGCGAAATACGGGGTGAGCGAACGGTCGTGCAGCTGGTCCGTCGAAAGTCCCCGGCATGCGCCGCCACACCGGAGATGCTTTCTTTTGCGCCATAAAAGCCCGATGTCTGGCAAACTGTCGGGTTGGCAAACCTATAACGCGCATTGACGTGCCTATTTACGTGCATCACTCTTTGATTTCATGAGCATCACCCACAAGCTGCCCTACGAATGGCAGGTCGGCCTGCGCTACACCCGCGCCGGCAAGCGCAGCGGGCGCAACAGTTTCATTTCCTTCATCTCGATGGCCTCGGTGGCCGGGATCGCGCTCGGCGTGGCGGCCCTGATCGTGGTGCTGTCGGTGATGAACGGCTTCCAGAAGGAAGTCACGGCGCGCATGCTGTCGGTGCTCGCCCACGTCGAGGTGTTCGACGTGCGCGGCGAGATGCCGGGCTGGCGCACCTCGATCCAGGAAGCCCTGCGCAACCCCGAAGTGCGCGCCGCCGCGCCCTTCGCCGAAACCCAGGCCATGCTGCTCAGCGACGGCGTCATGAAGCCGGTGCTGCTGCGCGGGATCGACCCGGCCCAGGAGGTCAAGGTATCCGACGTCGCCAGGCACATGCGCGAAGGGCGCTTCGACGCCCTGCAGCCGGGCTCCTACAACGTGGTGATCGGCCGCGCGCTGGCCAAGTCGCTCGACGTGGAAGTGGGCGACCGGGTGACGCTGCTGATGGCTTCCACCCAGCAGGCACAGGTCCCGGCCGCCGGCGGCGCCCTGCCGCGCACCCGGCCGCTGACCGTGGCCGGCATCTTCGAGGCCGGGCACTTCGAGTTCGACTCGACCCTGGCTTTCGCCAACATCGCGGACGCCCAGCAGCTGGGCGGCGTCGCCGCGCCCGCCGGCATCCGCCTGCGCCTGGCCGACATGCACCAGGCGCCGCGCGTGGCCGCCGAGCTGCAGCGCAGCATGTCGGGCGAGCTGTACGTGCGCGACTGGTCGAAGGTCAACGCCATCTGGTTCGCGGCCGTGCAGTCGCAGAAACGCATGATGTTCATCATCCTGACCATGATCGTCGCGGTGGCGGCCTTCAACCTGGTCTCGACCCTGGTCATGACGGTGCGCGACAAGCAGTCCGACATCGCCATCCTGCGCACCCTGGGCGCCTCGCCGCGCTCGGTCATGACCATCTTCATGGTGCAGGGCACGCTGGTCGGCGTGCTGGGCGCGGCGCTGGGCGTGAGCCTGGGCGTGGCGGTGGCCCTCAACATCGACGTCATCGTGCCTTTCATCGAGCGCAGCTTCGATGTCCAGTTCCTGTCGCAGGAGGTCTACCTGATCAGCGAGATCCCGTCCGAGCTGCGCTGGGCCGACGTCGGCTGGATCGGCGGCGTGGCGGTACTGCTGGCCTTCGTGGCCACCCTGTACCCGAGCTGGTCGGCCGCGCGGGTGAAGCCGGCCGAGGCGCTCCGCTATGAATGAAACCACGACCAACATCGTCGCCACGGATGAGCCTTGTATGGCACACTGCGGCCTCGTGCAACAACGACAACCAGCATGAGACTCACCCAGAATCTGCCGTATGAATGGCTGGTCGGCCTGCGCTATACGCGCGGCGGCAAGCGCAGCGGCCGCAACGGCTTCATTTCCTTCATTTCCCTGATCTCGGTGTCCGGCATCGCGCTGGGCGTGGCGGCCCTGATCATCGTGCTGTCCGTGATGAACGGCTTCCAGAAGGAAGTCACCGACCGCATGCTGTCGGTGCTGGCGCACATCGAGGTGTTCGACCAGTCCGGCAGCATGCCGGATTGGCGCGCGGCCGGACAGCAGGCCCTGAAGAACCCGGCGGTGCGCGCCGTCGCGCCCTTCGTGGAGACCCAGGGCCTGCTCGAGGGGCAGGGCGTGATGCGGCCCTCCATCATCCGCGGCATCCTGCCTTCGGAGGAACCCAAGGTGTCCGACATCGCCAAGCAGATCCGCCAGGGCAGCCTGGATTCGCTCAAGCCGGGCTCGTTCAACATCGTGCTGGGCTATGCGCTGGCGCGCGCGCTGAACGTCGGCATCGGCGACAAGGTCACCATGCTGCTGGCCCAGGGACAGGTCACGCCGGCCGGCCTGCTGCCGCGCAGCCGCAGCTTCACGGTGTCCGGCATCTTCGAGGCCGGGCACATGGACTTCGACGCCGCGTTGTCCTTCATCCACGTGGAGGATGCGCAGCGCATGGAGCGCCTGGGTGCGCCGATGGGCCTGCGCCTGCGCATCGCCGACATGCACCAGGCCCCGGTGGTGGCCGCAGAACTCAAGAAGTCGATGCCGGGCAAGCTGGAGATGCGCGACTGGTCCAAGCTCAACGCCAACTGGTTCGCCGCCGTACAGACCGAGAAGAAGATGATGTTCATCATCCTCACCCTGATCATCGCGGTGGCCGCCTTCAACCTGGTGTCAACCCTGGTGATGACGGTGACCGACAAGCAGGCCGACATCGCGATCTTGCGTACCCTGGGCGCTTCGCCGCGCTCGATCCAGAAGATCTTCATGGTGCAGGGCGCCCTGGTCGGCATCCTCGGCACCATCCTGGGCGTCGGCGGGGGCGTGCTGGTGGCCCTGAACATCGACGTCATCGTCCCGTTTATCGAACGTTTGTTGGGAGTGCAGTTCTTGTCGAAAGATATCTACCTGATCAGCGCGGTGCCGTCCGACCTGCGCTGGCCGGACGTGTTCAAGATCGGCGGCGTATCCGTGCTGCTGGCGTTTGCTGCGACCCTGTACCCGAGCTGGGCGGCGTCGCGCGTGAAACCTGCGGAGGCGCTGCGTTATGAATAATCCCATCAACCATGCCGACGCTGCGGTGCTGTCCTGCCGCGGCCTGGGCAAGACCTTCAAGCAGGGCGACTACACGGTCAAGGTCCTGGACGGCATCGACTTCGCGATCCACCGCGGCGAGCGCGTGGCCATCGTCGGCGCGTCCGGTTCCGGCAAGTCGACCCTGCTGCACCTGCTGGGCGGACTGGATACCCCCTCGACGGGCGCCGTGAGCCTGCTGGGCGAGGATTTCGCCGCCCTGTCCGAAACCCGGCGCGGCGAACTGCGCAATTCCTCGCTCGGTTTCGTGTACCAGTTCCACCACCTGCTGCCCGAGTTCTCGGCGCTCGACAACGTGATGATGCCGCTGATGATCCGGCGCGAGCCGCGCGCGACCGCCCTGAAGAAGGCCGAGGCCATCCTCGGCCGGGTGGGCCTGGGCAAGCGCGTGGTGCACCGCCCCGGCGAACTGTCGGGCGGCGAGCGCCAGCGGGTGGCGCTGGCGCGCGCGCTGGTCACCGAGCCGGCCTGCGTGCTGGCCGACGAACCGACCGGCAACCTGGATCACAGCACCGCGCAGTCGATCTTCGACCTGATGCTGGAACTGTCGCGCACCCTCGGCACCGCCTTCGTCATCGTCACCCACGACATGGAACTGGCGCGCCGCTGCGACCGCGTGCTGCGCCTTACCGAGCACGGCCTGCAGGCGCCCGAAGCCTAGGTTCTCCCATGTGGATCGATACCCACTGCCACCTCGACGCCCACGAGTTCGGGACCCAGTCGCTCGACGTGGCGGCGCAGGCCGCCGAGGCGGGGGTGTCGACGATCGTGGCGATGGCGGTCGAGCGCGGAAACTTCGCGGCGGTGGCCAGCCTGGCCGCCGGGGCGCCGAACGTGCGCTATGCGCTCGGCATCCATCCGATCTGCATACCGCAGGCGCGCGACGAAGACCTGGAAGCGCTGCGCGACGCGGTGCGGGCGGCGCTGGGCGACCCGAACTTCGTCGGGATCGGCGAGATCGGCCTCGATTTCTTCATTCCCATGCTGTGCGAACCGGCCATGCGCGAGAAGCAGCAACGCTTCCTGCGCGAGCAGCTGCGCATCGCCCGCGACTTCGCGCTGCCCGTGATGATGCACGTGCGCCGCTCGCAGGACCAGGTGCTGAAGCACCTGCGCCAGATCCGGCCCCCGGCCGGCATCGCGCACGCCTTCAACGGCAGCTTCCAGCAGGCGCAGAACTTCATCGACCTGGGTTTTCACCTGGGCTTCGGCGGCGCGATGACTTTTACCCGCGCGCTGCAGATCCGGCGCCTGGCCACCGAGCTGCCGCTGGCGGCCATCGTGCTGGAAACCGATTCGCCGGACATCGCCCCTGCGTGGATTCATCCGGGCCGCAACACGCCGGACCAGTTGCCGGCGATCGGCGCCGCCCTGGCCGGGCTGCGCGGCCTCGGCGTGGACGAGCTGCGCGAGGCGGTGCACCGGAATACGCTGGCGGCGATTCCGCGGCTGGCGGACCGTCCGCCCCAGGTCGCCTGAGCGCTTACGACACTGAGCAAATTACTAATTAGCGAAGTAGCACTAACCGCGCCGATAAGTAGCAATCGATAGGCAGCGGCTTCGTGCGACCGTGGCTAAACGCTTTAGTTCGTTTGTAGCGCTGAGGCACGACAAGTTCCAACTGTTCTGTTCTGCCAATATGCACTCTTCGCTGCGAGCGCAGCATTGCTACCTGGGAGAGTGAATGGACAGCGCGAGCGAATTCCTGCAGATGCTACGGCACGAGAAATCGCTGACGACCGCCCACCGGCCGATCCGGCTGCGCCTGGGTCATGCCGACCACCTGGCCGACGAACTGCTGCTGCCGCAGCGCGTGCAGGGCCAGGAATCGGTCTGCGGCGGCTTCGAATACCTGGTCACCTGCGTCGCCGAAACCCCGCGCCTCCCGCTCAAGGAACTCATCGCCGTCCCGGCCGAACTCCAGCTGGTGACCGACCGCGGCCAGCTGCGCAGCATCTGCGGCATCGTGGCCGAGGCGCGTGCCGGCGACCACGACGGCGGCCTGGCCGTCTACCAGCTGGTACTGCGCGACGCCCTGGCGGTGATGGAAAAGCGCATCAACAGCCGCGTGTTCCGCTACCAGAACGAACTCGAGATCGTGCAGGTGCTGTTCGACGAATGGCGCCATTCCAACAGCGTCATGGCGAGCGCCTTCGACTACGAGCTCGACCCGCTGTTCGACATGCGCCTGTATCCGCCGCGCGAGCAGACCATGCAGTACAACGAGTCCGACGCCGCTTTCGTCCGGCGCCTGCTGAAGCGGCGCGGCATCGCCTGGACCTTCCGCCCCGGCCGCGCGCGCGGCGCCGCCGAACAGGAACCGGACGACACGCCGGTGCACACGCTGCTGCTGTTCTCCGACCCCGCATCGCTGCCGCGCAGCGCCGCCGGCACGGTGCGCTACCACCGCATCGATGCCACCGAGGAGCGCGACACGGTCGTCTCCTGGTGCGCCGCGCGCCGCCTCCAGCCGGGCAGCATCACGCGCCACAGCTGGGATTACCGCAACCCCACGGGCACCCAGTTCATGACGACCACCGCGCGCAGCATGGCCGACCAGGGCCGCAACGGCAATGCGTTGGCCGCCACGCTGGACGACTACCTGGTCGAGATGCCGCACGCCGGTAACGACGTCGAAGACCACTGGCGGCTCGGCCAGGTGCGCATGAACCGGCACGAGTTCGACACCAAGTGCTTCCACGGCGAAGGCAGCGTGCGCGACCTGTGCGCCGGCGAATACTTCACCCTGCAAGGCCACCCCGAGATCGACGCCCACCCGGAAGCCGAGCGCGACTTCGTCGTCACCGCGGTCTGGCTGGAAGCCGAGAACAACCTGCCAGCCGACCTGTCGGCGCGGGTGCGCCGCCTGCTGGGCCCCTATGTCCCGGACGGCGCGATGCTGGCGCCGAACGAGCATCCGGTGGGCGGCGACGGCGTGCGCGTCAAGATGCGTTTCGACGCGGTGCGGCGCGGCATCCCGCTGGTGCCCGCCTTCGATCCGCGCATCGACCTCCCGCATCCCCAGCTGCAGAGCGCGATCGTCACCGGCCCGCCGGGCGAAGAAGTGCATTGCGATGCGCTGGGACGGGTCAAGATCCGCTTCCCGGGCATGCGCACGGCCGATCACAAGCATGCGCACGGCGCCGGGGCGTCCAACACGCCGGCCGACTCGGCATGGGTGCGGGTAGCGTCCAACTGGGCCGGCGCCGGCCCCGGCGCCAACCAGCAGTGCGGCACGCTGTCGCTGCTGCGCGTCGGCAGCGAAGTCCTGGTGGCCTTCCTGGGCGGCGACCCGGACCGGCCGGTTGTCCTGTCGCAGGTGTTCAACCAGCGCGGCGAGCCGCCGGCGCTGAGCACTGCCGGCGGCCTGCCCGGGAACCGCTACCTGTCCGGCACCCGCACCCGCGAGATCAACGGCGTGCGCGGCAACCAGCTGCGCTTCGACGACACCCGCGGCGAGATCAGCGCCCAGCTGGCGAGCGACCACGGCGCCGCCCAGCTGAACCTCGGCTGGCTGACCCAGCCGAAGGCGAATGGCACGGCCGAACCGCGCGGCGAAGGCGCCGAGCTGCGCAGCGACCATACCGTGGCGATCCGCGGCAAGGACGGCGTGCTCGTGAGCGCCGAGGCGGCGCCGGCGGCCGGGAGCGCGCACCTGGCGCGCGCCGGCCTCGTCGGCCTGGCCGAACTGATGCAGAGCATCGCGGACGAGGTCGCCAAACTGGCCGAACAGCACACCGAGGACGAGCCGAGCGGCAAGCAGCTGGCCGAGCTGTCGGACAAGCTGCGGCGCTGGGACCAGGGCACCAACGTCGCCGCCGGCGACAAGGGCGGCGAGCCGATCGTCGCCGTCACCGCGCCGGCCGGCATCGTCCTGGCCAGCCAGGATAACGTGGCGCTCGGTTCCGAGAGCCAGCTCGACGTGGTGAGCGGCGGCGACGTGCGCACCTCTGCGGGCAAGAACATCTTCCTGCGCGCGGCGCGCGGGATCAGCGCCTTCGCCCAGGCGCGCGGCATCAAGCTCGTCGCGGGCAGGGGGAACGTGCTGCTGGAAGCCCACCAGGGCGCGGTCGAGGTCAAGTCGTCGGGGAAGATCAGCCTGATATCGGCGGAAGCGATCCATATCGAAGCGCCAGTGGTGCGGATTATTTCGCAGGGGACGCAAACCGAATGGGGGGCGGGCACGATCGTGCAGCAAAGTTCCGGAACGCACACGCTCAAGGCGAGCAGTGTCCTCCGGGGCGGTCCCGGCGGTGGCGATCCGACCAGACCCGACTCCGCGAAAACCACTTTAAAGACCAATGAACGTCTTGTCCTGCGCCATCTCCAAACGCGGGAGCCAATTCCATTCCAAAATTACATTGCCCACCTGAGTGATGGCAGAACGATCGAGGGCGTTAGCGACGACCAGGGTCGTACTGCGCTCGTGCTGAGCGACACGCTGGGGCCGGTGCGATTCGAACTTCTTCCGTCTTCCAATTAATAAGCTGTCGGGAACCGTCATGCGTGAACCGACCAGGCCATTGCCGTCGCTCGTCCCCCTGCCGCACGGCGGTTGGGAGGTAAATTCTTATATGTCCTCCGCGGAGTATATGATCCGTGGCCTCGGGCTCATCCCTCCCAACTCAGTCCTTCCCGTCATTGTCGTGCCCGGCATTATGGGTACAAATCTGCGTGCCAAACTCAAACCGCGTTTGGGAAGACAGAGTGACGAACGCAACGCGAGCTTGTCTCCAGGTGCGATTGCATGGCGCCCACCGAACGACATCCCCTCGGCAGTGCGCGAGGCAAAAAATTGGGACATGCTGTCGCCGCGGGATCGTCAAAAATTGTTCGACCGCGCTTCGTTAGAAGTTGATGACCGCGGGCCGGTGGTCGTCCCGGAAAGTGAAGATGGCTACCTGCTCACTGAAGCCGATCTGCGTGCTCGTGGCTGGGGAGAGGTTCATGCCGGCTCGTACAGTCTGTTGTTGTCTGTGCTGCAAACCCAGCTGAACCAGACATTCGAAACGGATGAAAAGACGAACCGCCGTTTGGTCAAATCGCACTGGAAGGAGGCCATGCGGTACGACCCGCGCAAATGGGGCATTCGCGAAATGTCGCCACTGACCGTTGCACATTTGGAGAAACACGCGAAGCAATATTACCCAGTGTACTGCTTCGGATATAACTGGCTGGACGACTGTGAAACCTCGTCCAAGTTGCTGGAAAAGCGCATCACAGAAATTATCGACTCATGGCGCAAATCGAAGCGACAGTGCGAGAAAGTTATCCTTGTGACACATTCAATGGGCGGGCTAGTTGCAAGAGCGTGCGCGAAGCGAATTCCTGAAAAGATTGCTGGGGTGATTCATGGTGTGATGCCGACGTATGGAGCGCCAGTGGCTTACCGCAGGATTGCATGTGGGACTGAGGCATTCAGCCCAAGCAATGGTGTGCTCGAAGACGTAACTGGCTACTTTACTGCGAAGGTCCTTGGTGGCTCGACTGAGAACACAACCCCTGTGCTAGCTACTTCTCCTGGACCACTCGAACTGCTTCCAAACCAGCTATATCCTGGACCATGGCTTCACGTTCGTGTCGTTAAGGTGAGTGGTCCGGAGCTTCCCCCAAATCATGAAGCGAGAGGACTGATCAAGCCGCATGAGGAGGTGGCGACCGATTACCTGAAATTGCCTAGTCCCATTGCGCCGAATCCGTACGACCTGTACCGTAATATGCGGCGCTGGTACCGACTTATCGACCCGCGCCTAGCTGATCCTGCGAAGAAATATCCGAGCCAGAACTTAGCGCTCAAAGCGATCACGGATGCGATCAGCACGGCAGAGAAATTCCACCGATCTCTCGGGGATTACTATCACCCAAACACCTATGCCTTCTACGGTGACGACCGCAACAAACTGTCCTTTGGGCAGGTACGCTGGACCGCCCGGCAATGGGGCAATTCCGCCACGGCGCTTACCACGTCGAACATTTCTACCGCTCAAATACTTGATCAGCCTTTTGGTAAAAGCCGACGGGTGTTGCTCGAGGGTAAGACAGCGTTGCGCTTTGAAGCTGATGTGCAAGACACACGTGGTGACGGAACTGTGCCACATCAGTCAGGCGCAGGACCTGCCGGAAAGGTCAAACAGGTATTTGCAGTACAGGGATTCGATCACCAGGAGTCGTATAAGAATAACGACATACTTATGTTGACGCTTCGCCTGATCGCGAAGATCGTCCAGGAGATGTCGTGAGGCGCCTGTTTCGGACCGGGCTGGCAGTCATGCTGGCCGGGGTTGTTATCGCGGGTTTGGCGAGAACCTGGCACACAGGCGCCAAACAGGACAAGCATGAGGTGGCGCGAATGACCGAAAAAATGAAAACCGTTTGTGTCGGTAGGTTCTTGCTTGATGTACCGGCAGAGACACATTATGAATTCCACCGGCCTCGTGTAGGCGGATTCGATATTGCCGTCTTCGACGAGACCGAGGATGAGTTTCAGAAAAGAGTTATGGCGCGTAAGACGCAGTTGGAAGCCACTCCTGACAGACCCGGAGGGCTTAAAAATCTGGAATCGGTGAGCGACGTGCAGAACGACTACGGAGTGAAGGGTCAGGTTTTTGTCCACAACAGGGATATAAGCGAGGGGCAGTCCTCCGACGGCCTGACGGTGGAGCGCTATCGTTACGAAAGTGTCTCAGTTGAGGCGCTGGTTCATGGCAATGGAATTAGCGTTGACTTGTCTGCGCCCAGTTATGACCCGGAAACCATTGGCAAGCTTGCGAAGTTGATCGCGCAGTTGGTTCCAAATCCGGGCAACCGCATCCCGTCCGGCCCAGGATTTTGCATCGACCGCGCCTACTTTCGTGACCCACTGGGCGCGGAACAACGCGAAGAAGTCATGTTGGCAGCCTGGCTTCCAAATCGTCCGGATGTCGTTTTTAAAGTGATGTTGGCGGCCGGTACCGAGCCTGATCGGCAAGGGCTCCTCGAACGAGGAGCTGATTCGGATACACGACTCGGCGTCGACGAGAAAGCGCGCGTGTCGCGATTGCGAGCTGACAAGCGAACAATCGATGGAATCGAGGGAGAGGAACTGGTCGAGCGCTTCGTCGAGAATAACGATGCTTTCGTGTACAGCTTTTGGTGGGAAGTGAATGGAACGGAGAACAATGTGTTTATTCCACACATTGTATTCAAAATGGATACCGGGCATAGCGAGCGCGGGCCGGTCCCTTCGTCACTATCCGAGAGCGCAGCAACCTGTCTTTGGGATACCGTTCTTTCCAGTCTCCGCCTACGCCCAACGGAACGCATGGCAGTTCAGCCGGTTAGTGTGTCAGGAATTTCTATTGGAACCCAAGCGCTTGCAGGAGATTCGTGTCCGGAGAGCGGTTGGTGGGAATGCACGGATGGGAGCAAGGAGATTGGGGTCATGGGCGGACGTCGGCAATACTTTAAGAAAGGAGAGCCTATGCCTCAGGCGCTGTTGCTGCCTCCTCAAAGCTTGTGGGATAAAGTTCGAGGTCTTCAACCCAACTTCGAGTCGAAAACTCCGACGTCCTGGAAATTGGTCGACCACCGAACCCGCAAAAGGCAGTCACCGCAGTTGCCGCTGGCAAAGGCATCCGCATCAATCGGGACAACGGTGTCGATTGCCATGTCCGACGACGTTGGTCGAAACGGTCCAGCGGTTGGCAGCTTCTCCTCGACCGGTGTTCCATGTCCAGTTAGCGGCTGGTGGCGTTGTGAAGAATCGGCTGCTCTCGATGGCACACGCTGGTTCGCCCAGGGTAGCGTGCTTCCGCCTGCCACTTTCAGTGTTGCGCCACGAATTTTTGGTCACGCCTCGGGCGCACCGCAAGCAATCCAGCGTCGCAGTGCATGGCGCTTAATGCGGCTTGCAGATTCACCGGGTGGAACAGAACATGAGACTGCCGGCGCAGCCCTTGGCGTGTTGCCGCCAGACCGCGAGGTATAGAGTCCATTTCGGGATCGCTTGCGCAGTCGGCGCTCTTGGTCGAACTTGCCTGGAGGCGAAATGCAAGGTGTATTGCGTGTCGGACTTGCCCTTGTGCTAGCGGTGACGGTGATCGCCGTTATAGCAAATACCTGGGGACAGAGTACTGAGCAGGACAAGCAGCTGGTGGCACAGTTCACCAACAGAATGAAAACTGTATGCGTTGGTAGGTTCTTGATCGATCTGCCGGCGGAAGCGCAGCTTGACATCGTCGGCGCCCGATTCGGTGGCTTCGACGTCGCGGCTTTTCATGAGACTAAGGAAGAATTCCAGAAACGCCTTGCCGAGCGCCAGAACCAGATTGCCACCGCGTCTGATCGGTTTGGGACAAACAGAAACCTGGAATCGGCAAGCGTTGTGACCGGCATCAATGGTCTGGTCGGTAAAATGTTCGTGCACAGTCGGACCGTCACTGAAGGCACCGCAACGAATGGTCTAGAGCTGGAACACTATCGCTACGAAGGCGTGGCCGTTGAGGCACTTGTTCACGGCGATGGCGTAAGTATTGACCTGGTTGCCAGCAATTACGACCCTAAAAAAATTAAAAACCTGTCCAAGCTTGTCGCCCAACTCGTCCCAAACCCTGACAACGAGAAACCTTCGGAGCCTGGGTACTGTGTTGATCTTGCCTATTTCCGTGATCCGTTGAGTGCGGAACTACGCGAACAGATTACGATGTTCGCCAAGCTGCCAAGCCACCCGGATGTTGGCTTTACGCTCAGTCTTCTTGCAGGGCTAAAAGCTGACGGTCAAGGGCTTCTAACTTGATGTTCAAGATGGACACGGGTAGGGGCGATGGCCGCGCGATACCATCCTCACTGTCGGATACCGCCGCGCTCGCCCTATGGGACAAGACGTTGACAAGTATTCGCGTGCGATCAACGGTACAGCCCACGCCCAAGGCGTCCAATCCAGCACTAGTGCCGACGCTATAGCTTTCGCCCAAAAATACGTGACTACAGCTATCTTGGTCCATCCGCCACGCCGCGCTCTTTGACAACGCCGCAGTGCTACCTCCGCCTGCGCTGCCTCAATACCAAGCACCCCAGCTCAGCTACATTCCAGCTTTCCCCGGAAGGAGAGCACGCGTGACCCACCAGCGCTACTACATCCGCGACGGCGCCACGACCAGCGCCGACGGCATCGTCAGGGCATCCGGCAGCTTCGCAAGTCTGGACGGCCGGGCCCTGGCTCGGGAAGGCGACCGGGTGGATTACCCCGCGTGCGGCGAGCAGGGCGCCACCCCATGCGTTCGGGCGCGCCTTGCCGACCGGTCCGAAGGCAAGGAATGCGCGCCCAGCGATGAGCCCTGCCTCTGCACCTGTTCGCCGCCACCCACGCTCCTCGCCGCCCGGTTCAGCTTTGTCCAGAGCCTCGCCGAGCCAAGCCCCGCGTAGTCGACTCTCCGCCAAACACCACGTGCCGCCGGCCCATGCGCTGCGCCATCCTCGCATTCCTCGCCGGGATCTGCTGGCTGCAAACGCGCGCAGCCTTGCCGGCGCCGCGCGAGCTGGCTTGTGCCCTGGCCGTCGCGCTCCTGCTGTGCGCGCTGCGCAGGCGCCTCGCGGTCCTGCTGGCCGCCGCCCTGCTCGGCGCAGCGTGGGCGGCCTGGAGCGCACACGGCGTAGTGGCCGATGCACTGCCGCCTGAACAGGAAGGCCGCGACGTCGCCATCGTCGGCACGGTCGACAGCCTGCCGCACGAGTTCGAAGGCGGCACGCGCTTCAACGTCCGCGTCGAACGCACGCTCACGCCCGGCGCCGTCGTCCCGCGGCGCATCGCCGTCTCCTGGTACGGCGACGCCGGGAACGGAAACCGGATCGAGGAAGGGGTGCAGCCCGGCGAGCGCTGGCAACTCGTCGTGCGCCTGCAGCGCCCGCACGGCAATGCCAACCCCTGCGGCTTCGACTACGAGGCCTGGCTGCTGGAGCAGGGCGTGCGCGCCACCGGCTACGTGCGGCCCGCCGGCGCACGCAACGTCCGGCTCGACGCCTTCGTGCCGCGCCTCGGCCACGCGGTCGAACGCGCGCGGGCCGCCTTGCGCCGCCATATCCTCGCGCAGCTCGAAGGCAAGCGCTATGCCGGCGTGATCGTCGCGCTGGTGATCGGCGACCAGCGCGGCATTCCGCAATCGGACTGGGACGTGTTCAGCCGTACCGGCATCAGCCACCTGGTCTCGATCTCCGGCCTGCACATCACCATGCTCGCCGGCCTGGCCGCCTGGGCCATCTCCTTCCTGTGGCGCCGCTCCGTTTTTCTGGAGGGCGCGGCCTTGCCGCTCAGGCTGCCGGCGCAGAAGGCGGCGGCGCTCGGCGGCGCGCTGGTGGCCCTGCTGTACGTGCTGCTGGCCGGCTTCGGCGTGCCGGCCCAGCGCACCTTCTACATGCTGGCGGTGGTGGCGGCCGCCCTCTGGTGCGGCCGGGTGGTGGCGCTGTCGCACGTGCTGTGCCTGGCGCTGCTGCTGGTGGTGCTGGTCGATCCCTGGGCCGTGCTGGGCGCCGGCTTCTGGCTGTCCTTCGGCGCGGTGGCGGTGATCCTGTATGCGAACCTGGGGCGCACGCAAGAGCACAGCGGCTGGCGCCGCACGCTGGCCGCGGCGGTCCATACCCAGTATGCGGTGACGGTCGGCCTGGTGCCGCTGACGCTGCTGCTGTTCTCCCAGGTGTCGCTGGCCAGCCCGCTGGCGAATGCGGTGGCGATCCCGGTGGTGAGCCTGCTGGTCACGCCGCTGGCCTTGCTGGGCGCCCTGCTGCCGGCGCCGCTGGCCGGATGGGTGCTGGGCCTGGCCCACCTGGGCATCGAGTTGCTGGCCGGCGGCTTGCAGCTGCTTGCCGCGAGTGCGCTGGCGGTGGTGCAGGCGCCGGCGCCGCAAGCCTGGACCTTCGCGCTGGCCCTGGCCGGCACGGCCTGGATGCTGGCGCCGCGCGGCTGGCCGCATCGCTGGGCCGGGCTGGCGGCGTGGGCGCCGATGCTGACCCAGTTGCCGAGCGCGCCCGCGGCCGGCAGCTTCACCGTCACCGCTTTCGACGTCGGGCAGGGCATGGCCCTGCTGGTCGAGACCGCGCACCACCGGCTGCTCTACGACGCCGGGCCGCAGTACGGGCCGGGTGCGGACGCGGCAGGGCGCATCCTGTTGCCCTACCTGCGCGGGCGCGGCATTGGCGGGCTGGATGGGCTGGTGGTCTCGCACAGCGACACCGACCATGCCGGTGGGGCCCGCGCCCTGCTCGGCGGGGTCGCGGTCGGGCAGCTGCTTTCCTCGCTGCCCGGCGGCCATCCGGCGCTGCGCGCCGCGCGCCGCCATGCGCGCTGCGCGGCAGGGCAGGCCTGGGACTGGGACGGGGTGCGCTTCGAGATGCTCGGCCCGGCGCAGCAGTCGTATGCGGAGCCGGGCCTGAAGGCCAACGCACGCAGCTGCGTGCTGCGCGTGAGCGCGGCCGGACGGGCAATGCTGCTGGCCGCCGACATCGAGGCCGCCCAGGAAGCCCAACTGCTGGAACGGGCGCCGGGCCGGCTGCGCGCCGACGTCCTGCTGGCGCCGCACCACGGCAGCGGCACGTCGTCGACGTCCGCCTTCCTGGCGGCGGTCGAGCCCACGGTGGGCATCTTCCAGGTGGGCTACCGCAACCGCTACCGCCACCCCAAGCAGGAGGTCTATGCGCGCTACGGCAGCCTGGGCATCCGGCGCCTGCGTACCGACGAGGAGGGCGCGGTCACGCTGCGCTTCGGCGCGGCGTTGGCGGTGTCGACCTACCGCAGCGAACAGCCGCGCTACTGGCACGGGCGCTAGCCCCCTGGTCCTGGCGCGATGGATGGGGCACCAGCCGATTTCGTCAGGCCATTGGTGTAGGCATTCCCCTCTAATCGCGGCGCATGGGCCTGCGCTTTCATTACAATGGGCCCTTGTCATTCACGCCATTGCGCCCATGAGCAAACCGCTGTTGCACTTCTCCCACGGGAACAGTTATCCCGGCGGCACCTACCGGCGCCTGCTGCAGGCCCTGGGCGAGCACTACGAGGTGCGCGCCCACGATATGTATGGACACGATCCGCGCTTTCCGGTGGCCGACGGCTGGCAACAGCTGGTCGAGGAGCTGATCCACCACCTCGAGCAGTACGCGCAGCCGCCGATCCTGGTCGGGCACTCGCTCGGCGGCATGCTGAGCATGATGGCGGCCAAGGAGCGGCCCGATCTGGCGCGCTGCGTGGTGATGCTCGATTCGCCGGTGGTGGCCGGCTGGCGCGCTTTCCTGTGGAAACTGGTGAAGCGGCGTGGCCTGGGCTCGCGCTTTTCGCCGGCCAGGTTCTCGGAGCGGCGCCGCAACGTGTGGCCGGACCGCGCCGCGGCCTACCGGCATTTCATCGCCAAGCCGATGTTCCAGGCCTGGGCGCCGGGTGCGCTCGACGATTACCTCGAGCATGGCTTGATCCCCCATCCGGAGGGCGTGCAGCTGCGCTTCGAGCGCGAGATCGAGACCCGCATCTACAATACGCTGCCGCACCACATGGGGGCGATCCTGCGCGCGCCGTATCCGCTGCCGATCGGCTTCATCGCCGGCACCACCTCGGAAGAGCTGCGCCAGGCCGGCCTGGACGCGACGCGCAGGCTGGTCGGCGAGCACCTGGTGATGATCGAGGGCGGCCATTTGTACCCGCTGGAAAAGCCCGAGGAGACCGCGCGCCTGACCCATGCCATGATCGAGCAGCTGCTGCCCGGTATCGAGACGGTGCCAGCGGCCAGCGTTTAGCGTAAAATCGCGGGATTGATTTTTTGGAATCCACCGATGGCTATCAAGAGCGACAAATGGATCCGCCGCATGGCGGAGCAGCACGGCATGATCGAACCCTTCGCACCGGGACAGGTGCGCGAGGCGGACGGACGCAGGATCATTTCCTACGGTACCTCGTCGTACGGCTACGATATTCGCTGCGCCGACGAGTTCAAGGTGTTCACCAACATCAACAGCACCATCGTCGATCCGAAGAACTTCGATTCGAACTCCTTCGTGGACGTGAAGAGCGATGTCTGCATCATCCCGCCGAACTCGTTCGCGCTGGCCCGCACCATCGAATACTTCCGCATTCCGCGCAACGTGCTCACCGTCTGCCTCGGCAAGTCGACCTATGCGCGCTGCGGCATCATCGTCAACGTCACCCCGTTCGAGCCGGAATGGGAAGGCTACGTGACCCTGGAGTTCTCCAACACCACGCCGCTGCCGGCCAAGATCTACGCCGGCGAAGGCTGCGCCCAGGTGCTGTTCTTCGAATCCGACGAAGTCTGCGAGACCTCGTACAAGGACCGCGGCGGCAAGTACCAGGGCCAGGTCGGCGTCACGCTGCCGAAAACCTGATACAGTTTTTCGTGCTAGCCTGTCAAAACTGAATCATGTTGATGGGTCACTCTCATGTCTGACTGCTGCAGCGGCGGCTGCTCCTCCGGCAAGCCGCCCGTCGATCCGCGCTACCGGCGCATCCTCTGGATCGCACTCTGGGTCAATGCGCTGATGTTCGGCGTCGAGATCGTCGGCGGCTGGGCCGCGGGCTCGGTCTCGCTGCTGGCCGACGCGGTCGACTTCCTCGGCGACGCCGCCAACTACGGCATTTCCCTGTTCGTACTGGCGCTGGCGCCGGTGTGGCGCTCGCGCACCGCGCTCATCAAGGGCGCGACCATGGGCGGCTACGGGGTATTCGTGCTGGGCAGCGCCTTCTGGCACCTGCGCACCGGCACCGTGCCGGAAGCCCATACCATGGGCTGGATCGGCGCCGCGGCCCTGGCCGCCAACTGCTTCGTCGCGCTGCTCCTGTACGCCTACCGCAACGGCGACGCCAACATGCGTTCGGTGTGGCTGTGCACGCGCAACGACGCGATCGGCAACGTGGCCGTGATGATCGCGGCGTTCGGCGTGTTCGAGACCGGCAGCGGCTTGCCCGACCTGCTGGTGGCCACCGTGATGGGCCTGCTGGGCGTCACGGCCGCGTATTCCGTCATCACCCATGCGCGGCGCGAGCTGCGCGAGGCGGCGGCGCCCGCGCCGCTGGCGCCGGTCGAACTCAAGCGCCGCTGACCTGCGGGTCCGGCGCACCGGATCGCACCCGAAACAAGCCGGACATCGACAGGATACGGACGTAAAAAAAGGGGCTTGCGCCCCTTTTTTGCGGCCGGATGGTCCGCTTACGCGTCCTGCCTCACGCAATCCACGAAGTAACCACGCTTGCCGTCGACCTCGCGCTTGACCAGGCCGTGCACGTCGGTCTCGAAGCCCGGGAAGCGCTCGTTGAAGTCGCGTGCGAAGCGCAGGTAGTCGACGATGGTCTTGTTGAAGCGCTCGCCAGGGATCAGGAGCGGGATGCCCGGCGGGTAAGGCGTCAAGAGGATCGCGGTGATGCGGCCTTCCAGCTCGTCGATGGCGACGCGCTCGATCTGGCGGTGCGCCATCTTGGCGAAGGCGTCCGACGGCTTCATGGCAGGGACCATGTCCGACAGGTACATCTCGGTGGTCAGGCGCGCCACGTCGTACTGCTTGTAGAAGCGGTGGATCTCGGTGCACAGGTCGCGTAGGCCGCGGTCCTCGTAGCGCGGGTTGGCCGAGGCGAACTGCGGCATCACCTGCCACATCGGCTTGTTGCGGTCGTAGTCGTCCTTGAACTGCTGCAGCGCCGTCACCAGGGTGTTCCAGCGGCCCTTGGTGATGCCGATCGTGAACATGATGAAGAAGGAGTACAGGCCGCACTTCTCGATGATGACGCCGTGCTCGGCCAGGTACTTGGTCACGATCGAGGCCGGGATGCCGGTCTCCCCGAACTGGCCGTCGAGCGACAGGCCCGGGGTCACGATGGTCGACTTGATCGGGTCGAGCATGTTGAAACCCGGCGCCAGCTTGCCGAAGCCGTGCCAGTCGTCCTCGGCGTGGATCATCCAGTCCTTCTGCTCGCCGATGCCTTCTTCCGACTGCACGTCCGGGCCCCACACCTTGAACCACCAGTCGTCGCCGAATTCGGCGTCGACCTTCTTCATGGCGCGGCGGAAGTCCAGCGCTTCCAGGATCGATTCCTCGACCAGCGCGGTGCCGCCCGGCGCTTCCATCATGGCGGCGGCGACGTCGCAGGAGGCGATGATCGAGTACTGCGGCGAGGTCGAGGTGTGCATCAGGTAGGCCTCGTTGAAGGCGTCCTGGTCCAGCTTGACGGTCTCGGATTCGCGCACTAGCACCTGCGAGGCCTGCGACAGGCCGGCCAGCAACTTGTGGGTCGACTGGGTCGAGAAGATCATGGACTGCTTGGCGCGCGGGCGGTTCTCGCCGATCGCGTGCATGTTCTGGTAGAAGCTGTGGAAGGCGGCGTGCGGCAGCCAGGCTTCGTCGAAGTGCAGGGTGTCGATCTTCCCGTCCAGCATTTCGCGCAGGGTCTCGACGTTGTACACCACGCCGTCGTAGGTCGACTGGGTGATGGTCAGGATGCGCGGCTTCTTGTTGACGGCCTCGCGCGCGAACGGATTGGCTTCGATCTTCCGGGCGATCGATTCGGGGGTGAACTCTTCGAGCGGGATCGGGCCGATGATGCCGAGGTTGTTCCGGGTCGGCATCAGGAACACCGGGATCGCGCCGCACATGATGATCGAGTGCAGGATCGACTTGTGGCAGTTACGGTCGACCACCACGATGTCGCCCGGCGCGACCGTGCTGTGCCAGACCATCTTGTTCGAGGTCGAGGTGCCGTTGGTCACGAAGTAGCAGTGGTCGGCGTTGTAGATGCGGGCGGCGTTGCGCTCGGACTTGGCCACCGGGCCGGTGTGGTCGAGCAGCTGGCCGAGTTCCTCGACCGCGTTGCAGACGTCGGCGCGCAGCATGTTCTCGCCGAAGAACTGGTGGAACATCTGGCCGATCGGCGACTTCAGGAAGGCCACGCCGCCCGAGTGCCCCGGGCAGTGCCACGAATAGGAACCGTCGTAGGCGTAGTTGACCAGCGCGCGGAAGAAGGGCGGCGCCAGGCTGTCCAGGTAGGCCTTGGCCTCGCGGATGATGTGGCGCGCCACGAATTCCGGGGTGTCCTCGAACATGTGGATGAAGCCGTGCAGCTCCTTCAGGATGTCGTTCGGGATGTGGCGGCTGGTGCGGGTCTCGCCGTAGATGTAGATCGGGATGTTCGCGTTCTTGTGGCGGATCTCCTTGACGAAGGCGCGCAGGCCGGTCAGCGCGAAATCGGTTTCCTCGGCCGAGCCGCCGCCGAATTCTTCGTCGTCGATGGAAAGGACGAAGGCGGATGCGCGCGACTGCTGCTGGGCGAACTGGGACAGGTCGCCGTAGCTGGTCAGGCCGAGCACCTCCATGCCTTCCTGCTCCATCGCGGCCGCAAGGGCGCGAATGCCGAGACCGGAGGTGTTCTCGGAACGGAAGTCCTCGTCAATGATGACGATGGGGAAACGAAATTTCATGGACAGCTCCAAAGCGAAGCGCCGTGGAAGCGCCAAGCCCGGATGGGCTTGTACGCCGGCCACGGCACCGGGAAAAAGAGGAAACGGATTTTCGCAGAAATCAGGCGCGCCGGTGCAATTTTTTTGCAACCTAGTCTACTAGCCTGCTTGCAAGCGTAACCATTGCGGGCATTCCTTGTCGCACTCTAGCTGGCCAGGCGGCGCCCGAGGCGCCGGAACGCCTCGGTGAGGGCCGCGGCGCCCACCGCCGCCGCCAGCGGGCCGGCCGAGAACGGCATCGGATCGGCCTGGATTGCGGCAAAGAAGGCCAGCGTAATGCCGAACGCGGCCACGGCGCTCGTCAGGGTCAGCAGCCAGGTGCGGCGCGCCAGCAGGGTGATGGCGGCCAGCGAAATTGCGATCTGCTGGGCGACCGAGGCCGCGGCCCACTGGCGATGCCGGTGCAGCTCCTTCTCGGACAGGGTGTTCCACGCGGCGGAGGCCGCCTCGAAGCGCTCGGCTTCCTTGCGGATGGCGTCCTTCTCGATGCCGTAGCGCCGCATCTCTTCGCGGTAATGGTCCTGGTTCACGCCCGGCATGGTGGCGGCGAGTTCGGCCAGGTTCTGGCGACTGGCCTTGGCCTGGTAGTGGCCCCAGGCATTCGCGGCGCTGGTCTTGTCGATCGCCGCGTTGCTCTTGTAGAGCGCGGCGTTGTTGTGGGAGGCGCTGCCGATGAAGCCGAACATGGTCCCAAGGGTGGCGAGGAGGGCGATGAGTACCGCCACCTTGCCGGCAAAGCCGTCACCACCCCGCGTGCCCGGGGTGCGAGTTGCCTGGTCGCTCATGTCGGTCAAGGCTCCTTGCGGGTGTAGGTGACGTAGGCGTAGCCGAAACCGTTTGCTTCGGAACGGTGCGTCTCGCGCGCCGTTTCCTGCCACAGGGCCGGGTCGATCGGCGGGAAGAAGGTATCGCAGCGGAACACGTGGTCGATTTCGGTCACGATCATGCAGTCGGCAAATTGCACCGCTTCCGCGAAGATCTGGGCGCCGCCGATGATGCTGGCCGGCTCGCCCTGCAAGAGCCCGATGGCGGCCTGCAGCGAGGTCGCCGTGTCGACGCCCTCGTGCGACCAGTCCGGGTTGCGGGTGACCACGATGTTGCGGCGCTTCGGCAGGGGGCGGCCGATCGAGTCGAAGGTCTTGCGCCCCATGATGATCGGCTTGCCGAGGGTCACGCGCTTGAAGTGGGCCAGGTCTTCCGGCAGGTGCCAGGGCAACTGGTTGTCGATGCCGATGCCGCGCTGGGCGTCGACCGCCACCACCAGGGTGAGGCGCGGCGCCGCATCGAGGCTCACGCGGCCACCTGCACGAATCGGGATGGGGTGGCTGGGCTGCTCATGCTTGTTACCGTCCTCATGTAATTCCGAGTATAAATTGTTGTCTGCTTGCAAGCGTGCTGTCAAGTAATCTCTATGCGCTGCGGCATGTTTCAGACAGCGACCGGCGCCTTGATCGCCGGCTCCGGATCGTAGCCGACCACCTCGAAATCCTCGAAGCGGTAATCGAACAGCGAGTCCGGCTTGCGCTTGATCAGCAGCTGCGGCAGCGCCTTCGGCGTGCGCGACAGCTGCAGCTCGGCCTGCTCCAGGTGGTTGCTGTACAGGTGGCAGTCGCCGCCGGTCCAGATGAACTCGCCCACTTCCAGGCCGGCCTGCTGGGCCATCATGTGGGTCAGGATCGCGTACGAGGCGATGTTGAAGGGCACGCCCAGGAAGATGTCGGCGCTGCGCTGGTACAGCTGGCAGGACAGCTTGCCCTCGGCGACGTAGAACTGGAACAAGGCGTGGCAGGGCTGCAGCTTCATGTTCGGCAGGTCGGCCACGTTCCAGCTCGAGACGATCATGCGGCGCGAGTCCGGATTGTTGCGGATCTGGTCGAGCACCTGGGCGATCTGGTCGATGTGGCCGCCGTCGGGTGTCGGCCAGCTGCGCCACTGGTAGCCGTAGATCGGACCCAGGTTGCCCTGATCGTCGGCCCATTCGTCCCAGATGCTGACGCCGTTCTCTTTCAGGTAGGCGATGTTGGTCGAGCCTTGCAGGAACCAGATCAGCTCATGGATGATCGACTTGAGGTGGACCTTCTTGGTGGTGAGCAGGGGGAAACCCTGCTGCAGGTCGAAACGCATCTGGTGGCCGAAGACCGACAGGGTGCCGGTGCCGGTGCGGTCGGTCTTGACCGCGCCATGTTCTTTCACATGGCGCATGAATTCGAGGTATTGGCGCATGACGGATGACTCTGGGTGACAACCTGGCATTGTAACCGAGAGCGCGTGGCAATACGTCGATACCGCAGCAAGCCAGGCCGGCCCTGGGCGCAGCAATGACGTGGCCTGGATAATCCAGGGATTCCCGGCCGCGACGATCGTGACACGCGCCGCCTGGGGGCGGAGCCGGTGTCCGGATATGTGCGCATTCGAACCGACCGTCTTCGCTCAGTCTGCCTTAATGAAATCGGTCACCAGGAATAATCGGTCACCAGGGATATGCCGCCTTCCAGGCAAACAGGAGATTGATATGGGCAACCTCGACTCACAGACATCCACCATGCTCGCCCTTGTTGTGGTTCTCGTTCTCGTTGCGCTGGCCGCATGGTACTTCTTTCAAAAAAAGCAATCCGACCGATTGCAGCAGCGCTTCGGCCCGGAGTATGCCCGCACCGTGGACCAACTTGGAAGCCGGGCAAAAGCCGAATCGGAGCTCAAGGCGCGGGAAGCGCGTGTCGGGAAGCTGACCATCGTGCCCTTGTCGCCGTCCGACGCTGCCAGGTTCAGCCAGGCATGGGCGAATCTGCAGGCCGGTTTCATCGATAATCCACAAGGCGTCGTCGCCCAGGCCGATGTGCTGGTGCGCGAGCTGATGGCGGCACGTGGATATCCGGTGGCCGATTTCGAACATCGTGCGGGAGACATCTCGGTCGGCCACCCGGCGGTGGTGGAGAATTACCGCGCTGCCCAGTTCATTGCTGCACGCGATACGCGCGGCCAGGCCACCACTGAAGAGCTACGCAATGCGGTGGTGCATTACCGGGTGCTCTTCAATGAGCTGCTCGAGGTGAGAAACGACGTCCCGCCAGTGGCTGGCTGACGGGCGGCGGGGATCCGCGCCTGGTCGACGCTGCTCTCAGTCACCTGCCGGCGCCCCGAGCGGGAAGTAGTGACGGTAGCGGCGCGCCTCGTCCACGGCCCGCGCGAACGAGGGCCGTGACAGCAGGCGGGCGCGGTAGGCGCCCACCTGCACATGATCGGCCCCGATCGGGTGGGTCCAGTCGGCATAGAACAGCGCCGGCGCGGCGGCGCAGTCGGCCAGCGAGAAGTCGTCGCCCGCCGCCCACATCCGGCCGGCCAGTTCTCCGTCGAGCCAGGCGTAGGCGCGCTCCAGGCGCACCCTGGCGCCCGCCACCGCGTCTTCTCGCTTCACGGCGTCGCCCGTCAGCGCGCCCGCAACGGCGTGCTGCACCGGGTCCATCACGTGCAGATCGAAGAAGCGGTCGAGGAAACGCACGCCCAGCGCAGCCAGCGGGTCCGCGGGCAGCAGCCGCACCGGGCCGGGATGCGTGAGCTGCAGGTATTCGATGATGATGCTGGTCTCGACCACGTTGCGCTCGCCGTCCACCAGCAAGGGGAACTTGCGCAGCGGCCAGCGTCGCAGCCACTCGGGGGCGTGCTGGGGTGTCTCGGGGTCGAGCGAACGGAATTCAAACGGGACGGCGTTCTCGTACAGCGCGATCAGGACCTTTTGCGTGTACGAGGAAAACGGATGACCATAGAGGACGAGCGGCATGGCGGGACCTTTCGTTTGTGACCGACGCAGGCAGAAGGCATGACTCTAGCAGAGTCCGGTCGCAAGCCTCGCGGCCCGCGTCCCGTTCGTTCAGTGCGCGAACTCCACCTGCACCCCATGCAGGAAGAAACCCAGCGCGCGCGGATCGGCGCGGCTCGCCGGGCCGGGCGCCGTCGTGTGCGCGATCGCGATCTCGAGCACCGGGGCCTGTGCCAGCGCGGCAGGCAGGTCGAGCGGCGCCTGGCCGAGGGCGTGCGTACCGAGGTCGATGCCGTTGACGCGGATGCGCGACCTGCGCAGGCCATGGTAGTAGTAGCCGTCCAGGCCGATGGCGCGGGCCTGCCGTCCCGGCGGCAGCGACAGGCGCAGGGTCGCGCGCGGCCCGACGTTCCATACTGCGCCGCCCTGGATCACCGACCAGCCGCCGCCCAGGATCGCGGGCATGTCCTGCCCGATGGCGATGCGCATGACCGGCGCTGCGCCAGCAGCGCAGCGCAGCGGCGCGTTGTAGTAGCGCCAGCCCGAGGCCAGCGTCACCACGTCCTCGCTTGCCAGGTGGGTGCCGGTGGCGCACAGGCCGCCGCTAGCGCCGCTGTTCGACCAGAAGCGCATCAGCTTGCTCGGTCCGTGCGGCCCGCGGTGGACTTCCACCTGCTCGTGGGTGGCGAGGTCTTCGCGATGTCGCTCGCGTTCGAGGAAGATCTCCGGGTCCGGGTTGTACCAGCGCGGCGCATGGTCGAGCACCCAGGCCGCCAGGCGTCCGTGCTGGGTGAAGGCGGGGCCGCGGGCGGGCAGGGCCTGCCAGGCTGCGAGCCCCTGCAGGAACACGGCCGCGCCCAGCGCCAGCCAGCGGCGCCGCGGGTCCAGTTGCGCCAGGCCCGCCAGGCACACCGCCAGCACCGGCATCGCGGTCCAGTAGGCATAGCGCGCGACGACGATGGCGCCGCTGTTCCAGTTGACCGCGGCCAGGGCCGGCAGCGCCATGCCCAGCGTGAGCAGCGACGCGATCGCCAGATGCAGCAGCAAGGCGCGGCGCCGCGGCGGCGCCAGGCCGGCGAGCACGATCGCGATACAGGACAGCAGCGCCGGAAAACCGATCAGCAGGCCCTGGTTCAGGTCGAACAGGAAGGAAAACAGGCGCTCGGGCCCGATCAGGCCGGGGTCGGTGTAGTAGCGGCCGATGATGCTCGGCATGCCGAATACGGCCTGGCTGTGCAGGTAGGGCAGCAGCGCCAGCACGCAGCCGGCGATCACCAGCAGGGTGTCGCGCGCGCGGCGCGCTGCACGGGAGGCCGGGAACAGCGCGCTCGATGGCAGGTAGCGGTACAGCAGCGCATAGGCGGCCGCGGCCGGGATCAAGCCGGCGATCGACGGGTTCTGGGTGGCGCCCAGGCCCGCCAGGGCCACCGACAAGGGCAGGTCGCGCCGCAGCGCGGCCAGGGTCGCCAGCAGCACGCAGCAGCCGGCCAATACTTCCGGGCCGGCCCAGGCCGTGTAGTACAGGGGCCCCATCAGGACCAGCAGGCCCAGACCGGGCAGGCCGGCCGTGGGCAGCCAGGCTTGCAACCGCCATGCGCTCAGCCCCAGGATCGCCAGGTTGAGCAGCACCAGGCCCGTGAAGGGGTTCTGGCCCAGCAGCGTGACCAGGACATGGAAGGGCGCGGCCAGCAGCGAGTACATCCAGAAGTGGATCGCCTGGATGCTGCCGTCCAGTGCGCGCGCGAAGCCGTGCACGATCTCGCCGTCGCGCTCGATGCGTGGGATCGCTGCGTCCAGCAGTCCCGGCTGCAGGCGGCCGCGCGCCAGCGCCTGCGGCGGCAGCCCCGCCAGGGCGGCGACGTCGGCGCGGCGCAGCTCGGGCGAGCCGTGCGCCACGAAGCCCTGGGCCATCATCAGGTATTCCATGCCGTCGCCGATCAGGCGCGCCTTGGACAGGCACAGCACGGCGAACGCCGCGCACACGAAGGCGAGGGCGATGCGCCGCGGCAGCGCCATGCTGGCGAAAACGGTTCGTGGCATGAACATGGACAGGATGGAAACCCGACATTCTAGCAAGCCGGCGCGGTCGTGCGCGCTTGCGTCCGCGGCTTGGGTATAGTCCGGTCATGACGACTACCCGGACCTATCCGACCACGCCGGACGGCCGCTACTTCGTGGTGCGGGGACGCCTCTGGCGCAGCAGCGATCCCGGGCTCGCGCCGCAGCGGCGCCAGATGCTGGTCGAGGCCCTGATGCAGGCGCGCCGGCAGGTCGGCGCCGCCAAGCGCGCGGGCGACGGGCATGCCGAGCGCGACGCCCGTGCCGCGGTCGATGCCGCCAAGCGCGCGCTGGGCGAACGCGGTCCCGTATGGTGGACCGACGGCGCCCCCGATTTCAACCGCCGGATGGCGAAGAACACGCCCTATGCCGACTGGTACGCGGCGCTGCCGCCGGATGACGCCGGCTAGGCCGGCGGCGCGGCCAGCGCGCGCGCGAACAGGTCCAGCGCCGCGTGCACCCGCTGGTCCGGCGCGTTCAGGAGGTTGTCGCCCACGTACAGCTCGAAGAAACTGGTGCCCGGCAGGACGCCGGTGGCGATGCGGTTGAACATCCAGATGCCGTGCTCCTCGGCCAGCGCGCGCCGGATCGCCAGCGCGCGTTCGGGCGGCACCGGCAAGTGCAGGTGCAGCATGTTGACCTGGGGCGCGGCCGGATTGACGCGGATGAGTGGGTGGGCGCCCAGGGCCGCGTACAGGAATTGCGTGCGGCGCAGGTAGTCCGGCATGGCGGCCAGGCGCTGGTCGAACTGCATCGCCGCCGCCACCACATAGGGCGAGCGGTGGATCACGTTGCCGCCCTGGCGCCGGAACCATTCGGCAGCACGGTCCACGAATTCGCGGCTGCCGGCCAGCATGGCGCCCCCCAGGCCGCCGATGCCCTTGTACAGCGACACGTAGGCCGAATCGAAGCCGGCCGCCACCTCGTGCAGCGGTTTGCCGTAGCCGGCGGCGGCTTCCCACAGGCGCGCGCCGTCCATGTGCAGGTGGGCGCCGCGCGCCTTGCAATGGGCCTTGATCGCTTCCAGCTCGTCCCAGGGGGAGAGCTGGCCGCCGATCTCGCGCAGCGGCAGCTCCATCCCAACCGCGCCCAGGCGGTCGGGAATCGCGGCCAGGTCGGCAAGCAGCCAGGGACGGTAGCGATCGCCCGCCTGCACCGCCTTGAAGTGGCCCAGCAGCTGGTAGTTGGAACGTTCGTGCACGAAGATGTGCGAGGTCGGGTGCAGGGCCGCCAGGTCGCGCGCGCGGTCCTGGCAGGCCAGGCGCAGGGCCGTGACCTGGGCCAGGGTGCCGCTGATGCAGAACACCGCGGCCTCCATGCCGAGCAGGCGCGCCACCTTCGCTTCGAACTCCTCGATCAGGGCGCCGCTGCCGTAGACGTCGTGCTCGACGCCATTGGCCTCGCACCACGCGGCCATGGCGGCGAACAGTTCGGCCGGCGGACGGGCGCGGTGGCCGGGAAAGACGGTGTGGCAGCGGCGCTGCAGTTCGGTGTCGTTCAAGACGGGCTCCTGTGGCAAGTCCGCTACTCTACACCGAAGCGGGGCGGGCGCTTCAGTGCGCGTTCAATGCCAGGCGCTGCCGGGAGGCGTCGGGCAAGGCGCCGGCGCCCGCGTCCCCGGCCAGGCGGAACAGGCGCACGGCGCGCGCCAGTTGGCCGGCCTGTTCCTGCATCGCCTGGGCGGCGGCGCTGGCCTGTTCGACCAGGGCGGCGTTCTGCTGGGTCGACTCGTCCATCTCGCCCACCGAGCGGTTGACGTGCTCGATGCCGCTGCTCTGCTCCTGGCTGGCGGCGGTGATCTCGGTCATGATGTCGGTGACCCGCGCCACGCTGGCCAGCACCTCGTGCATGGTGGCGCCGGCTTCGGCCACCAGTTTGCTGCCGGCGTCGACTTCGCCGTTGGACGCGTCGATCAGCTGCTTGATCTCCTTGGCCGCCGCCGCGCAGCGCTGGGCCAGGTTGCGCACCTCGTTCGCCACCACGGCAAAGCCGCGGCCCTGTTCGCCCGCGCGCGCCGCCTCCACCGCTGCGTTCAGCGCCAGGATGTTGGTCTGGAAGGCGATGCCGTCGATGACGCCGGTGATGTCGGAGATCTTGCGCGAGGACTGGGTGATCGCCTCCATGCGCTCGACCACCTGGGCCACGGTGGCGCCGCCCTTCTGGGCCACGCTCGAGGCGCCCAGGGCGAGCTGGTTGGCCTGGCGTGCGTTGTCGGCGTTCTGGCGCACGGTGGCGGTGAGCTGGCCCATCATCGATGCGGTGCCGGCCAGGCCGGCTGCCTGTTGCTCGGTGCGCCGGCACAGGTCCATGTTGCCGGACGAGATTTCCTGCGAGGCGCTGGCGATCTGCTCGGCGCCTTCGCGCACCTTGCCGACCACGGTCGACAGGCCGGCGCCGACCGTGTTGATGGCCTCGGTCAGCAGGCCGATCTCGTCGCGCCGCGTGCTGTGCATGCGTGCGGTCAGGTCGCCGTCGGCGATGCGCATGGCGACGTCGCGCACCTCGGCCAGCGGACGCGACACGCTGGCGCGCACCACGGCGTACAGCAGCGCCGCCAGCACGGCCAGGGCCAGCAGGCCGAGACCGATGAAGCGCCGGCGCAAATCGGTGGCGGCGGCGATGATCTCGTCGCGGTAGGTGCCGCCGGCGATCACCCAGTTCCAGTCCTTGATGTAGGTGTAGGCGACGAATTTCTCGCGCGAGCCTGCTTCGCCCGGGTTCTGCCAGTCGTAGCGGATGCTGCCTTCCTTCTTCTCCAGGATCTCCCTGACGAACAGGCGGCCGTCGGCGGCCTTGCTGTCGACGATGTTGCTGCCTTCCCTGGTGGGATGCACCAGCAGGTCGCCGTAATGCTTGCCCGGGGCGGCATTGAGCACGTAGAAATAGCCGGTCTCGCCGACCTTGATCGCGCGGATGCGGTCCTTCAGCGACTGGATGTCTGCGCTGATGTCGACGCCGACGTAGAGCACCGCGACGATCTTGCCCGAGGCGTCGCGCGCAGGTTCGTACTGGGTGATGTACTGCTTGCCGAACAGGGTCACCAGGCCGATGTAGGTGCCGCCGTCGCGCAGCACCGCATAGGCCGGGCTGGCCCGGTCCAGTTTGGTGCCGATGGCGCGCTCGCCGTTTTCCTTCCTGACCGAGGTGCTGACGCGCACGAAGTCATCGCCGTCGACCGCAAAAATGGTGGCATTGCCGCCGGTCGCGGCGGTGAAGCTGTCGGGCGCGCCGAAGTCGAGGTTCAGCACCTTGCCGTCCAGCTTGAGCGTGGGCGTCGGCGCGCCGCCGATGTCGACGGTCGCGGCAGGGTCGAGCGCGAAGCTGCCCGCCAGGCTGTTGCGGAAGATGCGGCCGAAGCTCCGGGCCGAACTGCTGACGGTCTTGTTGAACAACTCGACCGTATTCGCCACGCTCTCGAGCTCGTTGGTGACGCTCTGGGTGGCGCGGCTTTCGAGCATGCTCGAGGTGGACAGGGTCAGCATCGCTACCAGCGCGGCGACGATCGCGCCCATCAGGACGAAGGCGATGGCGCTGATGCGGGTGCCGACGTTCCAGTTGGCAGGGTGATATTTTCGCGGAAGCATGATGAAGTAATCCATGAGCTGACTCGTGATACATCATACCTTTGTAAATTTCTGTAGCGCAATATAGACCCGCTGTTTTCAGCCCGCGGCGCGGCGGCGCCACAACAATCATGCCGATGCGGGCAGGTCGGACGTGCCGCGCAGCCGGCGCCGCGCGGCCAGCGGATCAGGACAGCTGTTCGAGCGGCACCGGCGCCTGGAACTGCAGCGCCGCCAGCTTGGCGTACACGCCGCCCTGGGCGACGAGCGAGGCGTGGGTGCCCGATTCCACCACCCGGCCGTCGTCGAGAACCACGATGCGGTCGGCACGCTGCACCGTTGCCAGGCGGTGGGCGATGATGATGGTGGTGCGGCCGACCATGGCCGCCTCCAGCGCGCGCTGCACCAGGCGTTCCGACTCGGCATCCAGGGCGCTGGTGGCTTCGTCCAGCAGCAGCAGGGGCGGGTTCTTCAGCAGGGCGCGCGCGATCGCGATGCGCTGGCGCTGGCCGCCCGACAGGCGCACGCCGCGTTCGCCCAGGAACGACCCGTAGCCCTCCGGCAGGCGCTCGATGAATTCGTGGGCGGCGGCCATTTTTGCGACCGCGATCACTTCCTCGTCGCTGGCGTCCGGGCGGCCGTAGCGGATGTTCTCCAGCGCGCTGCTCGAGAAGATGATGGTGTCCTGCGGGACGATGCCGATCGCGTCGCGCAAAGTGTGCAGCGACAGGTCGCGGATGTCGATGCCTTCCAGGCGGATGCTGCCGGCCTGCGGGTCGTAGAAGCGCAGCAGCAGCTGGAACAGGGTGGTCTTGCCGGCGCCCGAGGGGCCGACCAGGGCCACCGTCTCGCCGGCCGCGATGTCGAGGCGCAGGTGCGACAGCGCCGCGGTCTCGGGGCGCGAAGGATAGTTGAAGGTGACGTCGTCGAGCGCGACGCGGGCGCCGTTGGCCGTGCGCGGCGGCAGCGGCTGTGGATGCGCCGGGTCCTGGATGTCGGAACGGGCCGACAGCAGTTCCAGCAGGCGCTCGGTGGCGCCGGCGGCGCGCTGCGCCTCGCCCATCACTTCGGACAGTGCGCCGATCGAACCGGCCACGATCGAGGCGTACAGGATGAACTGGCCGAGGTCGCCGCCGGTCATGCTTCCTTCGAGCACCGCATGGGCGCCGAGCCAGAGCACGAACACGATGGCGCCGAACACCAGCACGATGGCCAGCATGGTGAGCGTGGCGCGCGCGCGGATGCGCCGGATCGCGGTCTGGAAGGCGCCGTCGACCGAGCGCTGGAAGCGGCCGGCCTCGATCTGTTCGTGGGTGAAGGACTGCACGGTGGGCATGGCGTTCAGGATCTCGCCCGCCAGCGCCGAGGCGTCGGCGATGCGGTCCTGCGAATCGCGCGAGAGCTGGCGCACGCGGCGGCCGAACAGCACGATCGGCAGCACCACCAGCACCAGCAGGCCCAGGATGATCGCGGTGAGCTTGGGACTGGTCACGAACAGCATCGCCAGGCCGCCCACGAACAGCAGGGTGTTGCGCAGGGCCAGCGAGATGCTGGTGCCGACCACGGTCTGGATCAGGGTGGTGTCGGTGGTCAGGCGCGACAGCACTTCGCCGGTGCGGGTGGTCTCGAAGAACTCGGGACTCTGGTGCACCACGTGGCGGTAGACCGCGGCGCGGATGTCGGCGGTGACGCGCTCGCCCAGCCAGGACACCATGTAGAAGCGCGCGGCGGTGGCCACGGCGAGCACGGCGGCGACGCCGAACAGGGCCAGGAAGGTGGCGTTCACGTTCTCGATGCCCTGGCTGCCGGCGCCGGCCCCGAAGCCGTGGTCGATCATCTGCTTGAAGGCGGCGGGAATGGCCAGCGTGGCGCCGGCCGCGAACAGCAGCGCGATGCCGGCGAAGGCGAACTGGCGGCGGTAGGGCAGCAGGAAGGGGAGCAGGCCCTTGAATGCGGCCAGGCTGCCTTTGCGGGAAGCCTTGGCGTCGAGGGTGCCGAGGGTGTCGGTGGTGCCGGTGTTGCCGGTGGAGCGGGAGGTCATCGTCTCGGTTGCGGTTCTTGTTGGTGTTACTGATGTTTCAAAGCTTCATCGGGCGGACATAGCCGGTCATTTCCAGGTAGCCGCGGCCAAGGCGCTTGCCGTCGCGGCCGACGGTCACGGCGCCTTCCCAGTACACCGCGCCGGTCGAGCGGCGCGAATCGAGCTCCTGGTCTTGCTGCAGTGGCGTGAGCTGCCAGCGCTGCGCACCCGTCGTGACGGTGGTGGCCACGGGGTACTCGGCGCCGGTGCGCGGCGACTTCCAGTGCGCGTCGGGGGCAAAATTCACCTGGTCGGGCGCGCAGCGGGTCACCCGGCCGGCGCTGTCGCGCAGCGTCGCGTGCGCCCATAGTTTACCACCTTGCTTGCTGCGGATCTGGAAAGCCATCAGCGCACCGCCGTCGTCGAGATTCACGCCGATCCAATCCCAGCCCGTGGCTTCCGGCTGCAGGGCTTCGCTCGACCATTCGTGGTCGAGCCAGGCGCTGCCCGTCACCGCCACCGGCAGGCTGCCGGTGCGCCCGACCTTGCCGCTCACCTTGAGCTGCGGTTCGCTGTAGTAGTGGCTGGCGTGCTGGGGACTGGCGCCCTTGCGCGAGTAGCCGCCCTCGCCCTGTACCAGCACCGGCTGGGTCGGTAGCAGGCGCAGTTCCAGCGTCAGTTCGTTCGAGCGGATCGTGACGCGGTAGCTGCCGTCGTCCTTGCCCCCGCTCTCGCGCACCATGCGCCAGTCGTCCAGCTTCAGGTCGGTATTGCCGGTGCGCGCCCAGGCCAGACCGAAGCCCTCGCGCGCGCTGCGCTGGTCGTGCACCAGGCGCCCGACTTCCGGGTCGGACAGGGCGGCGTGGCCGATCACCAGCTGGCGCGGCGCAAAGGCGCTCGGGTTGCGCGGGTCGTGCTCGGTGCGGCTGCGGAAGAACGTGACCTGGAAGCCGAGCGGCTTGCGGTCCGGGGTCTCGACCCAGCCGGTGACGTACCACCATTCGGTGCGGAACTCGGGATGGGCGCCGAAGTCGCGCGGGAAGGACAGGGGCGTGCCGGGAACGACCGGCGCGAATTGCGGCGGGTCGGCATGCGCCAGCCGGCAGCAGAACAGCAAGAAACACAACAGCGCAATGCGCATCTACCAATCCTCCCTGACCGCGCGTACCGGACCACCCGACAGCGCATAACGTCCCGACACCAGTGCCGTGGCGACCGATGCGCCGACCAGCACGCCGGCGACGCTCCCCAGCAAGCCCCACGGCAGGTGCAACTGCATCGTCCAGTGGAATGACTGGGGATTCACAACATAAACCAGGATCAGGCTGATGACCAGCCCCAGGGCGAAGCCGCAGGCCACGCCCAGCAGGGTCAGGAAGCCGCCTTCGAAGGCCAGGATGCCCAGCACCTGGCGTCGTGTGACCCCGACGTGGCGCAGCATGCCGAATTCCTTCGAGCGCGCCAGGGTCTGGGCCGAGAAGCTGGCGGCCACCCCGGACAGCCCGATCGCGATGGCGATCGCTTCGAGCAGATAGGTGACGGCGAAGCTGCGGTCGAAGATCCTGAGGCTTGCGGCCCTGATCTCGCCGGCCGACATGGTCTGCAGGGCCGCGCCGAAGGGCAGGGCGCGCACTTCTTCCTCGAGCCGTTCGGCGCTGCTGCCGCGCGCCGCGTACAGGGCAGCGTCGGTGACTTCGGCCTCGCCGGTGAGCGCGCGGTAGTCGGCGAGCCGGATCACGACCGAGCCGGCCTGGTTGGCGTAGTCGCGCCATACGCCGGCGACGAAGAACTGCGCCTGGCCGCCGCCGAGCGGCAGCCGGATGCCGGCGCCGACGCGCACGCCGTACAGGTCGAGCAGGGCTTCGGACACCCAGGCCGGACGGGCGCCCGCGGGAACCGGCGCCTGCGGGCCGACCAGGAACAGCAGCCGGCCCGGATCGCGCGCGTCGATGTCGCGCGCGATCACGACCACGTTGGGCCGCTCCGGCGACAGCGAGACCTGGCGGGTGCGCAGGAATTGGACCTGGGCCACGCCCGGCAGCTGTTTCAGGGCGGCCTGCTGCTGCGGGCTGAGGAAACCGGTATTGCCGCCGCTGGCTGCGCGGAGGTACAGGTCGGCCGGCAGGATGTGGCCCATCCAGTCGTCCACCGAGACCCGGAAGCTGGACACCATGATGCCCATCGCCACCATCAGGCTGAAGCTGGCCAGCACCCCGCCCAGCGCGATCGCGGCCTGGCCGGGCGCATTCGCCAGGCGCGCCAGGGCCAGCGACAGGACCGGAGGAGCTTTGGTGCTGCGCAGCACCAGGCGCTCCATGCGCCGGAAGCTTGCGGCCGCCAGGCGCGGCATCAGGCCGATGCCGCCGATCAGCAGCAGGGCGATCGAGAAATAGCCGAACAGGGGCAGCTCGAATACCGGCGGCGCGAAGGCCAGCACGGCGGCGAGCAGCAGGCAGAGCAGCGAAGGCCAGACCCGGGCCAGGCGCGCCAGCGCGGCCTCGTCGGCGCCGGACTTGATCGCCACCGCCGGACGCGCGCGCGCCGCATCCCAGGCCGGCGCCAGGCAGCCGAGCAGGGCCACGCCCAGGCCGAGCAGGAAGAACACGCTGGCGGCCAGCGGGGTGAACTGGACCTGCGGGCGGATGCCGGGGAAGTAGCCGGCCCCGAGGTCGCCGCCGAAGAAGCGCAGCGCCAGCGCCGCCAGCAGGTAGCCGCCCAGGATGCCGAGCAGCGCGCCCAGCACGCCCAGGCTGGCGCCCTCGAGCAGCACCTGGCGCAGCAGCTGGCCGCGCTCCAGGCCGAGCACGCGCAGCAGCGCGAACTGGCTGCGCCGCCGCATCACCGACAGCGCCTGCGTGGAAAATACCAGGAAGGCGCCGGTGAACAGGGCCACCAGCGCCAGCACGGTCAGGTTGACCCGGTAGGCGCGGCTCAGGTTGGCGTTGCGTTCGTCCTGGTCGCTGTCGTTCGGCTGGCGCACCGTGAAGCGGCCCGGGAAGTCGCGCTCGAGTTGCGCCGCCAGCGCACGCTGGAAGGCGGTGCGGTCGACGCCGTCGCGCAGTTTCAGGTCGACGCGCGAGAGGCGGCCCAGCTGCGCGAAGCGCCATTGCATGGCGCCGATGTCCATCACGGCGATGCGCTGGCCGGCGCGGGCGCGCCGCACCGGGCCGGCAACCCGCAGCAGCACCTCGCCGGTGCCGGCGCGCAGCGCGATGCGCTCGCCGGGGCGCTTGCCGAGCCAGCTCTGGGCGGCGGGCGACAGGAAGATCGCATCGTCGGCCAGCACGTCCAGCATGCGGCCTTCCTGTGGCGCGCCGGTCAGGTCGGGCGAGATGAAACCGGCGCGGAAGGCGTCGATGCCGACGATGCGCAGCGCGCCCTGGGAGCTGGCGGGCATGCCGGCCACGCCGGCCGAGAGTTCCAGCACCGGCGCCGCCACCGCCACCTGCGGCATCGCGGCCAGGCGCGGGTAGACGCTTTCGTCGAACAGCGGCTCGCGCCCGGCGACCTGGACGTCGGCCTGGCCCGACAGGCTCTTGACGGCGGCGGAGAATTCGTTGAAGGCGGCGGCGTTGATCAGGTGGATGGCGAAGCCCATCGCCACGCCGACCGCGATGGCGGCGATCGCCAGCAGGGCGCGCACCGGCTGGGCGCGCCACTCGCCGAACAGCAGCCAGCGGACCAGCGTGCCGGAGGGCAGTCGCGCGCCGAAGCTCAGCCCGGGCATTCCACCGCCAGTACCTCGGCCTGGCGCCGCGCCCGGGTGCGCGCCCGCGCGGCCCGATCGTCACCCGCGCCAACCTCGCGACCGGCGTGCGCGCTGTCTTCGTCGAGCCACTTGTGCTGCAGGCGCAGGCGCTCGCAGCGGCGCCGCTGGGCGGCGGCCGCGCGCTGCGCACGTTCGTTCGCGCGCGCCTGGCCGGCTTCGCGCCTGGCCTGGTCGGCGCGCGCGTCCTCGATTTCCTGCAGCAGGGCGCGTTCGCGCGCCAGGCGTTCCAGCGCCTCGGGCGCCGCCGCTTGCGTGGGTGCCGGCAGCGCGGTCGCGCCCGGGCCGCAGGGCCGGTCGTGGTAGCTGGGCTTGCCGCCTTCGCTGCATTTGTAGATGGTTCCCGCCGCTGCCGGATGATTGGCCAGGCCGGCCAGGCCGGCCAGGCAGAGCACGGCCCCGGGTAGGTGCTTCAGCATGTCGTCTCCCTGGTTCATAGAATTTTTCCAGGGTTCATAATGCCGAGCGGGTCCAGGGCGGCTTTGATGGCACGCATCATGTCCAGTTCGACTGCCGGCTTGTAGCGCGGCAGTTCGTCGCGCTTGAGGGCGCCGATGCCGTGTTCGGCCGAGATCGACCCGCGCAGGGCGGCGACGCTGTCGTGGACGATACGGTTCACGGCTTCCTGGTGCGCCAAAAAACTGTCGTGGCCGATCCCTTCTGGTGGAGCTATGTTGTAGTGCAAATTCCCATCGCCCAGGTGTCCGAAGCACACGACCTGGCAGCCGGGGAAGGCCGCCTGCAGGGCGGCATCGGTGGCGTCGATGAAGTCCGGGATGCGCGAGACGGGCAGCGAGATGTCGTGCTTGATGTTCTTGCCGGCCGCCGCCTGGGCCAGCGGAATGTGTTCGCGCAGCTTCCACAGGCCGATCGACTGGGCGCTGGAAGTGGCCAGCGCGGCGTCCAGGGCGATGCCGGCGTCGAGGGCCGCGCCGACGGCCGATTCGACCAGGTCGGCCGCATGGTCTTCGGATTCGTTGCTGGACAGTTCCACCAGCGCGTACTGCGGGTAGCGCGTGGCGAAGGGCCGCGGCAGGCCGGGAAAGTGGCGCTCGACCAGGTCCAGGCAGAAGTCGGACATCAGCTCGAAGCCGGTCAGCGCGGGGCCGCAGCGCTCCTGCATCAGCCCCAGCAGCGCGAGCGCGCTGCGCGGCGTCTCGAGCGCCACCAGCGCGGTCAGCACGGCCTTCGGTTGCGGGTAGAGCTTGAGCACGGCGGCGGTGATCACCCCGAGCGTGCCTTCCGCGCCGATGAACAGCTCGCGCAGCGCGTAGCCGGTATTGTCCTTGCGCAGCCCGCGCAGGCCATCCCATACCTGGCCCTGGGCGGTGACGACTTCCAGGCCCAGGCAGAGCTCGCGCGCGTTCCCGTAGCGCAGCACCGCGGTGCCGCCGGCATTGCTGGACAGGTTGCCGCCGATGGTGCAGCTGCCCTCGCTCGCCAGCGACAGCGGGAACAGCATGCCGGCTTCCAGGGCGGCCTGCTGGATGTCTTCCAGGATGCAGCCGGCTTCGACCGTCATGGTCCCGTTGGCGGCGTCGAGCTGGCGGATGCGGTTCAGGCGCCGCAGCGACAGCACGACGGCGCTGCCGCCGGCGTCGGGCACGCTGCCGAGCACCAGGCCAGTACGCCCGCCCTGCGGCACGATCGGCGCGCGCGCCGCGGCGCAGGCCGCGACCACGCGCGCCACCTCGCCGGAATCGGCGGGCAGCACGACGGCGCAGGCGCGCCCGGTGAAGCGGCCGCGCCAGTCGGTGAGGTAGGGCGCCATTTCGGCGGCGTCGGTGACCAGGTGCGCCGGACCGACGATGGCGCCGAGGTGGGCCAGCAAGCCGCTGGCCGGCAGCGGCTCAGTCATGCGGTACTTTGACCTTGTCGAGCAGTTCCTTGGCGAGGCGCTTGGCTTCTTTCTTGTACGGGTGCAGGAACAGCAGCGCGCAGACGTAGTAGACCACCACCAGCGCGATCTCGCCGATCGCCATGGCGCGCGAGGCTTCGGCGGTGTCGGCCCAGGCCCGCACCACGCCCTCGGCGAAATACACGAGGATGACCATCGACGACCATTGCAGCGTGTACAGGTCGCGCTTGATCACGCCGCGCAGCGGCAGCAGCAGGGGCAGCGCCTTGAGCGCGAGCAGCGATCCGCCCGGGTGCAGGGGCGCCACGAACACTTCCCAGGCGACCAGCCAGCCGATCAGCCAGATCAGGCTCGCTATCGCGCCGACATGAAAGACTTTTGCGGTATCCATCATTGCATTCCATGCAGTTTGACCGCCGCCAGGGCCAGACGTTTGCCCAGTGCGATGGCGAGCACGCGCTCGTCCTCGGTGAGGCCGCGCTTGCCGTCGGCGCCGGCCCAGTGCGAGGCGCCGTAGGGGCTGCCGCCGCTGGCGGTATTCATGAGTTCGGGATGCGAGTAGGGCAGGCCCATCACCAGCATGCCGTGGTGTAATAATGGGATCATCATCGACAGCAGGGTCGACTCCTGGCCGCCGTGCAGGCTGCCGGTGGAGGTGAACACGACCGCCGGCTTGCCCGACAGGGTGCCGTTGACCCAGTCGGCGGCGGTGCCGTCGAGGAAGTACTTGACGCTGGATGCCATGTTGCCGAAGCGGGTAGGAGAGCCGAGCGCCAGGCCGGCGCATTCGCGCAGGTCGTCCAGCTCGACGTACGGCGCTCCCTCTAGCGGAATGTCGGGCGCGGTGGCCTCGGCCACGGTGGAGACCGCGGGCACGGTGCGCAGGCGCGCCTCGAGCCCGGGCACGCTCTCGATGCCCTGGGCGACCAGTTCGGCCAGCTTGCGGGTGGCGCCGTGGCGCGAGTAGTACAACACCAGGATAGTCAGGTTCGGAGTCAGGGTCGGCTTCATCGTTGGTATTATAGGGCGCTTTGCTCAAATGACATGCCCTTTGACGGGGCGAATCGAATTCCGGATGCTTTCGAAAACCGACCATTCCCTGCCGCGCACGACCTTGCAGGCGCTGAGCCTCGGCGTCGACCGCGCGCGCGGCCTGACGCTGGGCGAAACCGGCGACCTGCTGCGCTTCGCGCGGCGCCGCCTGCGCGAGGAAAGGCTGCCCCAGGTGGCGGGCAGCCTGACCTTCACGACCACGCTGGCCCTGGTGCCGCTGTTGACCATCGTGCTGGCGATCCTGACCACCTTCCCGGTGTTCGACCAGCTGCGCCTGGCGCTCGACACCTGGTTCGTGCAGACCCTGATGCCGAAGGCCATCGCCAACACCATCAGCGCCAACCTGACCCAGTTCGCCAGCAAGGCCAAGGGCCTGTCGCTGGTCGGCGCCGCGGCCCTGCTCTTGACCACCACGGCCATGATGGGCATGATCGAGCGCGCCTTCAACCAGATCTGGGGCGTGCGCCGCCCGCGTCCGTGGTCGCAGCGGGTGCTGGTCTACTGGGCCTTGATCACGCTCGGGCCGATCCTGATCGGCCTGTCGCTGAGCGCCACCACCCAGCTGTTCAGCGCCACCGGCGGGCTGGTCAAGTCGCTGCCTTTCGCCGGCGCGCTGTTCTACACGCTGGTGTCGATCGCCCTGACCACCGGCGCCTACACGCTGCTCTACTTGGCCGTGCCGAACCGCCGCGTGCACTGGCGCGACGCGCTGTGGGGCGGGCTGGCGGCGGCGATCGCCTTCGAGGTCGCCAAGCGCGGCTTCGCCCTGTTCATCCGCCAGTTCCCGACCTACGCCATCATCTACGGGGCGCTGGCCGCGCTGCCGCTGTTCCTGGTCTGGATGTACCTGTCCTGGCTGATCACCCTGGTGGGCGCGGTGCTGGCCGCGGCGCTGCCGGTGGTGAAGTACGAGCGCTGGAAGCACCAGCCGACCCCCGGCAGCGCTTTCGTGGATGCGATGGCGGTGCTGAAGGTGTTGCACGGCAGCGCGCAGCTGAGCGGCTCGGCCATGGTGTCGAGTGCGGCGATCCGCGACCATACGCGGATCGGCTACGACGAGATGAGGATGCTGCTCGAGAAGATGGTGGCGGCCAGCTGGGTCGGCCGGGTGCAGGACGAGCTGCCGGCCCGGATGCGCTGGGGCCGTGGCGCTCGCGAGAACGTCGAGAACTGGGTACTGCTGGCCGATCCCGGCAAGCTGCGCCTGGCCGACGTGTACCGACTGTTCGTGTTCGATGCCGGCGCGGGCGAGGAGCCCTTGCCGGACGCGCCGCTAACGCTCGACACCGCGGCGCTGGCGCGCCGGGTCGAGGCGGCGGTCGAGGACGGACTGGCGCAGAGCCTGGCCGCGCATTTCGGCGCCGCAGGCTGAGCTTACCAGCTGAGCTTACCAGCTGAGCTTGCCAGTAAGCATCTGCCAGTACATCACCCAGTCGGCGCGGAACGAGAACCAGGGCTGGGAAAACGAGGCCGGCCGGTTCTTCTCGTAGAAGAAGTGGCCGATCCAGGCGCCGCCGTAGCCGCTGACGAGGGCGAACAGCAGCCACCAGGCGTTCAGGCTGTCGATGTACTGGGCGATGGCCGCGATCGCCGACGAGGTGCCGATGAAATGGGCGCGGCGGCAGCGGCGGTCGGCATGCTGGGTCAGGTAGTAGGGGTAGAACTCGGCAAAGCTGGCGTAACGTGCCGTCGTCATGGCGCCTCCTCGGTGTCCGCACTCGGGATCGACGCGGCAAACGCCGCCAGGGCGTCCAGCACCGCGTCGGGCGCTTCGGCCATCATCTGGTGGCCGGCGTCCACGTGGACGATTTTGCCATGCTTGACCAGGCCAGTCAGCAGTTTCGTCGAACGGGGCGGGGTCATCGCATCCTTTTTTCCGAGCACGAACAGGGTCGGGCAGCGCACCGCAGCGGCGGCCGCTTCGCCATTGGCATAGCCGTTGCACGCGGCGAAATCGGTGTAGAACAAGCGCTCCGGATTGCGCGCCGACATACGCTGCATCAGGCGCCGCGCGCCGCCCATCACCGAAAAGCCCGGGCCGGGACAGGAGGGCTTGTGCGCGATCGAGGAATGCGACCAGATGTTGACCATGTCGATGGCTGCGGCTTCGTCGCTGCGCGCGGTCTCGAGCAGGGTGTCGGACACCTTCATCGGGTAGGTCGTGCCGAGCAGGGCCAGGCCGGCGACGCGCGCCGGCGCGCGCCGGCTTGCTTCCAGCGCGATCAGCGAGCCCATGCTGTGGCCGCACAGGACGGCGCGGCGCACGCCGGCCGCGTCCAGCAGCGCCAGGATCCAGTCGGCCATGGCTTCCACGCTGGCCAGGGTCGGGCCGCTGCTGCGTCCGTGGCCCGGCAGGTCGACCGCCAGCACCGCGTGGCCGTGGTGCGCCAAGTAGCGGCTCTGCAGCGCCCACACCGAGTGGTCGTTCTGGGCGCCGTGGATCAGCACGATCGCCGGCAGGCTGGGGTCGAAGGCTTTGCCGCCGGTGTAGGCGTAGGCGCCGAGGCCGTTGATGTCGAATTGCATCTCAGGCTCCCTTCTGCGCCATCTTCAGGGCGCGCTTGAGGTCGTCGATCAGGTCGTCCGGGTCTTCCAGGCCGACCGACAGGCGCATCGTGCCTTCGGTGATGCCGGAAGCCGCCAGTTGCTCGGCCGGAACCCGGAAGTGGGTCGTCGAGGCCGGATGGATGACCAGGGATTTGGCGTCGCCCACATTCGCCAGGTGCGAGAACACCTGCAGGCTGTCGGCGAAGCGGCGGCCGGCGGCGCGGTCGCCCTTGAGCGCGAAGGTGAACACGGCGCCGCAGCCCTTCGGCAGCAGCGTGCGCGCCAGCAGGTGGTCCGGGTGCGATGCGAGTTCCGGATAGGACACCGATTCGACCATCGGGTGCGACAGCAGGAACTCGACCATGCGCCGGGTGTTGGCCACGTGGCGCTCCATGCGCAGGCCGAGGGTCTCGATGCCCTGCAGGATGGCGAAGGCGTTGTGCGGGCTCATCGCCGCACCGAAGTCGCGCAGTCCTTCGCGGCGCGCGCGCAGCGCGAACGGGGCCACGGTCGACTCTTCCGCGAACACCATGCCGTGGAAGCCCTCGTAGGGTTCGCACAGTTCCGGGAAGCGCCCGCTCTTCGCATGGGCGGCGTCCCAGTCGAAGCTGCCGCCGTCGACCAGCAGGCCGCCGATTGCGGTGCCATGCCCGCACAGGAACTTGGTGGCCGAATGGAACAGCAGGTCGGCGCCCAGATCGAAGGGGCGCTGCAGCCAGGGCGTGGTGAAGGTGGCGTCGACCATCAGCGGCAGATCGTGCTCGTGGGCGAGGGCGGCGATGCGCGGGATGTCCAGCACGTCGAGGCCCGGGTTGCCGAGGGTTTCGCCGAACAGCACTTTGGTGTTCGGGCGGATCGCGGCGCGCCAGGCGTCGAGGTCGCGCGGGTTGACGAAGGTGGTCTCGATGCCGAAGCGGCGCAGCGTGTAGTGCAGCAGGTTGTGGGCGCCGCCGTACAGCGCGCTCGACGCCACCACGTGGCTGCCGGCGCCGGCAATGGTGGCCAGGCCCAGGTGCATCGCGGCCTGGCCGCTGGCGGTGGCGATCCCGGCCACGCCGCCTTCCAGCGCGGCGATGCGCTCTTCCAGCACCGCATTGGTCGGGTTCGAGATGCGCGAGTACACGTGGCCGGCGCGCTCCATGTTGAACAGGGCGGCCGCATGGTCCGAATCGCGGAACGCGAACGAGGAGGTGAAATGGATCGGCGTGGCGCGTGCGCCGGTGGCCGGGTCGGGTGCGCTGCCGGCATGCAGGGCCAGCGTGTCGAAGCCGGGATACTGTGGACCGCTCATCTTGTAGGCTGTTTCACGAAAAGCGCGATTCGCGCGATGGGCGCGATGCTAACATCGATTTATGCTTTCGCAACATTGCGGCGCACCGGAAGGGGCAATGCTGGATTTTTTGGCGGGCATCGGCTACAGTCAGCCTTATGAGTTATACAAATATTGCTGAAATTACAAACCAACCGGACGGGGTGGCCACCATGAAAGTCTCCGAGATCCTGCAGGTGAAAGGCGAAATCCTCTATACCGTCACGCCGGACATGCCGCTGGTACAGGCAGCCGCGACCATGGCGGAAAAGGACATCGGCTCGCTGGTCGTCATGGAATACGGCGACCTGGTCGGCATGCTGACCTTCCGCGAAGTGATCAAGGAGCTGCACGCGCAGGGCGGGGCGCTCGGCAACGGCACCGTGCGCAAGGTGATGGACGACAGCCCGATCACCGTGACCCCGGACACCGAAGTCAACGAAGTGCGCCGCATCATGCTGGAAAAGCACGCGCGCTACCTGCCGGTAATGAACGCCCGCACCCTGCTGGGCGTGATCTCGTTCTACGACGTGGCCAAGGCGGTGCTGGAAGCGCAGAGCTTCGAGAACCGCATGCTGAAAGCGTATATCCGCGACTGGCCGGCCGAGCAGGCCGCCGAAGACTGAATTGCTAGGGTGGTCGGCTCGGCCGGCCGCGCGTTCAACTTTCGCTTGCGTCGTCACAGCGCCGGGCCTGGCTGGACGCGCGGCCGGCATAGCCGGCCACCCCACGTAATCGCGGCTGCGCTATTTACGCCGCCTCGATCAAGGCCTGGTTCCCCAGCCACTCCAGCAGCGCTTCCGGCGACAGCGGCCGTGCGAACAGGAAGCCCTGCGCCAGCGGGCAGCCGAGCGAGCGCAGGATGTGCGCCTGGCGCTCGTCCTCGACCCCTTCCGCGATCACCGACAGGCCCAGGTTGCGGCCCAGCTGGATCACCATCTCCGCGATGCTGCTGCCGCGCGCCGAGCCGGTGATCTCGGTGACGAAGGTGCGGTCGATCTTGAGGCGGTCGACCTGCAGGCGCTGCAGGTGCGACAGCGAAGAGAAGCCGGTGCCGAAGTCGTCGATCGCGATCGACACCCCGGTGCGCTTGACCTGGGCCAGCTTCTCGACCAGCAGCGAAGGCTCTTCCATCGCCATCGATTCGGTGATTTCCAGTTCCACGAACTCGGGCGGCGCGCCGGTGAGCTCGAGCGCGCGACGCAGCATGTCGACGAACTGCGGATGGCGGAACTGCACCTGCGAGACGTTCACCGACATCGTGAACGCGCGGTGGCCGCTGGCGCGCAGGCGCACCAGTTCGGCCAGCGCCTGGCGCAGCACCCATTCGCCGATGTCGACGATCAGGCCCGAGTACTCGGCGATCGGGATGAAGCGGTCCGGCCCGATCAGGCGCCCGTCCTCGGTGCGCCAGCGCAGCAGCGCCTCGGCGCCGAAGGCGCGGTTGCTGGCCAGCTCCACTTGCGGCTGGTAGGCCAGGAACAGTTCGCCGCGCTGGAAGCCGCTGCGCAGCGCGTGCATCATGCGCACCCGCTCGCGGATCTCGACCCCCATGCTGCGCGAAAAATAGAAGTGGCCGGCGCGCTGCTGCGACTTGGCGCGCTTGAGCGCGATGTCGGCATCCTTGAGCGCGTCGGCGCCGCTGCCGTCGTGCTCCACCAGGCGTACCAGGCCCAGGGTGGCGGAGACCTGCACGTCCTGGCCGTCGATGTGGAAGGGTACCCGGAACAGGGCCTGGATCGCGGCCGGCTGCACCGCCCCGGCGTCGCCCAGCACGCAGAAGATGTCGCCGCCGATGCGCGCCACGTCGAGCGTTGGGTCGAGCTGCGACTTCAGGCGCTTGCCCACGGCCACCAGCAGCAGGTCGCCGAAATGGTGGCCGAGCGCATCGTTGGTCTCGGCGAAGTGGTCGAGGTCGACCAGGGCCAGCGTGGCCGCGCCGCGCTGCGGCCCGGCCAGCAGCGCATCGAGCAGTTCGACCACGCGGGTGCGGTTCGGCAGGCCGGTCAGCTGGTCGCGGAACGCGGCCTGGTTCAGGTGCGTGACCAGTTCCACGTTGTCGAGGCCGACCGCCACCACGCTGGCGAACACGTCCAGCAGGCGGCGCTCGATGTCGCCGATGCCGCGTTCGAACGGGATGCAGGCGGCGAAATCGCGCCCGGCCTTGCCGGGGAAGTGCAGCGACAGCCAGCCGTCGGCGGCCAGGCCGGCGCGCGCCGCCAGCGTGCGGCCCGCCACCGCGGCCAGCAGCGGATCGCGCTGCGGGCTCAGTTCGCGCCCTTCGAGGAAGGCGTGGGCGCCGGCTGCCGCCACCACGTGCAGGACGTCGGGACGGCCCTGGCCGCTTTCGCGCACGCACAGCACGCCGGCCGCCTGCTGCCCGAGCAAGGTGGCGGCCTGCAGCAGCACGCCCTGGGCCACGTCGCGCACGCCGTGCAGGGCCATCAGCTGGGCGCCGGCCGTGACGATCTGCTCGAGCCCGGCGCGGCTGGCGTCGAGGGCGCGCAACTGCTGATAGGAGCGCACCGCGGCCGCCACCGCCGTGTACAGCTTGGTGCGGGTGAGTTCGGATTTGGTGCGGTAGTCGTTGATGTCGTAGCCGCGGATGGCATCGAGTTCGGGCGCATAGCCGGGCTGGCCGGTGCGCAGGATGATGCGCAGCTCGATCATGCCCAGTTCCTCGCGGATCTGGCGCACCAGCTGCAGGCCGGCGTCGGGGCGTTCCATGACCACGTCGAGAAGCAGCACCGCGATGTCGGGCTCGCGCTCGAGCAGGGTGCGCGCTTCCTGCGCCGAGTAAGCGTGCAGGAACTCCAGCGGACGGCCCTGCATCTCGACGTTCTTCAGGGCGAAGGTGGTGGTCGAATGCACGTCGGCGTCGTCGTCCACCACCAGGATGCGCCAGCTGGCCCGCTGGGCGGTGGCGTCGCCGGAAGCGGCCGCCTCGGCCTCGTCGATGAAGAAGAGGTCGTCGCGGTCATCGCTCGTTTCCGTCGGTGTGCCAGTCGGTGGCATCTGGGCTGACATGCGCTGCATCTCCAGTGGGCTGGGCTTTCGATCCGTCCAGTATATATGGAATTGCCAATTTGTAAGCTTGAAAACCCATAGACGCAGATAATATGTATCCATACGGCAACTATTCAGGAAAAATGCGACGAAGGTCTTGCCATTCGCCTGGACGGCGGGGCTGGTAGAATGGTAAATCCACCATTCTCCACATCAGACCCACATGTCCGGTAATTCCTTTGGCAAGCTGTTCTCCGTAACCACTTTTGGCGAGTCGCATGGTCCGGCCATCGGCTGCGTGATCGACGGCTGCCCGCCCGGCATGGCCTTGAGCGAAGCCGACATCCAGCCAGAGCTCGACCGCCGCAAGCCCGGCACCTCGCGCCACGTCACCCAGCGCCAGGAGGCCGACCGCGTGCAGATCCTGTCCGGCGTCTACCAGGGCGTCACCACCGGCACGCCGATCGCGCTCCTGATCCAGAACGAAGACCAGCGCAGCAAGGACTACGGCAACATCACCGAGACCTTCCGTCCCGGCCATGCCGACTACACCTACTGGCACAAGTACGGGGTGCGCGACCCGCGCGGCGGCGGCCGTTCGTCGGCGCGCCTGACCGCGCCGGTGGTGGGCGCCGGCGCCGTGGCGAAGAAATGGCTGCGCGAGCACTTCGGCACCGAATTCTTCGGCTGCATGCGCCAGCTCGGCGACATCGAGGTTCCGTTCCAGTCCTTCGAGCACGTGCATGCGAATCCCTTCTTCGCCGCTACCGCCGACGCCGCCCTGCTGGCGCGCATGGAAGCCGCGATGGACGAACTGCGCCGCGCCGGCGACTCGATCGGCGCGCGCATCGACGTGGTGGCGCGCGGGGTGCCGGTAGGCTGGGGCCAGCCGATCTACGACAAGCTCGACGCCGACATCGCCTACGCGATGATGGGCATCAATGCGGTCAAGGGCGTGGAGATTGGCGCCGGCTTCGCCTCGGTGGCGCAAAAAGGATCGGAACACGGCGACGAACTGACGCTGGATGGCTTCGTCGGGAACAACGCCGGCGGGGTGCTGGGCGGGATCTCCACCGGCCAGGACATCACGGTGTCGATCGCGATCAAGCCGACCTCATCGATCCGCACGCCGCGCCGTTCGATCGACAAGGACGGCAATCCGGTGATGGTCGAGACCTTCGGTCGCCACGACCCCTGCGTGGGCATCCGCGCCACCCCGATCGCCGAGGCGATGCTGGCGCTGGTGCTGATCGACCATGCGCTGATGCACCGGGCGCAGTGCGCCGATGTGAAGGTAGGCACCCCGAAGCTGGGGTAAAAAAAGTCCCGGCGCCGGCCGGGATCGCGTTCGAATGCGCGGGGCGCGCGGGAGCTTAGACCCGCGTCGCCACCGCCTCGGCATGGTGGCGCCGCTCCACCGTGCGCACCACCAGCCCGCGCAGGTCGTTGAGCAGCGAGAACTCGGTCTGGCTCAGCACGACCGACGGGAAGCTGTCGTCCCATTCGCCGTAGATGAAGCCTGCCGGCTGGCCGTGCGCGCACAGCGGAATCACCACGAAGCAGCGCGCCTCGCCCAGCGTCCCCTTCCACCAGCCCGGCAGCTTGGCCGCGAACTTGGGGTCGCGCGCATTCTCGATGAAGATCACCCGGTCGCTGCCCAGCGCGGCGTGAAAGACGTTCGGCTCGTAGCTGTCGTCGAAGCTCAAGTTGGGCAACTGCGCCTTGCTGCCTTCGCCCAGGCCCAGGCGCGCGGTATACCTGCCCTCGCGGCGATTGCGCAAGAATGCGAACGAGCGGGTGAAGGACAAGCCCTTGTGCATGGTCTCGAGCGCCATCGACATCATCTGGCCCGGCGTCGCGTTCAGGCCGGCGTCGCGCATGTCGGCCACGCCGCTCATCAGGATCTTGTTGCCGGCCATGCGCTTGCGGGTCGCGGCCGCCAGCTTGGCGCGCTTTTCGGCCGGCTTGGCCAGCGGGGCGATGGTCAGGTCGGCGGCGGCGGTCTCGCGCGCCTTGTCGATCGCGCCGAGCAGGCCGGCCGGCTCCACGCCGAGCATCGGCGCGAAGCGCTCGGCCAGCGCCGCCACGCGGGTGACGGCGGCCTCGTCGTCGTGCCACAGGACGTCGGCGGCCTGGGTCGACATGGTGCCCAGCGCGGCCAGCCAGTCGTCGTGGCTGAAGGCGTCGCCGCGTTCGCCCGGCTCGACGCGGCGCATGCCGGCGATCAGGTTGCGCGGCAGGCCCCAGTGTTCGGCGGTGGCGCGGCCGATGGCTTCCAGCGACAGGCCGAGGACCGCCACGGCGGCGGTTTCCTCGCGGCCGGCGCCGGCCGAGTCGCGCAGCTGGCTCCAGCGCTCCGGCATGTAGAAGGTGAGCATCATGCGCCCGAGCGAATGCAGGATCGAGCAGACCACCGCCTCTTCGGGATCGCGCGACACGGCGCTGGCCGCCACCTGCTGGGCCACCATCCCGGCCAGCACCGCCTTTTCCATCTCGATGTGGGCGGTCTCGGTGTCAGGGGTGGACTTGGCCAGTTCCTCGATCAGCTTCAGGCCCAGCGCCAGGTGGCCGATGGCCTCGGTGCCGAGCACCAGCACCGCCTTCGACACCGTGTTGATGCGCTGGCCGAAGGCCGAGTACATGCCGCTGTTCGCCAGCCGCAGCACCTTCTGCGTCAGGACCGGGTCCGACAGCACGGTCTGGGTCATCGAGAACTCGCGTTCGTCCTCGCCGCGCATCGAGGCCAGGATCGCGTTGATGGCCTTGGTGAAGCCGGGCATGTCGCCCTGCCTGCGGATGCGTTCCCACAGCAGGGAAAGGGTGGCTTCGGCCTGGGGCGAGCGCTCGTTGTCGGATAGTGTCATCATGGTTTGACCGTCCGGGAGTCTGCCGGCAGTAATTCGGTGTAGAGGTTTTCCGTGAGGGCCGCGATCGCCACATGGGCCGGCATGGGCTTGCCGGTCAGGTAGCCCTGCACGTAGTGGCAGCCAAGCTGGTCGAGCCAGGCCAGTTGGGCCTCCGTCTCGACGCCTTCGGCCACCACCGACAGGTCGAGGTGCTTGGCCAGGTCGAGCACCGCGTTGCAGATCGCCGCGTCCTTCTCGGCGCCCGGCAGGTCCTTGACGAAGGCGCGGTCCACCTTCAGCACCGAGATCGGGAAGCGCTTCAGGTAGGCCAGGCTCGAGTAGCCGGTGCCGAAGTCGTCGATCGCGATGCGCGCGCCGCGCTCGGCCATCTTGCCCAGCACCGCTTCGGCGTGCACCGGGTCGACCATCAGCGTGCCTTCGGTGATCTCCAGCACCAGCTTGCTGCCCGGGGTGCCGGACAGCGCCAGCGCATCGTCCAGCACGGCCAGGAACTTGTCGCTCCTGAACTGGCGCGGGCTGATGTTCACCGAGATGTAGAGCTCGCGCCCGGCCACTTCCTCGAACTGGCGGATCTGCATGCAGGCCGCCTTCAAGGCCCAGGCGCCCAGCAGGTTGATCAGGCCATTGGTTTCGGCGATCGGGATGAAGCGCACCGGCGGCACCATGCCGAGGGTCGGGTGCTTCCAGCGCATCAGGGTCTCGAAGCCCTCGATGGTACGGCTGCGCGCATCGACGATCGGCTGGTAATACAGCTGGAATTCGCCCTCGCGCACCGCGTTGAACATGGCCGCCTCGAGCGAGATATCGTGCTCGGGCGGGCCCTGGTCGCGCGGGCTGTAGGTGACGGCGCGCGCCTTGCCGGTTTCCTTGGCGCGCGACATGGCGGTGTCGGCCAGCGTCACCAGGCGCACTTCGTCTTCGGCATGCTCGGGATAGACGGCGACGCCGATCGAGCCGGCCAGGTAGATGGTGTGGCCGTCGATCTCGAAGGGCGACTGCAGGGCGGCCATCAGGCGCCCGGTGACCAGCTTGATCTGCGCCTCGTTGGCGGAGCCCGGCAGCACCGCGACGAATTCGTCGCCGCCGACGCGCGCCAGGGTGTCGCTGTCGCGCAGCGTGCGGCGCAGGCGTCCCGCGGCCATGCGCAGCACGGCGTCGCCGACGCCGTGGCCGAGGCCGTCGTTGACCTTCTTGAAGCCGTCCAGGCCGATGGTGGCGACCGCGAAGCCCTGCCCGGAGCGGCGCGCGTTGGCGATCACCATGCGGATGCGGTCGGACAGCAGCACCCGGTTCGGCAGTTCGGTGAGGGAATCGTGGGTGGCCATGTGGCGCAGGCGCTCTTCGGTCGCGTGCTGGGACGACATGTCGCGCCCGATGACCAGCAGCGGGGCGTCGTCGCCGGTGCTGATCGGAGCGATGCGCAGCTCGAACCAGATGTCGCGCTCGCCGCAGCGGAAGCGCGCCTCGACGATCGCCGGGTCGCCGCTGGCGCCGGCGCCGGCCAGGGCATTGCCCAGCGCCGCCTGGTCGACATCATGGACCAGCGACACCAGCGGCCGGCCGCCGATCTCCACGCCGGTGAGCGTCAGCGCGCGGCGGCTGGCGGCGCACACCTGGCCGCCCGGGGTGACCCGGAACACGATGTCGCCGGCCGCTTCGAGCAGGCTGTCGAGCAGCGAGGGCGGCTGCTTGCGGGGCTCGAATTTGGCTGCGGTGGAACTGGTGTGCATTCTTGAATGTCTGCCTTGTTGTTGCTGGCACGCGCTGACAGGCCACGTGTAAACCGTGCAAGTCTACCAAACCGATGGCGACTGTAGCATTGAAAGATTCCAATAGGCATTAAAAATCACAAGTGCCGGCTCCCTTCTGCCTGTCCTGGCGTGCAGTTTGTGCTAAAGCAGCAGCTTGCGTCGATCCGGCCTTTGCGTTAGCGTTCTTGCTGGACAGGCAAGCAGAATGGGCTCGTGTATTGTCGCCGATTATTGCTGCAAAGCAAATTGCCGCTTGCTTCTTCAGGGCTTCCCACTTGTCTGTTGATGCTAGGTTGCAACACTTGCAGGTCGGTGAAGCGTCTGCAACGGCATGTATAACGGTTGGTGGAGCGAAAAATGAACCCCTTCGAGACCCATGAAGTGCTGAACCAGGCCGCGCCCTTCGCGGACGTGAACCTGTTCCGTTGCGATCCGGCCCTGGCCGAGGCGGTCGAGCGCGAGGGGGCCGGCTGGGCAGTCGCGGAGCTGGATGCGCTCGGAGAGAAACTCGGCCGCGCCGAGATCCTCGATCTGGCGCGCCTGGCGAATGCCAACGGGCCGCGCCTGCTGAGCTACGATCGCATGGGGAACCGGATCGACGAAGTCGAGTTCCACCCGGCTTGGCACCGGCTGATGGCCTTGCTGATCGAGGCCGGCGCCCATTCCGCGCCCTGGGTGGCGCCGCGACCGGGCGCCCAGGTCGCGCGGGCGGCCCAGTACCTGCTGTTCGGGCAGGTCGAGAACGGCGTCCAGTGCCCGGTGACGATGACCTATGCCTCGGTGCCGGCGCTGCGCCGGGCGCCCGCATTGGCGGCGCAATGGCTGCCGAAGATCCTGTCGAACGAGTACGACCCGCGCTCGCTGCCTGTCGCGCAGAAGCGCGGCGCGCTGGTGGGCATGGGCATGACCGAGAAGCAGGGCGGCAGCGACGTGCGCGCCAACAGTACCCGCGCCGAGCCGCTCCCGGCCGCCGAGGCGCAGGCGCGTTTCGGGCGCGAAGGCGAGGGCGCCTGGCGCATCGTCGGCCACAAGTGGTTCTTTTCGGTGCCGCAGTCTGACGCGCACCTGATCCTGGCCCAGGCCGGCGACGGGGAGGGCGGCGCCGGTGCGCCGGATTGCCTGAGCTGCTTTTTCGTGCCGCGCTTCCTGCCCGACGGCAGCCGCAATGCGATCCGCGTGCAGCGCCTCAAGGACAAGCTGGGCAACCGCTCGAATGCGTCGTCCGAGGTCGAGTTCCAGAACGCGGTGGGCTGGATGATCGGCGAGCCGGGGCGCGGCATCCCGACCATCCTCGAGATGGGCGGCTACACCCGGCTCGATTGCGTGCTGGGCAGCGCCGGCATCATGCGCGCCGCCCTGTGCCACGCGCTGCACCACGCGCGTGCCCGGCGCGCCTTCGGGCGCGCGCTTGCCGAGCAGCCGCTGATGCAGAACGTGCTCGCCGACCTGGCGCTCGAATCCGAGGCCGCCACCGCCTTCGCGCTGCGCCTGGCGCGCTGCTTCGACCAGGCGGACGACCCGGCGCAAGCCCTGCTGGGCCGCATCCTGACCCCGGCCGGCAAGTATTGGATCTGCAAGCGCGGCCCCGCCTTCGGCGCGGAGGCGATGGAGGTCATGGGCGGCAACGGCTATGTCGAGGACGGCCCGCTGGCCCGCATCTACCGCGAGCTGCCGGTGAATTCGATCTGGGAGGGTTCCGGCAACGTGATGTGCCTGGACCTGCTGCGCGCGCTCGGCAAGTCGCTGCCGGAGGCGCGCGCGGCGCTCGCGGCCGAGTTCGCGCCGGCGGCCGCGCTGGACCCGCGCCATGCCCACTACGCCACCCGGCTGCTGGACGACTTGCCAGGCGCGGTCCGGGACGAGGGCGGCGCGCGGCGCCTGGCCGAACGCCTGGTGCTGGCGCTGCAGGGCGCGCTGCTGCTGCAGCATGCGCCGGCTTGCGTGGCCGAGGCCTTCGTCGCCTCGCGCATCGAGCGCGAACCGGGCGGCGCCTTCGGCCGGCTGCCGGCCGGCGCCGACTGCGCGGCGATCCTGCAGCGGGCGCTGCGCACCTGAAAACCGCCCGCGGCGGCGGCCTCTTGTCGATATGTGCAGAAAAAAAGGACAAATGGCCGCGCGGCTGGGATAATGGCGGCCGATGCTACATACCCAATTCGTTCGATACCGACCATGAAACAAGATCCGCGCTTTCCCAACCTCTTCATCCTGAACCACCCGCTCATCCAGCACAAGCTGTCGCACATGCGCGAGCACGACACCTCGACGCGCACCTTCCGCGAACTGCTGCGCGAGATTACGCTCTTGATGGGGTATGAAATCACGCGCGACCTGCCGCTGACCACGCGCACGGTGCAGACCCCGCTGGTGACCATCGAGGCGCCGGTCATCGCCGGCAAGAAGCTGGCGATCGTGCCGATCCTGCGCGCCGGCATTGGCATGAGCGACGGCCTGCTGGAACTGGTGCCTTCGGCGCGGGTCGGCCACATCGGCGTGTTCCGCGACCCCGACACCCACGAGCCGGTCGAGTACCTGGTGCGCCTGCCGGATACCAACGAGCGCACCTTCATCCTGTGCGACCCGATGATCGCGACCGGCAATTCGGCGGTGCACGCCGTCGACGTGCTCAGGAAGCGCGGCGTGCCGAGCGAGCAGATCCTGTTCCTGGCCCTGGTGGCGGCGCCGGAAGGCATCGAGGTGTTCCAGAAGTCGCATCCGGACGTGAAGGTGTATGTCGCCTCGCTCGACTCGCACCTGAACGAAGACGCCTACATCGTGCCGGGCCTGGGCGACGCCGGCGACCGCATCTTCGGCACCAAGTAAGCCGCGACCGGGACCGGCGAGCATGCACGCGGCCGACCAGCAATTCTTCGCGCGCCTGGCGTCGGCGAACGCCAGCTTCGACCAGGGGCTGCCCGCCACCCTCGAGCGCCTCGGCTCGCTCGCGGCCGCACTCGATCCGGCGGCGCCGGCGGCTGCGGCCGATGAGCTGCAGGCCATGCTGCATACGCTGGCCGGTTCGGCCGTGACCTTCGGCTACCGCGGGCTGGGCCAGCATGCCCGCGCGCTCGAGCAGCGCCTGCGGGTGCTGCAGGCCTTCGACAACGTCGCCGCCAGCAACTGGCTGGCCTGGCTGGCCGAACTCGGCCAGTTTATCGACGCGGCGCGCCGCGATCCGCGCTGCCTGGGCTGAGCCCTTAACGCTGCCTAGCCCGCTTTCGCCGGGCCTGCAATACCGCTTCGCAAGAAATCATCGTGGAATCGTTTGATGCCGCGCAAATTTCCCGCCACTCCTTGCCTTATATTTTGTCTAGTGCCGATTCAAAAACAAGCCTGTAGAAGTTGAAGTTAGGAATTTTTATGGGAATTGTTGCTGATACCCGCTTTTTTATTTTGCGAAGTGCGTGTCACACCGTTTTTATTCGGTATAATACGGGATCGTTGGGTTGTAGGTAGTAGTGCAGTTAGTCTGTCATTCCTTTCTTGCTTCTTCAAACGATCTTAAACGGACGCAAGTCCACTTAACTGAAATAGGAAATTGTAATGGCAACTGGCATCGTAAAATGGTTCAATGATTCGAAGGGCTTTGGCTTCATCACCCCGGACGAAGGCGGCGAAGATCTGTTCGCTCACTTCTCGGCTATCCAGAGCAACGGCTTCAAATCGCTGCAAGAGAACCAGCGCGTTTCGTTCGACGTGACCACCGGCCCGAAGGGCAAGCAGGCCGCGAACATCCAGCCGCTGTAATCGCTCTCCAGCGATGGCAAAAAATCCCCGGATAGCCGGGGATTTTTTTTGCCCATCTTTACGGCGACGGCATGCGTTCGCCGTCAAATCCGCCAATATTCCGGCTGCGAATAGCTTCGCCGCAGAAAATCGACGAAAGCGCGGATGCGCAAGGGCAGGTGCTGGCGCTGCGCAAAGACAGCATGGATGTCGTTCCCGGGTGCGGCGAACTCGTCCAGCACGGTGCACAGCTCGCCGGACGCGATCTGCGCGCCGACCTCCCACATCGAACGCCAGGCCAGGCCCTTGCCGGCCAGCGCCCATGCGTGCAGCACCGCGCCGTCGTTGCATTCCATGTTGCCGGCCACTTTCAGCGTGACCGGCTTGCCCTTGTCGAGGAAGGTCCAGCCGCGCTGGCTGCCTTCGCTGCTGATCGCCAGACAGTTGTGTTTCGCCAGGTCCGCCAGGCTGTGCGGCCGGCCGTGCCGCTTCAAGTAGGCCGGGGTGCCGACCACCACGCGGTGGTTGTCCGCCAGCTTGGTGCCGACCAGGCTCGAGTCGTTCAGGCTGGCAATGCGGATCGCCACGTCCACCCCTTCGCCGACCACATCCACCAGGCGGTCGGTCAGGTTCAGGTTGACCGTCACTTCGCGGTGTTCGGCCAGGAAGGAGGGCAGCAGGGGCGCCACGTGCTGGCGTCCGAAGCCGGCCGGGGCCGAGACGAGCAAATGGCCGGTGGCGCGTGCGCTGCGTTCGGCCGCCGCTGCTTCTGCTTCTTCGAGCTCGGCCAGGATGCGCTGGCAATCCTCGAGAAAGGCGGCGCCTTCGTCGGTGAGCGCCAGGCGGCGGGTGGTCCGCTGCAACAGCTTGACGCCGAGGCGCGCCTCCAGGGCGTCGAGGCGGCGTCCGATCATGGCCGGGGCGATGCCTTCGGCGCGCGCCGCCGCCGACAGGCTGCCGCGCGCCACCACCTCGACGAAAGTCGAGATCTGCTTGAATTTGTCCACGGGTTCTCCCTGTGCGATTTGATACAAAAACGCACAGATGTAGTGAGAAAATGTATCGTTTAGCTATCTTGAAGTGAATATACTTGATGCTATGACAAACGCCAAGGCGCCCGGTATCGCAAGGCGCCTGGCCCGCACCGCTTTTCCCACTTACAGGAGTTTGCGCAATGACGATCGCCACCCCCGCCGGCATGCATATCACGGCCGAGATCAAACCCGGATACGAACGGATCCTGACGCCCGAGGCCCTCGATCTGGTCGCCAGGCTGTCGCGCGCCTTCGAGCCGCGCCGCCAGGAATTGCTGGCCGCCCGCGTCGAGCGTGCGCGCCGCCTGGATGCGGGTGAGCGCCCCGACTTCCTGCCCGAGACCGCGCACATCCGCGCAGGCGACTGGAAGATCGCCCCGATTCCGAAGGCGCTCGAATGCCGCCGCGTCGAGATCACCGGGCCGGTCGAGCGCAAGATGGTCATCAATGCGCTGAACTCGGGCGCGGACAGCTACATGACCGACTTCGAGGATTCGAACACCCCGAACTGGGACAACCAGATCACCGGCCAGATCAACATGGTCGACGCCGTGCGCCGCAGCATCTCGCTCGAGCAGGGCGGCAAGCGCTACCAGCTGAACGACAAGGTCGCCACCCTGGTGGTGCGACCGCGCGGCTGGCACCTGGACGAGAAACACGTGCTGGTGGACGGCAAGCGCGTCTCCGGCGGCATCTTCGACTTCGCGCTGTTTATGTTCCACAACGCAAAAGAGCAGTTGGCGCGCGGCGCCGGGCCTTACTTCTACCTGCCGAAGATGGAATCGCACCTGGAAGCGCGCCTGTGGAACGACATCTTCGTGATGACCCAGGAAGCACTCGGCCTTCCGCGCGGCACCATCAAGGCGACCGTGCTGATCGAGACCATCCTGGCGGCCTTCGAGATGGACGAGATCCTGTACGAGCTGCGCGAGCACAGCGCGGGCCTGAATGCCGGCCGCTGGGATTACATCTTCTCGTGCATCAAGAAGTTCAAGCTGGACAAGGACTTCTGCCTGGCCGACCGCGCGAAAGTCACCATGACCGCGCCCTTCATGCGCGCCTACGCGCTGCTGCTGCTGAAGACCTGCCACAAGCGCGGTGCGCCGGCCATCGGCGGCATGTCGGCACTGATTCCTATCAAGAGCGACCCGGAAAAGAACGAAGTGGCGATGGGCGGCGTGCGCAACGACAAGGCGCGCGACGCGACCGATGGCTACGACGGCGGCTGGGTGGCCCACCCGGGCCTGGTCGACCTGGCCATGACCGAGTTCGTGAAGGTGCTGGGCGACAAACCCAACCAGATCGACAAGCAGCGTCCGGACGTCGAGGTCAGCGCGCGCGAGCTGCTCGATTTCAAGCCGGAGACGCCGATCACCGAGGCGGGCCTGCGCTACAACATCAACGTCGGCATCCACTACCTCGGCGCCTGGCTGGCCGGCAATGGCTGCGTGCCGATCCACAACCTGATGGAAGACGCGGCCACGGCCGAGATCAGCCGCTCGCAGGTGTGGCAGTGGATCCGCTCGCCGAAGGGCGTGCTGGACGACGGCCGCAAGGTGACCGCCGAGATGGTGCGTGCGATGATCCCGGAAGAATTGACCAAGGTGAAGGGCGACGCGCCGAACGGCGACAACCCGAGCTATGCGCGTGCCGCCGAGATCTTCGAGCAGATGTCGACCTCGGATACGTTTGCCGAGTTCCTGACCCTGCCGCTGTACGAAGAAATCTAAGGCTTGCCGGGCGCCTTCCGTAGGGTGGACGGCTTCGCCGTCCGCGCGTCCAGGGAAGCTCATCGAACCAGGCTGCGCCTACATGGCGTCGATGTGAACGCGTGGGCGGGAGACCCGCCCACGCTACACGCTTAAAACACGTTCTTCCACTCCCGCAGGGCCGCAAAGGCCTCCACTGGCGAAGACCCGGGCTCGAGCCTGCCGGCCTGCACCAGGCTGTTCACGATCCCCGGCTCGGTATACCGCAGGAAGGGATTGGTGCCGCGCTCCAGTCCGATGGTTGAGGGCACCGTCGGCAGCCGCGTCCCGCGCCTGGCCGTCGCATCCTGCATGCGCAGCGCCAGTCCCTGGTTATCGGGCTCGACAGCCTGCGCAAAACGCAGGTTTGCTACTGTGTATTCGTGCGCGCAATAGACCAGGGTATCGTCGGGCAGCGCCGCCAGTTTCGCCAGCGAATCCGCCATCTGGGCCGGCGTCCCTTCGAACAGCCGGCCGCAGCCGCCTGCGAACAGGGTGTCGCCGCAGAACAGCCAGTGCGCGCCCGGCGTCGTTCGCACATAGGCAATGTGCCCCAGGGTATGGCCCGGTACCTCGAGCACGCTGAGCTCCAGCGCGAGTCCCGGCACGGCGATGCGATCGCCTTCGCCGAGCGGATGGGTGATGCCTTCGATCCCGTCATGGCGCGGCCCGAACACCGGCACGGCCCGGTGCGCGAGCAGCGCCGGCACGCCGCCGATATGGTCAGCATGGTGATGGGTGAGTAAAATGGCAGTCAGGGTAAGATGGTGTTCGGCCAGCGCGTCGCGGACCGGACCGGCATCGCCGGGGTCGACCACGGCTGCATGGACACCATCATGGATCACCCACAGGTAATTGTCGTTAAATGCGGGAACGGTAAGGACCGACAGGTCCCGGTGCTGTTGGCTCGTCATGGGGCAATTGTCGTGGAAAACAAGGAAGGCTGAAGGCTAGGCATGGACAGCGCGGCATCGGAAAAATCCATTATAGCGCTCGACCGCTGGCTGCAATCGCCCGCGGGCGCCTACGTGCGCGCCTTCGAGCAGGCCTGCCTGGACGAGCTGACGGCCGACATCTTCGGTTTCAATGCGCTCCAGATCGGCGTGCCTCAGCTGGACGCGCTGGCGGCCAGCCGCATGCCCAACAAGTGGCAGGCGGCGATCCGCACCTCCACCGCCGACGAGCTGGCGTTTGCCGCCGGCGGCCGGCAGATCGCGGTGGCGCTCGATTTCGAGGAGCTGCCGTTCGCCTCGCACAGCATCGACCTGGTGGTGCTGCCGCACGTGCTCGAGTTCGCCGCCGAGCCGCACCAGGTGCTGCGCGAGGTCGAGCGCGTGCTGATCCCGGAAGGGCAGCTGATCATCTGCGGCTTCAATCCGGCCAGCCTGTGGGGCATGCGCCAGGGCGTGGGCAAGGTCACGCGCAACGGCTATTTGCCGGCCTCGGGCGAGTTCATCTCTATGCCGCGCCTGAAGGACTGGTTAAAATTGCTGAATCTCGGCGTCAGCCGCAGCCACTTCGGTTGCTATGCGCCGCCGTGCCGGACAGCCCATTGGCTGAGCCGGTTCTCGATGATGGAGTCGGCCGGCCGGCGCTGGTGGCCCTACCTGGGCGCCGTGTACGTGGTCCACGCCATCAAGCGGGTCAAGGGCATGCACATCATCGGACCTGCATGGAACAAGAAAACGAGCAAGCGGCCGGCAGCAGTGCCCGCAGCAAACAGAGAATGAGCGAAGCACAAACCAATCCAACAAAGGTGGAAATTTTCACCGACGGCGCCTGCAAGGGCAATCCCGGTACCGGCGGCTGGGGCGCGCTGCTGGTCTCCAATGGCCACGAGAAGGAAATCTTCGGCGGCGAGCCGAACACCACCAACAACCGCATGGAATTGCGCGCGGTGATCGAGGCGCTTGGCGTGCTGAACCGGCCGTGCGAGGTGGTGCTGCACACCGACAGCCAGTACGTACAGAAGGGCATCTCGGAATGGATCCACGGCTGGAAGGCGCGCGGCTGGAAGACCTCGACGAAAGAGCCGGTCAAGAACGACGACCTGTGGAAGGCGCTCGACCTGGCGCAGCAGCAGCATGCGGTCGAGTGGCGCTGGGTGCGCGGGCACAACGGCCATCCGGGTAACGAGCGCGCCGACGTGCTGGCCAACCGCGGCGCGGCCTCGGTACGCCGCTGAGGGTCGGGCCGGCGCGGCGTCGCGCTATTTCCGGGCCTCGACCTTGATGGCGAGGCAAAACCGGCCCACCGTCGAGGCCTCGCCTTCCCAGGGGCGCCAGCGCCGCAGGACGATCCTGCCTTCACCCGGCTGTTTGCTCCGAAACACGAACTCGACATCTCCGCCGGAGCCGAGCGCCGGGTTCGCGTAGTCTGCGCTGGCGGCTGCAAGTTCGATCACGTCCGTAGTCAGGTGCGCGAGCTCCCAGCGCTAGCCGGACGCTGCGTTTTCGTGCAGCACGACCCGCAGCGCCTCGCCGGGATGCAGGGTCAGGCGCCGTCCATTGTCCCCGTTCGCGCACGGTCTCGGCATGGAACCCGTCCAGCTTGCCCTGGGTCGTGACGGCGGCCGAGAGGCTGTCGTCCACCAGCAGCCCGGCCAGGATCGGGCCTTGCGCCGCCAGCCACTGGCGCCAGCGGTTGAAGTTCTTCTTCAGGTCGAAGTACGAGGCGATGCGGTTCTGCGCGGCGATCGCATACAGGGCATTTTCGCTGTCCAGGTACATGGTGGTCTCGATATGGAAGGGCAGCGTCGATTCGGGCACCGCGCCGTACTTGCGCAGGATGTCGATGGCGGCCTTGAGCGTGGTGCCGGCTTCCTCGACGAAGGTCTCGGGGCGCGTGGTGAACTGGTCGGTTTCCTTGGAAGCCATCCAGACGTAGCGCGGCGAGAGCAGGCCCGGCTTGCCGATCTTCCCGCTGTTTACCATGTGGTAGCGCGCGATGCCGTCGGCCACCGCCCAGCCGACGCAGGAGCCGGTCCGCTCCTGGTCGCCGATGGTCCACCAGTCTTCGCGCAGGTCGACGCTGGCGGGCAGGGCGGCTGCCCGCGGGGCCGCCGCACTGGCGGCAAGCGCGTCTTCGAAGCGCCAGTTTCGCTCGGTATGACGCGATGGGAGCAGATTGCAGATGCGGTGTGTTTCCATTGGTGCCGGTGCCATGATGTGCTCCTTCCCTTCCAGCTTGCGCGGCGCTTGCGGGAAGCGGATACCTGGCGCGATCGTGCCGTGCGCAGGGGGGGCGTAGGGACTCCTTGTCTTGGACCCGCAGGCGTCCGGCCCGGCGCCCGCGCCGTCGCTGCGCGGCCCGGCTCGCGCAGTTGATAAACGTGTGGGCGGAGGCGCCGTTTGCTATACTGCGGCTTGCTTCAACTCAAAGGAAATTCGTCCTCCTGCCATGCGCCAGATCGTCCTCGACACCGAAACCACCGGCCTGAATCCCCGCACAGGCGACCGCATCATCGAGGTCGGCTGCGTCGAGATCGTCAACCGCAAACTGACCGGGAATAATTTTCACCGGTATATCAACCCTGAGCGCGATTCGGACGAGGCGGCGCTGGCGGTGCACGGCCTGACCACCGAGTTCCTGAGCGACAAGCCGAAGTTCCACGAGATCGCCGACGAGCTGCGCGCCTTCGTGCAGGGCGCCGAGATCATCATCCACAACGCACCCTTCGACCTGGGCTTCCTGAACCACGAGTTCCAGCGCCTCGGCCTGCCGCCCTTTACCGAGCATTGCGCCGGCGTGATCGATACCCTGGTGCAGGCCAAGGAACTGCATCCGGGCAAGCGCAACTCGCTGGATGCGCTGTGCGACCGCTACGAAATCTCGAATGCGCACCGCAAGCTGCACGGCGCGCTGCTCGATTCGGAGCTGCTGGCCGACGTGTACCTGGCGATGACGCGCGGCCAGAATTCGCTGACCATGGACGTGGCGGTAGAGGCCAGCGCCGGCGGCGAACTGCTGGATGCCGGCCCGCTGGGCGAGATCATCGTGCTCGCCGCCAGCCAGGACGAGCTGGCGGCGCACGACAAGCTGCTGGCCGACCTCGACAAGAGCGCGAAGGGCAGCTGCGTGTGGCGGAATTATTCTCCCGCAGAGGTGACGGCAGGATGATTCTGTGGCATAATACGCCTCGCTTCGGGAGGTTAGCTCAGGGGTAGAGCACTGCATTCACACTGCAGGGGTCGCAAGTTCGAAACTTGCACTTCCCACCAGATTCGAAAGGCCAGCTATATGCTGGCCTTTTTTTCATGTGCGCCCAGCGTGGGCGCACTCTTGCGGGTGCAAGTCCCGCCGCGAGCTGACCACAGTGAGCGAAGCGAAGCGCAACCGGCAAGCCGCGGGGTAGGCCGCGTCGCCAGGACAAGTGGATATTGATAAATCTCAATAATTAAGGCATAATACACGCCATCGGGAGGTTAGCTCAGGGGTAGAGCACTGCATTCACACTGCAGGGGTCGCAAGTTCGAAACTTGCACTTCCCACCAGGATTGAAGAAGGGCCCGCAAGCGCAAGCTTGCGGGCCCTTTTTGCTGTGCGCCCGGATGGCGGACTGGTTCCCTTGCCGGCCCGTCAGGCACGGCGGCGCGCGCCGAACAGGACCAGCGCGCCCAGGCCGAGCAGGGCGATGTTGTGCGGTTCCGGGACCGCTTGCGCCGCCGGTCCCGCCTGGCGCGCCTGCAGGTAGCCGGTGGCGCCGCTGCAGGACGGCGAACCTGGCCAGCCGCAGCCGGCGCCCGCCATGCCTGCGTCGCTGTTCGCATCCAGCACCGTGAACAGCGTCCCGACCGACTGCAGGACAATGTGGCTGTTCTGGTCGTTTGCGCGGATCCAGCCGCTCAGGAATCCACCGGTTTCGAAACGCAGGTTCAGGTCGAGTGCGCCCAGGCCGTAACGGAATTGCTGCTCCCGCGGCCGGTAATCCATTGCTTCGCTCAGGCCGGGAAAGGCGTAGTGGAACGCGATCAGGCCGAGATCGGGATAGGAGGGCGCCATGTCGAAGGACGGCAGCGAGAAGCTGAACGCGCCGCCGTCGACGGCGGCTTGGGTGAATTCGAGCCGCAGCGTGATGTCTTGCGGGGTGTTGCCGTCCAGCGGACGCCATTCGTAGATGACGCCGGCGTGGCCGGCAAGCGGAAGCAAGAGGCAGGCCGCAGCCGCCACCAGGGATGCGAGTTTCATCGGCGTCTCCAAAAATTGCGATTATTATCCAATTAGCAATTTCTTAGGCGCACGATTGACTAGGCCTTGTCCGGCTCCCCGCGCAGCCAGCTGAACAGCACCGCCATCATGAAGGGGCCCACGAACAGGCCGATCACCCCGAGTGTCGACACTCCGCCGAGCAGGCCGAACAGCACTGCCAGGAAGGGCAGGTTGACGCGGTGGCCGATCAGCTTGGGGCGGATGAACTTGTCGACCATGAACAGCTCCACCGCACCCCAGGTGAACAGGCCGAGGGCGGCGCCGGCATTGCCCTGGCCGAGCAGCAGCAGCGAGACCATGGTGAAGGACAGCGGCGCCCCACCCGGGATCAGGGCCAGGTAGCCGGTGATCACGCCCAGCATGGCCGGCGCCGGGGCGCCGGCGACGTAGTAGGCCACGCCCAGCACGATTCCCTCGAGCAGTGCGACCGAGCACAGGCCCAGGGCGGTGCCGCGCACCGACAGCGGCAGGATGCGGCGCAGCGTGCCGTAGTTGGCGGGCAGCAGGCGGCGGCCGGCGCTGTCGACGTACTGCACCACCGCCGGGCCGTGCAGGTAGAGCACGAACAGGGTCAGCAGGGTGAGGAACAGGTAGAGCGCGTTGGCCAGGATCGCCGAGCCCCAGAAGCGCGCGGCGCCGGTCAGGTGCGGCATGACATCGCCGAGCGTGGTCTGGATCAGGGCGTTGAGCCCGCCCGGCACGGCGAGGTGTTCGGTCCACCAGGCCAGGATGCGTTCGGACACCAGCGGCACGCGCGCCAGCCAGGCCGGCGCCGGCACGCCCACTTCGTTCAGCTCGGCCAGCAGGCGCTGCAGGCCGACCAGTTCGTTGCCCAGGGCCTTCACCAGCAGCAGCGAGGGGCCGAGGAAGCACAGGATCAGCGCTGCCAGCAGCACGGCCGCGCTGGCGGCGCGCGGCAGGCCGCGCGCCTGCAGGCGTTCGTGCAGCGGCCAGGTGATGACCGCCAGCAGGCCGGCCCAGGCCAGCGAACCGAGGAAATGCTGCAGGAGCAGCGCCAGCGCGATCGCGAACAACGCCGGCAGCACGAGTAACGAGTAGCGCATCCTGGCCCGGGCCTCTCGCTGTTACGCGTGCTGGAGCGCGGCGATGCGCTCCTCGCAGGACGGGTGGCTGCTGAACAGCGACATCACGCCGCCGCCGGCGATGCCCGCGGCCGCCATGTTCTTCGGTAGTGCGCCGGGGGCGAAACCGCCCAGGCGCGCCAGCGCGTCGATCATCGGGCGCGGCGTGCCCATGATCCGGGCGGCGCCGCGGTCGGCGCGGTACTCGCGCTGGCGCGAGAACCAGGCCACGATGATGCTGGCCAGGACGCCGAACAGGATGTCGCAGACGATCGCCGTGATCGTATAGGCGATGCCGGGACCGCTGCTGCTTTCCTCGTCCTTGCGCAGGAAGCTGTCGACCGCGTAGGCGACTACGCGCGCGAGGAAGATCACGAAGGTGTTCACCACGCCCTGGATCAGGGTCAGGGTCACCATGTCGCCGTTGGCGATGTGCGCCACTTCGTGCGCCAGCACCGCTTCGACTTCGTCCTGCGTCATCGAGGCCAGCAGGCCGGTGGAGACCGCGACCAGCGAGGCGTTCCTGGTGGCGCCGGTGGCAAAGGCGTTCGGTTCCCCCTCATAGACCGCGACTTCCGGCATCGCGATGCCGGCGCGCTGGGCCTGGGCGGCGACGGTGTTCAGCAGCCAGGCTTCGGTGGCGTTCGACGGCTGCTGGATCACGCGCGCGCCGGTCGACCACTTGGCCATCGGCTTGCTGATCAGGAGCGAGATGAAGGCGCCGCCGAAGCCGATCAGGGCGGCGAAGCCGAGCAGGGCGCCGAGGTTCAGGCCGTTGGCGGTGAGGAAGCGGTTGACGCCCAGCAGGCTGGCCGAGATGCCCAGCACCAGCATGATGGCGAGGTTGGTCGCGATGAGAAGGACGATGCGTTTCATGGTTCCGGTGTGCGTTGATCGAAGGCGGCAGTACAACGCGGCCGCACGGGCCGCATCTGCTCATCCATAAGGATAATGCACCCGGGTGGTCCGGGAAAAGCGAAGAATTCAGAAACATTACTTCAGAAAAGCGGAAGCAATGGCGGCGCCCCGTGCCGGCCGGCCCAGCGGGCGCCCGGAACAGGCGCCAGGAGGGGCGCCTGCGGAGCTGCTCAGCCGTGCAGGTCGTCGTCCTTGAGGGTGCCGTTGACGTACAGGCGCAGCAGGATGGCGACCGGCGGCGGGATCACGACGCCGGTTTCGAAGCGGCTGCCGCTGGACTGGGTGACGCCGAAGCGGCTCCAGAATTTTTCCTGGCTCTCGCGCTTGCGGATGCGCAGGCGGCGCAGCTCGTGCGGCGCGGCCGGCCAGGGTGCGCCCTGAAGCGGCATGTCCGCCGCCATGCCGATCTCGGCCGTGTCGATACCGAATTCCTCGTCCATCATCTTGCCAGCCATTGATTGTTCCTTCCGTTCGCCCATGTGAACACGCTCGCTTGCAGCCCGGCGGACTGCACCAAAGACTTGATCGTAGCCGGAAAGATATGCCCCAAGGCTCACGAAAAATCACGGCCATGCACTTTTTGTAAATGGACCTTTCGCTACAGGACGCAAGCCGTGACGCAGGGCGCGCAAGGGCGATTCCCGGCCCAAACTCGGTTATGATGTGTAGTTTCTTTCTGACATCATCTAGAAGCGACCGGGCGATGAACTTCAAGACCGAACCTGCCAGTGCCGCCGGCGCCTTCGCAGCGCGCGCGCTCAACCTCGTGAACTGCGGCCTGATCGTGCTCGATGCTGCCCAGGAAATCGTGCTGTGGAACGGCTGGATGGTGCCGCGCTCCGGCTATGCCGCCGCCCGCGTGCGCGAGCGGCCCCTGTTCGAGGTGTTTCCCGAACTGCGCGGCTCGCGGGTCGAATCGGCGGTGCTGGCCGCGCTCACCGAAGACAGCGCCACCGCGATCCCGGCCTCCAGCGGCAGGTCGCCGTTCCCGCTGCGCGAGGCCGGCAGCTTCGACGGCGCCCGCATCGAGCAGGCGGTCAGCGTGACGCCCTTCAGCGAAGGTGGCGAGCGCTACTGCCTGATCGAGATCCGCGACGTCAGCGGCGCCGTGGACCGCGAACGGCGCCTGCTCGACCACGCCGAATCGCTGCGCGCGCGTTCCTACGTGGACGGCCTGACCGGCATCGCCAACCGCCGCCAGTTCGACGTCGCTCTCGACCGCGAACTGCGCCGCGCCCAGCGCAACGGCGGCGTGCTGTCGCTGCTGCTGATGGACATCGATTCCTTCAAGGCCTACAACGACCACTTCGGCCACCAGCAGGGCGACGCCTGCCTGACCACGGTGGCGCGGGCGCTGGCCGCCATGTGCAAGCGCCCGGCCGACGTCGCGGCGCGCTACGGCGGCGAAGAGTTCGCGGCGATCCTGCCGGACACCACGGCCGAGCAGGCGCGCGCCCATGCGAACGCGATCCGCGAACACATCGCGTCGCTGAACCTGCCGCATGCGCCGGCCGCGCTGCGGCCCCATGTGACCCTGAGCATCGGCGTGGCCGCCTTCGCGAACGGCCGCCTGGACCAGCCGGCGCAGCTGATCGAAGCAGCCGACCAGGCCCTGTATGCGGCCAAGCGCGGCGGGCGCGACCGGGTGGTGGTCGACGGCGACCAGTCCGCGCCGGCGCTGCCCTAGCGGGGTCTCAGTCGACCAGCGGCGCCGCTTTCTCGCGCAGCAGCGCAAGCTGGGCGCGCAGCATGGTCGGGTTCTGGTCGTGGCCGGTGCGCGGCAGCAGCACGAATTCCTTGTGCGGCGCCTTGAGCCCATCGAACCAGCGGCGCGCCACTTCCGGCACCGTCACCAGGTCGTGCTCGCCCTGCAGCAGGAACACCGGGATCGGGAAGTCCGGGCCCGCGCGGTACAGGTCGAGCGTGGCCTGCATGCCCTGGCCGCGGATGCCGACGAACTGCAGCCACGAGAAGTCTTCTCCGCGTTCGTAGTCCGCCAGGTCGGCGGCGCCGGCGTAGCGCGGCGCGCGCGTGAAATAGTCCGGCGGCGCCGGCTCGGCCAGCTTGCCCTCGTAGATGCGGGTGGCGCGCCGCAGGATGCCGGGTGCGCGCGGATTGGTCCAGGGTGGGGCGCCGATTGCTGCGAGCGCCGCCACGGTGGGGGCGTCGCCGGCGGCGCGCGCCAGGTCCAGGGTCTTGCGGTAGCTCGCCATCGACCCCTCGGCATGGCTTACCATCTGCCCGGCGCCGACATAGGCGCCGAACAGGCCGGGGCGCAGCCTGGCCATGTGCACCGCCAGCGCCGAACCCCATGAGCCGCCGAACAGGATCACCCGGCGCTTGCCGAGGCGCTGCGCGGTCCAGGCCGCGAAGTCGACGCCGTCGGCCGCCAGCAGGCCGACCGAGAGCAGCTGTTCGGTGGTGTCGGGCGCCACCGGGTTGCGGGTAAAGCTGCGGCCGGCGCCGCGCTGGTCCCAGGTCGCCAGCGTAAAGTGTTTTTCCCAACCGGCATACAGTCCGTCCAGGTAGGGCGAGAGCGGATTGCCCGGGCCGCCGTGCACGACCAGGAGCACCGGATTGCGGCAGTCGTCTCCCTTCAGGACCACCCACTGGGCGATGCCGCCGATCGTGAGGTAGCGTTCCTCGCGCACGGGCTGGCCCGCTGCGCAGGCGGGCGCCCCGGGTGCGGCGGCCATCGCGGCCATGGCCGGCATCAGGAGGGCAAGGGCGGAGAGCAGGACACGTGCAAGGCGGCGCATGGCGGAACCCCGAAGTGGCAATCTGGACAATATAACACCGGTTTCATTCCCTGCAACAATGTGGTGGGGATGCAGCGGGGCGTGCACCACGCCTTCCCCGATCCTGTAGAATTGCCCTATAGTAACTTGTGAGGCCGCCTGGCGGCGCCGCGCCCGTCACGGTCCGGTCCTGGCAGATCCGCTGGCGCGCTGTCCGGCCCGCCTCGTGTACACTCGGAAGCGCCGGGATCGCGGCTGCTGGGCAACCCTCCCGCGGACACGAAGGAACCTGCACCCACCCCTATGCTGATCGGCCATTACGAACCCACGCTGGTGCTGCTCTCGGTCCTGGCCGCGATCTTCGCGTCCTATACGGCCCTGAGCCTGGCGATGCGGGTCAAGGAAGCGCAGGGCCAGGCGCCGCACGCCTGGATGGCCGGCGGCGCCTTTGCGATGGGCAGCGGGATCTGGGCGATGCACTTCATCGGCATGCTGGCCTTCCGCCTGCCGATGCCGCTGGCCTACGACCCCCTGATCACCTTCGTTTCCTGGCTGCTGCCGGTGCTGGTTTCCGGACTGGCCCTGTGGCAGCTGCGCCATCGCGAGCTGCGTGGCCGGCACCTGGCCTGGGGCGCGCTGTTGATGGGACTGGGCATCAATGCCATGCACTACACCGGCATGGCCGGCATGCGCATGGATCCGCCGATCAGCTACGATCCCTGGCTGTTCCTGGCCTCGGTCGCGATTGCCATCGGCGCTTCCGCCGGCGCGCTCTGGATCGGCTTCCGACTCAATGCGCAATGTCCCGGTTCGGTGCCGCATCCGCGCCTGGCCCAGCTCGGCGCCGCCGTGGTAATGGGCGGCGCCATCGCGGGCATGCACTATACCGGCATGGCTGCGGCGCGCTTCCATCCTGCCAGCGTCTGCCGCGCCGCCGGCGGCGGCGTCAACCAGGATCACCTGGCGCTGCTGGTCGCGGTGGCGGCCTTCGCGGTGCTCGGCATCGCGCTGTTGGCCGCTGTGTTCGACACCCGGCTGGCCGCGCGCAACCGCAGCCTGGCGGCCTCGCTGGAGACCGCGGCCGAGCGCCAGGAACTCTATCTGCGCGAGCAGAAGGCGCGGGTCGAGGCCGAGCACCTGAGCCAGCTGAAGGACGAATTCCTGGCCACCCTCTCGCACGAGCTGCGCACGCCGCTGAATGCGATGCTGGGCTGGTCGCAACTTCTGCTGCAGGGCGCGCGCGACGAGGCGATGCTGCGCCGCGGCCTGGAAACCATCGAACGCAATGCGCGCGCCCAGGCCCAGCTGATCGAGGACATGCTCGACATGAGCCGCCTGATCGCCGGCAAGGTCAGGGTCGAAGCGAGGCTGGTGCCGCCGGCCGAATTCGTCAACGCCGCGCTGGAAACGGCGCGCCCGGCGGCGATCGGCAAGCAGATCCAGCTGGTGGCCGAGGTCGACTACGACGCCGGGGCGGTGCTGGGCGACCCGGGCCGCATGCAGCAGGTCATGAGCAACCTGGTCTCGAATGCGATCAAGTTCACCGAACCGGGCGGGCGGGTCGCCGTCAGCGTGCGGCGCGAGGGGAGCGAGGTGGCGATCGACGTGGCCGATTCGGGCATCGGCATCGATCCGGACTTCCTGCCCTATGTGTTCGACCGCTTCCGCCAGGCCGATTCCTCGTCCGCGCGGCGCCACGGCGGCCTCGGGCTGGGCCTGTCGATCGCGCGCCAGCTGGCCGAGCTGCAGGGCGGCGCCATCACGGTGGCAAGCGCCGGCGTCGGGCGCGGCGCCACCTTTACGGTGCACCTGCCGATCCGGCAGGGCGACGCAGCGGCCGCGCCGGCGCCGTTGCCGGCGGGCGCGTCGGTGCAGGACGACGGACGCGCGTCCGGCGGCAGCCTGGCCGGCCTGACGGTGCTGGTGGTCGACGACGAGCCCGATTCGCTGGAACTGGTGCAGCAGGTGCTGTCCGAGACCGGCGCCCGGATCCTGAGCGCCGTGAGCGCCGGCGACGCCCTGCGCCTGGCCGGGCAGCAGCCGCTCGATCTCTTGATCAGCGATATCGGCATGCCCCTGGTCGACGGCTTCGAACTGATCCGGCGCATCCGTGCCGGGCGCGACGGCGCGGCGGCGCGGGTGCCGGCGATCGCCCTGACGGCGTTCTCGCGCCGCGAAGACCAGCAGCGCGCGCTGGAAGCGGGCTTCGACGAATACCTGGCCAAGCCCTTGCGGCCGGCGCTGCTGTTGCAGACGGTGACGGGGATGCTGGGGCGCGTTGCGCTCAGCCGCAGCCAGGCCTGAGGCGCGCGGTCGGCGGCGGCGCCGGCGCCGGCAGGTTTACGGCGCCGGCTGCCAGTGCAGGTCCGGCAGCACCAGGTGCAGCCGCAGGTCGCGCTCGGCGCCGGCGCCATGGGCGGCAGCAGGCGCGTCGGCGCCCTCCAGGCCTTCCACGATGAAGCCGCGGTTACGGCCGCTTTCCTTGCCCTTGTAGAGCGCGCGGTCGGCCAGCGCGATCGCCTGTTCCCAGCCGAAGCCCGGGCTTGCGCCGGGCGTGGCGTCGGCCTGCAGCGAGACCGCGCCGGCGGTGGCGCTCACCTGCAGCGCAGTGCCGTCCTCCAGCACCACCGGCGCCGCCGCGATCGCGTTCAGGATGCGCTGCACCAGCAGCGGACGCTGGGCGTCGCTCACGCCCTGCGAATACACCAGGAATTCCTCGCCGCCCCAGCGCAGCACCATGTCGGTTTCGCGCACCACCCCGTTCAGGCGCCGGCCCACCTCGACCAGCACCGCGTCGCCGGCGCTGTGGCCGTGCTGGTCGTTGATGCGCTTGAAATGGTCGATGTCGAGCAGGGTGAAGCAGTCGCCGGCGCCCGCCGCCGGACGGCGCTCGCGCATCCGGTCCGCCAGCGAGCGGCGGTTGTACAGGCCGGTGAGCGGGTCGTGCGCGGAACGGTAGGCCAGTTCGGCATTCAGTTCGGCCAGGCGGCGGCCGCTGGCCTGCGACCTGCGGTACAGCATGAAGACAAAGCCGGACAGTACCAGCGCCAGCAAGGCGCCAAGCGAGGCCAGCGCCAGGCGCAGGTTGCGGTTGTGGATCTCGGCGTCCTTGACGGCGTTCTCCTGGCGCAGGCGCTCGATCTGGGCGGCGCGCTCCTTGGCGTTGAACTGTTCCTGCAGGGCCGCGAACGCCTTGTTGCGGCTGTCGGCCGCCAGGGTCTGCTGGATCTGCTCGCGCTCGCGCACGGCGCGCAATGCCTGCCGGTGCAAGCCGGCGCGTTCCAGCGCCTCGCTCTTCTCGCCCAGGATGTTGGACACCGCCAGCATGGCGCCGGCCTTGCGCAGCTCCTGCGCGGTGCGGTCGATGTAGACCGAGCCCTCCGCCATGCGGCCCTGGCCGAACAGGGCGAAGCCCAGGTTGGCGTAGACCATCTGGATGATGCTCTGGTCGCTGACCTGTTCGGCCGGGGCGATGGCGGCGCGCGCGGCGCGCTCCGCCTCCACGTAGCGCCGGTTGCGCAGCCAGGCGTCGGCGACGTTGCCCCGCACGTTGGCCTCGATCCAGCGCAGGTCGTGGCGGCGCGCCAGCACCAGCGCGCGCTCGAAGGCCGCATGCGCCTGCGGCAGCTGGTTCAGGGCGACGTAGGCGCGCCCGTCCATGAAGTACATCAGGGCTTCCACCCGCGGCGGCAGCGCGCCGTTGGCGCCGCCGGCATGCGCTTCCCGGTAGGCGCGGGTGGTCTCGAGCGCCTTGACGGTGTTGCCGCTGTTGACGTACAGGCGCGCCAGCGCCAGGCGCAGATCGGCTTCGCGCGGACTCCACAGGGTCGGATTGCGCTGCACCAGTTCCAGCGCGCGCAGGTAGTGGGCGAGGGCGCGGTCGTGCTGGCCGGTGGTGTTGTAGATCGCCCCGTAGGCGACCTCGGCATTGGCCTCGAATTCGGTGTTGCCGAGAGCGAGGTACTGGCTGTTGAGCGATTCCAGCATTGCCATCGCGGCGGCCGGATCGTTGTCGTTGAGGCGCTTGTAGACCCGTCCCAGGCTGGCCAGCGCGACCCTTGGGGCGTCACGCTCGGCGCCGGCAAGCCGGATGATGCGTTCGTCCACCGCATAGGCTTCCCCCAGCTGGCCGGCATCGCTGTGGATGCGCCGCAGCAGGCCCAGGTACTCGATCTGCACCGCATACGGCGCGCCCCGGGTGAAGCTGGCGGCTTGTTCCAGCAACTGGTCGCGCGCCGCGGGATTGCTGCGTTCCGCCAGCTGGGCCAGCTCGCGCAGGCGCAGCTGCGCGGCCGGCGGCGCGCCCTCGGCCGCCAGCGCACCGGGCTGGCCGGCCGCTGCGGCAAGCGCCAGCAGCAGGGCTGGCGCGGCCTTGCGCCATGCGCCGATCGCCGCTCGGGATGCCTGTGAAGTCGTCATCGTGCTCAGCTGCTGCAAGGAGGGAAGGGCGCGGCAGGGAGGCCGGGTAGCTCGGCGCCGCTTCCATGCGGCAACTGTTCGATTATGTTCTGTTGATTTACGGAAATCAAGCTGAAGGAAAGCAGGGCGATCAATACACAACGAACGTGGCTTTTTGATTGAAACAAAGGAATTATTCGAGTTTCATCACTTTACTTTGATTCCGGACAACAATCTGGTGATAATGTCGCGTCTGCAGCTTGCGAAGACCGCTTGCGGAGGCAGGCAGGCTGGAAGTAAATAAGGCGACAGTCGGTTCACGGGTCTGGCATGCGGTTGACCGGCCGGATGGCGAGCGCACGACCGCGGCATACCATGCAGCGGCGGACAAAAGACGCGGAACCAAACTATTTTTTGATTGGAGAACAAGTAGTGAGTCTTTTCAGAACCAAAAATCTCGACACAATGGTAGCGGCGGCGCAAAAGCCCGGCGGCCTGAAGAAAGTGCTGGGTCCGTTCGACCTGGTCCTGATGGGCATCGGCGCCATCGTCGGCACCGGTATCTTCGTGCTGACCGGCACCGGCGCCGTCACCGCCGGCCCGGCCCTGACCCTCTCCTTCATCATCGCCGCGATCGCCTGCGGCTTCGCCGCCCTCTGCTATGCCGAATTCGCGTCGAGCGTGCCGGTGGCCGGTTCGATCTACACCTACAGCTATTTCACCCTGGGCGAGATCGTCGCCTGGATGATCGGCTGGGACCTGCTGCTGGAGTACGGCCTGGCCACCTCGGCGGTCGCGGTGGGCTGGTCGGGCTACTTCCAGTCGCTGCTCAAGGGCATCGGCGTGGTGCTGCCGGAAGCGCTGCGCGCGGCCCCGGGCGCACAGCCGGGCGTGGCCACCATCTTCAACCTGCCGGCCTTCGTCATCATGATGTGCCTGACCTTCCTGCTCTCGCTCGGCGTGCGTGAATCGGCGCGCCTGAACAACGTCATGGTGCTGATCAAGACCGGCGTCGTGCTCCTGTTCATCGTGGTCGGCGTCAACTACGTCAAGCCGGAAAACTGGCAGCCCTTCATGCCCTTCGGCGCCGGCAGCGTGCTGAGCGCCGCGGCGCTGGTGTTCTTCGCCTTCATCGGCTTCGACGCCGTGACCTCGGCCGCCGAGGAGGTCAAGAACCCGTCGCGCGACCTGCCGATCGGCATCATCGGCTCGCTCGGCGTGTGCACGGTGCTGTATGTGGCCGTGGCCGCCATCATGACCGGCATCGTGCCGTTCATGGACTTCAAGGGCGTCGACCATCCGGTCTCGCTGGCGCTGCAGGTGGCGGGCCAGGACTGGGTCGCCGGCTTCGTCGACCTGGCCGCCATCCTGGGCATGAGCACCGTGATCCTGGTGATGGCCTACGGCCAGACCCGCATCCTGTTCGCCATGTCGCGCGACGGCCTGCTGCCGGCCAAGCTGTCCGAAGTGCACCCGAAATACGGCACCCCGTACTTCGCCACCTGGATGGTCGGCATCATCTTCGGCCTGATCGCCGCGATGGTGCCGCTCGACGTGCTGGCCGAACTGGTCAACATCGGCACCCTGGCCGCGTTCTCGCTGGTCTCGCTGGCCGTGATCATCCTGCGCAAGAAGCGTCCGGACCTGCACCGCGCCTTCCGCTGCCCGGGCGTGCCGGTGATCCCGGCGCTGGCCATCATCTTCTGCCTGGTCCTGATGTCCTTCCTGAGCTGGCATACCTGGCTGGCCTTCGGCATCTGGCTGCTGATCGGCCTGGCAGTGTACTTCCTGTACGCCCGCCAGCGCTCGCTGCTGAACCAGCAGTAAGCGCCCGCCGCCGCGCAGCCCTGCGCGGCCCGAACGACGCCCGGTTCCCGCAAGGAAGCCGGGCGTTTTGCGTGGCGCCGCCGGTTTTGGCGACAGCATGCTAAGCTAGGCCTTCGATTCGCCAACCCGCAAGGAGCAAGCTTCCATGAGCGCCATCGTGCTCGGCAAGGGCGACGCCCTGCTGATCGTCGACCTGCAGAACGACTTCCTGCCCGGCGGCCGCCTGGCCGTCCCGCGCGGCGACCTCGTCGTCGACCCGATCAACGCACTCATCGCGCTGTACCACGGCCGCGGGCTGCCCATCTACGCCTCGCGCGACTGGCATCCCGAGGATCACTGCTCGTTCACGGCCCAGGGCGGGCCGTGGCCGCCGCACTGCGTGGCGCGGACCGAAGGCGCGGCCTTCAGCCGGGCGCTGCGCCTGCCCGCCGATGCCGTGGTGGTCTCGAAGGCCGTGAGCGCGGCCGAGGATGCCTATTCCGCCTTCAACGGCACCGGCCTGGCGCGCAGCATGCTGGCCGAAGGCGTCACCCGGCTGGCAGTGTGCGGCCTGGCCACCGACTACTGCGTCCTGAACACGGTGCTCGACGGGATTGCGGCCGGCTTCGAGGTCTTGCTGGTGGCGCAAGCCATCCGCGCGGTGGAGGTGACGCCGGGCGACGGCGACCGCGCGATCACCCGCATGCTTGCCGCCGGCGCGGTGCCGGTCCGGCTGTCCGCCGGCCGCCTGGTGGCCGACGCCGAACTCGGGGCCCGGCTCTAGCGACCGCGCCGACGGCATCGACGCAAGGGCGGTTTCTTGACCATCTGGTCAGATTTTGCCTGTCCCGGAATTGTACTTTTGTAATCCCTTTCTTACATACTCACAGCGCTGCTACCGATTCTGTGTACATGGACCAGCCCGGATAATGTTGCCATCGTCCTACCAGACCAACAATACGATCCGAGACCATGAATTCGATGCTGTTAGCAGACGCGACCACCACCGCCACCAGCGGCGCGGCGCCCAGCGCACGCGCTACCTGCGAGTGCGCCCGGCGCCTGTACTTTTCGCTGTACGACAATCCGGGCCCCCACCAGGACCAAGCCCGTGCCTATGTCGCCGACCAGATCGCCGCCGTGCAGGCGCTGCCGAGCGACCTGCCGTCCAGCCTGGACGCGCTGCCGGCCTGGGTCGAGGAGCGTACCGACGCCGTCGGCCAGCAATACCGCGACTACCTGGCGGCGCGCAAGAACGGCGCACCGCGCCGCTACTTCACATGCCGCGCGCATGCCCTGTACTTCATCAAGGCGGTCGCGCCGACCAAGCTGGTCGATGGCGCCTGGCTGTACGGCCTGCTCAAGCAGTGGGACAACCCGGCCTACCATGAGCTGATCAAGACCTATATCGAGGAGCTCGGCGAGGGCGCGCCCAGCAAGAACCATGTGACGATCTACCGCAAGCTGCTGGCCACCCACGGCTGCGAGGGCTGGGAGCAGCTCGACGACGCGCATTTCGTGCAGGGCGCGCTCCAGCTGGCGCTCGGCCACGACGCCGAGCACTTCCTGCCCGAAGTCATCGGCTACAACCTCGGCTACGAGCAGCTGCCGCTGCACCTCCTGATCACCGCCTACGAGCTGAACGAATTCGGCATCGACCCGTATTACTTCACGCTGCACGTCACGGTCGACAATGCCGCCAGCGGCCACGCCCAGAAGGCGGTGCAGGCCCTGAACAAGCTGATGCCGCGCGTGGGCGACCGCGACGCCTTCTACCGCCGGGTGCTGGACGGCTACCGCCTGAACGACATCGGCGCCAGCACCACCTCATGCATCGCCGAGTTCGACCTGCACGAAGAACTGGTGAACATCCTCGCGGCCAAGAGCGGCGTCGGCAAGAACATGCATTCCGACTACTGCCGCGTCGCGGGGCGCTCGGTCAACGACTGGCTGGGCAACCCGACGCAGATCCCGGACTTCCTGGCGGCGCTGGAAAAGGCCGGCTGGATCAAGCGTGGCGAAGAAGTCGAGCACAGCCGCTTCTGGCGCCTGGTGCACGGCGAGAAGGCCGAGATGTTCGGCGTCTTCAGCGCCTACGAGCAGCAGGTGCTGCGCGACTGGATCACCGCAGCGCCGGACGGCGCGCGCGCCGACGGTCCGCGCGCGCTGACCTGGCGCGCGCGCCAGCGCACGCTGGACAACCTGGGCGAGCATGCCGAGCGCAGCGCGCACTTCCCCGAGCGCGGCCTGATCCGGCGCCACCCGCGCCTGGAGGCGCCCGACAACGAGCTGCGCCTGCTCGAGGAACAGGTGGCAGCCTGCGCCGGCAAGCAGGAGGCGATGGAACTGCTGGGCGCTTTGATGGCGCCGGAGATCCACCACACGGCGGTGGGCTTGATGGCCACCCGCATGTACACGCGCCTGTTCGAAGCCTGAGCCGGCAGCGCGGACCGATATTTCCACATGCCGGGCAGATGCCCGGCATGACTACAACGACGACAAGGATCTATTCGTGCAAATCCTGGAACAACGTTTCCTGCGTGGACCCAACGTCCACGCCGATTCACCCTGCCTGCTGAGCGTGATCGACCTGCAGGACCTGTACGGCATCTCTTCCAAGGACATCCCCGGCTTCAACGACGCACTGCTGGCCGCGCTGCCCTCGCTGGGCGGCCAACTACTGCCGACCGGCCAGCGCGGCGGCTTCGCCCAGCGCCTGCGCGAAGGCACCTACCTCGGGCGCGTCATCGAGCAGCTGACGCTCGAGCTGCAGACCCAGGCCGCCCTGGGGGCAGGTTCGCCGGTCAGCTACGGCCGCACCCGCCCGGTTTCCGGCCGGCCCGGCGTGTTCCGCATCGTCTGCGCCTATCAATCCGAAAAACTGGTGCAGCCGGCCTTCGAGCTGGCGCTGGAACTGGTCGCCGCCCTGGCCCGCGGCGAGCGCTTCGATCTCGCCCCGCGCCTGGACGAACTGCGTGCGGTCGGCGCGCGCCACGCCATCGGCACCAGCACCGCGGCCGTGCTGGCGGCGGCGCACGAGCGCGGCATCCCGACCCAGCGCATCAGCGAGGACGCCAACCTGTTCCTGCTGGGCTGGGGCGTCAAGCAGAAGCGGCTGCAGGCCACCACCACCGGCGACACCAGCTTCATCGCGGTGAAGATCGCCGGCGACAAGCAGCTGACCAAGACCCTGCTCAAGGAAGCCGGGGTGCCGGTGCCGGAAGGTTCGGTCGTCACCAGCGTGGAAGACGCGCAGCGGGCCGCTTCGCGCATGAACGCGCCGGTGACGCTCAAGCCGCTCGACGGCAACCAGGGCAAGGGCGTGACCGTCGACTGCCGCACGCCGGACGAGCTGGCGCGCGCCTTCGCGTTCGCGCGCCAGCATGGACGCCGCATCATCGTCGAGCGTTTCGTCGAAGGGCGCGACTACCGCGTGCTGGTGGCGGGCGGCCAGGTGGCCGCGGCCTCGCTGCGCCGTCCGGCGCATGTGGTGGGCGACGGCGTCGCCACCATCCGCGAACTGGTTGAGCGCGAGAACGCCAACCCGGCGCGCGGCGCCGGCCACGCCAACATCCTCACCAGGATCTCGCTCGACGACCATGCCGCCGACGTGCTGCGCAAGCAGGGCTTCGACGTCGACAGCATCCTGCCGGTGGGCGTGAGCGCCGAACTGCGCGGCAATGCCAACCTGTCCACCGGCGGCACCGCCGAGGACGTGACCGCGCTGCTGCCGGAATCGACCCGCCTGCTGTGCGTGCGCGCGGCAAGCAAGATCGGCCTGGACGTGGCCGGCATCGACATCGTCTGCCGCGACATCGCGCTGCCGCTCGACGCCCAGCGCGGCGCCGTCATCGAAGTCAATGCCGCACCCGGCATCCGCATGCACCAGTACCCGAGCAGCGGCGAACCGGTCGATGCCGGCGACGCCATCGTGCAGGGCCTGATGGGCGATTCGGACGGGCGTATCCCGACCATCGCGATCACCGGCACCAACGGCAAGACCACCACCACGCTCCTGATCGGGCACACGGTGCGGCTGGCCGGCAAGGTGGCCGGCGTGACCACCACCGAAGGCGTGTTCATCGACGGCAAGCAGGTCGCCAAGGGCGACTGCACCGGCTACTGGTCGGCGCGCACGGTGCTCGGCTCGCCCGACGTCGAGGTGGCGGTGCTGGAAACGGCGCGCGGCGGCATCCTCAAGCGCGGCCTGGCCTTCGACCGTTGCGACGTCGGCGTGGTGCTGAACATCGCGGCCGATCACCTCGGCCTGGACGGCGTCGACACGGTGGAAGACCTGGCCCAGGTCAAGGCGGTGGTGGCCACTTCCGCTTCCCGCGCGGTGGTGCTCAATGCCGAGGATCGGCTGTGCGTGGCCATGGGCCGGCGCGCCAAGCCGGAAGCGGAGATCGTGTACTTCTCGATGGACCCGGAGAACCCGGTGTTCCTGAGCCACCTGGAAGAAGGCGGGCGCGGCGTCTACCTGCAGGACAATGCAGTGGTGGTCGCGGACGGCCACCTGCACCAGGAGCTGCTGCGGGTCGAAAGCATGCCGGTGGCCTTCGGCGGGCGCGCCCGCTTCAACATCGCCAACAGCCTGGCCGCCGCCGCGGCCCTGATGGCCTCGGGCTTCAGCAACATGCAGATCGCCACCGGCCTGTCGACCTTCGTGTCGAACGGGCGCACCAATCCGCTGCGCACCAACATGTTCGACATCCGCGGCGTGACCGTGATCGTCGACTACGCCCACAATCCGGCCGCCTACAAGGCCATGGCCGAGATGGCGCGCGCGCTGCTCCCGGCGCAGCTGGTCGGCATCGTCACCGCGCCGGGCGACCGCCGCGACGACGACCTGCGCGAGGTCGGCCGCGTGTGCGGCGCGCGGTTCGACGAACTGGTGGTCTACGAGTCCCAGAGCCGCGGCCGCGAAGTGGGCGAGGCGGTCGACCTGATCCTTGACGGCGCCGAGGAAGCGGCCGGCCTGAGCGATACCCTGCACCGGGTGATCGAGGTGGGCGAGGCGATCCGCCACGGCCTGTCGCTGTGTCGTCCGGGCGACGTGCTGGTGTTTGCCTGCGGCTCCTCGCTGCAGGTGTTCGTGGATGCGCTGCGGGTCGACGATCCGGAAAGCGCGGACTTGATCGCGGCGCAGGTCTGAGTCGCACCGAAAAAAAGAAGCGGCCCGCGGGCCGCTTCTTTCATGGCGGGCTCAGAACAGGAACTGCAGCGCCAGGGTCCAGACGTTCGGCTTGAGGGCGTCCGGCTTGGCCCGCGGCAGGCGTTCGAGTTCGAGCGTGACGGCGGCGTTCGGGGTGATCGAATACTGCAGGCCGAAAGCGCCGTAGGCGCCGGTCTCGGACTTCTTGCCGATCGCGGTGGGAAGCGGCGCCGGCAGGGCCGGGCGGCGGGTCTGGGCCACGCCCACCTTGCCGTAGGCCGAGAGTTTCTCGCTCAAGGGCAGGCTGGGCTTGACGGCGATGTACATGCCGTAGCCGTTCTTCAGGTCGACGGCGCCGCCCTCGAGCGCGAGCTGGGGCTTGAGCTGGTAGCCGGCGAACACCTTCGGGCTGGCCTTGGTGGCGGCGCCGACGTAGTCGACCGCGGACACGCCGACGCCGGCGTAAGCCTGCGGCAGGCTGCGCGCGGTTTCGGCGGCATGGGCGGCGCCGGCGGCGAACAGCACTGCGAACAACACGGCCAACACTTTATGCATACCTTTTCCTTCCGAATTCATGCCGGTCCACTGTCGTGAGGAGCGGGCCGGGTTTACGGATGAGCAAGGTAACAGTAGAAGGGAGACGTGAAAATGCCAAATTGTAACGAAATGCAAAACTTGCGACGATTAATGGTCAGGTTTTCATCGGTTTAAGACCTGCTTAAGAAAAACGCCCCGCGCAGGGTAATGCCGTTCAGTTAAGACTGAACGGCATTTTTATTTTGTCGTTGTAAACGCGCGGCAACGCTGTTAACCTTCGTCGCCATGTTCGACGACACTCTACATTTCCTGGCGAATCACCTCGAGGCTCCCGACTGGGCAAGGTTGGGAGAGCATCTGCC